>JAFZPP010000047.1 GCA_017550285.1 Oscillospiraceae bacterium
GATCGGTTTCGTCCTTCAGCCACGGATAACCGTGCGCATACTGACTTTTGGCGGTAAACGGATCATAGCCGTGATCGGCAACGGCATTTTCATCATTGCAGGCGTCAATATCGCCGACACGCACGACCAGCTCTGCTTCTTCCGTGTTTTTGGAAATCACGGTTTTCTCAGCCCAGTCATTGACAGGTGTTTCCGGCGCTGCACCCATAGATTCAAACGGAATATCATGGTCGTTTGCATAGGATTCCGCAAAAGAGCCTGTATAGCCCTTGATTGTCAGATTCGGACAATCTTCAAAAGCAGTATCTTCAATATATTCAATGCTTTTCGGAAGTATGATTTCTTTTAATTGACTGCAACCGTAAAAAGCATACTCACCTATTTCAACGGTACTGTCAGGCAGCGTCACTTCACTCAGCGCTTCGCATTCTTTGAATGTGAAATTGCCTATTTTTTCCACATGATCAGGTATCTGAATTCTTTCAAGAGCAGTACAGCCATAAAATGCAAAATCATCAAGTACAGTGACACCCTTTGGAAGGGTAATTTGCGTCAGCTTTTTGCAGTCTCTGAATGTACCATAAGGGATAATGGATATTCCGGACGGTATATTGACTTTTGTCAGTGCAGAGCATCCTCTAAATACTTCATCGCCAAAACGAGTCACGCTGTTTGGAATCGTAATGTCGGTTAGTTGTGTACAATCTTTGAATGCATAGATTGTGATTGCTGTTACCGGAAGCCCCTCAAATGCAGCAGGTATTTCCACTATTTCATCAGAACCGTGATACTTTGCTAAAGCGGAGCTGCTGCCGTCAAGACTGACAGAATACTCGAAATCAAAATAAGTTTTGTTCGCCGCGTGTGCCGTGACCGCAGGGCGCAGCAGCAAAGGCGTGCTCTGCGGCAGCGAACAGACTGACACCGCAGCCGCGGCAAGAATGCAGATGATGCGTTTTCGTGTGCGTTTCATAGGAATACCTCCATTCATACGGCGGTTTCGTTGAAGCAAATGAGTGACTGGGCGGGATGTATAATTACCATTATGATAACATATCTGATTATGCTTGTCAAGATATAATTAAAAATCCTGCGCCGCCCATTATACATCGAGATCGGGACGAGCACGAGAAGCGTATTGTACCGAAATGTAAACAGAAAGAATGATGCAACCGAAAACGACAAAACAAATAGGTGGGCGCAAGCCCACCGTAAATAACATTTCTTTTATTTTCAAATTGCTTCGGGCAATAAAAAATAGGCGGATCAGTATAACACATTTTGGAAATAATGTCGTGCGTTTCTGCTTGTGCTAGATGAACAGACATTAAAATTGACGTATATATGATTGTTTCGATATGCTTTGCCACGGCAAAAATCAGTGTTCATCGACTATGTTTGCTGAATTTGCTTGACACCTGCGGAATAATCAGTTATAATAGATAAAGATCGTTAGAAGCACCGAAACCAAGCCGAAAAATAAAGGAGGTCACTATGAAACACACGCGAAAACGGATTCTGAGCATCCTTGCGGCGGCATCGCTCTCATTCTGCTCCCTGCCGCAGAATATGCCGCTGCTGCTGCGCACTGCAATCACCGCAAGTGCGGCGGATACAGCAAATCCTGTATCCGAATTTGAAACCTCGCAGATCGGTGACGCAATCCAGATCACAGCATGGAACGGCACCGGCGATACAGTTGTTATCCCTTCCGTGATCAACGGGATGCCGGTCGACGAGATCAGAAACAGTGCATTCAAGGGGAAATCTCTGTTGAAGGAGGTTGTCATTCCGGACAGCGTTGAGCGCATCGGCAAAAATGTATTCAACGGCTGTATGATGCTGTCAAAGATCACGCTGCCGAAGCACCTCGAATCCATCGGTGAGGGTGCATTTTGCGGCTGTATTGAGCTGACGGAATTCACAGTTCCGGACGGCGTGACAAAGATTGAGTATAATACATTCGGAGATTGCGGCGGATTGCAGAAGGTGACCTTACCGGACAGTTTGACAAGTATCGGCAGGCATTCGTTTGACAGCTGTCATGCCCTGACGACGATCAATTTTCCGGCGGCTTTGACCGAAGTGGATGAATATGCCTTCTGGGCTTGCTACAAACTGCGAAAAGTAACCTTGCCGGACGGCGTGAAAGAAATCGGGAAGAGTGCGTTTGCAGCCTGCCGTGCTTTGTCGGAAATCACACTGCCGATGAATCTGAATACAATCGCTGGTGATGCGTTTTGGCATAGCGATGAGGTGACAATCAAGAGCTATGCAGGCTCCTATGCGGAATCCTATGCAAAGGAGAACAACATCCCGTATGAACCCCTCGATGCAGTACCGGCAGCGGAAGCCGCCGACCCTTCCGATTTTGACTATACGGTCAATCCGGACGGAAAGGGCGTCACCGTCACCAAGTATAAAAAATCTGCTGCACAGCTTATCATCCCCGAAAAAATCAACGGGCTTCCTGTCACCGCAATCGGAGATTCGGTGTTTTTCGGAAACGAAACGCTCACCGCGGTCACGATTCCGGACGGCGTGACTGCAATCGGCAAGAACGCATTTGCGCGCTGCGAAAAGCTGGCGACGATTCAGATTCCGGAAACTGTGACGGAGATCGGTTCCGGCGCATTTGAGCGGACGGTCTGGCTGAGCGAACAGCGTGCGGCAAAACAACTCGTAACCGTCAATACGATTCTGGTGGACGGAGGTGCCTGTGAGGGAACCGTCACTGTTCCCGACGGTATTACGACGATTGCGGCTATGGCATTTTACTTCAATGAATCTGTGGAAAAGGTGATTCTGCCGGATTCTGTGACCGTGATCGGCGACGAAGCATTTGAGGAATGCACCGAACTGGCGGAAATCAATCTTCCGGTCAAGCTGAATGAAATCGGTGCGCATGCATTCGATCACTGCATAGCGCTGACAACGCTGACGCTCCCGAAAGGCACAGGTCCGATCGGTGAGGATGCGTTCAAAGACTGCGTGAAGCTGAAACTCAGATGCTATGCGGATTCCTATGCAGAGTCCTATGCATCACAAAACAAGATTCCGTATGAATCAATCGAACCGGAATACAAGGTCTATCAGGGGCTGAAATACGATGTTGAAGACGACGGCGTGATAATCGTCGGCTATACCGATGATCTGCCTGCCGTGCTCGTAATCCCCTCGGAGATCGAGGGCAAGCCCGTAAAAGGCTTTGCACAGTTTGCGCTTGCAAATTGCGATAAGCTGACGGAAGTCACGCTGCCGGATTCCGTCAAATCATTCGGTATGCAGACCTTCTGGGGCTGCAAGAATCTCAAGAAAGTCACGATTCCGGAGGGCATCACAGCGATCTATGAAGCAGCATTCGCATCCTGCACCTCCCTGACGGAGGTCAAGCTCCCGAGCACGCTGACAAAGCTCGGTAATCTTGTATTCTCCGGCTGCACCTCGCTTTCCAAGGTCGATATTCCGGAGGGCTGTCTGGACTTTTCCGAGCCGGCATTCGGCGATACACCGTGGCTTGCAGCACAGCAGGCAAAGAATCCGCTTGTTTCCGTCAACGGTGTGCTGATTGACGCTTCGGCTGCATCCGGCGAAGTGACTGTTCCGGACGATGTCCAGGTCATCAATCCGTATGCATTCATGGATTGTGATGCAATCACAAAAATTACTCTGCCGCAGAGTGTTGCAAAGCTCGACGGCATCGGTTCTTCTGCGCTGACAGAAATCACGATCCTGAATCCGGCATGTGAAATCAAGGATTCGCCGGATACCATTACCAACGGCTATGATGACAAAGCAGGAAAAGCAACTTTCAAGGGTACGATCATCGGCTATGAGGATTCGACTGCGCAGGCGTATGCGAAGAAATACGGATATAAATTTTCTGCACTGCCAAAGGAATCCCTGACGACAACGGTTACCACATCAACCACGGCAAAGCCGACCACAACGGTTACCACATCGACCACAGCAAAACCGACCACAACGGTTACCACATCAACCACGGCAAAGCCGACCACAACTGTCACCACCTCGACCACGGCAAATCCGACCACAACGGTTACCACATCGACCACGGCAAAGCCGACCACAACGGTTACCACATCGACCACGGCAAAACCGACCACAACCATCACCACATCAACCACGGCAAAACCGACCACAACGGTCACCACATCAACCACGGCACAACCGACCACAACGGTTATCACATCGACCACGGCAAAGCCGACCACAACTGTCACCACATCGACCACGGCAAAGCCGACCACAACGGTTACTTCCGGACTGACGACCACAATCACGACAACGGTGACGCAAATCTATGTGGACTATGCACCGAAGGTCACATGGGATGATTCCCCGATGCATGTCGGCGAAACACGCCGGATTCATGTGGAGGACCCGTATCTTAAGAAAACGGTGGAAAGCGCAGGCATTTATCTCTCGCGCAAAGTATTCACATGGGAATTCGACGCGGAGAAGTCCGATCTCGTGATTACCGCAGTGATGGCTTGTACCGATGAGCGCTTTACTGTCAATGCGTCGGGCTGCGCATTCACCGCACAGCTTCGCGTGACGATTCTGCCGGCGGAGACAACGACCGGAACAACCGCCGTAAGCACATCGGCAACACAGTCCTCTTTGACCGAAACAACGACCGTAACCACAACGACAACTGTAACACAAATCCATGTGGACTATGCACCGAAGGTCACATGGGATGATTCCCCGATGCATGTCGGCGAAACACGCCGGATCCATGTGGAGGACCCGTATCTCAGGAAAACGGTGCAAAGTGCAGGCATCAACTGCAATTCGGATGTATTCACATGGGCGTTTGACGCGGAGAAGTCCGATCTGGTGATTACTGCGGCAGCGCCCTGCGAGAAGCAGTCATTTACCGTCAGAGCGGAAAACTGCGCATTCACCACACAGCTCTTCCTGACGATTCTGCCTGCGGAATCAACAGAAATCCTGACAGGCGATATCAACAGTGACGGCACGGTCAGCGTGGAAGATGCACAGCTTGCCCTGCTCGCCTATGTTCAGACCATGGCAGGACTGGAAAGCGGTCTGACAGAACAGCAGACAAAAGCCGGAGATATCAACGGAGACAATACCGTATCCGTTGAGGACGCGCAGAATATTCTGATTTATTATGTGAACAATACCATTTCCGATATCCCGACGACATGGGAAACGCTGCTCGGCAAAATCGGTGAGCAGTATATCCGTACACCGAACCGCTCGGCGGATTATCCGATTGTGAAGCAGTTTGCATCCCGTGCAGAGTTGGATGCATATATTGCAGAGAATCAGGATGCATTGGATTTTTCGGTCAACAGCGGTCCCGGCGCGTTTGACACAGCCGGCTTTACAGAAGCAGCTGCAAAGTATACGGATGACTGGTTCAAGGAGTATAAGCTGCTGCTGGTTGTTTTGCAGGAGTACAGCGGTTCAATCAGCCATAAGGTCACATCTGTCAGCGAGAATGCCGTCCGGATTACCCGGTTCGTGCCAAAAACGCAAACAACGGATATGGCAGCATGGCATATCCTGATTGAGCTGGACAAATCTGCAAGTATTTCCGATCAGATCAGCGTGCAGTTCACAAATTCGGATTTGTGATATCGGCAGCAAAATGCCGCGGACTGTAAATCAGCCCGCGGCATTTTTTATCGGTTTCTGTTTTATGTATTTGCCGTGAAGCACGCGGCAAGCATGTAAAGCGATTGTTCGGCAGTTTTACATCGCGGTATATCCGCCGTCTACGGGCAGAATCACTCCGTTTACATATGTACTGCACGGCGACGCCAGAAACAGTGCTGCCGTATCCAGCTCTCCTTCATTGCCGTATCTGGAAACCGGTATCATCTGTTTGGCATAATTCCGGAAAAACTCAGAATTCAGTGTTTCAACAGTCAGCGGTGTATAGAAATATCCCGGGCAGATCGCGTTCACGGTAATCCCTTTTTCGCCCCATTCGGAAGCAAGTGCCCGCGTCATATTGATAACGCCGCCTTTTGCAGCATGATACGGCGCACAGGGTGCGATTTTATTTCCGACAAGTCCGTACATGGATGCGATGTTAATGATTCTGCCGTATCCGGCAGGAAGCATGGCGTGCTTTGCGACCGCCCGTGCAACCTTGAAGGAACCGAATAAGTCAATATTGATCTCATTCTCAAACTGTGCATCTGTGATTTCTTCTGCCGGTGCAACACCGCCTGTTCCGGCGTTATTGATCAGGATATCAATTCTTCCAAAGCGTTCCATGACTGCGGAAACGGTCTTTTCTACAGTTGCTGTATCGGTGATATCGCAGGAAATCCCGACTGCCTCCACGCCGAATTCTTCCGAAATCTGCGAGGCAACTTCATCCAGCATATTCTGCCTTCTTGCAACTGCAATGATATTCGCCCCCTGACTTGCCAATGCTTTCGCCATTTGCACACCAAGTCCGGTTGAACAGCCGGTAATCAGTGCTGCCTGACCGGTCAAATCAAAATAGTTTTTCATAATCTGCAACCTCCTCATCTGAACATGCAGCGATCATATAACTATACGACATTATACCATAAATATACGACATTTGTCAATGCAAAAACAGCGCATAAAAACATTATGTATTGGCATCATATGAGTAAGCAGGTGAGAAAGTGCATAAATGAATCAAGCTGATAAACAACGAAAAGCCCGACATTGCCGGGCTTTTCAATATTGCTTTGCAACAGCGTCTCTGACATTTTGCGCTGCGGTGTGCTGTTGATTGCCGCAGTGCTGACCGGTTGAACGGTCCCCGATTGTGTCACCGTACCGCAGCAAAGATCAGGTGCCTGTTGATGATTTCCTGATCGTTGCTGCCTGCATGATCTTTTCAACCCATTCGTCATCCGGCGGACCGATCAGGAACACGCGGAATCCGTAATATTCTCCGTTCTGATACACAGAACGGTCATCGTCTACGTGCAGGTCAATGCGGTAATGTGCAGGATACTTCGACGGCATCGGGTCCTTATGCTTCGCCTGCACCTCGCTCTCGTGCCGTGCACCGTTCACGATTTCATCAATATGAATGCCGTAATGCCGGAACAGCGACCGGATATAGAGCGGTGACCGGAACGAGGTCGTATAGACCCAGATTTCCCAGCCCGCTTCCCGCAGCCGCCGCATCAGCTCCGGCGTACCTTTGCGCAGCCGTTCCTGAAACACCTTGTTCAGCGGAAACCGCAGCGGCGGCTCTACTGCAAAGCCGTCTTCCTCCGCGACAAACAGCGTGTCATCCAGATCAAATGATATTCGCATACAACAGTTCCTCCTGTGGTCATCTGTGCTTTGATCGAATTATCCGTGCAGTATTATTTGAGCGCATCCTTCCATGCATCCGACATGACACCCTTCCGGCGAACCGATGCGACCGAGCTGTTCATTGCTTTGAACAGGCTTCTGGTACCGCATGCAGATGCTTCGTAATTGGCAGCGCGTTCGCGGGAAATGCCGATCTTTGCAGCTTCAGCCGCTGCGTCGATATTTGCGCCGAGATACAGGAATTCCCATCCTTTTTCCTTCGCTGCTTCGATCATCTTCTTTACATCGGCATAGCGGAACTGCGTGCTGGAATTCTCCTGACCGTCCGTTGTGATAATGAACACCGTGTGTGCCGGTACGTCCTCCGGACGGGCATATTTGTGGATTGTTTCAATCTGCCGGATCGTCATGCCGACTGCATCAAGAAGTGCCGTGCCGCCGCCGACAAAGTAATCCTTGTCGGTCATGGCGGGAACCTTGTCGATCATCAGACGGTCATGCAGGACACTGTACTGCGTATGGAAGAGTACTGTCGTGACGAATGCCGCGCCTTCTTCCTTTTTCTGCTTGTCGATCATTGCGTTGAAGCCGCCGATTGTGTCGGCTTCCAGACCGGACATAGAGCCGCTGCGGTCCAGAATAAAGACCATTTCCGTGAGATTGTTTTTCATAATGATTCCTCCTTTGATTTGCGGGCGGTTTGTTCCTGTGTCTATATCATACCGCAGATCAAAGGAAAAAAGGTCAACCGGCAGTGGACATTTTCCGTGCGCTGCCGGTTTTTGTATCAGTCAGACCCGAGAACCGGCTGATCATATGTATACAGCGCTTCATTGATGACAAACACATTGAAGATATGCTGACTGATAAAATACTCAATGATGATATCTGATTTATTGCTGTGCGTGAGCGAATACCCTGCTGTTTTCAGCAGTGCATTCGTTTCGTCAAGGTTCAGGTTCAGCGCAAGCGCGAAGGCAAGGACAGTTTCCTTTTTCGGTCTGTAGTGCGGGTCGGAACGTATCTTCGAGAAGAGCTGTTTGGAGACATTCGCTTTTTTATAGCATTCGGAATCCTTGATGCCGGCTTCGTCAATTTTGCGCAAAAGCATTTCGGAGAATCCCTCATCGAGTTGTTTCAGGCGTTCTTCCAGCGGCACGGCTGCTTCTGCGCAAAATGCAAATTTCCGCATTTCCGATTCCTTAGCCGCAAAACTGCGCCGCGCTGCACCGAACAGACCGCTTTTGTTGGACTCGGCTTGCGCGGACAGGTTGTTTGAGGCGGATGATGCAGCCGATGCGGTGAATTGCATAGAGCGGTTGATATACCGTTCCAGATCAAGGATTCTGTTTGCATGGTCGCCGTAGCTGCGCCAGTCAAATGTGATCAGATACACATCCAGTTCACGGATTTTCGGATACTCCAGAATCGCCTGCACTGCCGTTTCCCGTGCAAGTTCTTTCGGGAAGCCGTAAATGCGGGAGTCGATCAGGCTGATGCCGATTGTTTTGCAGCCCAGTCTGACAGCTTCATCCAGACTGCTCCGGTAGCAGCTTTTGAGCAGGTCGGTCTCGTTCTGTGTGCCGTCCTTCCAGAAGGGGGCAGCCGTGATAATCAGATGTTCGCAGCGCAGACCCGAAAGACACGCATTGCCTTCAATATGGATTGCCTGACCGGTCGTACAGCCGCCGGCTTCACTGAGAACAGCATGCAGGGTCGGACCGCCGGCACTGCTGCATGCACCGAATACGCTGCCGCCGTATTCAAGGTTTTCATCTGCGGACAGGACAGCAGCATCACAGGGGAAACGGGTCAGATCGGTATGGATCAGCTTCAAAGACATCGCCGTGCACCTCCGGAATTTGATAGCACTATTGTACCATATTCTGCTCCCTGCGTCAAGAGTATGCCTTTTCCCGCTGCTGCTTTTTGCAGTATCAGCGGCGTTTTCGGTTTCTGCATCAGTTTGAAACAGCAGCAAAAATACCGCTTACGACAGAATTCGTACCGTTCACGACATATTTTCCCGTTTTCGGAAATACTGTGCTATACTCATGTCAGCGATGACGAATGCACGGCGGTGAAACGATCCGGACGGCATACAGCATCAGCGCAGAAAACGGATTCGGAGGTGACTGAACAGACATAATTAAAGCACATCCGCAATATCGCAACCGGACAGCAGTTCAAAATGATGATGAGCGGCAAGCAGACGTTCAACGGCACCGAATATACGAAATTTGTGATTCAGGCAAAATGTGCACCGACATGCCGTCTGAATGTCCACGGTTCCTATTCTGCACCGGGCTTCAACGTCAATCTCTGGACAAGCAGCATAAACGATACGCAGGATTGGATTTTTGAGCCTGCGCTGGGCTATAAAAAAGGCAATACCAATCAGATTTGGTATGTGGGATAACAGTTTTATACAGTAAATCAGAAAGCTCCGGTTTTCAGAACCGGAGCTTTCATTATTTTGAATGCGTCGTCTTCATTTCTGGTTTTGCCGGATTTTTTTCTTGACAATTATACTGATTTCGGATAAAATATAAGTGAAGAGATGCAGGGTTTCCATCCGACCGCGAAAGATATTGCCAGCATCATATGGTATGCAACTGCAAACATTTTTCAATGCATGCAAATCAGACTGAACAAAGGAGGAATCATGATGCTGTTCAAAAAAAATGCTGCGCTGTTTCTGCCTGCCGCATTGCTGCTCTCAGGGATTCCGGCGGGCGCTGCGGATGCCGGTCAGTATCTGCCGGAGGACGATTCGATCAAAGGCATCATGCACGAAAACGGCGTGTATTCGATCGGAAAGACTGTCATCTCGGAGGACCTGACTGATCCGGCAGAATCTTTCCTTGCGTCCCAGTATGACTTTGGCTATATTGACAATCTGACCGGAACCGGCATACAATTTGCTTCCTTTGAGATCGGTAAGCCGATTCACGCCGAAGGCGGCGGGATGTTTGAACGGTATTATGAATACTGCGGAGAGAATCATATTCCGGTTGTGACGGGAGATATCATTTCAAGAGATACAATTCGCCACAATTATCTTTTGGATGATTCCGGTGCATATGCTGCGCCGGAGGTTGTGAACGAACGGTTTGCAGAGAACGTGCAGGAGACATTTCGGGTTGTCAAAGAGTTTTATCCGCAGCTGAAACTCAAAACCATGGTTGTATGCAGCTGGTTTTACAGTGGTTTTCCGGAAGAACGGCTTGAAAAAATCTACAAAGGCGATTATACCTCTTTGTACAGTGCGGTATACAGTGCAGCAGCGCAGAGTGCGCCGGAAGGCTGCAAGCTGTATGTGAAAGAAATGTTCCCCGATGACGATGCCGCTTTGCAGGATATGCTGATGGCTGTCAGCAAAGCCAGAGAAACGGAAGGCTGCCGCATCGACGGTCTTATGCTGGACCTTGCATTCGGTGATGCGCCGGAGTGGGATCAGCGGGCGCCGTTCTTTGCACATGTGCTCAAAGAGATCAGCGATCAGGGCTTGGAATGCGGTCTGCTTGTAACCTCGGGCGCGAATGAGCCTTACTTCGATGATTGTGTCTGCGATGCGCTGAACGCGGGCTTCTCGGATATCATCCAGAACGCTGACAGGCTGTCATTTGTCTGTATGGGTGACCACAGCCGGTTTGCAATGGATGTGGCAAATCCGCTTTGCAAAAATGCAGGTCTGAAGGATGCGCTAAAGAATGCAGTCAACTACAAGCGCGTGCCGGATTCGCCGCCGGGCGATATCAATACAGACGGTGTGGTGGATGTTTCGGATGCGGTCATGCTTGCGCGCGTCATTGCAGAGGATGCAGATGTCATTGTGCCGCAGCATGGATATCGGTTTTCAGATGCCAATGAGGACGGAATCATCTCGCAGGAGGATGTCATTGCGATTCTCAAGATTATCGCAAAGCTCGCTTGACAGGCAAAAGAAGAAATACATAAAAACGGGAGAGCTGATTTGCTCTCCCGTTTTTTGGTGTATGATTACTCGTTGTCGTTCACCGGCTGTGCAATCACGGTATTCTGTCCGTTCGCTTTCAGGTCAGTCAGCTTTGCAACAGCATCCTCATAGCTTTTCGCATCAATCGCGCATCCGTAGAAATCCCACATCGTATAAAAGTAATTCGGTGCGATGACGCCTTCCAGATTGATTGCCTTTGCATTGCGGTCGAGCACTGCAAATTCAGACTGTCCGCCGAGCAGGGGATTCGGACGGGTGATCTGCTTCATCGCCCATGAATTATTGACGAAATTGCCGGTGTTCTGTGCGTATGAAAGCATTGTTTCACCGTTGACGACAAAATGCTCGATGAAATCATGTGCAGCGGTGCCGGAATCGGCATTTGCGCCGAGCATGAGCCAGTATCCGCCCCAGAACCACGGAGAGGGTCCCTCGGTGATATTGTACTTGCCGAAACTCTTGCCCTTTTCAGCATTCCCGTCTGTCGTTTGGAAGCAGCCCTCAGCGTTTTCGAGCATTGCGCCTCTCCCAAGGCACCATGACGAGAAGAAATAGCCGAGTGCCTGATCATTGTATCCAACCTCATACCATTCTTCCGTCCACTGATCATATGTGGCATAATAACCCTCTGCCTGTGCTGTTTTGAAGCAGTCGTAGAATGATTTGAATGTATCCGGAACGATCAGTTTATATGTGCTGCCGTCTTTTTCATACGTCTTGCCGTGATTTGCATATTTCAGAGGCTGCAGGAGGTCACCGCGGCTTGCAACCATTGCAGTTTTGCCGTCCGATGCTTTTTTGAGCTTCGCGGCAGTCTCCATGAAGGTATCCCAGTCCTTGACAAGCGGCTGCATTTCCGCAGGAGAACTGACGCCGAGATATTTTTTAGCAAGATCGCTGCGGTAGACATAACCGCCGGGGCATGCGGTATATGTGACGCTCTTGAGCACGCCGCTGCTGTTTCTGCCGACGCTCAGTGTATACGGGTAGCAGCCGCCGAAATCGGATTCATTGAAGCCGAGATCGGTGATCGGACGGGTCAACTTGTCATTGTCCGTATAATCCAGAATCCAGTCTGCCTCTGTCACAATCAGGTCGGCATCCTTGCCGGATGCAAGATAACTTGCATACACTTCGCGGGATTCACCGCCGACCGTGCCGACGTTGACGTATTGGACATGATCCTGATACTTCGGATTGGCTGTCGTAAAGTGCTCGATCATGCCTGACAGATCATCATCTGTCCAGCAGAGGATTGTCAGCGTATCATTTTTGTCCGGCACCTGATTCTGCGGACGTCCTGCACAGAGCAGCGCATCCCAGTCGGTCGGAATGTTTGAGACCGTATTCTGAACATAATACTGTAAAATGAACTGCGCATCTTTTACAGTCAGGTCGCCGTCACGGTCCACATCGGCAAGCGGCTGTACGGACGAATCAATTCCGCTGTCATTGCCTGCAAGAATCTCAGCAGCAGCAGTCAGCGCGAGCTGTGCATCCTCGACGGAAATCTGAACGTCACCGTTGAGATTGCCCCTGAGCATACTGTCACCGACAGGCGTGTCGGCGGCAACGGCGGAAAAACCGGTGTTTGCAGCGCAAAATGTTGTCAGTGCTGCTGCGAGTGCGATTACTTTTGTGATGTAGTCTTTCATGTTTGTAATCCTTTCTGTCATTGGGTGGAATTGCGGATATTTTATTATATCACATCAGATAAAAAATGTCAATATTCTGAATAATAGATTTGACAAATTCGGATGTTCACTCTGACTGAAAAACTACAAATTCTTCGGCAGAATAATCTCCATTGTGAAAACATGCTCTGCACAGGAAACCTTCATCATTCCGCCGTTCTTTTCCACGGTTTTGCGAATATTGCCGATACCGTATCCGTGCAGCGCCTTGTCCTGTTTGCTTGTGAAGTGACTGTCGCTGAGCATCAGCGCATCACAGTCAAGCTCCTCCGCACAGTTGTTGGATGCCCGTATCAGACGGTGATGCTCCGATTTTTTGAATTCCAGATCAATGAATCCGTTTTCCGTATTTGCGGCAGCTTCGATTGCATTATCGAGCAGATTGGCAAAGACAGTGCAGATATCCATCGGTTTCCAGTTCAGCCCGCCGTCAATCACGCCGTCCATGCGAAACGTGATGCCGCATTCAGATATTCTCGCCAGCTTTGCAGAAATCAGCGCATCGACCATTTCATCTCCGGTTACGACTTTCGGCGAAAGCGCACTGATCTCTGAACGCAGATCGTTCAGATAATGCTGTGCATCTTCTATCTTGCCTTCCTGCATCATCATGGCAATCACGGTGAGATTATTCTGCACATCATGCCGGAATGCACGGGTATCCTCCTGCGCAGCCTTATACTGCCACGATGCCTGTAGCTCCGCTTCGAGAAATTGCGCCTGATATGCATTTTGCTCCTGATAGGATACGCTCACAGCCGTGGACTTGTTTCAAAACTGAACAACCTAAAAACGGAGGTCGAAGATCTGGAAGTCAAGCTGAAAGTCCTGAAAAAATATCGGGAGGTGAAGCACTACGGCGAAGAGCTGAAAGCTCTCAGCGGTCGAGCCGAGAAGAAGTATAAGGAAACCCACAGATATGAACTCTCCGAATATGGGAAAGTCCGTACACAGGTGTTGGAGCTTTATCCGTCGGGGCATATTCCGACCGTGGAGAAGCTGGAGAAGAGTATCACGGCACTCCGTCAGAAGATGTCTGCAATGAATACAGAGTATAATCAGGCGGACAAGAAAGCTCGTGAGCTTGCCGATGCACAGCGGACGATCGAGGAGTATCTGCGACAGGAGCAGAGCTGTGGAGAGCAGAAGCGTAAACGGAATGATCTGGAATAATATAGCGCATTGCACCGAGGATTTTTGTAATATTGCTGCGCCCTGCACAAGAATTATTACAATTATTCCGATATTCGCAGCACCATTTAACGGCATTTCTCAGCACCTTGACATACTCGCCGCATACAAGGTTGCTTGTTGTATGTCCGGGGGTTACACAGCACACACGGTATTTGTCCGTCTGCTTAACCCACATCGCTGGCTGTATACCATTCTGCGACCTCGTTTCTGCGATTATCACGGTATCTTTACTGCCGAACATTGTCATCATGTAATGCTCGTCATTTTCGGGGAAAGTAAATTCTTTCACATCATCAATTATCGGGTGTTTCCCCAAAGGCTTGAATGTAACGGGACAGGCTTCGGGGTGACCTGTGAATATGCCGTCTATGACTTTCCTTGCAATAGGGTGATCCGCTTCAAGATCGGTCACGGCAGCGTGAACGAGCAGTATGTTCATTCCGTTCTCCGCAAGGCTGGGCGATACTGCCAACGCTTGGGAAATCGTCTATAAGATCGGCGGCGGGTATAAGCTGTACATCTATTGGGCGAAGAACGGCTACAAGGAAACGCCACAGGAGGTGGCGGAGCTTGTGAGTGTGTAAATATTGATAGAATTTAATAGATAGGAAAAGAGCATCATTCTTCATATTACAATCAAATGGAGAGTGACGCTCTTTTATGCACCACAAAACTGTTCGTGAGTTTCGTCAACAACCTTTGTAAATGACACTTATCGACACTATTCCAAATCAGCGAAATATCAGTAAAAGCGTTGACCTCTAAGTACAGAGGACAACGCTTTTATTTGAATGTATACCGAATAACAGGCGGATTCGCTATGTATTTCATATTTCCATTCGTAAAAATATAAGAGCTATTCCCATAATTCAGAGAATAGCCCTACAAACTCTATCAAACACGTTTTATTCTATAGAATAAGTAACTCGCTAAAATAGAAGTATTACTTCAATTGCAATAAGAAAAGAGTGCCGTTCACCCGAAACGGTGAATCCGCCACTCTTTTTCATATTTTACTTTTTCCACTCAGCATCAGATTCCCATTGACACTCTGTAACGGTCATATCCGTGAATACAGCCTTGAATGAACCCGTAGTCGGACTTGCGGCATAAATACCGAACTTTATACTTTCCGCCCCTGCAAACATATGGAAGATACGCATCTGTTTATAATCTTTGCCGTCCCTGCTGCATTCGATACAGAAATCGCTCTCACGGCGGCTGAAACGATACCACATTTCCTTTATATCGGAAGAAATATCAGTAGTCGCCCAGTCGGAATAGCCGTTGTTCGTGACAACACTTCCAAGCCGCTGAATATTCTCGTCCTCGTACTCAATAGAAGCCTTGAACCAGTTGTCACTGTCGAGATACATCGCCACACCGCACTGATCGAAGCGGTCTTTGCTTGCGAACTGCGTCTTTACAATGAATGAGAAGAACTTCTCATCGGTCTGCGCCTGAAATACAGGTGCATTATCGTTTGTGAAGCCGTAATATGTTCTTTGCCAGAGATCGGTGCCGCTTTCGGTAACGATCTCGATCCTGTCATCCGATAATGTAGCATTATTCGGCTTGCGTACCCATTCGGGGGACATTTCTGTAAACCTTCTGCTTGTCATAATGATTCTCCTTCACATAATAATTCGGACTGCTTTTCATTCTTGTTTACGGTCAGGTCTTTCACCCATTTGTATTTTCGCAGACGCAGCATGACCCACGGTATCTTTCCTACCTCGTCAAGGCAGGTGCAGGCATAGACAGCGAGAACGGGGAAATGAAAGACGAACGCACCGAGCAGTGCCAGCGGGATAGCTATGCACCACATACACACCACTAAGCTGTACATATCGAAAACAGTATCTCCTCCGCCGTCAAGTACACCGTTTATCGTGACGGTATTAACGCATCTGCCTATCATATATACCGACATTATGATCATCATTCCGGTAAGGTAGCTTCTCGCTTCGTCGGTCAGCTTGACGGCGTTCACCACAACAGGCGTCACCGCCAGTACCAATGCTGTTGACAAAAAGCCGATCACAAAGGATATATTTTTCAGCTTTATCCCGTAAGCCTTTCCTGTGTCCAGCTTTCCTGCCCCAAGCTCGTTACCGACGATGATACCCGCCGCACTGCCGATACCGTTGCAGATACAGCAGATCAGGTCACGCACCACCGACGCCACCGAGTTTGCCGCAGCGGCATCCGTTCCGATATGACCGATGATAGCCGTATATGAGGTAAATCCTACACCCCAGAAAAGTGAACCGCCCATAAGCGGCAGACATTGCTTCATAAAATCCTTTGTAAGCTGTTTGTTTGTGCTGAAAAGACTGCTCCACACGGGACGTATATGCTTCTTGCCCGATGTCAGGCACACCGCAAGAATAAGCTCTGTGACACGGGCTAAAGTCGTTGCAAGTGCCGCACCCCTTGCTTTTATGGCAGGAAAACCGAGCATACCGAATATCAGTACCAAATTGAAGATGATGTTGAGTATCACCGCACATGAACTGACAAAGGCACTTGCTTTCACTCTGTCGGTGACCTTCATCATCGTAAGGTAGCACTGAGATATGCCTGTTATCAGATAAGACCAGCCTGCTGTCCGCAGATACGCCGAGCCTATGCCAATTATCACATCATCACCCGAAAATATCTGCATCAGCAATGAGGGGATAAGCTCGCAGGCTGTGAAGAATATCAGTGAAACGATGCCGCTGACACGCAGCATCAGGCAGAATATTTCCTCCATAGTGCGTCTGTCGCCCTTGCCCCAGTACTGCGCTCCGAGTATCGCCCCTGCACCTGTCACAGCATAGATGAACATATTCTGCACGAACTGTATCTGCGTCGCAAGAGATACCGCAGTCATTTCGTTCTGCTCTACCCGTCCGAGCATAAGAGCGTCACAGGCAGCTACAAGAGCGAGCATCAGGCTTTGAAGTGCTATCGGCAAGGAAAGCATTATAAGTTTATGATAGAACGCTTTGTTTTCTGATCTTGACAATCAACCACCTCCGAAATATTGACTTTATCATTGTTCTGTGCTATACTGATTATATTATATACGATTTTCCAGACCGTTTCAATGCACAAAATCGTATTCTTATTACACAATATCACAGATAATAGAGAGGACGGTGAATATATGCCAGACAGAAACTATCCGAAAATATCAGCAGACGAAACCTTCCGTGAAACAGTCGCTCACGGAAGTAATGAGTATCCGTTCAGATACTATTATGAAGATATATGGGAGTTTGAGCTTCATACCATTGACTGGCACTGGCACAGCGAGGTGGAATTTATCCTTGTGGAAAGAGGAACAGCCTATCTTTTGGCTGGCAGCAAACGGTATGTACTTCATGAAGGAGAAGGCGTTTTCATTAATCCCAGAGTGATACACCGTCTTGAATGCGAAGGCAGTACGGTCATTCCGAACATTGTATTCTCGCCAAGCTTGCTTGCAACCGAGGGCAGCCTGATAAACGAAAAATATATCGAACCTGTCATCAACTCGACAAATGAATGCATGGTTTTCACACAGAAAAACAGCGCCGAACAGAAGATCATTCTTATTATGAAAGAGATATTTTACCTGCAAAGCGAAAGTGATAATGAGATAAAAACTGTCAGTGCATTACTTGAATTATGGAGACTTATATATGAGATTTCCGCGCCTGCGAGACAAGTCTCGTCACAAAGCACAACATCTCTGACACGTTCGAGATTGCAGATGATCATGCAGTATATCCATACCAATTATGCCCGTCAGATCACACTTGATGAGCTTGCGGCTGTAGTCTCTCTCAGCAAAAGCAGCGTTCTGGAGCTTTTCAAGCAGTATCTTCACACTTCTCCTGTCAGCTATCTGATAGAGTACAGGCTTAAATGTGCGGCAAGGCTGCTTTCGGATACCGAAAAAAGCGTTTCTGCCATTGCTGCCGATACAGGCTTTGAAAATATAGGGTATTTCTGCCGCAAATTCAAGAGCCTGTTTGGTATGACACCATCGGAATACAGAAAAGCAGCAAGTATGTCAAGAAATCTAACTGTGTAGTAGGAACGGCATATTGTTTATGGATAGAAAATTAAATACTGCTGTGTACTTCCGCTAACTAAATCGACACTGGCATCTGACCACATTTTCAAAAAGCGAGAATCACTGAAAATATAATATCCGTCCTGATAATGATCGGTCGTATCGTATGGATCTGCCAAGATCAGTACATCGTCAGAAGTATTCTGCGTTCCCATTGTATCATAGCCGATAATTGTCTGCCAGTGACTACCCCAATCGTTCCAATCTACCATGATCGGTTCGTCATTTGCCAAACGTTCGATCGTTTCTTCCTTGAATTGTTCCATTGCGGTATCAAAGCTGTTATGATAGAAGTCAAACGGCAGATTGCCCCAATCACTAACGATTGTTGTATAATCATAACTCCTGAGATAATCAGAAAGATTTTGTGCAGATACACCATTTCCTGCTCTTGTTCCTGTTTTGTCTGCAAGGACCATTTCATCATATTCATTCGCTCCAAGATTAAGATAATGCTCCATCAGCATGATGATATTAGACACACCGCAAGTATAATCGGTCGTTTGTTGGTATGTTTTATAATGTGGAATCAGCGTGAGCGTGTTACTTGAAGACATATTATAAATATCTGGTGCGATATAGTACTGGTATACAGCAGACTGATTCTTGTCCATATCAAGATAGCCATTTGCCCATGCAGCACCTTCGAGTAAGCTATACCACGAAGGATAACCTACCGTATGCTTTTCTGGAAATTCATTTTGCCGAACAGGTACAGCTTGTGAAGATGATGATTTTTTATTGTATTTTTGAGTGGGATACGCAATGACATATTGCTGCATACATCCTTCGATCTCATTTACGCTGCTGTCTGTCCACATCTTAAGAAAACGTGATGCACTGAACACATAATATCCGTCCTGATAATGATCGGTTGTATCATAAGGATCGGCAAATATCAGTACATCGTCACTTTTATCATCTGTACCCATCGTATCATACCCGATGATAGTCTGCCAGTGACCGCTCCAATCATTCCAGTCAACCATGATAGGCTGATCGTTATGTAGATGTTCAATTACCCAATCAGAAAATTCATTGATTGCACGGTTATAATCCGAATGATAATCAAATGGCATATTCATCCATTCGCTTACCTCAACATTTCACCCGATAGAGCGCAGATACTTACCAAGATCCTGTGCAGACACACCGTTTTCTGCACTTGTCCCTGTATATTTGGCGAGAGAAAGCTCGTCATATGCTGTTTCATCATACCACCCATAGTGCTGCATCAGCATAATAATATTGCTGACACCACAAGTATAGTCCGTTGTCTGCTGATAGGTTTCATAATTTGAGATAATACTTAAAGTATCAGTGGATTGCATATGATAAATATCGTTAATTCGATAGTATTGTTCTTTTTCTCTGCTTGTAATATCAAGTTCGCCGTTTAATAAAGCTGCGCCTGATATATTTCTATACCACGATGGATATTGTATGCAATCGGCATGAAAGAACAGGCAGGGCTTTCGCCTTCGACGATTTACAGCTACACCGGCTGCCGAAAGCGCGTAGCGCCCTACTTCGGGCATATCCATCTCAACCAGCTTACCCCTGCAGCGATCAACAAGGCGTATTCTGATATGCTCAGCACAGGCGTGTCAAAGGCGACCGTGTATCAGTATCATCTGTTCATCCATTCGATGCTTGCAATGGCATTCAAGGAGAATCTGATTCCGCGAAACTACGCAAGTGCAGCGATGCCGCCGAAACGCGATGTGAAAGAGGTGCAGGCGCTCAACGAGGACGAGATCAACGCATTTTTCACGGCTCTGTATGGTGACAGTAAGCATTATATGTATCAGGTGCTGTTCAGTCTGATGCTTGCAACGGGCTGCCGGATTGGGGAAATCTGTGCGTTGACATGGGATAACATTGATTTTGATGCAAACCGCATTCACATTTGCCGACATTTTGGTTGCAGCAAATCCGGCTCACAAATTATGGACGGCTGCAAGACCAACGCAGGTGACCGCTGGCTCACAATGGACACAGGTATCATGGATATACTCAAAGAGTACCATGCCTACTATCTGAAAAGGGTAGAGCGATTCGGGAGCAAGTGGAATTATGAGGCGAATGCAGTATTTTTTGCAGAACATCGGTACGGAGCCTGTATCAACCCGGACACAGTACGGTATTTCTTGCAAAACTTTACAAAGAAGCATGGTTTGCCGCATATACATCCCCATATGTTTCGTCATACGGCAGTGAGTCTGGAACTACAGGCGGGTATCAGCATTGCAGATGCAGCAAAGCGGGCAGGACACGCCCGACCGGTTGTTGACCAATCAGCAGACCCGACCGATGAAAATGCCCGAAAACATCGCAATTTCGCGACGAGGGTTGAAATTTCACGGTTAATGTGCTATAAGGCGGCAGTGCCGCCCTCCATGGATCTAAAGCTCTCCGAAGAGCCAACTGCTGCAAAAAAGCACTTCTCTCAGCTTGCTTTTTGCGTGATAATGTGCTATAATAAGCATACATAATGCCGGGTTGCGGCGCACTGAAAAAAGGAACGGATAAAAACCGGCAGCAAACAGAACAGGACGAGAAGGGAGTATGAACAATGAGTTCAGAATATTCGGAGAACACAGCGCGCTTTCCGCTGTATAACAGGGTCAGAAATGAACACGATATCCGTGTATATATCGACGAGCAGAATAAGTCAATGCATGCAATGGGCTATACGGAGCATAGCTTTGCACATATCGGCGTGGTCGCGGAGCGCACGGGCTACATTCTGGAGACGCTGGGCAGGGATGATCACACCGTTGATCTTGCACTGACCGCTGCATGGATGCACGATATGGGAAACGTGATCAACCGCGTCGATCACAGCCAGTCCGGTGCACTGATGACATTTTACCTGCTGGATAAAATGGGCATTGCAGCAGAGGATATTGCGCCGATTATTCGTGCAATCGGCAATCACGACGAGGGAAGCGGCGTTCCGGTCAGCGATATCGCAGCGGCACTCATTCTCGCCGATAAATCGGATGTCCGCCGGAACCGTGTGCAGGATACGGTCGAGGATTTTGATATTCATGACCGCGTAAATTATTCCGTGACATCTTCGCAGCTGAAAATCAACCGCGAGCAAACCGCAATCAAGCTGAAACTCGTGATTGATACCCGATACGGCGAGATCGGAGAGTATTTTGAGATTTTCATGGAACGGATGCTGCTCTGCCGGAAGGCTGCGCACTTCCTGAATCTCGAATTCCACCTGATTATCAATGAGCAGACATTGATGTGAAGAAATAGCAGGCAGATGTTCGTTCAAACGTACATCTGCCTGTTTTTTAGATTGTGGTATGAAAGAAATGAATCGAAAATGCCGCACCGTGCGGTTTGATATTTGATGCACGCAGGCTCCCGTCCTGCGCAGAGATCACTCTCTTTGCGAAATCCAGTCCGATACCGAATCCGTTTTTTTTGTATTCGGAGGAACGGTAGAACCGCTCAAAAATATGCGGCAGCTCTGCTTCGGGGATTCCTTCGCCCGTGTCAGTAATCGTAATTTCTGTTGCAATATTGCTGCCTTTTGCTGTGACGGTGACCGTGCCGCCCTCCGGCGTGTGCTCGATTGCATTTTTCAGCAGATTGACAATCGCCTCGGATGTATAATGCATATCCACGATCAATGCAGGTTCTCCGTCGATGATCGTCCGGAGCTCCACGCCCTTTAATTCTGCCGTGACCGATACGGTCTCAACGGACTGTGCAATCAGTTCACGGCAGGAAACGGTTTTCTTTGCAAAATTGACTGCATCCGCCTTGATCCGCGACAGACTCAGCATGGTTTCAATCAGCCATTTCATGCGTGCAAGCAGTTCATACAGGTCACGCAGATACGCCATGCGGTCCTTTTCCGTCAGCTCAGAATCATTCATCAGACCGAGTATCATCATGACAGAGGTCAGCGGCGTCCGGAGCTGATGGGAAATGTCTTCCAGCGCTTCTTTCGCAAACTGCTTTTCACTTTGCAGCTCTGCATTCTGCTCACGCAGACGAATCGTCATCTTGTGTATTTCCGAAGAAAGAACGCTCAGCTCTCCCTCTTTGAATTCATCAAACGAGATCGCATCGTCACTGCGCAGGATACGGTCAATATCATCGCATAGCTTCATGACCTGATCCCGTCTTTGAGAGAGAATGATCTCGTAGAACAGGAAAAATGCCGCAGATGTGATCACGACTGTAACGGCGCACGGCATACTGAAAACAGCACAGATTGCCGCACCGGCTGCGGTCAGGAGTATGTGAATCAGTCTGCGTTTTTTCGCTCTCATTCGTCCACCGCCTTATAGCCGAGCCCTCTGACGGTGATGATGATATGCGGCACCTGCGGATCATCTTCGATCTTTTCGCGCAGCCTGCGGATATAGACACTCAGCGTATTGTCCGATACAAACTCCTTTGTCAGAGACCAGAGCTCCTCTGCAAGCCTGTCACGGGAGAGCATCTGGTTTTTATTGGAGAAGAATACCAGCAGCAGGCGGTATTCCAGCGCAGACATGGCGATCTCGATGCCGTTTTTCCGGACAATGCCCTTGATCGGGTCTATGGTAACATCGCAGCAATGCAGCAGCGGTGAGGATTTCTGATGCCGGCGCATGACATTTTTCATGCGGGCAAGCAGCTCCCGTGTGCCGAACGGTTTTCCGATATAATCATCCGCACCAATCTCAAATCCGGCGACCGTGCAGGCTTCGTCTGCCGATGCCGTGATGAAGATGACAGGGGTATCATCCTGTGCCTTGATTGCTGCACAAACAGAGTAGCCGTTGCCGTCTTTGAGCGAAATATCGAGCAGCACACAGTCATACGCATTTCCCGCAAACATGCGAAGCGCATCATTCTGACCGCTTGCATAGTCTGTCTGACAGCCCTCGGAATTGAGAAACCGCATCAGAAACCGTGCAAGCAGTTCATCGTCCTCGACAAGTAAAATTTTCGGCATAGCGTTCACCTCCTGCTGCATATCATTATACACGATTTATATGTAAAAAGCAAGCTGAGAATGACGCACTTTATTTTACAGCAGGCTGACCGGAGAACTTTCGATCATTGAAGACGGGCACTGCCGGCTGCAAGGAAATCAAGAATCGTATCCGCCACTTCATCCGGCTTCTGCGCATAGAAAAGGTGATGATAACCGCCGATTGGGACAAGTCTGCAATTTCCGCACTGCTCCAGAAACGGCGTCAGTGTATTGTCATAGTAATCCTGACAGTACCATTCCTCACTCTGCCACATTGCTTTTGCAGCAGCTTCCGGCTCCTGCTTGTATTTCAGTCCGGCTGCCTCATAATCTGCCTTCACGAATTCCATTCCTTCGCGGATATCCTCTTCGCAGGAGGATATCGTCGAGAACCAGAGCTTCGGGGTATCGGTCGGTTTCAGAAGCTCCCGCAGCTCGCGGGCAGCCTCCGGCGCAGTTGCATCCTGAGAAATCATTGCTGCACTCCATTGACGGTTTTCTGTCAGTTCAATGAGTTTCAGCTGCTCCTGCGTCAGAACGGATCTCCCGTCTGCCAGATCTTCTTCATCCTTGGGCAGCGGGTTCAGTCTGTCCAGCCCGAGCCATGTCCGCAGCCAGTATCTGCGCGCTTCTGCATAGGCAGCGGCTTTCGAGGGGTAATTGTCAACTGTCCATGTCCGCCAGTGTTCATTTTTCGGTACATCCGTGCAGTCCATAAATATAATTGCTTCGACCTCCTCCGGATACCGCGCCTGCCACCAGAGCGCATAAAAGCTGGCATAGGAATGCGGCATCAGCACATACGGCGCTGCAAAGCCTGCGTTTTTGAGTCCTGCGCGGAGATTCTCCACGACCTCTTCCAGCGTCTGTCTTTTGTAGGAATCATCGCTGAAACCGTAGCCCGGACGGTCGGCATACACGACAGTATTTTCCTTGCCGAGCCGTTCATTGAGTGTCTTTGCGTAAATCGGATAGCATTGGATGCCCATGCCCGAGAGCCCGACAAACGTATGCTTGCCGTTCTGTACGCCGGTACTGTAAACATTGATCCTGGTGTCTTTGCCGTCCACGAGATTAAGATAGCCTGCCTTTGCATATTCGTCACGGTCATGATGATAGGCGGCGACGCTGTAAATCCGCAGCCCCGCAATCACAAGGACAAATGCACCCGCGACCGCAAGAATACTGTTCCGGAGAATATGCGATTTCTTTGTATCGAGCTTCATTTCCGAGCCGCGAACCTGATCGGTCAGGCTCTCGGTGTTCTGTACCCGCAGCATGACAAGCGAGGTGATACAGCCCGCCGCAAATGCCGCCAGCGCCGAAAATACGATACGAACCATCGGCGCAATGCAGTCAATTCGCAGCATATCTGTCAGCATATTCTCCATTGCAGTTCTGTCAGCTTCCTCTGCACAGGTTTCGCGTGCCAGCCACGGCGCCAGACCGCGGTTCACTCCGAAGATGACAAGCCCGCAGATCAGCGCGGAAATGATTGCTGCCGCACCCGCAAATTGCAGGCATTCAATGATTGCCATGCGGTCAAGCTGCCTGTCAGTCATGCCGACGCACTGTAAAGATGCCAGCTCGCTGCGGCGGTTTGCGATGCCGGTCGAGATAATATTCATCAGATTGATGAGCGCCGACAGTGCAAGCAGGATATTCAGCATCAGCACGCCGGCACGAACCGTCGCCATGATGCTGTGCGTTTTCCACTTGATGCCGTAAAAATCCTCGTACCAGCAATGCGGATCATCCGGATTGAGTTCAGCCGTGAAATTGAGATCGGTATGCTCGTTAAGCCAGTCCTGTGCCTTTTTATAATCCGCAGCATTGTACTGATAATCCTCTGCGCTGCTTCCGGCAAAGGAGAAATTCGCATATGCCGTATCAGTATCGAACCCCTCGCCGAACCATTCTGCCTGAATCTGTTCATGCGTCTCGATTGCTCCGTACAGGCACTCAGTTGCTCCGTACCAGTAAAAATCCCTTTTGTTTTCATTTTTCATTGAGACCGGACCGATGATACTGAGTGTATGCTCCTTTTGTTCAATTTTCGCATATTTCCTGTGACGGTCTACGTAACGCATGTTTTCTGTATCAGCATCATCCGGCAGCCGGCAGTAATTGCTGAAAACCGGCAGCGAACCGCTTTGGAGCTGCTCTGCATACTTTTTGTCATACTCTCCGTTCGCAATGTAAACATACCCGCCGGAGCGGACCAGCTCATCATAGCTGACCGTTGCATCTGCTCCGAAATACTGTGTGTATGCTTCCCGGTTGACATAAGAAACATATAGTTTGTCTTTATCTTCTGATGTGAGAACGCTCTCAAGCGTTGAAACAGCGATGTTTTCAAAGAGTCCGCTGTCCCGCAGCGCCTGTTCTGCTTCGGCATAGCTGATGCCCTTGACAGGATTGCCGATATCGACTTCAAAATCGAATGACTGCTGACCATAATAGGCAGTTGAAATAAAACCGCTGACACTGCGCTCGATTGTTTCCGTCAGGGTGGAAAACAGCGAAAACATCGTGATCGAAACGGTCAGCGTCAGCACGGTAACGACAAAACGCTTTTTCTGCCGTCTTGCGTTGCGGGAGGCGATGCTGCCGGAGATGCCGAACAAAAGCCCCGAAAGCGTGCGCTTTCTGACCTTTTCGACATTGTTGGCGCGTGCCGTGATCGCTTCCATCGGTGTCTTTTTGATGATGCGCATGCCGACGCCGTAAGCCGAAAGAAATACCCAGACAATGCCGACAACCGCCGCAACAAGCAGCATTTTGATGTCAACCGAAAACGGCAGAGAGAGCTTTGCGGCGGTCATGCCCTCAAAGAGATCGGCAAGTCCTGCATTCAGAAGCACATTGTACATCAGATAGGCAAACCCGATGCCTGCAATCAGACCGAACGGAATTGCGATCATGCAGAGACGAAGTCCCTCGGAGGTGATGATGCGGACGATCTGCTCCGGCGTTGCGCCGATTGACTGTAATACGCCGTAATGCCGCTCACGCTCCTTAGACGAGACTTCAAACGCCGTGTCAATGATCATGCGCAGCGCAACCGCGATCAATATCGCAAAAATGAAGAAGATACAGAAAATCCGCAGCTTGACCAGATGCCCGCCGTCATAGACGCTGTCTATTTTCATGAGATTGTCGTTCCATTTGTATGCGCCGTGCATAGAATTGTATTTGCTGCGCTCGTACTTATCAAATGCGCCGATCTTTTTGGAAGCATTCATCAGCCAGAGTTCGCGGTCGCCGATGTCGCTGCCGAATAAGACATATGCAGAAACGCCGTCCGGTGTGCGCTCCAGCTGCAAGGAGCGAACTTCGTCGAAATCCGCCATGGCTTCTGCCTGTTCCTCGGTCAGCTCACTGAAAATCAGATGATATGCGCCGCTGCTGTAAAAGGTGCTCTCCATACAGTCCATGCAGACGCTGTACAGCACAAACACCATCGTCATGACCGCGACGGCGGCGATAATGCTGACACAGGTAAAGACAGACTGTCGCTTCTGCGCTTTGATATAACGGGACGCTAACAGGCTCTCATATCTCATCATGGCTGTCAGCCTCCTTCGGAGAAGCATTCGCTTCATCGGAGATGATTTTGCCGTCGCGCAGCACAATGATGCGGTCGCACTGCTCGGCAATTTTTTCATCGTGCGTGATGATGAGCGTCGTCTGTTTGAGCTCACGGTTTGAACGGCGGAGCAGCTCCATGATCTCGGCACTGTTTTTGCTGTCGAGATTGCCGGTCGGCTCGTCTGCAAGAATCACCTGCGGCGAGGTGAAAAGCGCTCTGCCGATTGATACACGCTGCTGCTGTCCGCCGGACATCTGCGAGGGAAGATGATCTCTGCGCGCTTTCAGTCCGAGCATATCCAGTATTTGTTCGAGATGTTCCTTATCCGGCTTTCTGCTGTCCATGAGCACCGGCAGCATGATGTTTTCTTCGGCAGTCAGAACAGGGATCAGATTATAAAACTGATAGATCAGCCCGACCTGCCGTCTGCGGAAGATCGCAAGCTCTCGGTTGTTCTGCCGGAATACATCCTGCCCGTCCAGATAGATTTTTCCGGATGTCGGACGGTCTACCGCGCCGATCATATGCAGCAGCGTGGATTTTCCCGAGCCGCTCGCGCCGACAATCGCAACCATCTGCCCCTTCGGCACGCTGAACGACACGCCGTCCACCGCTCTGACTTCATTTTCTCCTTTGCCGTAAACCTTGCAAAGATTTTCCACATGCAGTAATTCCATAAGCGTACCTCCCGTTCTTTTGATTCTATTATAGCACAGCGATCTTACGGTTTCTTTATCTGAATCTTACAGTTTTGTCATCTTGGGTGAATGTGCAAAGCGAATTCTCATACGATCACAAGGAAACACATTCCGGCATAACCGGCATCTGCAACTCTTGTCCTTCCGCAGTTTCTGTGGTATAATAGAAACAGCAAAGGAGGAAGCATATGACACTACAGCAATTAAAATATATCATCATGATCGCGGAGACCGGCTCGATCACCATGGCGGCGGAGCGTCTGTTTACCGCACAGCCGAGTCTCTCCAAATCGGTTGCGGAATTGGAAAAGGAAATGGGCATCACGATCTTCAACCGCAGCAACCGCGGCGTATATCTTTCCGAAGAAGGCACGAAATTCCTGTCCTATGCGCGGCAGATCGTTGAGCAGGCTGCACTGCTCGAACGCGAATACAAATCCGCGCCGCCGCCGAACCGTGCGTTTGCGGTATCCTCGCAGCACTATGCATTTGTGGTCAATGCATTTGTCGAGCTGGTGCGCGAATACGGCAGGGACAAATACGAATTCACGCTCCGTGAACTGAAAACCGCGGAGATCATCGAGGATGTCCGGACACACCGCAGCGATATCGGCGTGCTGTATCTGAGCAGCTTCAACCGCGAGGTCATCCGGCATATCCTGCAAAATGAGGAACTGAAATTTGAATCGCTGTTCACGGCAAAGCCGCATGTGTTTGTCAGCCGGAGCAATCCGCTCGTCGGCAGGGAATCGGTGACGCTGGATGACCTGAAAGCCTTTCCGCGCCTGACCTACGATCAGGGCGTGAAGAATTCGTTTTACTTTGCGGAGGAACTGCATATCACGGCGGAGAGCCCGAAAAACATTGTGGTGTCCGACCGTGCGACGCTGTTCAATCTGCTGATCGGTCTGGACGGCTACACGATTTCCTCCGGTATTCTGAGTGAGGACTTAAACGGCAGCAATATCGTGTCGATTCCGCTTGTCAGCGATGAGATCATGGAGATCGGCTATATCGTCACAACCGACAGACCGATGAATGACATCACGCGCCGGTATCTGGAGCATCTGAGAAGCTATATTGCGAACTGTACGCTTTGATATAGCTTTCGGCTATGGCACGGCATGATTTTTTGATATTAACACATTTCTGACCGATGTGGTATAATAAACCTGTCATAAAACATATCGGAGGAATCGGAAATGAAAACTACAATTATCGGCTATCCCAGAATCGGAAATCTTCGTGAACTGAAATTTGCAAGTGAAAAGTATTTCCGCGGTGAGATCGCCGCAGCAGAACTGGAAGCAGCGGCAAAGGAAATCCGCCTGAGCAATCTGCAACTGCAAAAGAACAGCGGGCTTGACCTGATCCCTTCAAACGATTTTTCGTTCTACGACGGCGTGCTGGATACTGCATTTCTGCTGAATGCGGTGTCTGCAAGATATACCGCGCTCGGGCTTTCGGCACTGGATACCTATTTTGCGGCAGCGCGCGGCTATCAGGGCGAAAAGGGCGATGTCAGGGCGCTGGCAATGAAGAAATGGTACAATACGAATTATCATTATATGGTGCCGGAAATCGACGATGATACGAAAATTTATCTTGCCGGAACAAAGCCGTTCGATCTGTTCAACGAAGCAATGGAAAACGGTGTCAAAACAAAGCCGGTAATCCTAGGCGCCTATACATTCCTGAAACTGGCACGCTATAAGGGCACAAAAACCGCAGCGGATTTCATCGAACAGACTGCCGAAGCATATGCGTCGCTGCTCCAGATTTTCAATGAGCTCGGCGCGGAATGGGTGCAGTTTGATGAGCCTTCTCTGGTTAAGGATATGACTGCTGAGGACATTGCACTGTTCTCTGCGCTGTATGAAAAAATACTGCCGAACAAGGGCAGTGTCAGCGTGCTTGCACAGACCTATTTCGGCGATGTCCGCGACTGCTGCAAGGCACTTTGCGCGCTGGAGTTTGACGGCATCGGGCTGGATTTTGTCGAAGGCAGACAGTCGCTTGATCTTGTACGGGCAAACGGTTTCCCGAAGAATAAAACACTCTTTGCAGGTCTTGTCAACGGCAAGAATATCTGGCGCAACAATTACGCCGCGACGCTTACGATTCTGGATGAACTGAAACAGCATACAGACAATATCGTGCTGAATACATCCTGTTCTCTGCTGCATGTGCCGTGCACGCTCCGCAATGAGACAAAGCTCGCGGAAAGCTATAAAAAGCATTTTGCATATGCAGAGGAGAAGCTCGCAGAGCTGGCAGAGATCAGCAAAATTGCAGATGCAGTCAATCCGGCTGAAACAGAGGCATACTGCCGCAATCAGGCACTGTACAGCGCACAGCGCTCCGGCAGAAATGACGCCGTCCGTGCAAAGGTTGCAGCGCTGACAGACAAGGATTTTGTCCGCCTGCCTGTATTTGCGGAACGCGAGAAGATTCAGAAGAAACGCTTTCATCTGCCGCTCTTTCCGACGACAACTATCGGCTCCTTCCCGCAGACTGCCGATGTCAAATCTGCGCGCACGGCGCTTCGGAAGGGCGAATTATCTGCTGCGGATTATGAAAAGCTGATCGAGCGCAAGATTGCAGAATGCGTGAAATTGCAGGAGGAGATCGGGCTGGATGTGCTCGTCCACGGTGAATTTGAGCGCAATGATATGGTAGAGTATTTCGGCGAATGCCTTGACGGATATATCTTTACGGAAAAGGCGTGGGTGCAGTCCTACGGTACGCGCTGCGTCAAACCGCCGGTTGTCTGGGGCGATATTTCCCGTGCAAAGCCGATGACCGTGCGCTGGTCTGTGTATGCGCAGAGCCTGACAAAGAAACCGATGAAGGGAATGCTGACCGGTCCGGTTACAATCCTCAACTGGTCATTCCCGCGCGAGGATATTTCTCTGAAAGAGAGCGCCTTGCAGATCGCGCTTGCAATCCGTGAAGAAGTGCTTGATCTCGAAGCAAACGGCATCAAAATCATTCAGGTCGATGAGGCTGCGCTGCGCGAAAAGCTGCCGCTCCGCAAATCTGACTGGTGCGAGGATTATCTCGACTGGGCGATTCCGGCGTTCCGGTATGTTCACAGCGGCGTCAAGCCGGAAACTCAGATTCACACGCATATGTGCTACAGCGAATTTGCCGATATCATCCGCGAGATTGATGATATGGACGCGGATGTCATCACGTTTGAGGCATCGCGCTCTGATCTGACGATTCTCGATGTGCTGAAAGAAAATAATTTCCGCACCGAAGTCGGTCCGGGCGTATATGATATTCATTCGCCGCGTGTTCCGTCGAAAGAGGAGATCAAGGCGGCAATCGGAAAAATGAAGGCGCGGATTCCGGCAGAAAAGCTCTGGGTCAATCCCGACTGCGGACTGAAAACCAGAGGCAATGAGGAGACTGTTCCGAGCCTGAAAAATCTTGTCAGTGCAGCGGCAGAGGTGCGAAATGAAAACAGCTGAATTATTTGAACAGAAAACCGTATTTTCGCTGGAGGTATTTCCGCCGAAGCCTGATGCGGATGAAAGCGTGATCTATCAGACGCTGGAGCAGCTTTCGGATATCCAGCCGGATTTTATCAGCGTGACCTACGGCGCGGGCGGCGGGAAAAACGGCAGCAAGACCATTCAGATTGCATCGGATATCCGGCGCAGATACGGCGTGGAGAGCGTTGCGCATCTGCCGTGCATCAATCTGACAAAGGAACAGGCGCGCGAAATCCTTGACCGGATGCAGGCGGCAGGCATTGAGAATATCCTTGCGCTGCGTGGCGACCGCACCGACGAGACGGCTGCACCGGATGATTTTCACCATGCAAGCGATCTGATTGCATTTATCAAAGAGCATTATGATTTCAACATTCTGGCTGCGTGCTATCCGGAGGTGCATCCCGAAAGCACAGGCGCAGTCGATGATCTGAAATGGCTGAAATACAAGGTGGACTGCGGTGCCGATCATCTGATCACGCAGCTTTTCCTGGATAACGGATATTTCTTTGATTTTCATGAAAAAGCAAGGATTGCGGGGATCAATGTGCCGATTGAAGCAGGCATTATGCCCGTGACGAACAAGCGCCAGATTGAACGCATGGTGAAGCTCTGCGGTGTGGCGCTCCCGAAGAAATTTGTCCGCGTGCTGGAAAAATATGAGCATAACGAAACCGCGCTGCGCGATGCAGGGATTGCGTATGCAATCGACCAGATCACCGATCTGATTGCGGAGGGCGTGGACGGCATTCATCTGTATACGATGAACAATCCGTATATTGCACACCGGATTTTTGATGCGGTGCAGAATCTGATCACGGTCAGAACCGGAATCTGTGCCTGATATCCGGAATTGACATGTCCGCTGTCTGTTCAGGACAGTGTGTCCGCTTGAAAATTTGTAATAATCATATCCGCACAGCATGATACTGGCACGCTATGTTGCCGCATGGGATGACTATGACCAGTATATCATCCAGATCGAGACATAAGAAGCAATCGGATCAATCATTCTCTGATAAAGGAGCCCCCTGCATGCACGAAACATGCAGGGGGCTTTTCAAGGACAGCGATTTCAGACTGTCCGCCGATGTCAGTCATTTGAGAACGCATACAGCCTGCATGCGTTCTGATACATCAGCCGCGCACGCGCCGGCGCTGTGATATCCAGTGCGGCAGCGTAATCAAGATGTGCGCGCTGGGAGCAGCTGCCGAAATCGGAGCCGAACAGAATCCGCTCCGGTATCCTGCGGATTGCGGCTTCCGCAGCAAGTTTGATCTGCGGCAGCTTTTCCGGATCATCCGCCACAGATGAAATATCAAAATACACATTCTCACAGTCTGTGAGGGTATCAAAGCATTGCACAGCCTCCGGATAAAAGCAGTGGCAGTATACAAAAGTATTCTGCAAAGTGCGAGCTGCTCTGTGAAATTGAAATACGGGCTGATGCCTGCGACAACCTTGATGATACGGTCGCCGCGGAACAGCGCTGCGCAGTCGCGTACAGAACCGATTGTGCTTTCCGGTGCAGAGTCTGCAATGACAATGCCTCTGTCCACGCCGTTCCGCTTGAGTTCATGCAGAAGTGCTGCACGTTTGGCAGGGAAATCCGGAAAGTCTGCCGGTAAATGCAAATGGGAATCAATGATCATCATAATTATTCTCAGAAATCAATCCTGAACCGGTTTCATCCAGGGTGCAAAGAATCCAAAATGTTCCAGCGCCTGTGCAACGCCGTCATGCCAGAGGTCGGCAGTCACATAATCTGCATACGCAATCAGCTGCTTTTCGCCGTTTCCCATTGCGGCTGATGTTCCGCATCCTTCAAACATCGGCAGATCGTTCAGACTGTCCCCGATTGCATATGCATCTTCACGCCGGAGCCCGTAATGATTCAGAACAAATTCAATCCCTGTTTTCTTGCTGAACGGCAGCGGTACCATTTCCGCAAATCCCCAGCCTCGGTCAATGAATGTGAAATGCGGCGCAATGCCTTGCCGGAACCGTTCCAGATCGGTCTGTTCATCATAAGCTATGACAAATTTATCAAAGCTGAAATCATCATCCGATACGTTCTGCCGGACATTCTTTTTCTGCATCCGGAACATTTCGCGGATATTTTCGATAAAAGGCAGATTCCGCGCTTTCGGATCAAAGAAAAAGGCATCCCGCCGTTCGTAAAGCGGAGAAGCGCCGCAGCTTCGGATCAGTGCGGCAGTTTCTATGCAAAGCGCTCGCGGTACGGTGTGATAAAACAGCTCTTTTCCGCTGCACTCGATATACGTTCCGCAGCCGCAGATATATCCGTCAAATCCGAGTATACGGACATCTTCATCAACATTGACAAGCGGACGTCCCGTATTCACAAACAGAAGATGTCCGGCGTTCCTTGCACGGCGCAGCGCCGCAGGGGTGCTTTCCGGTACAAAATGCGTCGGAGAATCTTCCATCAGCGTGCCGTCAATGTCAAAAAACATGATCTTCTGCACGGGATTACGCCTTTTTCAGCAGACTGATCAGCTCCAGTGCGCCGAGTGCACAGTCATAGCCCTTGTTTCCGGCTTTTGTGCCGGCTCTTTCAATCGCCTGTTCAATGGTATCCGTTGTCAGGACGCCGAACATAACCGGTACACCGGTCTCCAGCGATACGTTTGCGATGCCTTTGGATACCTCGGCACAGACGTAGTCGTAATGCGAGGTCGAACCGCGAATGACCGCGCCGACACAGATCACGGCGTCATAGTTACCGCTTTTTGCCAGTTTTTTTGCGAGCAACGGGATTTCAAATGCACCCGGAACCCATGCCAGTGTGATGTCATCCTCGGCAACATCATGCCGGCGCAGACAGTCTGCTGCACCGCTGACGAGCTTGGAGGTAATGAACTCATTGAATCTCGAAGCAATAATTGCGATCTTTACGCCTTTGCCTTCATAAATGCCTTCCAGAATTTTCATAATCAAAACTCCCTTCAATTCTTCTCATCCGGCGCTTCTGCCGGTACATCCAGCATATGCCCCATTTTGACCTGTTTGGTCCGAAGATAAAAACGGTTTTCCTTTTTCGGCGGTATGGCAATCGGTTCACGGGAAACGATTGTGATGCCGTATTCAGACAAATCTGAGATTTTCTCCGGATTATTTGTCATGATCCGGAGCCGGACTGCGCCGAGATCCTTCAGAATCTGCGCGCCCTCACTGTAATCGCGGAGATCCGGTGCAAATCCGAGCCGGACATTGGCTTCGACCGTGTCCAGACCGTGCTCCTGCAAATCATAGGCTTTGATTTTGTTCAGCAGACCGATGCCTCTGCCTTCCTGCCGCAGATAGACAATGATGCCGCGTCCTTCCGCCGAAATATTCCGCATCGCCTGATCAAGCTGCTGTCCGCAGTCGCAGCGGAACGAACCGAATACATCGCCGGTCAGGCATTCCGAATGCACTCTGCAAAGGACGGGATTTCCGTCGGAGACATCGCCCATGACCAGTGCAACATGCTCTCTGCCTGTGATGCGGTTGCGGTATCCGTGCAGCATAAAAGTGCCGTATTTTGTCGGCAGATGCGCCGCGGATATATGCTCCATAAACACATCATGCATTCTGCGGTAGCATTGCAGCTCTTTAACGGATGTCATGACCAGTCCGTGCTTTTCGGCAAATTCTGCAAGCTCCGGCATCCGCATCATCTGACCGTTATCCGCCATGATCTCGCAGCAGAGACCGCACGGCGCAAGTCCTGCAAGACGCATGAGATCGACGGTTGCTTCTGTGTGACCGCAGCGTTCCAGCACACCGCCCGGGCGTGCTTCCAGCGGAAACATATGTCCCGGACGGCGGAAATCGGCAGGTGCCGCATCCGGATGCACACACATTCTTGCAGTAAATCCGCGCTCTTCCGCTGAAATGCCTGTTGTTGTCTGCACATGGTCGATAGATTCCGTGAACGCCGTGCAGTGGTTATCCGTATTATTTACGACCATCTGTCGAAGACCGAGCTTTGCGGCATGTGCGCTGTCCATCGGCATGCAGATCAGACCGCGTGCATAGGTCGCCATAAAATTGACGTTTTCGGTCGTTGCAAATTCTGCCGCGCAGATCAGATCGCCCTCATTTTCGCGGTCGGGATCATCGGTCACAAGGATCAGCTTTCCCTCACGCAATGCCTGTAACGCGGCTTCAACAGACTGAAACCGTGTATCCTGTTCTGTATCCATTATCATCCTCTTTTCTGTATTTTGACTCAAAGGAAACCGTGCTGTGCCAGAAAATCCGCAGAGATGCCGTCATGCTGCTGCGGACGGAGCAGCTTTTCCGTATATTTCGCAAGGATGTCGCATTCCAGATTGACGGTATCGCCCGGCTTGCGGGAAAGAAGTGTTGTCTGCTGTGCCGTGTGCGGAATCACCGACACAGAAAAATCCTGCTGCGAGACCCGTGCGACGGTCAGGCTGATCCCGTCAATTGCAACAGACCCTTTTTCGACGAGATAGCGCAGAACAGACGCATCTGCGGCAACCGTGACCCATACGGCATTCTCCTCACGCTGCAATTTCCGGACTGTACCCGTTCCGTCAATATGTCCGGAAACGATATGTCCGCCGAAGCGTCCGTTAGCAGACATCGCACGTTCCAGATTCACTTTGCTGCCCTGACGGAGAGTGCCGAGATTTGTCCGCCGCATTGTTTCCGGCATGACATCGGCAGAAAAGCTGCTGCCGTCCGTCCGGCAGACCGTCAGGCAGGTTCCGTTGACGGCAATGCTGTCTCCGAGGTGTATATCCGACAGAATAAGCGCTGCGGAGATCGTCAGGACGCATGCAGATGTACCGTTCTGCACCTGCTTTACGGTGCCGGTTTCCTCTATGATTCCTGTGAACAAGCTGCCGCCCCCTTTACCGTATAATCCAGCAGAATATCATCTCCGAACCGTGAAATCTCCGGTGCCGAAAGCTGATATGCCTCCGCGACCGCAGCAACGCCGATGCCGCCGACCGCAGTTTTGGCATCTCTGCCGCCAAAAATCTTCGGTGCAATGTAAATCTGAACCTGCTGTACGATTCCTGCACGCAGCGCCGCTTCATGCAGTTCTGCACCGCCCTCGATCAGAACACTGTCAAGATGCATTTTTCCGAGTTCCTGCATCAGCGCGTTCAGACTGACATGCCCGTTTTCAGAAGGCAGCATCAGAACCTGAACACCTGCATCCTCCAGCTGTTTTTGTTTTTCCGGATTCGTTTCGCAGGCAGCGGCGATGACGGGAATTTCCTGTGCCGTCTGCACAAGTTTCGAGGTCAGCGGAATCCGCAGATGCGTGTCACAGACGATCCGGACCGGATGACTCGGATTGTCCGTCCGGCAGTTCAGCATCGGGTCATCCGCCAGAACGGTGCCGATGCCGCACAGAATTGCTGCGGTTCGCTTTCGTGTTTCATGCACATGCCTGCGGGCTGCCTCTCCTGTAATCCACTGGGATTTGCCGGTTCGTGTTGCGGTTTTTCCGTCGGCGGTCATTGCCGTTTTCAGGATGCAGTACGGCGCTCCGGTCGTGATATAATGAAAAAAGATGCGGTTGAGCTTGTCGCATTCAGCTTTGCAGATACCGGTCTCCACCGCGATGCCGGCATCACGGAGCTGCTGAAGCCCTTTTCCGGCAACCAGCGGATTCGGGTCATCCGAACCGACAACGACACGGGAGATACCCGCAGCAATCACAGCCTCCGTACACGGCGGATTCTTGCCGTAATGACAGCAAGGCTCCAGCGTGACATACATGACTGCACCGCGCGGATCCTCTGTGCAGTTTTTCAGCGCATTCCGTTCGGCATGCAGTCCGCCGTAGCGTTCATGCCAGCCTTCGCCGATGATTCTGCCGTCCCGCACGATCACACAGCCGACAAGCGGATTCGGATTCACAAATCCGATGCCGCGTTCTGCAAGGCTGACTGCGCGCAGCATCCATTCTGAATCTGTCATCTCAGGACCCCTTTCTGAAAATAAAAAAAACCGAAGACACAGCTTCGGGGGGTTCGGGTGTTTGATCAGCGCCCGTTCTTCTCCCGTCCGGACTTTACCGTCGGTGCCGGAATCTCACCGGCTCGGCCTGCATCGGCAGGTTCACGGACTTCGGATGCACAGGCATCCGTTACCGTCGGTTATGAATTACACATACCCCGAAGAACAGTTATCATTATACAACTTTTTTTCGGTATTGTCAATAGGGCAGACGCCGTGTTTCTGCATGCCGCCTCAAAGCCACTTTTTCTTCTTGAAGAACACAAGGCTGACAATCACGATTGCGGCACTGACTGCAATGACAATCGGATAGGAAATTCTGTATTCGAGTTCAGGCATATACTTAAAGTTCATGCCGTACCAGCCGACGATCAGCGTCAGCGGCATAAATATGGACGAAATGATAGTGAGCAGCGCCATGATTCGGTTCTGTTTGATATCCAGCTGCGACTGATACAAATCGTGTATCTGAATCGAGAAATCACGCAGAGACGATGTCAGGTCGTGCAGCCTTGAAACACGCTGCGAGAATAAATGAAAATATCGTGTATTTTCCTGTTTGAAGAAATTGTTTTCGTTTTCTTCCAGTTCCTGACTGAGATCGAGCAGCTGCTCGTAATGATTGCGCAGATCGCGGAGATCGCTCCGGATGCGGCTGACACGCAGCGACGGGTCATTATATGTTCCTTCGAGAATGCCGGATTCGATTGTATCCAGTTCCTTGTCGAGCTGCTCCAGAACGCCCTGATCCTGTGCGACGGTTTGTTCGAGAAAATCAAACAGAAACCGCTCGAGACTCGGCATCGCCCAGCGCTTCGTCGCAATGATATTGCTGATTTTTTCGGTGACGTATCCGCTGTCGTCGATGAAGACGATGCCTTTTTCATCCAGCGCGAAGGCAAATCCGGTCGGCGGCGCAGAGATATTCCGCAGGTCAGGGATTGAAAACGTGCCGGTCAGGGAATCATAGTTGACCTCGGCTTTGGTGGAATGAATCGAAGAGAGGTCTATGTCCATTTCGATTCCCATATCAAACTGTTCCTTGCGCTCCAGCCATTCTGCGGATGTCAGCACTGCGACATACCGGCTGTTCTTCTTGGTGAGATTCAGCTTTTCCACTTTTTCAAGTGTGCTGTGGATTACATAGTACATAGATGACTCCTCACGGATTGATATATGAATGTGATGCATTTATTATAGCATAGAATCCGGTATAGTGCAATGGGAGAAGGATAAAATATTCAGCAGGCTAAAACTTTTTTCATCTGCTCGGCGTACAGGATGTTCTGAGCGTGTGTTATAATCTGCTGACCGGCAGAGCATCTGTTCAAAAAACAGAATCTTCCTTTGCTTCCATTATTTTTGCATTGAAAGAAAAACACGCATCTGCTATAATAGTCTTATCCTGCATCAGAGGAAGGAGGCAAACGTGATGTGCTGTAACAGCTGGTTTCAGTCGCTTTGTACGCTTCTGAGAAACATCTGCGGCGGCTGCTGCTGATGACGAAATGAAACAGGGATTCTTTCTGCGGAAGGAATCCCTGTTTTTCTGTTGATAGACCGGTCACCGTCAGCATCCGAACCGCAATAATCAGTCAGTCTGCATAATCGCCGCAATAATTGACTTGTTTATGTGAATATATATGATATAATGAAAATGGAGTATTATATTATGGGAGGGATGACGAATGCAGGAACTGCTGAAACGCAACAAAGGGCTTCACAGAACGATACTGATTGTCGATGATGAATGCATTGAGCGCGAAATGCTCGGTGCAATGCTGGAAGATGCGTATGCGGTCATCTATGCCGAAAACGGTGCAGTTGCGCTGAATACGATACGGAAAGAAAAGCAGACACTGTCATTGGTCATTCTTGATCTGCATATGCCTGAGCTGGACGGATACAGTCTGCTGAAGATCATACGCGCTGACAGCGAACTGCGGCGCATCCCTGTCATTGTGCTGACATCCGAAAAAGAGGCGGAGGTTTCCGTTTTGCAGCTCGGCGCTGCGGATTTTATCACAAAGCCGTATGATGTACCGGATGTGGTCAGGGCAAGAGTCAGCCGCTCCATAGAGCTGGCAGAGGACAGCATCATCATCCACGAAACGGAACGGGATGAGCTGACAGGTCTTTTCAACAAGGAATTCTTTTTTCAGTACGGCAGACGGCTGGATACGCAGAATGAGAATATGCCGATGGATGCGCTCGTCATGGATATCAACCGGTTCCATATGATCAATGAGATGTACGGCAGAAACTACGGCGACATGATTCTCAAGCAGATCGGCTTCTGTCTGCATGAGATCGTATGCCACACCGGTGGACTTGCCTGCCGGTTCAACAGCAACTGCTTCGGCATTTATCTGCCGCATGTAACCGATCTGCGGGAGAAGCTGCCGCAGTATATTTCCAATATCTGTGACCGCATGGGCGACGGCAAGGTCACAATTCGCATGGGTGTCTATCATGATGACGGCAGCGGACTGGATATGGAGCAGCGCTTTGAGCGTGCCGCGCTGACCTGCCGGAAGCTCCGCAACAGCTATACCACATGCTTTGAATTCTATAATGCCGAGCTGCACAGCAGGGAGCTCTATTCCGAGCGCCTCATCAACGATATCGACAAGGCGCTCGAAGAAAAGCAGTTCAAGGTATTCTATCAGCCGAAATACTGCATCTGCGGCAATAAACCGAAGCTCACAAGCGTGGAGGCGCTGATTCGCTGGTATCATCCTGAATTCGGCATCATTATGCCGGCTGAGTTCATCGCACTGTTCGAGGAGAACGGTCTGATTCAGAAGCTGGACAGATATGTCTGGAATGTCGCGGCGGAGCAGATCAGCCGCTGGAAGCATGAATTCGGCATTGAGCTGCCGGTATCAGTCAATGTTTCGCGTGTGGATGCGTTTAATCCGATGCTCGGCACAATTCTCGACGAGATCACGAAGAAAAACGGGCTGGATAACGGCAAGCTGCTGCTGGAGATTACCGAATCGGCATATACCGATAATTCGCAGCAGATCATTGATACCGTCAACCAGCTGCGCAGGCAGGGCTACAAAATCGAAATGGACGATTTCGGCAGGGGGTATTCCTCTTTGAATATGCTGACTGCACTGCCGATTGACGCGCTCAAGCTCGATATGAATTTCATCCGGAATATCTGCGATAACGTCAAGGACCGCCGTCTTGTCGGGATTATGATCGAGATTGCAAGGCTGCTGGAGGTTCCTGCGATTGCAGAGGGCGTCGAGACGAAGGAGCAGATGGAGCTGCTCAAGGAGCTCGGCTGCGATGTGATTCAGGGTTATTATTTTTCCAAGCCGCTTTCCGCAGAGGATTTCCGTATGCTGCTGAAAGAAGAACTGAGAGGAGAGGCTTCATGATGACGATTGACAGTCTGAGAGCATTCGGTGCAGATGTGGATGCAGGACTGACGCGCTGCCTGAACAAAGAGGATTTTTACCTGATGCTCGTGAATAAGGCGAGAGAAGATCAAAAACTGACGGAGCTTGCACAGCAGCTCGGCGACAGGAATCTCGATGCTGCATTTGAAACGGCGCATGCGCTGAAAGGCATGTACGCAAATCTTTCGCTGACGCCGCTGACAGAGCCTGTCAGCGAAATGACCGAGCTGCTCCGCAAAAGAACGGATACGGATTATTCTGCATTGCTGCATGAGGCGCAGATGCAGTTTGAAAAGCTGTGCAGTTTATGAATACCCATACGAATCCTTGAAACCGGACAGGGCGGAATGCGTCTGCGTAAAATGTCTGCCGTTTCGGGGATTCATTTGTTTTACGCTCCGGTATATACCTGCTTTTCACGCTTACGGAGGATATGATTATGAATCAGGAGCCAAAGGATCACAATGTACCAATCACCGGAAATACAACGGAGGAAGGACAGCTTGTGCATGAAGCCGTGATAGCTGCGCTGACGAATATCTATCACACGGTATGGCTGATTAACGATATCGAGACGGAAAGCTGCTCGCTTTATCGCGGCGATCGCAGCAGTCAAAGCATCCATGCCGACGCCATTGAGCATGCACTGACACACGCAAAATATACGGAGGCGCAGGAGGAATATATCCGGACGATGATCATGCCGGAGGATCAGGAACGCATGAAACAAATTCTCGCGCTGCCGAATATTATCCGTGAGCTGACGGAAAAGGAACGGTTCTCCGCGACATTTCTCCGCAGGTTTGAAGACGGTCCGCGGTATTACACGATTGAATTCGGCAGACTCAGAATGCCCGGCGGCAAAAAGGGTGTCATGCTCGGCTTCAAGGATATGGACGATGAAATCCGTGAACGGCAGCAGGAGCTGGACCGCCGCACGAGTCTGCTGGAAAAGCTCCGCAATGAGCAGCACCGCAGAGAAGAACAGGACAGAATGATTACGGCGCTTGCTTCGGATTACCGCAGCGTGTATCATATTGATCTGGATTCTGATGACGGCGTCTGTTACCGTGCGGACCCGACTGATGTCGAACAGACCAAAGAGGGCATCCATTTTCCGTATCTGGAGCGCTTCACATGGTATGCCGAGCATTCGGTTGACGCCAATTACCGCGCGGAGTTTCTGAATTTTATCAATCCGGATCATATCCGGAAGGGGCTTGCGCATAAGAAAATCCTTGCCTATCGCTATCTGGTGCACCGCTGCGGCGTGGACTATTATGAGATGATCCGCATTGCCGGTGTCCGCCATGCTGCCGACCGCGATGACAATATCGTGCATGCGGTCGGGCTCGGTCTGACCGATATCGACGAGGAATTCCGCAAGGCGCTGGTGCAGAATCGGGCGCTGAGCGAGGCGCTGCGCGTTGCGCAGGAGGCGAGCAAGGCGAAAACCGCGTTCCTTTCCAATATGAGCCATGAAATCCGCACGCCGATGAATGCGATCATCGGACTGAACAGCCTTGCACTCCGGAAGGCAGGCAATGATGCAGAAATAAAATCTTATCTTGAGCAGATCGGCAGCAGCGCGCGGCATTTGCTGCATCTGATCAATGACATTCTTGATATGAGCCGCATCGAATCCGGCAGAATGGTGCTGCGCAAGGAGGAGTTTTCGTTCCGCGCCATGCTTGAGCAGATCAATGTCATGGTCATGACACAGTGCAGCGACAAGGGTCTGAAGTATGAATGCAAGGTGATCGGCGGCGTTTCGGATTATTACATCGGCGACGATATGAAGCTCAAGCAGGTGCTGATCAATATTCTCAGCAATGCCGTGAAATTTACTGAAGCGCCCGGCAGCATTGCGCTGACGGTCGAACGGACTGCGGTCTTTGCGGATCAGTCCACGCTCCGGTTTGTGATTCAGGATACCGGTATCGGCATGGATAAGGACTTCATCCCCAAAATCTTCGATACCTTCACACAGGAGGACAGCAGCCGCAAAAGCAAATACGGCAGTACGGGTCTGGGCATGGCAATCGCAAAAAGCATCGTCGATCTGATGAACGGCAAGATTTCGGTTGAATCGGAAAAGGGTTCCGGTACGGTGTTCACGGTTGTCGTGACACTGAAAAACTGCCGCCACAGCTATGAGGAGGGCATCGTCATTGACCCGAAGCAGATGCATGTTCTGGTCGTGGATGATGATGCCGTTGCAGCGGAGCATGCAAGAATCGTGCTCGAAGAAGCGGGCATCCGCGCGGATACCTGTCTGAACGGCACCGATGCAATGAAGATGCTCCTGCGGCAGAAAACGGAAGATGACGACTATAATCTGATCCTGCTGGACTGGAAGATGCCGGAGCAGGACGGTCTCACACTGACAAAGCAGATTCGGCAGCAGCTCAGCCATGAGGCGACAATTATCATCCTGACTGCGTTCAACTGGGATGATATCATGGATGAAGCAATGCAAAACGGCGTGGACAGCTTTCTTGCAAAGCCGCTTTTTGCCTCAAATGTCATCGGTGAATTTGAACGGATTGTGCGCAAGAATAATTTGCAGCTGACACGCGAAAAGCAGCGCGCCGATCTGCACGGCAGGCGGATTCTGCTCGCGGAGGATGTGCTCATCAATGCGGAGATCATGAAGGAACTTATCCGGATCATGGGCGCCGAGGCGGATCATGCCGAAAACGGCAGAATCGCAGTACAGAAATTCGCGGAAGCACCGGACGGGTATTATGACGCCGTGCTTATGGATGTGCGCATGCCGGAAATGGACGGTCTGGAAGCTGCCGCGGCAATCCGTGCACTCAGCCGTCCGGATGCAAAAAGCGTCCCGATTATCGCACTGACAGCAAATGCCTTTGACGAGGATGTGCAGCGCTCCCTGCAAGTCGGCATGAATGCGCATCTTTCCAAGCCGGTTGAGCCGGAACGCCTTTGCCGGACACTCGAAGTGCTGATCTGGGAGGCATCACAGAACAAGTGAAGGGGGGCGGATGCTCTTGAAGAAACAGACGCAGACACAGCGCGTTGAGCCGTATCTCTCTAAGTTGGATGTCTGGGCTATGGCATTCGGCTGCATGGTCGGCTGGGGTGCATTTGTCATGCCGGGGACGACCTTTCTGCCGGTTGCCGGTCCTGCCGGTACGGTTATTGCGATGCTGCTGGGAACACTGATCATGCTGGTCATCGGCTGCAACTTTGCCTTTCTGATGAACAGAAGCCCCGGACCGGGCGGCGTCTATTCCTATACAAAAGAAGCCTTCGGTCGGGATCACGCCTTTCTGAGCTCATGGTTTCTGTGCCTTTCCTATCTGACAATCGTTTTTCTGAACGGCACCGCACTGTTTATTGTGCTGCGGACGGTCATGGGGGATTCCATTCAGAACGGGATGTATTATACCGTATCCGGCAACAGGATATATCTGACGGAGGTGCTTGTCTCCGTCAGCGCCCTTGCAGGCGTCGGTATCCTCTTTATCACGGCGAAAACCGTTCTGCATAAAATCCATACCTTTCTCTCGGTTGTTATGGTAATCGGGATTCTGATTACGGCTGTGATCTGTATTCCGCATGCGGTCTCAAGCCATGTGCTCGGCGATTTCGGTTCTGAGCATATCAGTATTCCTTACGGCATTTTCAGTATTGTATTCCTTGCACCGTGGGCATTCGTCGGATTTGACGTCACTGCCTTTGATTCGTCAAAGTTCCGGTTCCCGATTCAGAAAACGCGGCGCATCCTGTTCGTTGCAATTATTCTTGCGACATTTGCGTATTCGGCGCTGGTGCTTGTCGGCGTATCCTCTGTGCCGGACGGATACGGAAGCTGGCAGGAATATATTTCGTCCATCGGGAAGCTGTCCGGCGCAGAAGCCGTCCCGACCTTTTATGCAGCCAAAACGATCATGGGAAAGCCGGGTCTGATTCTCATCAGCATTGCCGCAATGGCAGGCGTGCTCACCGGCATCATCGGCGGCTACCGCGCAACGATTCGCGTGCTGACAACGATGGCGGAGGACAGGATTCTCTCGGAGGCATTCTCCAACACCGGATACAGCACACTGTTCATCATGATCTTTTCGATTATACTTGCGCTGTGCGGCAGAAATACGCTCGGCTGGTTTGTCGATCTGACTTCCTTCGGTGCGATTGTCGGCTTCGGATATACCTCTGCGGCGGCGTTCCGGATTGCCAGAAGGGAAAAGCTGAAAACCGTGCGGGTGACCGGAATCATCGGCACGCTGCTTTCGGTTTTATTTGTCATTGTGCAGCTTGTTCCGCGGCTGACTGCGATGGAAGCCATGGGCAGCGAGGCGTTTCTGCTGCTTTCCTTCTGGTGCCTGCTCGGCTTTGTATTCTACTGGCGCACGATTACGCGCAGTACAATCGCCGAATACAGCGGGATTGTCACATCCGGTGTCGTACTGTTCGCGCTGCTGCTCTATTCGGCGTTTCTGTGGCTTGCAAAGCGCATTGCCGCGAAGGAAACCGTTGAAGATGTGCATTTCACGCTGATCAGCGGCGGCATCGTGCTGCTGGCGCTTCTCTTTGCCGGACTGCTGATTATGATTTATGTGCAGAATCTGGTGCGGAAGAATCAGGAGGCTGTTGAGCATGAGAAAATCCGTGCGATTGAAGGCAATCTCGCAAAAAGCCGGTTCCTGTTCAATATGTCCCATGATATCCGCACGCCGATGAATGCGATCATTGGATATACCAAGCTGGCGTTGAAGGAAAACGATCCCGACGCAATGCATCGGTATCTCGGGAAAATCGACCGCTCCAATCAGCACCTGCTGACGCTGATCAATGATATTCTCGAAATGAGCCGGATTGAAAGCGGCAAAATGGAAATCGAGAATGTTCCTGCGGACCTCCGGCGGGTATTCGGCGATATCTACGAGCTGTTTGAAGAACAGATGAAGCAGAAGCGGATGCATTTTGAGATTGATACATCGCAGGTCAGAGACAGCTTTGTTCTGTGCGATGTCAAGAATCTGAATCGCGTCGTGCTGAATCTGCTGAATAATGCGTATAAATTCACGGCGGAGGGCGGACGCATTACTGTCTCCGTGATGCAGAGCGAATCCTCGGCGGAAGGCACGGGCTCCTATGAAATTCACATTGCCGACAACGGCATCGGCATGTCGAAGGAGTTTGCAGAGCGGATGTTTCATCCCTTTGAACGGGAGCGCACCTCCACCGTCAGCGGGATTGAGGGCACCGGTCTGGGATTGTCCATTACCAAGAGCATTATGGACCTCATGGGCGGTACGATTGAAGTGCAGACGGCGCCCGGCAAGGGTACGGAAATCATCCTGCGGCTGACCTTAACGCTGACAGAGGAACCGGAAACGCAGCCCGCGAAAACAGATGCTGCGGATGCCGCGCAGTTCGATGTCACCGGAAAGCGGCTGCTGCTGGCAGAGGACAATGCGGTCAATATGGAGATTGCCGGCATGATTCTGACGCAGGCAGGCTTCGAGGTTGAAACCGCTGAAAACGGACAGATCGCGCTGGATATGCTCTCTGCATCCGAAGCAGGGTACTATGATGCCGTGTTGATGGATATTCAGATGCCGGTCATGGACGGCTATACGGCGACAAAAAAGATTCGCGCGCTGCAAAACAAGGCGCTTGCAGAGATCCCGATTCTTGCCATGACTGCAAATGCGTTCAAGGAGGATGCGGAGGAGGCTGCAAAGGCGGGGATGCAGGCGCATATCTCAAAGCCGATTGATGCAGAGCTGCTTGTCAGGACATTGAAAGAGGTTCTGATGCAGCACGGCGGCAGTTCTGCAAAATAAACAAAAGAGCCCCCGTTTCGGTTCAATGGCCGGAGCGGGGGATTCATATTGCGGATATCTCCATTGCCGTCAGAACGTCGCAAAATCCATAGAAAAAGGCAAGCCGAAAAGAATCCGCCGCGCCGCAGCGGGCATGTCAGATGTTCCAGTGAATATGAATCTCCCGCTGACCGGTTTCGTCGGTCAGACCGATCTCTATGTACGCAATAAACTCGTCCGCGACCGTGCGGTCCAGTATATCGAAATGCATATACTGTTCGGGCAGCGCCTGCTGTCCGGCGGCTTGCTTCATCTGTTCACGGGTATCCTTGATCTGCCGTCTGATCTCCTTCATCCGGCGTGCGATCTCCTGTTCCTCCTCCGTGAGATGCTGCCGGAACAGGCTGTAATCCGCCTCGGAAAGCAGACCGTCGAGCTTGTCCTTATACATCTGTACCAGACGGTTCTGCGCTGCTGTCTGCTTCTCATTCAGCTTTGCAAGGCTGTTTTCCAGCACCGTAAGCTGCTCCTCATAGAGATTTGTGAACCGGATTTCATCTGACTGACAGTATTGTCCGACAATCCGGTTCAGCTCTGCCAGAATGGTTTCCTCGAGCACCATGCCGCTCATTGTCTTTGCATTCGGACAGTTCATCGCGCCGGTTTTATACGATGCACATTGCAGTCCGTAATACTTGATTGTATTGGATTTGTTATAGTAGACATTGCGCTTCATCGGTCTGCCGCAGACTGCGCACCGCACCTTGCCGGAAAGCGGCGGGAGCTCCTGCATCCGGCTGCCGACTCTGGCGCGGCTGTGCAGACGTTCCTGTGCCCGCGCCCATGTTTCCGCGCAGATGATTGCCTCGTGTGCGTTCGGGATGCGTACCCAGTCTGCCGGATCGACCTTCCTGCGTTTCCTGTTTTTGTAGCTGACATGATGCGATTTGCCCTGCACGAGCGTACCGGTATATACTTCGTTTGCCAGAATTTTCGCTACGGTCGAGAGCGTCCACAGACCGCCGGCGCTGCTGTTCTCCGCATTGCAGTTCGTATAGTTTGAGCCGTGCTGCCGCTTATATGCGCTCGGGCTTGCAATGCCTTCCGCATTCAGCTTCTGCACAATATGACGGTAGCCTTCGCCCTGCACATACAGATCAAAGATCATCTTTACGACCGGCACGGTCTCCGGATCGGCAATCAGATGATGCCTGTCATCGGGGTCAATCCTGTATCCATAGGGTGCGAAGGAGCCGACAAACTGTCCCTGCTCGCGCTTGTAGGCGAGCGTCCGCCGGATTTTGGATGAGATATCCTTGACGTACATCTCATTGTAAGCGGAGGTGAAAAGCCGCATGGTGCCGAAGCTCTCGCTGTCGGTATCGGCATTGTCCGCAAGTCCGATGAACCGCACGCCCCATTCGAGAAACTTGTCGTTGAGATACATCTCGCTGATCAGCGTGTCGCGTGAAAAACGGCTCTGATCCTTGCATAAAACAATGTCCACATTGCCCGCTTCACAGTCCCTGAGCAGCCGGTTGAATGCCGGACGGTTTCGGTCCGTTCCGCTGTAGCCGTCGTCAATGTAAATTTCATAGATATCCCAGTTCCGCTCGCGGCAGTATTCCGAGAGCATCGCCTTTTGATTTTGAATGCTGATGCTGTCAGCGTTGTTTTTGTCCTGATCTTCAATGGACAGACGGCAGTAGATGCCGACCTTCGGCATGGCGTTTCACCTCCCTGCCAGCCGGAATATGCAGCATCAGCCTGCTTTCTTCATTCGCTTGCCGGCGAGCTTTTCAACCTTCTGTGTGACATTTCTGCGGAGCTGTTCACGGCTCTGCGCCGCATAACTGCTGCGGATTATGATTTTTGTTTTCATGATGATCCCTCCTCTCGCAATCATATGTTTCTGCTTCGCAGAATATGTGCTGCATGATTTGCTCATTCACATGTTAAGAAGGTCAGGAAGTGCTGCTGTGTCCGTGGATACTCGCTGTGACAGTGTATCGGACGACGGCCCGCGGATACTGCCGGATATAAAAGAGCCCGCCTGATTCTGTGATCAGACGGGCATTTTTATTGTATACGCAAAACGGTTTTACGGCAGGATTTCCGCACCGCCCCATTCTACAACTGCAAATCCCTTTCTTTCAAAGGGTTCCAGCTCCTGCGGTTCAATCTCCACGGGTTCTTCAAGCGGAACATACGCCATGAAGATGCGGCATTCGCTGTCCGGCGCGGGCGTAATTGTCATTTTGGCGGTATCCGTGTAGACATCGCCCTGGAAGGCAATGAGATTATACGTGTTATGCTCCAGCTTCGGCAGCCAGTAAATGATAAACTCGTTCATTTCCTCCTCGTTCAGACCCATATAAGTCAGCTTTTCTTTCAGAAAACGCTCCGTATCACTGCCGGCAATGCAGAAGCCCTTTGAATAGTCAAATCTGGTCCGGCAGTTTACGGAATCCCAGAACAGGTATCTGTGATGTGACCCGTCCGCTTTGTTCAGGAGCGTGCCGTCCGGATACGCGGTCACATCCCAGCCGCCGTTGTATTTCGGATAGGTTGTGTAAAGCTCGGATTCGGTCAGCTCCAGCTCCACATGCACATCAGTTTCCTGCTCGGGATAAAGATAGATTACAGGTTTGCCGCCCATCATACTGAATGTGACCGTCATTGTGACATTGTCCTCTTCATAAATTCTGATCCAGCCGTACTGCCCGTCGTACTGTGTAAACACCCAGTACGGATTATCCTTCTGATATCCCGTTTCAATGAGGCGTGTGCCGCCCGGGATGAACGCAGCGGCTTCATAGCTTTCATCAGGACCGCGATACAGATTCAGACCTTTTCCGTTTACCGTAAACTGAGTACCGTAGGTCAGATGCACTTCCGGTTCCACATAATCAGGTGCTGTTTGCGTCAGCAATGCCTGTTTCATCAGGCTGAGGTCGGCGGTATTCAGCGTATTGTCGTTGCAGAAGTCTGCTGCTTTCCAGTTTGCAAGCTGCGTATCCGGAGCGGTGAGAAGCCATTTTCGGAGCAGAATGACATCCGTATGATTCAACGCGCCGTCATCGTTCACATCGCCGGTCGGTTTTGCTGCTGCGGGTTCCGGCACGAGCCAGCCGCCGTCATCGGTGATCAGGCAGAGCATGGCAATGGTGTTGCCGAAATAGGAATCTGTGCCGATGTCCATAACTTCCTTGCGTACCGAATCATGCCACTTGGTATCGCCGGCTGCTGCTGCGGAGAGCATCAGCGGGGCAGTGAAGCAGAGATCGTCCCAGTCTGCGACCGCCCTGCCGTCCGGCGTATAGCCCGCCATAATCTTTTCCGGATTGCCGCCCGTTTCCTTTACGAAAAACGCATTGACAGTTTCCGCATATTTTTTTGCATCTGTGTTTTTGCCGACGAGCGCATCTGTACTGATACGCCACGGAACACGGCAGGAATTGTATTCGTAGACACCGTCATTTTCATTTTCAAGGAAGTTTGCGGGCGCCGGAATCCACTCGCCGCTGCTGTCCTTTATGATGAAATCCGGCAGCAGACCGGTCTGATATTTCTCTACAAAATGATTGATAATGCCGTAGGTGTTGTCATACAGCTGCATCCAGCGTTCGTCGCCGGTCACGCCGTAAAACACCGGAAAATACTGCATGATGAAATCTGAGGCGCGTGTCGCGGTGTAGTATTTGTCATTTTTATCGACATCATATGCCCAGTCACCGAGCCTCAGAATGTTGTCATCATGGCTCACATCATATTGCATAATGTCATTGATGACTAGCTCTGCTGCCTGCCGGTAATTGATGCTGCCGCTGCTGCCCCAGATCGTATCAGCCAGCAGCAGGGCATAGGCGATGTCCAGATCACCGTCCGTTGCAGAATCCGCACCGTTGGAATCAATGAGTTCCTTGCCGTTGTCACTCTGCTGCCACGCCATCAGATGTGCCCCGATGCTGCTCGGATGCGCCAGGTAATAGCGGTACATGCCGTCGAAGATGTCCTTTGCCTGATTGTCATAGTCTGACATCAGTGCCGCGATCAGCATGCCGTAGCCATGGGCTTCGGAAACAGTGACTTCGACTGTGGTATGCGCCTCTGCATATTCCTGCTCTCCGTAGAACACATAGTACTGGTCTTCGTTCTTTACATACGGATTTTTGCGCAGATAGGTTTCTTTCCATGCACTGTAATACGCTGCCGTGTCACTGCTCAGTGTCTGTGCCGATGCAGGGGACGGTATGCTGTTCGCGTTCAGAAACAGCATACAGCCGAGTAATGCAAGTAGTTTCTTTTTCATGGTGCTTCCTCCCATCTTAACACACTGCATATCTTCCGAGTCCGGTTTGCGGAATCGTGATTGCCCGATCGGGAAAGGAACAGATTTCCCTCAGCTTTTATCGCTATTATAGCATAGAATTCCACGAAATGCAATGGGGCAGAAAAAACATCATATATCATTTTACGACAGGGGAAATGACGGCATTCTCTTTGTATATTTTTATAGAATATCTGATAGATTACTGCAATAGCGGACTGCTTTCTTTTGTAAAAGCAAACGGCAGGGCGCAAAGCCCTGCCGGAAGCATCCTGTCTGTGATGTACAGCCTTAATCAGTGAGGCATGTGATAAATCTCTGACCGCTGAAATAACCGCTGCCGTCATATTGCGTGTAGGCGATATAATAGTCTGCAAATGTCACCTGATTGTCGTTGTTCAGGTCGGCTGCCTCTCTGATGATTGTCATGTCCTTGCCGTTCGTATCGAAGTAACCTGCATAAATCGCCCAGATCGAATCGACATCCGTCATCGTGATTCTGCAATCACCGTCGATATCGCCTGCCATGACCGGACGCTGAATGCTGTCGATGCTCCACCGCTGATTTTGTCCGTTTTCATCCCTGAATTTCAGATAGGCGTGAATCTGCCCGTCACTGCCGTATGATTTGGTGATTGTTGCCGAAACATCCCAGCGGATGCGGCAATGGTTATCGGCATTGCAGTCTGCAAATGTCAGGGTATTGCCGTTCACTCCGGTCACAAAGATGACATGCGAGCTGTTTATGACACGGAGCTGATCGCCGAACCGGAACTGGAACCCGTTTTTATACGGAATATTCATCCATACGCCGTCATCCTGCGTATTATCAATCTTATCACCGTTAAAGCCGAAGAAGTCTGATGCCAGCATTCTTGCAAAGCCTGCGCACTGCCAGTATTTCTGCCCCTTCATATGAGACGGGTACGACCAGTAGGATTCATATTTGTCCCGGACCTCGATGCCGGCAGGATATGAATTGCACATGCTTGTCGTGGAATGATCCTCACAGGGTCTCCATGAGCACTGCTCCGGAAGTCCGCAGTTCCAATAAAATCCTGCGCGAAACTTATTCATTTCACCGTATTTCCAGTAAGTTTGTGCAGCAGGCATGAATGCAGTGCCCTGCGTGGTTGTTGAGAGGTTGTATTTTGCGGATGCGGGCATGGTTGCTGCACCGGCTGCGATTGCCGCTGCAATGAGGACAGCACTGATTTTTGCTTTGCGAATGTGTTTCATATTGATCTGCTCCTTACGGTAATAGATTCTGATGCATACCGGTATTTCAGGCTGCACCTCTACAATGATACCATATTTGCTTCCGGAATACTATGCATAAATTTATGACAGATGTCTGATATTCTATAACCTTGCTGCCGGCTTGCAAAAAAACAGCAGGCTGCCGCGCCTGCTGTTTTGCGTTATCCGGATATATAAAGATTCCTTATCCGACATGATACACCGAAAACCAATATTCGTAATCCTTCGGAATGGGTGTGCCGGGCGAACAGTGATAGGTGTGGAGCACATCTTTGGAATGATCTGCTTCATCCTTGTTCCCCTTGCAGCCGAAACAGTCATACCGCCACTTGATGCCTGCATCATCGAGAATTTTGCCGATCTCAGTCAGTGTACCTGCATACGGGAGCGGCGGAATCTGCACCATTTCCTCCTTGTCATTGTCACGCGCAACATAAACAGCTTTATTCAGATTATCAAAGAAGGCAACTTCTCCGGACGCAAAATAATCTGTGCTGATGTAAATGATGTCGTATGTGTTTTCAATGCCTCTGCGTTCGAGATCGGCAGCGATTTCTGCGTAATTCTCTCCGGCAGAACCGAAAAAGGCATCAAAGAGCGCCAGACTGTTTTTCTCTTCTGCTTCTTTGGCAGCTGCTTCGGCAGCTTCCTTTGCTTCCTTTTCACGCTTTTCGGCTTCTTCTTTTTCTGCCCGTTTCGCGGCTTCAATGCTGTTCAGCTCGTCTGCTGCCTGATCGAATTGCTCCCGGTCATAGATATAGATGTCGTCTATCGTCTGAATGATGCCGGAATGTTTGTAATATGTCACCTCAATCAGTTTGTTGGATTTCTGACATGCGTCAATATAATCTGCGGCTGCATCCGCATACAGATATACGCTGTTTTTGCTGTAGTATGCAAAATCGGCTTTTAAGCGGCGTGAAGGACCGTGCTGCCTGAACGTAATACTAAATAAATCGTCGTCGCCGATGCGAAAGTTCTTTCCGTTGATTTTCACTGTTTCTGTTTCACGGTCGAGCGCATCGCGGATCAGAGCATAGTTGTATTGCAGCCGGAGCGGTTTTTTGCCATTGAGCCGCAGTTTGTCGAACCGTTCTGTATAAGGCAGTGCCTGGATCACAACCAGAAAGATCAGAATGATCGTCAGAATCTTTTTGCACAGCGGACTCTTGATCGCTTCCAGCAGATCGGAGCGCATGGTTCTGCGGGAATCCGGAATACAAAGCACTGCAATCATGATCAGGAAGATGATTCCGAAGAAAAAGCCGTTTGTAGACATATCTATCAGAATCAAAAAAGGCGAATTGGTTTTGATGCAGCACTTTGCAAGCAGCAGCTTGAAGCCGAAAATGGCAGCAAGCATCACGATTGAGAGAATGATGACGCCCTCACGATATTTTGTTTGTTTTTTCATGGTGTACTCCTGATTCAGTCGTAGCTTTCCGTCGGTTTTTATCGGAGCAGAATCCGATATTTATATTATACCACAGCGTTCGGAAAAAAACAATGTACAATTTGCAGAATGACTGGATTTGCGGCTAAATGATATATCATCTATTGCTGAGACCGGCTACCCCTGTGTCCGCTCTTTCTGTTTCCGGAATCGACGTCGGAATATGACGAAAAAGTATACTGCCGGTTTACTTGACATTTTCAGAAAGCTGTGCTATAATGAGCACATCAACGGGAACAATCCCGCAAATCAAATTCTGACGAACGAAAGGGTGAAAACGATGAACGCAATCATGAACAATGCCGAGCTGACCGCAGGGCGCCTGTACAGTGAGCGATATCAGCATATGAGCTTTTTCCGATATGGAGAGAGCGCTGTTGTGCTGCGCACAGAACATACAGGTATTTGTTCAGCCGCCCTGACGGGGCGCGCATAGATTGTGTTTCAACGGAAACCGCCTTCTGAAAGAACAAAACCGTCTGTGTGCAGTATGGAATGTACACAGACGGTTTTTACGTTTTTCAGAAAGGTGGTATTTTTATGTCTTCCGCAGCTCCGACGATCAATCTGACGGCAACCGGCGCGAATATCAAAGCATTGCTCAGGCGCAGGGGGCTCAGGGTAGCCGATGTGCAGAACAGATGCGGATTCAATACGCCGCAGGCAATCTTCAAATGGATGAGAGGCGATACAATGCCCTCGATTGACAATATGGTGATTCTGGCAGATATACTGGATGTGACCATAGATGAGATTCTCATTCTGAATTGAATCCTCCGTTCTTGCATAGCGGAAATATACAGATGATTCGTTTGTATGGTGATCGTCGTCTAACGGCAGGACATCAGATTGTGGATCTGAGAATACGGGTTCGATTCCCCTCGATCACCCTGCGGGCAGTGCCCGCTTCCGTATTGTGTTCCGGAAGCATCCGGTTCACAATAAGGTCCATTTGTTTCCGGCAGCTTTTCGGTTACCGGAAACGCATTTGGGTAAGTACGCATAGCGGCGATTGCAGAGGACTGTAAATCCGTCACATAGAAACACCGCAGGTTCGAGTCCTGCCTTACCCATCAGCAGTGCCGCAGCCGTTTTGATTCTCCGGCGGCGATACTTGTCACTTTGGCTTGTACCGCTCTGGAGAGAGCCGGCAGGCATACTCATTTCTATATCAGAATCCGGCGCAGACACAGAGCAGATTACAAATTTGTAATTCTGCACATTTTTCAGAATGCATATGGTATGATAAGGTCAGAGAAAGATCGGTCAGTCTACCGGAAAATTATGCGCAGCTGCATTGACATGCATGAACCGGATGTGGTATAATAACGCTGTTGAACCTGTTTTATGCTGAGGAAAAGCAGTTTTCATCAGACCGGAGAATGCAGTGCGGGGGAGTGTTCATATGAATCAGCCAATCATGGTTTTCACAGCAGCAATGCTTTGCCTTTGCATGACCGGATGCAGCGGCGGGGATCAGCTGACAACACAGAAGGACAGTGTGCCGATTACGCCGGCTGAAACAACGCAGTTCAGCGTAACGGGAGAAAGCAGTGAAGCTCATACGGAAACCGTAACCACACTGACAGATACGCTGAACGGTCAGACGGAAACCGCATCTGCCGAAAGCCGGACTTCTGCCGCAGCAGAAACAGCCCCGACAGCGGCAGCATCGCAGACAGATGCAGAAAACAGCGGCAATTCCGCAGGCACACAGGACGCAAAGACGCTGTACGGAAAATGGGAAACGGTTTCCTTCACCAAAAGTACCGGCGAACGCGTGACATATGATCTGTCCGATCCGGTTCACAGAAGCTATTATGTGGGACTGGATCTGCGCAGCGTCGGGCAGTCTGCGCTGACCGTCGGGACGGAGCGCTTCCCTGCGACGATTGCCGTCAACGGCGATACGCTTTTCGTCTGGAAAGCAGCCGGCAATTCCGGCAGCATGGATTTTCAGATCAGCAGGGACAGAGACCTCCTGACCGTTGAACTGATGAACGGGAGAATCACAGCAACGCTGAAACCGGTCAGAACGGATTTTGCGATCAAACCGTATCAGAAAGCAGCGGAAGAACCGGAGTGCCCCTTTTCCGCATCGGATCTGACCGGTGACTGGTCTATGCCGGGTACCTTCGGATCAAGGAACAATACGCTGCATGTCAACGCAGACGGCTCGGTGATTCTGCGCTATGCAGCAGGCGGCTCACGCAGCGGAACCGTCCGGATCGACAGAGAAGATCAGACGGACGGTACGCCCAATTATTATTATTCGCTTTGTGATGACACCGGAATACCGTGGATGCGATTCCCTTGTGCCGCAGTCTCTGCCGATCATATTTATACAGAGGACGGCGGAACGGAGTTTGTGCGTCTCAGCTTTGCGGATATTGCTGTTGAGAAAATGGAAAATCTGAACTTCCTGATGTCCAGCATGAGCGGCGGAGGCGGCGATCTGGAGATCGACCGCGACATGACGGTCAAAGTGGCGGATGAAGCCGGCGGACCGGATCGTACCTATGCACTGGTCAGAGACGAACGCTTTGCGATCAACAGCCTCGGCAAAGCCGCATTCGAGTGGCTGCTGGAGGAAACAACATCCGTTGAAGTCAGAGCGCAATGGCAGGCTGCGCTGGATGACTGCTTGATTGAGCAGGACGGACAGACCTATGTTCTCATCAGCCAAGCGCACGGTTTTTATCGCTTTGAAACCGAACACGGCGTAACGGTCACGGAAGAATCCGAAACCGCCTTTTCTGCGGAAACCCGTGATTCGGATATGATGAACGGCAGAGGCAGTGCGCATTTCGTATGTGACGGCTCCGGCTGGACAATCGACAGCTACGAATTTCACTGAGCAGAATTTACTGCTTACCGGATATGATGCACTTCTTTCAGCGGCAGGATTTTTCCTGCCGTTTTCTTTTCTGATGAATATTGCATTTTTCAGCAAAATATGATATGATAGATTGAAACAGGGGAGAATCCCCGCGAAAGGAAGATGAAAGATGAAACTGAACAGCGGCTTTATTACACATAATGACGGTGAGGACAAGATTCTCGTTTCGACCGGCGCAACGGAGTTCTCCGGACTTGTGCGCAGCAACGTGACGGCAGGCTTTATCATTGCGTGTTTGGAGAATGAGACAACTGAAGATGAGATCGTTGCAAAAATGCAGAAGAAATGGGACGTTTCTGATGAACTTGCACGGCGTGACGTGCGCAAAATTGTAGGCCAGCTGAAGGGAATCGGAGCGATTGACGGATGATGAAATCATCCGTATAAGTAAGGCGTATATATGCAGCGGCAGAAAGAATGCAGAGACCATTGTATTGACGGTCGGATCCGGTCGGATTATGTATCTGTCAGAGTTTTGCTGCTGCGAATGAAATGCAAGTTAAAATGAATGATAACGCGATGAAGAATAACGCAATAAGATGGCTCTGGTGTTCCTCAGGCAAGCAGAAACAGAACATCGGTGCATTGATGCTGGTGCAGGCACTTTACGGCGGCAGCGGCGTACTGTATGCGCTGCTGCTGCGAAATATCATAGATTATGCTGTGAACGGCGATTACACCGGATTCAGAAAGTATGTCCTGCTGATAATCCTGCTTGTGCTTGCACAAGTTGGAATGCGGACGCTCAGCCGATGGCTGGAGGAACTGTCCCGTGCATCGCTCGAAAATCTTTTCAAGCAGCGATTACTGAACATTATTCTCACGAAGGATTTCGGAACGGTCAGTGCAGTTCACTCCGGTGAGTGGCTGAACCGTCTGACGAACGATACAGTCTTTGTCGCACAGACCAGCGTAGAGATTCTGCCGGGGCTTTGCAGCATGATCGTCAAAATGATCAGTGCAGCGGTCATGCTGATGATTCTCGATTATCGCTTTGCATTGGTGCTGCTGCCAGTTGGTACTGTCCTGCTTTTCGCAACTTACGGTTTCCGCAAGGTGCTGAAAAAGATGCACAAGCATATTCAGGAGCGTGACGGCAAGCTGCGCGTTTTCCTGCTGGAGCGCCTCGGCAGCCTGATGATGATTCGTTCCTTTGCGGCTGAACAGCAGACCAAAGTCGAAGCAGCAGAAAAGATGCGCGCACAAAAAAACAGCCGTATGAAGCGCGTCCGTTTTTCCAATTTCTGCAACGTCGGCTTTCAGACCGGAATGCAAGGAATGTATGTCGGCGGTGTGATTTACTGCGGTTGGGGGATTCTTGCCGGAACGATCAGCTATGGAACGCTTACTGCAATTACACAGCTCATCACGCAGATCCAATCCCCGTTTGCAAATATCACAGGCTATCTTCCGAAATTCTATGCGATGACGGCGAGCGCCGAGCGCCTCATGGAGATTGAAGATTTTGAGAATGATTCCGATGTGCAGCCAATGCCGATTGCGGACACGCTTGCATATTATCGGAATGATTTTGTTGCAATCAGGCTTGACAGCGCAGAATTTGCGTACTATCCTTCCGGAGACAGTGTACGTCAGCTCAGCAAGGATGCAATGCCGGTTGTGCTGAAGAACCTGAGTCTGGAGATCAAAAAAGGACAGTATGTGGCGTTTACCGGACACAGCGGCTGCGGAAAATCAACGGTTTTGAAGCTGATGATGTGCATTTATAAGCTCGACGGCGGCAGACGGTATATCACCGCCGGAAACGGCATGACAGAGGAGCTCTCGGCAAAATATCACCGACTGTTCGCTTATGTGCCGCAGGGAAATCAGCTTATGTCGGGAACGATTCGGAATGTTGTTTGTTTTGCGGATCAGACGCAGTCTGATAACACGAAAAAGATAGAAGAAGCCTTGAAAATCGCTTGCGCAGATGAATTTGTCAATGCGCTGGATAACGGAATAGATACGCTGCTCGGTGAGCGGGGAACCGGTCTTTCCGAGGGGCAGATGCAGCGTGTTGCAATCGCAAGAGCGGTGTTCTCTGACAGTCCGATTCTGCTCCTTGATGAGGCGACATCAGCACTTGATGAAAAAACAGAACAGCAGGTACTCCGGAATCTGCGGCGCATGACGGATAAGACTGTTGTGATTGTGACGCACCGTCCGGCGGCACTTGAAATCTGCGACCGGATACTGAATTTTACCGGCTACGGTGTGATGGAAATAAATGGTAAAACGTGAATATCGGTATTCTGTCTGCAAATTTAGGTTACAATACTTGACAAATCCGCGTATCTGTGTTATAATGACAAACGCAGCCTGTTCTGGAGCATTGACAGGCATTCTTCACAAGAAGTTGACAGAGATGCTGCGGTTTAATTCGCACAATCACAAAAAGACAGCAGTATTTTTGCCGGGATTTGTCGCTACACAGCAGTGCACACTGCCCTGAAAGGGGACAGTGTGCCTTTTTGTTTTGTGAAGCCGGATGCTGCGGCTTTCATGAAAGCGGATTGCTGTCTCTGCATAGCTGCGGAGCATGCCTTGCGGGAAAATGGCTTTTGCACAGCTGCGAACAATTCTGAACAGACATCAGATGAAAGGATGATTGTATGAAAACAAAGATTCTGGCATGCAGCATTGCGTGTGCGGTGCTGCTTGCGGAAACATCGGCTGTATGGAGCGTCAGTGCGGCACAGACTGCGGCGCCCGGAGATGCATCGAAAGCGGTTGCTTACAGCAAGGCTGCTGCGGCGGCATCGGCTGATGATGATCGGGCAGGCGAGAACGAAAACGAGGATCCCAGGCAGAAAACAGTCACGGTGAAAGCATATCAGATTACATCGGATCATGTGAAGATTCTGCTGAATAAGAGGGATCTGCGTCCCGCCTATGAAACTTACAGTCTGCTGCTCAGCGGTCTGTATCCGTCCAATTCGTATGACAAAACCCTGGAACAGCCGGAGGATACCGCCCGGATTTCTGACTGGTTCCTGACAGAGGACGGCTATCAGCGCGTGGACAGATACGGAAAGCTGGCGCTGGAAGAGGACCATTCTGTTTATTATATGACGAAGTATGTACCTTTGCATTATGTCCGGTTCGATGCCGGAGAAGGCAAAACGATCTGGCTTTCCGCAAAGCCGTCTTATTCCGGCAGGGTACGCAGTGTCGCAGAGAATGAGGCGATCCTGGCAGAGCAGGATAAGCTCGGCAACCGGCTCCCGACGGCTGAATGGGGCGACCGCGCATTCCTTGGCTGGTTTACTGCACCGGAGGGCGGCGAGGAGATTACAAAGGATACTCCTATTTCCGGTGACAAGGAGCTGACGTTCTATGCGCACTGGGACAAGGAAGGTACGGCTTCGCCGCGCAGCGAATATTACGTCAGTATGCTGTATACTTTTTAACGCAGGTTCCAAAGCTTTCACAGTCTTTTCTCCGTATTTTGAAAGCTTATCAATCAATTTCTTAGCTTTACGCATCAATGCTTTCAGCTTTTGTTGATCCGCCAAATCCGGATGCAGCATTATAAATTCGCCGTAAAATGCGATGACTGCTATCAGTGTTTGTTCCGCAGCCAGCGAAGCATCCTGATTCAGATTGGAAACATATGATATGATCGTGTGATACTCAGCAAGGATATCTTTACTGTCGTCCTTCAGAGCATCAGAAACCAGCAATTTGCCAAGTACTGCATTTACAGAAAAAATGCCGTATCTGCGATCACCGCACGAAATCTTATTAAATTTCAGATTTTCAGATTCATCCTTTTTCAGTTCTTCTATCAAGCTCTCTGCTTGGGAAAAGAGATAGAATGCTGCGATATATAGATCCTCTTGTCCGGTTTTGAAACCCAACTGCTTTACGGCAGCCGTTCGTGTTGCACATTCTCTGGCAGTCTCTGATAATTTGCCCAGTGTAAACAGATAAACAGCTTCGATCATCCTGTGGTTAAACAGTACATTCTGCTGATTCGCCGACATTTTTTGTGGAGTACAGTCTTTCTGATCGAATGTCTCCCAGCTTTCTGCAAGCAGCGCCGCGATCTCCTCAGCCCAGCTTTTTTCCAGTAGAACCTTGTCAAATCTCAATCCATTCACACAGGCAGATTGTGATATATAATATGAAGCCAAAGAATACGCAGATATGCTTACCTTTTCAGCAAAATCTTCGGGCTTTTCTTTTTTTAGTCTTCTTCGCACTTCCAGTGCGTCCTTTAATAATTGATTTGCTGAATGATAATCATGTACCAGTGTGTATGCAATACCAAGATTGGTCTGCGCGAGTGCAACCAGATTGGGGATTTCTTCCTTGAACTTCAATCTTGTGATCAGCGCCGACTGATACCAGCGGATTGCCTTATCCATATTAAATTGCTTGCGATAAATTATCGCGCGGTTATTGAACAGTTTGGTTTTGTGCAGTTCTTCCCAGCGGGTCAGATCCTCATGCCGGACAGCACAGTCGTCATCCAGACTCTGGCGGAAGCGAATAACCTTGCCGTCGATATTGAAGGCGGCAATCTCACAGAGGGTACGAACTGTCAGCTCTATGACCGCAATAATTCAGCAGCTCAGATTTGCCGCTTTATTTCAGCCGGAAGCGGCTACTACTACATCCTGCTTGCCAAAACCAAGAATATGGTTCTGGATGTCAAGGGCGGAAAGGGCTTTTCCGGCTGCAATGTACAGCTCTATTCCGCAAACGGATCGGACGGTCAGCTATGGACTCTGGAAAGCACAGACGAAGAGGGTGCCGTCCGCATCAAATCCAAAACCGGCTTCTATCTCGACGTATCCGGCGGCAATTTCGAGAACGGCACCAATATTCAGGTATATGACGGCAATCAGTCCATTTCGCAGAAATTCTATCTGAATAAGGCATATGATCCGAACGATGCAATCACCTATGCACGGAAGTATTCGGAGGATACCGGCAAATATACCGGCGTATATAATAAGAATTTTACGACTGATTTTGTTCTGAACGGCGGAGACTGTGCCAATTTCGGTTCTCAGTGTCTGTTCGCCGGCCATTTTACTCTGACACCGGACTGGAATCCGGTTTATCCGGGCGGTGACAAGAATTACAGCAACGGTCAGCTGAACTGGATCAGAGCAAACGGCTTGAAGAATTATCTCGAATCACTGGGGTATCCGATTCGCAGAATTCAGTCCAAGGACGATCTGAACCTGATTCACAAGGGCGATATCGTTTTCAAGATCAATGACAAAGGCGAGGTGTCCCATACAACGATCTGTTCTGATGTCAGCGGTACACCGAAATTCTGTGCGCATTCCGCATGGCGCAGGGATCATGAATATCTGGATGTTTATGATCAGTTTATAAACGGCTATATCGTGGATTTGACTTTCTCCGACAGTGCAAAGGTATCCCTGCCTGCGCCGAGAAATACGGGTGCGGCGCAGCAGACTGTTCAGACCGTACAGCCGACCGCCTCGAACGGACAGGTCTGCCGGACACCGGAGGAGACAATGGCATGGATTCGTGCCAGAGTTGCCGAAAAGTGGGGCGAGGATGTTGACGGATTTGCGGGCTGTCAATGTGTTGATTTAATTAAATTCTATATCAAATATTTGACGGGCGGAAAAACCCCGAACTTTATTGCAAACGCATTTGAATATGCATATTTCGCACTGCCGGACGGTTTTACCCGCATCACATCCAATCCGCAGCCGGGTGATATCGTTGTCTGGGACAAAAACAAAGGCAGTGCCGGAAGCTACGGACATGTCGGCATCGTGATGAGCGTCAGCGGCGGCACGATCACTGTTGCAGAAACGAATTACAGCGGAATGATGTATGTTACAGTGCATGATCATCCGACCTCGACAGTAACCTGCTACATCCGCCCGTCCTTTGTTTCCTCGAATCAGCCTGCCGTGAGCACGAATCTCCAGCCCGGCAGATACAAGGTAATCACGCCGGTCGGCGTCAATGTCCATGCACAGGCATCGCAGAATTCCACGCTGATTGCAGCAGCATCTCCCAACGTCACATTTGTTGTCACAGAAGTCAAAAACGGTTACGGCTATACGCCTGAAATCTACAGTTGGGTCGGCAACTCGCAAAGCAATCACGCAGGCTGGGTCATTCTGGATGCAGATTGCTGCGAATATCTCGGCGAAGCAGTCAAGACGACGGAGAAACCGGCAACAACGACGAAGACTACGACGACTACAACGACAACCACAACAACTAGTACGACAACCGCACCGCCGGAACCGAAGCTGGCAGGCGATATCAATACCGATGAGCGGGTAGATGTGTCGGATGCAGTGCTCATGGCAAGATTTGTCGCAGAGGATACTGTGAACATCAGCACGGCAGGCCGCAGAAACGCCGATGCAGACGGCGACGGCATGCTCAATTCCGACGATGTGATCACGATTCTGAAAATGATCGCGCATCTGCCGGTGGACACATGGAAGGAAGATGACGGAAAAACACAGACCGGTACCGTCAAGAGCGAATACTGGGAATATGACATTGTTTCAAAGAAGACCGCGGATGCACCGACGATGCAGGGCTGGAAGCTCGTTTCGACCGGCTGGCAGCAAACCGGAACCGGTACCTATCAGTATGCAGATTTCCCGTCCGGATTTTCGCAGTCCGATGCGAGATATCAGGCAATCGGCAAATCCGCCGGAAAGAATACGGAATCTGAAACCGCGAAGCGTGTCTACGGCAATGCGGCGGTCAAGGAATACATCTACTGGCACTGGTGTTATCCCATGGCTGAAAAATGCAGCGAGAATGACCGCTATATCGGCGAATACAACGGCGATCAAACACCTGCCGGAACCTGTACGGTATGGGAAGCCTTCACCTCAGCCGAAAACGTGAATCCTTCGGATAAAAGCGGTACGGCATGCAAGATCACCGGTCATTCCGACGGATATTCCTACTGGTGGTTCCGGCTGCCGGTTTATCAGCAGAGCTATACAGATTATCAGAAGCAGTACACCTTCGAGAAAACCGAGCATTTTAAGTCAGAACAGGCACCCGCTGCAAATCAGAATGCGGTCAATGTCCGGCACTATGTGCTGACAGCAAACTGAATACAACCAAAAGAACCCTGCTGTAGCAATCCAGCAGGGTTCAGCTTTTTCGTATTGATTTCTGTATCAAAACTGAAACGGCATGTTATCTGCGCTGTGCTCGTTCAGGTTTGTCCGGACCGCACCGGCATCCTGTATGACAAATTCTTCTCACGAATTACGAGGGGTATCTGTAAGAATGCCCGCACCGATTTTTTTATAGTGCGGAAATGCGCCGTTCCCGACATAGAGATCGGTATCGCTGTCGGTTTTCAGGAAGCCCAGGATAAATTCGCCGTCTTTGCTGTAGAGATTATACCAGTAATTGACAGTTCCTTCGATTTCCGCTGGCTCAAGGCGGATGATGCCTTCGTTTTCCTGACTGCCGGATGCATAGAAGGACTTGAAGTGACCGTCCGCGTCAATGTGGATTGAAGCAGCTGCCGGATCGCCGTCAATATACCATAATCCGGCGATAGAGCTGAAATCAGCATCCGGCGCACCCTTCATTTCGGTTGTTGCGGCAGTTGTTTCCGGTTCGGCAGTGGTTTCAGTTTCAGCAGTGGTTTCTGTTTCGGATGCTGTTGCGGATTCTGTGGTTTCCGTGGCTGCCTCTGCGGTTGTGCTCGCAGTCGTTTCAGTTGTATCTGCGGAGAGGACTGTTTCGGATGTTACAGTAGTTGAATCCGGCGCGGATGCAGCAGAGCTTCCGTCGGGCGTATCGCAGGACGGCAGAACGAGCATGGCTGCAAGCAGCAGAAAACCGATGATTGACTTTTTCATCTATAATACCTCCAGTTGATTATTCATATACTCATGTTCCTATATTATAGCGCTTTTGACGCGGAAAGTCAACTCATACCGCTTCTATGATAGCATTCCCGCAGAAAAAACAGTAATTTTACCGCATCCTCTTGCCAAACGGCTGAAAATCATGTATAATAAAAGAAAGCAGCAATGTCTTGTACTCCTTTGCAAATCTGCACCGTGAAATAACGGCGCAAACAATCTTTCTGAATTTTTCAAAAAAATCGTAAGGATTTTCTCCGGTACGGTCGTATATGTATTAAAGGCGGATGACGCGAAGCAAACCGCGGCATTTGCGGAATAGAATAACAGAATCAGATTGCATATTGTTTTGAGGAGGATATGAACATGAAAAGATTACAACTGACAGCAGCGCTTCTTGCAGGCATGTGCCTGCTCGCATCCTGCGGCGAATCCAATAAAATGGACTGTGCTGTGGAAGACAATTATACCATGCAGAGCAATGAAGCCAAAGCAGACTATTCTGAAAACAGTTATGACGCAGCGGAAGAGGCAGACGAGCGCGCGTACAGCATGGATGCCGAAGCCGCAGATTACACACAGGCGGATGCCAAGGCAATCAATACACAAATGCTGGTCTATTCCTGTGAAATGAGCATAGACGTAATGGAGTTTGACGATTCCGTGGACAAGCTCCATGACCTGATCAGCAAGTATAAGGGCTTTATCGAGAGCGAGACCTACTCCGACGGCGGCAATACATCCCAATGGAAGTATAACGACGAGCAGAAATGGAAAACCCTCAGTACGCTGATCAGAATACCGAGCGCATCCTATGATGATTTCTGCAAGGACGCGGAAGGTGTCGGCGATATCAGACGGAAAAATGCGTCTGTGCAGAATCTGAGCACGGAATATTCTGACCTGAGAACCACACTCAAGATCTATGAAGCAAAGGAAAAGCGCTATATTGATCTTCTCGCGGATATGAAGAGCGAGAGTGAAGCGATCTCTGTTGAGAAGGAACTGACTAATATTCAGGTCGAGATTGCAAGAATCAAAACGCGCATGAACAATATCGAGAATGATGTTGCATATTCCTATATCAATCTGACTGTCAATGAGGTGCGCGAATATACCGCCGAGCCTGTTATTGAAAAGACGGACACATTCGGTCAGCGTCTGATGAATACCGTATCCAAAACATGGCACGGATTCCTTGAATTCCTCGAAGGACTGCTGTTCTTCCTCATCAGAGTGCTGCCGTATCTCCTGTTGCTCGCGCTTCTCCTGTTCCCGATCAATCGCATCAGAAAAGCCATCAAGAAGAAAAGAGCTGCCCGTGATGCTGCATGGTATCAGGCACAGATGAACGCACAATTGAATGCACAGATGAATGCACAGGCGGCAGGACCGGATACAGCTGCAAATACTGTATCTGAGACAGCAGAAACACCGCAAGAGAACGATCATGCGGATGAATCATAAATAATCGGAAGCGCTCCGTGTTGATACGGAGCGCTTTCTGCATATCCGGACGGCCAGCACAAATCCGTCTATCAGAATATGACGTAAATACGTATATTGTGCGACTCGGTTTAATCTGACCCGCCATGTCCTGCGTCCAGCACGATCACAGGGGGCTGCGCTGCGGATGCGGCGACGGTATCCGGCGCATGCTGCTGATTCCGCAGAACGGCAAGCTGCATGCCAGCAACACTGACTGCGAGGATGCCGAAGAACAGCGCACTTCCGGTTACGATCTTTCTGATTTCCGGTTTCATACATACCACCTCTGATAATAAATAGTAGTAAACTTGTATGTCAGCCGGAAACATAATATACCTTGCAGCTCGCGGAATCTTTCTGGAGATATCCGCATTTTGAAAACCGGAGCGAAAAACAGCCCTCTGCGTGTAGCAGGGGGCTGCTGCATGTGCGGTGTATTTCGGATGTGAAGGGGGGAGTGCGGTCAGGATTTTGCCTGCGGCTTTTTCCCGAGCAGTTCATCCCAAGTGATATTTTCGCCGGAAAGCGTATTGCTGACATAGAAGAGCAGGATTGTCTGCGCATCCTCAACGGAGATTTCGCTGTCGCCGTTGACATCGACTGCCTGTATGATGCTTATTGACGTTTTGCATTGATGCGTTCGATCTCTTCCTGAATGATATTTCCGAGGGTACGCTCGTCGATTTCCCTGCTTTCATCTGCCGCTTCGGATTTGTCGGCGAATGCATCGAAAACCGCCTGTTTATCCTCCAGCAGCGAAATGATTTTTTCATCGACGGAATCTTCGCAGAGCAGCCGGTAAACGAGTACATTACGCGTCTGCCCCATTCTGTATGCGCGGGAGATCGCCTGATTTTCCGCAGAAGGTTTCAGCTGCGGCTCACAGAGAATGACCACGCTTGCCGCCTGCATATTGAGACCTGTTCCGCCGGACTGAATCTGTGCCGGCAATACGGTACCGGAGGGCGCCTGATTGAATTCGTCAATGATCTCCTGTCTGCGCTCCGGCGATACGGCGCCGCTGATCGGATTGACGCACCGGTTTCCGAGCAGATCTGCGATTTTCCGGATCGTATCGAGGAAATAGGAAAAGACAAGCACCTTGCGCCCGTCCGCTTCTGCTTCCTCGATGAGCTCAAGCAGACGCGCCGCTTTCGAGGAATCGCTGAGGTCGGGCATATTCCATGATACCTGTCGGGATGCGGCGAAATTGCCGGAGAGCACCGCCTGCTCATAAGCCGCTTCCTCCTGCTGGTTCATGGTGCACCATTCCCTGCTCTGAATGAGGTCCGGCAGCTCGGTCAGGACATCCTCGCGCTTTCTGCGGTAGTAGACAGGCGCAACGGTTTTCCGGAAGAGCGGTGCCGAGGACATGAAGGTCATGTCATGCAGGCGCGCACCGATCTGCGGCTGTAAAATGCTGATCAGCGAGACCATTTCCTCCGCCTTGTTTTCGAGCGCGGTGCCGGTCATGAAGAGCAGACGGTCCGCATGTGTGCAGAGTGCCCTGACATTTTTGGTTCGCTTTGCCTCCGGATTTTTGATGTAATGCGCTTCGTCCACGACGAGCATCGAAAACCGGAATGCTTCCGGCAGATCGCAGTATGCCGCTGTTTCATATGTCGTGACGGCGACGCCGCCGGTCTGCTGCCAAGTCAGGAATGCATCTTTTCTGGAGCTGCCGTGTATTTTGATGACGCTGAGCCGGCTCATTTTCCGAATCTCTCTGCACCAGTTCGTGATGACGCTCGCAGGGCATACGACCAGAAAATGCGATGCGCCGGTATTTTTGAGCGAGACCATTGCAGCAATCGCCTGAACGGTTTTGCCCAGTCCCATTTCGTCGCCGAGCAGCACGCGCCCCTGATGCAGAATATAGCGCACGCCCCATTCCTGATATCTTCGCAGCTCGCAGAGCAGACCGTCTGGGAAATAGCATTCATCCTGAATTTCACGGGCAAGCTCCTCCGGCAGACCGTACAATGCATCGTCATTGCCGAGCAGACCCGGATTGATTTCCTCGAGCACATTGAAATACGGCACCGGATTTGCGGTAAAATCATTCCATGCATCGGTTTCCGTGCAGCTCTGCGCAGCCTGAAATGCAGCGAGCAGCGACGCGGATTCCGTGCCGTAAGCGTCGATTTTAAGCTCTGTCAGGCGGCAGAAGCCTTCCATTGCCTTCTGCCGTTTTTCTTTGGATGCAAACATCCATGTGATCGTTCCGTGGACGGGTTCGAGATCGGCAAGTGCCGCCGTAATATCCCTGCGGTTGATATCTGCAAGCTGTTTTGCAAGACCCGCAAGCGGCTTGATCTGCTGAAAGCGGCAGATTGCAGCGATCAGATCGGATGCCTCCTGCGAGCGGTCATCCGCGCTGAGGCGAATCTTGCAGCCCTGACCTGCCTGCGCCGCCATTTCATCGGCGATGCGCTTGATCGAGCGCGCGGCATCCTCACTGACGCCGTAAACCGAAGCGAGCGCATGGACAGGCGCCGGAACAATATCTGCGATTGTCGCGTATCCTCCTTCGCGCAGCGCCTTGACGCGGAAGGCGCGTTTTTCTCTGTTATTGATCTCCTCGACCGGAATGTCGCGCAGAATCGTCATGACATTCTGTGCCGCAAGATGATCGGAACACTGTTTGATGCTTTCACGGCAGGCTTGCAGCGCAGCCGGAACGGCATCGAGCTGACTGAGCGTGTCCCGATGTTCTTTCAGCAGCGCCTTTGCATCCTTTTTACTGAACGGTCTTGCCATGAATCTGCCTCCCTGTTTCCGGCGTATACCGGATGTATACTTTATTATACCATACCTGCATCGGAAATGCAAGCCGGTTTCCGATCAATCGGAATGAACGGCTTTTCTGTTCCTGATAAACCGGAGTGACCGTTACAGCTTATTCCTCGATTCTGTCAAGAAAATCTCTGATAATCTCTGCCGTCTCATCCGGACGCTGGTCATAGATGCAGTGGATTCCCGGCAGCAGCACCAGCTCGCAGTTCCCGATTTTGTCAAGATACGGCTGCAATTCGGTATCACGGAGCTTTTGCAGCATTTCCATATCATATCCTGCTTCGGAAAAAACCGGTTGTTTCCTTCCCGTAAATTCACATTCGCGCTTGTCCCACGCAAGCATTTCATCTATTTCTTCTTTTGTCTGGAATCCCCAGCCTGCACAGATATAAACCTTCGGTACATCATTTGTTTTGATTGCACGGAACGCTGTATTGCAGATTTCATTTGCATGCTCCTCTTCATAGGCAAGCGCATCATTAAATCTATGGTGCAGATTCAGCGCTTCGGAATATTTGCGCTGTTCATCCGAATAATTTATGCCGGGGATTTCAGACTTTAACAGCAATGACTTTGTAAGCCGAATCAGTCCCATATGACTTGCAGCAATCGCAGCCCGATTCAAAGCGGGACTGACTTCGCCAAAGTCAGTATCATTGCTGAGCTGTGTGCCGTCCAGAAAAACGACGCCCTCTATTTCTTCCGGATATTTGCTGACCCAATATGTCGCATACGCACCGCCCAGTGAATGCGGGAGCAGGATATACGGTGCTGCAATGCCTGCATTCTGCAAAGCCGTCCGGTAGTTGCTGATGACCGTATCAATATCCTGGGGTTCTTTTGTATCATCGCTGAGACCGTAGCCTGCGCGGTCCACAATGACAATCCGGTTTTCATCGGTAAAACTGTCCATCAGAAGTCCCGTTCTGACGCTGTAATCAACGATGCCCATACCGGACATTCCTACAAATGTATGTTTGCCGTTTTGATTTCCGAACTCATATACATTCAGTGCATATGTGCCGACAGAAACCGGATGACAGTAGCCTGCTTCGGTTAACATCTGCTTTTCTTTTGCTGTCAGAATTTGATTGATGAGAAATGTGATTAACAGAAATACAATCAAAATACAGGCGATGATCAAAAATGCTTTTCTGATTCTTTTTGACTTTTCAGATTTCATTGATACATCCTCCGGATCCGCGCAAAAAGTCTGCCGGTTCATCAATTTTTGTGAAAATACTGGATTTTATTATAACACAGCATTTCTGCGCTGTCAATAGAAAAGCCACAGTACCTCTGACGCTGTGTCAGAAATACTATGGCTGAAAGCATCCTTATCGGCGCTGCAAGTGCCGGCTGACCTTTTATTGTAATACGGCATAAGTCAGGATTCCTGTTTCCGGCGCAGCTCTGCGATTTTCTGACAGAGTGCGGCATAGCCCGCCTCGGCATCCTCGATTGCGGCGACTGTTTTCTCCATGGGGCAGATATCCGTGCCCTGCCGGTTGATGATTTTCTCCGTCCGTGTATTGCTGTCCGCCGTGATGCCGTGCTGCGTGAGATAATTGTATGCCGCCTCTGACATCACGTTTCCGAATACGGCTGTGATGCCGGCTTTCACGAACAGCATGGCTGCCGCCTTTCCGACGATCTGATCCGTAGCGGAATAGCCGCGCAGATTTCTGCCCTCTGCGATCATCTTCATCATCGGTGCAATGCCTTTGCTGTCGTCGGTGAGGATATCACCTTCTTTGCACAGACAGATCGAATGCCCTGCGAGATGCAGCTTTGCGATTTCAAGATCAGTCATAGGCTTTGTCCCTCAGCAGCAGCGTCCGCAGTCCGATGATGATGAGCGGCACGAGCACCGCCTGTACGGCAAGACCTGCAAAGCCTGTTTTGATCTGTCCCCATATCATTGCAGGCGTGAACGGCGTCATGCGCTGTGTGACGGCGACCAGGCCGAGAAATCCCGCTCTGCCGCAGAGCTGCGCAAGGATCACAGCCGGAAATGCCCAGAGACCGTTTGCGGCGATCTTCTTTGTGAACAGACCGGAAACGAGCGCGAACACAGCCAGCTCTGCCATCATGAAGGGCAGCCTCGGCGCTGCCGGCATCGGATTGCCGAGTGCCGTTGTAATCAGGAAGCTGACGAGCGGGGAGAGTACGCCGACAGCGAGTCCCCATTTTGCACCGAGCAGGCAGCCGCCGATCAGGACCGGCAGATACATCGGGAGCCATTTCACGCCGCCGGGCTGTCCGAGCGCCAGATGCACAAGCTGCGGCAGGATGACTGCCAGTGCAATCAGCCCCGCAGAGACAAGCGTTTGATAGGTGATCTTTTTCCGGACAGACAGATTTCTCATCGTTAATGCGTGTTCAAACATGGTTGTACCTCCTCCGACAGGCTTTCATATGATCCGGCATCACCGGATGATATGCTTGTGGATACAGAAAACAAAAATCCCGACGGATTCGCGGGAAAGAGTCGGAATTGTCTGTTTCAAAGCTGTTCAGAAACGCAGCCTGACAGGTTCATTATAGCATATCGCAGAACCGATGTCAATATTCTGTGATGCAGCGCATATCTGATTTGTCTGCTGAGAGCCGCTTGACAGATGTCCCTGCGTGATATATAATATAACAAAGGCGGCGGGACAGCCGCCGAAGCATGATTTGGAGGTGTATGCCATGCCGCCCGGCGGAAGGCTCGGTCCCGGATTTCTGACCGAAGAGGAAAAACACAATCAGCCGAAGGTCACAAAGGAGCTGCTCCTGCGTATTTATTCGTATCTGAAACCCTACCGGAAGCAGATGCTTCTGGTGCTGATTTCGATTCTCTGCTCGGCGATTCTGACGCTGATGCCGTCGGTGCTGACAGGCAAGATCATCGACGAAGGTCTGATTGCGAAGAATCTGCGCGCGCTCGTGCTGTTCATTCTGCTGTCATTCGGCGTGACGCTGCTTGCAAACCTGATCGGCATTCTCGAAAGCTATCTCAATACATGGATTGCGCAGCATATCACATATGATATGCGGAACAAAATGTACCGGCATCTGCAAACGATGTCGCAGCGCTTCTTCACAACGAACAATCAGGGCGATATCATCACGCGCATGACGAGCGATATTTCCGGCGTGCAGCAGATCATCACCGGTACGCTGACGAGCATTCTCTCCAATGCGATCACGCTGATTGTCGCGCTGGTGCTGATGTTCCGGCAGAACTGGATTCTCGCGCTGGTCGGAATTGCGGTTGTGCCGCTGTTCACGATTCCGACGCGCAGTGCAGGCAAGCGCCGCTGGGCAATCACGAAGGATTCGCAGGCATGCAGCGACGAGATCAACGGCATTCTCAATGAAACGCTCTCCGTCAGCGGACAGCTTCTTGTCAAGCTGTTCGGCATGGAGGAGAAAGAGAATCAGCGGTATGAAGCGGTCAACAAGCGGATGATCGGACTGAATATCAAGGAGAGCATGGCGGGTCGCTGGTTCCGCATGGCGCTCAGCACGTTCACGAACATCGGACCGATGCTGATTTATCTGATCGGCGGACTGATCATGATGCGTTATGATGAATCGGTGACGGTCGGACAGATTTCGGTACTGGTCGCGCTGCTCGGCAAGATGTATATGCCGGTCAATCAGCTTTTGAATATTCAGGTAGACTGGATTCGATCTATGGCGATGTTTACCCGTATTTTCGAGTATTACGACATGAAGCCGGAAATCGAAAACGCACCGGATGCGATCACGCCGGAAACGGTCAGGGGAGAGGTGGAATTCCGAAATGTCCGCTTCTATTATGATGCAGACCGTGAGATTCTGAAAAACATCAGCTTCCGGCTGGAGCAGGGCAAGTGCATAGCGATTGTCGGACCGTCCGGCTCCGGCAAGAGTACGCTGATCAATCTGATTCCGCGGTTATATGATGTCATTGACGGCAGCGTGCTGTTTGACGGCGAGGATGTCCGCCGGCTTGACCTTGGATTCCTGCGGGAAAACATCGGCATTGTCAGTCAGGAGACCTATCTGTTCAACGGTACAATCAGGGAGAATCTGCTCTATGCAAAGCCTGATGCAACCGAGGCGGAGCTGATTGAAGCGTGCCGGCAGGCGAATATTTATGATTTTGTCGAGAAGCAGGAGCAGGGACTGGATACGGTTGTCGGAAACCGCGGCTTGAAGCTCTCTGGCGGAGAGAAGCAGCGCATTTCGATTGCGCGGATTTTGCTGAAGGACCCTGCACTGCTGATTTTCGATGAAGCGACCTCAGCGCTGGATTCGATCTCGGAGCAGAAGATTCAGGATGCGATTGAGCCGCTGATTGCATCGCGCACGGGCATTCTGATTGCGCACCGTCTGTCCACGGTGCTTGCCGCGGATGAGATTCTGGTAATCAAGGACGGCGAGATCGCCGAGCGCGGAACACATCAGGAGCTTGTCCATGCCGGCGGCGTGTATACGCAGCTTTATGAGACACAGTTTCATAAGGCGGAACCGGATTCAGAACCGTCCGGCTTTGCATATTCCGAGGGTGAGAGCGCGGATGACTGATTGTCAAAAAAGAAAAATTGCCCCGAAGCATTTTGACACGCTTCGGGGCAATACATTTATTCATTCATCCGTCAAAGAAAACAGGCAGTGCTTATGCTTTGAAGATAAACTGAATGAAATTATACAGATGCGCGCGGATCGAATCATCGCCGTGATGACCGTTCTGAACGACCTGCCAGATATTGGGAACATTATTCTTCGTGAAGTTATTGTGATAGCCCTCCGGAATCGAGGTGCCGACGACGTCGTCAGCCGTACCGGCGGTGATGTAAACGAGCGAAGGAGCCTCTTCCTCACTGTTCCACTTGAAGCTGCCGGAGACGCCCGGAGCCGGACACATCGCGCCGACGTAGCCGAACTTGTCAGCATACTTCATACCGATCTGGAGCGATTCTCTGCCGCCCATGGAGAAGCCTGTGACGGCGGTATTCTCTCTGCCGGTTGCGACGCTGTATTTGCTCTCGATATGCGGCATCAGGCTGTCAACGATATCATCGACAAATGCATCATATGCAGCATTGCTCTGGTTATCCATGCCGGACGGACCGTTCATGGTTGCGCTCGTGAAGACCAGCGGGCAGACAACGATCATTTCCTCAGCCAGACCCTGACCGATCAGGTTGCCGACGAGCTCCTTTGTTCTCATTGCCTCACCGTTGTTTCCGGCGGTCATCAGTCTGTCCTCATCCTCATAGTAGCCGTGCAGGAGATAGAGAACCGGATATTCCTTGCTGGAATCATAGCCCGCAGGGAGCAGGATGTTATAAGGCTTATTCTTGTTTGCCGCCTTGGATTTGTAGGTTTCCTTCTTGAGCGTACCGTACTGGACGCCTGCCTTGGAATCGAGCATACCGTAATCGAAGTTTTTGACCTCTGCCTCACAGATCGGCGTATACTCGGAAATGGTGCGCATTTCGCCCTTCGGCGGTGTCAGCGGCTCGGGGAACTCGGTGACCTGACCGGTCAGATACTTGACGAACCATTCAATGTCGGTGCGGTCAATGGTGCCGTCGCAGTTGACGTCTGCCATTTTCTTCACGGTCTTGTTATCGAGTGCATCGCGTGCGCCCTGCTTTGCGATAGACAGATCGGCTGCATTGATGACGCCGTCACCGTTCGCATCGCCGAGCTTATAGCTTGCGGGCTGTGCAACGCCTGCGGATTTTGCAATGATGATCTCATCGACATAGAAATCGGATTTATCCGTATCTGTTTCGATATACAGCATCGGAGAGGAGCCGCTCTTGACTGTATACTGGGAAGCGGAAATGGTACCCCATTCACCGGAGGCAATGCTCTCCTCGGCGAAGGTATCATATTCCGCGCCGTTTCCGGAGCCGTACTGTACGGTCAGCTTGAATTTCACGGACGAGCCGGATTTCTGCTTGACCTTCGCGGAAACGTCAATGACAGTTCCCGACGGGCACAGGCTGCTGATATCATAGGAGATACCGTTCCAGGCATCGCTGCGGTCGGAGACGGCAGCAGACTGGGAGCCGCTTGCAGCCTCATCCTTGCTGACGCCGACGGAAGCACCGCCGCGTGCCGTCCAGCCGGAGAGACCGCTTTCAAAGTCTGCATGCAGCAGCTCGGAGCCGGTCAGAGCAGGCTGTGTCGGCTGATCGGGCTGATCCGGCTGTGTCGGCTGGTCGGGCTGATCCGGTGTCGTGGTGCTTCCGGCGAGATAATCCGAAATTGTTTCCGCCCAGAATTTGCCCATTTTTTCGTAGCCCTTGCCGCTCGGATGGAGATTATCGCCGCTGAGATCGGAGGTTGTGAGGCAGCCGTGAATATCGGCAAATGTCACGTGCTTGCCGGAGCCTGCATAGTCCTCTGCGACCTTCTTGACGGTATTGTTATAGTTTCCGACACGCTGCGGACTGCCGCCGTAAGCGGTGAATTCCGGAATGGAGGCAAGGAAGATCATGCCGTCCTGATTCATGTTTTCGAGCATGTAGTCGAGCAGTGCATGCAGATCGTCGGAGCATGCGCCCAGATCGCGGTTTGCGGTCATATCGTTTGTGCCGATGATGAGCAGGATGATGTCCGGATTATACTGTTTCACCTTGTTGCCGTTTTTCAGCTCATTGTAAAGGCTGCCGGTATTGTTTGCCTGACCCCAGCTGGGAACCTCCTTGATCTGGAAGCCGCTGAATCCGGCATGATCGCTATCATACTGCACATTCTGTCCGTTGTAATTGAACGAAGCATTCATGTCCTTCTTCGGTCCGACCATGTCAAAGGAAATGCCCTTCTGCTTCAAAGCATAATCGAGGTATTTCCGGTAGCCGCCGGTCTCGCCGTCACCGTTTGTAATAGAATCACCGACCGGCATGATTTTGACTTGATCGAGCGCTTTCACCTCCTGTGCAGGCTTGAGCAGGTCTGATGTCAGCAGCGTTGCGGCTGCCAGCACAGAAGCCGACAGGATTGAGAGCAGTTTTTTCATAAGCGTTTTCCTCCTTTTAACGGTTCGGATTGATAAGCGCACACTGCACTGTACTTCTATTATAGCGCAAATCAGGGGTGCACGTCTAGCAAAGATTTGCGCAAATCGCCGCGATATTCTCTAATCTTGCGCTTTTTTTCGGATAGGATGCCGGAAACGCATCTGATTTGCAGATAATCAAAAGAATTAACGCAGATATCGTGCGATTTTTCTGATACATATTGACATCGGATGCGATTTGCGATACAATGTATATAGTTCAGAACGGCTGTGCGCGGAAACGGGTATCCGCACCGGCTGCATTGACACCGGAAACGGTGAAACCATTTCGAGAGGGGAAATTCAAATGAAAAAGCAACATCTGCTGTCACTGATTCTGGCAGCACTCGTCGCCGCCGCCGGAACGGCAGGGTTTGCAGGCAGCAGCCTGAAAGCGCCGGTCACGGTCTCTGCGGCAGACGACACAAACGACGACTGGCTCCACTGCAAGGGCAGCCGCATCTATGACAAGGACGGCAACGAGGTCTGGCTGACGGGCGCAAACTGGTTCGGCTTCAACTGCACGGAGAATTCGCCGCATTATCTCTGGAGCGGCGACATTGACGATCTGGTGCGGGATATTGCCGACCACGGCGTCAATGTGCTCCGTCTGCCGGTATCGACCGAGCTGCTCTACAACTGGATGATCGGCGATCCCGATCCGATTGAGAGCATCAATCCGAACAACGATCCGAGCTATCCGTTCAATGTCGATCTGATCAAGGCGGACGGTAGCGTGGTCAACAGCAAGGAGCTGTTTGACATTCTGCTTGCAAAGTGCAAGAAATACGGCGTCAAAGCCTTCATCGACATCCACAGCCCCGAGTCCAACAATTCCGGACACAATTACGGTCTCTGGTACGGAAAATCCTTCACGGCGAACGACGGCAAAAAGGTCGAGGTCACGACGGATGTCTGGATCGAGACACTTGCATGGTGCGCAAAGGAATACCGGAACGATGATACGCTGATCGGCTTCGACCTGAAAAATGAGCCGCACAGCAAATACGGCGGTGCGCCGATTGACGCAATCTGGGATGATTCCGATGCACCGAACAACTGGAAGAAGGCAGCTCAGGACTGTGCCGATGCGATTCTCGCAAACAATCCCTACGCGCTGATTCTGATTGAAGGTGTAGAGGGCTTTGAGGGACACGGCGCATGGTGGGGCGGCAATCTCCGCGGCGTCGCAAAATATCCGGTGATGCCGAAGGCGGGCACCTCGCAGATCGTTTATTCACCGCATGATTACGGTCCGATTGTCAGCGACCAGACATGGTTCCACAAGGATTTCACGGAAAAAACGCTGCTCGACGATTACTGGTATGAGACATGGGCATATCTTGTCGAGGAGGACAAATATCCGCTGCTGATCGGCGAATGGGGCGGCAGACTGGATGACGGTGACAATGAAAAGTGGCTGGGTCTGCTCCGCGATTATATGATCAAGCATCATGTGAACCACACCTTCTGGTGTCTCAATGATGATTCGGGCGATACGGGCGGACTCTGGAAGGATATTATTTTCAGCACGAAGCAGGATGCCGACGGCAAGATCACCGGTCAGACAACGATCACATGGGATCAGAAGAAATACGAGACCTATTATTATCCGGCGATCTGGAAGACCGAATCCAAGAAGTTTATCGGTCTGGATCATCAGGTCGCGCTCGGCAAAAACGGCATCTCGCTCTCGGATTATTATGCATCCGGCGAAAGCAGCAATCTGGACGGCGGCTCAAAGGGAAATAAAGGCGACAAGGTCGATATCGACGTTCCGGATACCACAAAGCCGGTATCTGAAACGACAAAGCCCGTGACCTCCGAAACAACGGCAGAAACCGAAAGCAGCAAACCGACTGAGACCACATCCCTCTCCGCGGCGTCAGAAACCACGACGCCGCATGCCAGGCAAGGCAAATGGGGCGACGCAAATGAAGACGGTACGGTGGATGTTTCCGATGCTGTTCTTGTCAGCCGCTTTGTGGCTGAGGATCCGAAAGCGGCAATCTCGGAGCAGGGAAAGCTGAATGCGAATGTCGCAGGCGGCACCGGCATCACCGCTGACTGCACGCTGAAAATTCTCCGGTTTATTGCAAAGCTCATTACGGAGCAGGAGCTTGCCCCCTGACGGAGCGACAATCTGTAAAAGGCGCTCACATGGCAGCAGAGACAGCCTGTCAGACAATGAAAGCATAAAGCAGAAAAGCAGCTTCCGGAAGGAGGCTGCTTTTCATGTTATGCAGGATATTGAACCGTATAGGAGGATATATTTCCGCCGTCAATCGTATACACGATCATGCTGACCGGTTTGTCCCTGCCGGATTTCTGACGGTCAACCACAGAGACTGCGATGTGAACACAGCTGCCTTCCCTGTACTTCACACCCGCGATAGAATCTTTCACGCTGTACATTTCTTCCGTTGAACCCTCTGTGACGGAACGGTCATCAATATTGCCCTTGCAGCATTTTCCGTACTCGTCCAGAAACCATATATTTCTGTCCTGATCAAAGAACGCTTCTAAGAATATGGCGAATTTCCATTCGGACGTACTGACCGGAATGCATGTGCCGTCATCGACAAATTTGACGAGCACATAGCTGTTTTCGTCCTGAATTTCTCCGCCTGTCAGTTTTGCCGCGGCTTTTGCGTCATATCTGCCTATGACATAGACAGCATCCTCTTTGACATAATATTTGATATATTTGCTGGCTAAACCCGTGAAGTCCAGATCATCATATTTTCCGGTTTTCAGATTCAGAATCGCATTGATCCGGTAATCGGCGTCATTGTCTGTTTTGTTTCTGAATTGTGCGCCGCCGCGCAGGAAGAGCTTTTTCGGTCTGCCGGAGGTATCCGGTGCAAAGCCGCGTACTTCTGTGAGGCGGACATTTGCAACCGGATTGCCCGCACTGTCTTCTGACAGTGTCAGCAGGGGCGTCAGGCTGCCGTCCGTTTTGAGCTCATACAGTGCGCCCTGATTGAACGTCAGCACCATGCCGCAGGTGACAAACAGATTTTGCTCCTGATTGTGTTCCGGATCGTACTGCGGTACACCCGGCACCGAAAACGCTTCAAAGACGATATTGCCGTCCGTTTTGCGTGCACGCAGACATCTCTCAAGGTCATAGACATATTCGTCGTCCTCAGCCACAGAGAGCACGGGTCCGTCAGTTTCAGAAACATCGGATTTATCCTCAAATGCGCGGATTCTGCCCTTGCCGCCGAGCGCATTGGTCTCCGTGCTGTGCGCCTCGGATGCCTGATCGCGCATTCGAGCGGGCATATACTGATATGCAAACTGTCCTGCGTCCCTGTCATAGCGGAAGTACACGAATTCTATCGTTTCCTGTTCACCGGCATAGCTGCACATGGCGACGATGAATTCGCTGCCGTCATCGCTGAGCCAGTATTCATAGCAGACTCTGCCGATGCTTTCATAGGGATATTTGCCTGCATAGTTTTCTGCCGCCTGATTGAGCGCAGTGAATATCGCGCCGGTATCATTCGGGTCGCCGTTTAAGATGATCTGTTTTGCCTCGTCGATGCCGATATGCGGATTCTGATTCGGATCGGGTCGGAAGCCGCCGCCCTGCGGAAGCGTATTGCTGAGCACATCCGCATCAAACTTCGATTCGGAAGCCTTGACGGCAGGCAGCATTCTGTAGCATTCGATGTGTTCCGAATCAAGATGCTCCTGCGGGATATAGTAGAGCGAGAAGGTATCCTCCGAGCAGAAGCCGCTGTCCGCCTGCGGAACAGTTTCTATCGGTACGGCTATGCTGATGTCGGGTTCATAGTTCGCCGGCTGCTCCGGCGCATAGTTTTCGCCGACATACTGATATGCGCCGGATTCTTTCCGGAGCTGCACGAGCTGTTCCCCGTGTTTGCCGTCCTTCGGCAGCGTGAAGATGATGTGTTCGCCGGTATCGAAGAATTCCATGAACGGGCGCTCGTTCAGGTCCGGCAGATCATCGCCCCAGAGCTCCGCAGCGGGGACGCTGTAGAAATAGCATTCCGAGGAAACCATCGGCGGATAGATCGGCTGACCGGAGGTATTGACATGAAATTCCAGCACATCATCGCGGTAGGTATAGGTGACAGTGTGCAGCTCTGTTTGCTGTCTGCTGAAATACAAGTATTCCCGAAGCTGATCGTATAACGCAGGTTCATCGGGATCGTTGACCGTTACGGATTCCACCGGTGCGTCGGGATTGAGCTGCTTGGTGCAGTATCGGACACTGCCGTTTTCCGCGGTGAGATAGTAGAGCGCATCATTGGCAACCGTCCAGTCGAGCAGGCAGTCCGGCGCATCACCGGCATCTGCCAGCAGGTAACCGTGATCGGGCGCGTTGATCGGAGCGCAATAAATCTGATTCTCTTGGCGGTAATAGATCGTCGTGCCGTTGCCGTCCGGGCGGACATCGCCGTAATCAACGTGACCGTAGATGCCTTCGCCGTTCTTATCCAGAAGCGCATAAGGGTTCGGGTTTCCGTCGATCCACGAGTCTTCTATGCAAGCGGACAGAAAATACCAGTCGTCACAGAGCTTCTGAATACTGCATGGTTTCCACGGTACAGCAGAAAAAAAGGTTTCATTGCCGTTGCCGTCTGTCACAAAAATCTGATGGTCATGATAGGTATAAACCTGTTCGCCGTCTGTCAGCAAATTATCATCGCAGGTGACGGTTTCGGACGCCGTGCTGCCGTTAATCGCCCATTTCCGGTAAACAGCCTCTCGGATGCCGCCGCCTAATACCGTATTTTCCGCATCGGCAATCGTCGGCATATAATAGCAGTCATCGTCGCGGAAAAGCGGTGTGCCGCTGCTGCCGATGAAGCCTCTGATCTCGCCGTGACCGCCGAGCAGATTCAGCGAATCTTCGGAGAGACCGCTGGTCTCGGCGCCGGAATCCGCGAGCAGTCTGTCACGGTAGGCGTCATAGCCGATTGTACCGATCACGACCGCAATGGCAGCCGCGATTGCGCCGATGCCTGCGCTCAGCCGCCGGATCGAGCGCCGGTTTTTCTGCGCGGATGCATCCCATGTAAAGGCTTCTTCAATCTTATCCTTGCTGATGCGGTCCATAATTTTGATGTAATCCTGATCTTTCATCGTAAGCCCTCCTCCTCCAAATATGTTTTCAGGGCATTGCGTGTGCGCAGCAGGGTCATTTTGACCTTACTCTGTCCGACGCCGCAGCGTGCAGCGATTTCTTTGATGCTCAGGTCAGACCAGTACCGCAGAATGAACATCACGCGCGTTTCGGCAGGCAGACTGTCCAGAAAGCGGTCGAGCGCATCGCCGATTGCCATAGTATCGAGCATCTTTTCGATCTGATCAGGTGCTGCGAGTGTATTTTCAATTTCACTGAGCGCAACGGAAAATTCACCGCCGCCGCGTTTTTGTCTGTGACCTGCCGTGCGCCGGTTGCAGGCGAGATTGCGCACAATAACGCTGATATAAGCCGCAAGGCTGCGCGGCTGTTCCGGCGGAATGGTCTCCCAGAGCTTCAGGAGCGTATCGTTCATGCATTCCTCAGCGTCCTCGCTGCTGCCGAGGATATTACGGGCGATGCTGCGGCAGAGTCTGCCGTATTTCTGCTGTGTGCCGGCAAGCGCCGCCTGATCGCGCTGCCGGAACAAGCCGAGCAGCTCGGTATCTGAGAGATTCTGCATCGGGGGGTCATCTCCTTTCCGGTGGTTTTGAGGTCCTCTATATCATTCGACAATATTATTATACCACAGGTCACAGATTCCTGCAAATTTTCCCCGCGCAGTATGCGGCGGGGAGCCACCGCCGGCAATTTGCGTTGCCTTTCTTCGGCAGATTTTGCGAGACAGTTCGCTGCTCGGTTCAATCGGGGCGGCTCTCCGCCGCCAGCCGAACAGACGCAGCCCTTGCACAGCGCACATAAAACATGATACCCTCAACTTGCATTTTGCCGGATAATCTGCTATAATGTGAATAGCCGTAAAAAGGGGGTCATGCCATGCAGATACTGCTGGAATATATCAGCCGGAATTATATGACGCTGATTCTGCTTGCCGGAATGATTGTCATACTGTTCGCAAACAGCGAAACGAAGATCGAGGGCGTGGAATATATCCGTGCCATTCTTGCGCTGGTCTTTTTGCTGACGCTCTGCAATTATGCGGAATACTGGTGTGATCTGTATCAGAAGCCGATCTGGATTCTGTATGTCAAGGCGGCGATCTCCTATATCATCAGTCCGCTGATGATCCTGCTGGAGCTGTATCTTGTTGCACCGGTAAAGCACAGAATTCTGCTGTCGCTGCCGTTTGCGGTGAATGCGGCAGTTTCGCTGATTGACCTGTCCGGCACCAATCTGATATACGGCTATTCAAAAACACATTCCTTTTTGTCCGGACCGCTGAACTGCATACCGGCGCTGGCAGTCTGCTTTTATGTTTTGCTGCTGCTGATTTATTCGCTGCGTTTCTTAGGCGACGGCGACCGCTCCAAGGGACTGATCATCATTTTTATGTCGCTGACAACAGTCTTCACGGTTTATCTGGAATATACCGACTTCGTGACCGATCACACAACGGAGGTCGCGGCGGCGGAAATCCTGATTTATTATTTCTATCTGGCAGCGATTCACCAGAACAAGGTGCAGGAGCAGCTTTATAACCGTGAACTGGAGCTCGGCAAGAACCGGCAGGAGCTGGAGCAGAGCAAGGTGCAGCTCCTGCTCGCACAGATTCAGCCGCATTTCATCTACAATTCGCTCATGGCATTGCAGTCGAAGTGCATGGATAATCCGGAGGTATACAAGGGCATTCAGGATTTCGGCAAATATCTCCGCTCGAATTTCACGGCAATGACAAACAATGACCTGATTCCGTTTACGGATGAGCTGAAAAGCATCCGCGCATATGTCAGTCTGGAACGTCTGAACTACCGCGACCGGATGCGCGTGGAATATGACATTGAGATCGACCAGTTTATGGTACCGGCACTGAGTGTTGAGCCGCTGGTCGAGAATGCGATCCGCTACGGCATCGGAACGTATCAGCGCGGCGGTCTGGTGCAGGTGATTGTGCGCGATGAGCCGGACTGCATCGAGATTGAGGTGCGCGACGACCGTTCCGGCGGCTACCGTCTGACAAAGCAGCAGAAGAAGCGCAAAAGCATCGGACTTGCAAATGTCCGCCTGCGTCTGAAAGCGACCGATATGGGCACCCTGACGCTCACGCAGGATGAAGACGGTACCTCTGCCGTCATCCGGCTGAAATATGTCGAAGTCAGGGAAGAGGAATTGAAGGAAGAAGAGGATCATGAAGATGCGGACAATTACGATTGACGATAACCAGTCTGTTCTGGATTCCATGCGGCATATTATGCAGAATCTTGATCCGGACGGCACGCATTATTATGCGCTGTCGGCGGAGGAGGGCATCCGCATTGTCCGGAGGCACAGGATTGACATTGCATTTCTGGATATGGAGATGCCCGGTATGTCGGGCGATGAGACGATGTATTATCTGCGGGACAACAATCCGGAAATGGACATTGTGATTATCACGGGACATCCGGAATACGCGCTGCTCGGGCACCGGATGCACTGCTCCGGCTTTGTGACGAAGCCGTTTGATGAAGCGGATATCATCGAGGCACTGCAATGGCTCCGCAAGCCGGTCGCGCTGAACAAATCGCTGAAAATCAACTGCACGAACGGGTTTACGGTCGAGAGCCGCAGCGGCATTCTCTCATTTCAGAAGAAGCTGACGCAGCAGATATTCGCGTATTTATGTTATAAAAACGGCATCTCCGCCTCCAATGACGAATTACTCACAGTATTTTATGACGGCGATATTACAAAACAGGATCAGCTCCGGAAGTATACGAAGGATATGCGCGATACGCTGAGCGGCGTCGGCGCGGAGGATGTGCTGAACAAGAAACGGGGCGAGATCGGGGTCTTTATGGATAAGATCGAAACGGTCGGCGAGCTGTCATCCCTGCCGGAGTATTACGGCTGGATTTTTTAATACAAATCATTATTATTTGCATTTATAGTACGAATTGTATATTACTGTAACCGAATTGTAACCGATGTTTACAGTTTGTTCATAATTCAGCGGGGTTTTGGCACGGTTCTGGCACGCTTTATATGGTATAATAATGTCAGAAAAAAATCAGAGAAAGATTTTATAACATTATTATTTTGGGTGAAATGCATATATATGCAATTACACAAGGAAGGAGCTGACAGTTATGCCGAAGCGCAGAATATGCACCGATTGCACGGGAATGGGTTCATTACTGAGTCGGGTTGGCATAACTGCGCCCTCCGTCAAAGCGTAAAGAGAACTCGAGCGCGTATTTGGGGGTCGGTACACCCTCAGTGCGCGCCTTTCCATGTTTGCGGGACAATCACTGCCACTTGGGAAAAGGGGAAAGGATAAGGGCTGCATGGCTGGCAAAGGCTGTGCAGCCTTTGTTCGTCCGCCGGAATTCGGATAAGCCCTTGATAAACTTCTCTGAATCTGGTATAATAGAAAGCAGAGTCCGTCTTACGGAATCAATGCGGCATTCCGGCAGCCCCCGTGCTTCTGCCGGATGAATTCGACAGCCGTACAGAGCAGCGTGTGCTGGAAAATCTGCGACAGAATCCTTGAATTTACCGAAAACGGAGTGATCGAAAAACATGGAAAAGCGTGAATACCGAAGAAATGCGATTGTGATTATCTATCTGACGGCATGTGCGGTCAACGGCACGGTTCCGGATACGGAGAAGCTGCGGGACTATGATCTCGGGCAGCTTTTCGAGGTGTGTCAGGATCATATTCTGACCGCCTGCGCGGCATACGCGCTGGAATCGGCAGGCATTCAGGATGCGCAGTTCATGCAGGCGAAGGAGAAGGCAATCCGCAAGAATATCCTGCTGGATGCCGAGCGCAGGAAGATATTTGTGCGTTTGGAGCAGGAACAGATCTGGTATATGCCGTTGAAGGGTGCGATTCTGAAAGACTGGTATCCGAAGCTCGGCATGCGGCAGATGTCGGACAACGATATTCTGTATGATTTCAGCCGCCGCAGGGATGTGCAGCAGATCATGTCGGAGTTCGGCTTCAGGCTGTCAGCAGCGCGCGAGGTTGTAGACGAATACCTGAAGGAGCCGGTCTATAATTTTGAGATGCACGGCGAGCTCTTTATGAAGTATCAGGTCGGTGAAATGGCGGATTACTACCGCGGTGTCAAGGACAAAATGCTGAAGGATGCGCAGAATGCATACGGCTATCATTTCAGCAGCGAGGAGTTTTATCTGTTCATGCTTGCACATGAATACAAGCATTTCAAGCTCAGCGGAACGGGCATCCGTTCGCTGCTGGATACGTACATTTTTCTGCGGGAATTCAGTGATACGCTGGACTGGAATTATATTCAGGCAGAGTGTGAAAAGCTGGGAATTGCAGAATATGAGGAGAACAACCGCGTGCTGGCGATGAAGCTGTTTGCGCGTCAGAAGCTGACGGAGGAGGAGAAGCAGCTTCTGAATTACCATATCTTCTCCGGCACCTACGGTAACCAAGAGACCGAATTGGAAAACCGTTTCCGGCAGCACGGCAGCGGCTCCAGACTGCGCTATGTGTTATACCGTTTCTTCCCGCCGTATGAGAGTCTGAAAACAAGTGTCCCGTGGGTCGCAACGAGTGATCTGCTGATTCCGGCGGCATGGGCGTTCCGATTGATCAAAGCGCCGTTCACGAGCGGAAAGAAGCTGATGAATGAGGTTCGTTTTCTGAAAAACAAATAATCTCTGAATCAGAAAACCAGCTTCCTGTGAATAACGGGAAGCTGGTTTTGTTCTGTATATTTCCGGTGTTATTTGATGTTCAGGAGCCGCCTGACGATTGCGGTACTGCTTTTCCACCTGCTGCACGGGCGGAAGAGGAGCAGATAGAGGAGATTCGGCAGTAAGATGCAGATGCCCGCTCTGAGGAAGATGCTGTCCGTTCTGCGGCAGATCAGATAAACACCGCCGCAGACAACGGCTGTACAGAGCAGATAATAGAACTGCTGCCGGTAGAATAAACCGATGGATGCATGCCGGAAATAGCGCCGGAACAGCACCGCATTGCACATGAGATAATTGCAGAAGAAGATCGTCAGGATAGTAGCCAGCAGTACGCCGGTGACGCCCCAGAAATGCCCAAGGACGAGATTCAGCAGCAGATTCGCGGCAGCCTCAATCAGATAGACCCATTTCAAATCCCACCAGAGCGCATTGCCGAGGATATACTGATTGCGGATATGGTTCATACTGATGAGATAGAAGTAGACGGCAAAGAGCAGCATATTGCCTTCGGAGAGCATCAGCTTTTCGCCGACCCACAGCATCATGAACGGTTGATACAGACAAGCCATTGCCGTCGCACACCAGCCGGCAATCCATGCGTACAGCATAGAAAAATCAAGCAGATTCTCAAAATTCTGCGCTTCGCTCCGGACGGCGATGCTGTTGCCGACACTTGCCTGCATGGAGTCGCTGAATACGGCAGTGACGCTGAATACGGCAGTATAGATCAGATAATAGTTGCCGTAGATTGCCGTCGCGGTCAGTCCGAGCGTCGCGGTGATAATCAGATTGTCAAAGGCATTCCGGCTGACATTGGACAGGCGGTTGATCATCAGCCCGATGAGCTCCTTTTTCATCGCAGCCGGAACCGCAGCATGAGATGCGCCGCCGTGCAGATAGGGATACCGCTCGGTCACGGCACGGTTCACGAGAAGATTCGAGACAACCGTCCCGCAGATCAGAATTACCGCATACAGATAGTAATTGCGGAAAATCAGGAGCGCAAAGAATTGCAGCAGATTGACCGCAATTTTGATGACGGAGCTGATTTTGCTGAGAATATCCCTTCGCTGATCGGCAATCAGCAGCACCTCCTTGTAGGAGAACAGAAAATAGCTGATGCCGGAATCAAAGAGGAAGATGAGAAACAGCAGATAGATATTGATGCCGTCCGGACAGTGTCCGCGGATGAGATGCGGCAGAAACGGCGCAGCGATCAGACCGCCGCAGAAAATGACGCTGCCGACAAGATGATAGACCTTCCGCAGCCATGCCATAATCTGATTGACCGCCTGCGTATCATCCTTTGCCAGCGGCTCATAGAGCGAATATACAACCGCCAGACTCAGCCCGAATTCCGCCAGATTCAGCACCTGTAAAACGGAGCTGAACAGCCCTGAAAGCCCTGTGAATTCCGAACCGAGCGTATAGATGATAACGGTTCTGTTGATAAACGGAAAGATCGTTTTGATGATGAAATAGATCATGCCGCTGGACATGATCCGTTTGGTATTCCGGATTCGGGAGCTGCTGTTTGTGCTGCTCATCGGAACGCCTCTTTCCGGTTTGAATCAGGTTTATGCATTGTTTTTCCTTTTCAGTTTTGATCTCATTCTTGCAGATGCGCAGCGTATGCGCCAGTAAAGATAGCCGGACAGGAAGTGCATTGCAAGCAGCCGGTAATGTACCGGAAACACATCGGAGCGATATGCCTGCCGGATTGTATCCTTCGTATCTTCGATGATTTTCTGCTTGTCCTTCTGTGCCGCACGGTACTGCCGGTAGATGCCCTGCATGCAGAAGCGGATTTGCAGAAAGAACAGCCTTTTTTCCTGCTGATCCGCGGGATGCGCTTGCAGATACCGCAGCAGCGTACCGGCAGCGGTGCAGTAGCCGTGTGCCGAGCGGAAGGGATCGGGCTGCATCATGATCGAGCCCTTCCGGTAGCGCCGCAGATAAAGCTGCTCCCCGAGACACATGACCCGTTCTGCTTTCAGATACGCCAGAAAGGAAAAGCTCTCGTCCTCGTGGATGATGCCCTCGTCGAACAGAAAGCCGTGCTGCCGGAGATAATCGAGCTGGTACATGCGCATGCATGCCTGTGCATAATATTCACCGTGCGCGAAAGCGAATGCAAGGCTGTCCGTGCCGGATTTGACGATGTGATTCTGTGCTGTATGCCGGTAATCCGGACCGCCGGTGTGCTGTACGCCGTCGCAGAAGGCTTCTGCTGCAAAAACGACCGCCTGCAAATGATGCTGTTCCGCTGCATGCAGCAGCGTTTTCAGCGTATCGGGACGCCAAAGATCATCGCTGTCCAGAAAGATGATATAGGTTCCGGATGCAGCGCGCATGCCGGTATTGCGGGCATGTCCGAGCCCGTGATTTTCCTGATGAATCACGCTGACGCGGCTGTCTGCGGATGTATATTCGTCGCAGATTGCACCGCTTGCATCGTCCGAGCCGTCATCGACCAGAATGATCTCTGTCTGCGGATAATTCTGTTGCAGAACGGAATCGACGCATGCACGCAGATATGCCGCAACATTGTACACCGGAATGACAACGCTGATGCGCGGTTCCGCTTGATTCGTATTCATGATTCTCCTCCGGCGATGCTGTGCAATGCGCGCCGTTTTGTCAGGCGTGCGTATTTCAGTTTTTCATAGAACCGGTAGGGACGGGAGTCGCAGCCTGCCAGAATTACAAGCAGAAACTTCGTATTTCCGATGATTTTGAAAGGACATCTCCGGACGCACCGCAGCCACATAGCAAGTGCGCAGCGTCTGGATTCCAGTCGGGCGAGCAGGGGCGTCAGAACGATATGCCGCAGATACCATGTGTCATTGTTCTGTTCGATGTATTTCCGGTATTTCGCGTTGAGGCGAAGAAAGCCGGAAAGTTTTTTGCCGGAATCCGTGGAAATGCGCGCATTTTCGTGAATATAGTATTTCAGCAGCGGCTTCCTGACATAATTTACGGGATACCGCGCCGCGAGGCGAAGCCAGACGTCATAATCCTGCATCGACTGCATTTTCGTATCGAAACCGCCGATCTGGCAGAGGCAGTCTTTTCGGATCAGCGGATTGGAAGTGCTGCCGATAAAATTGGTTTTCAGCAAGGCATCAAAGACGCAGCCGCGTTTCATTTGAGGCGGGGCGATATACGTCTGATTCCGGATGCGGTCGATCATCCGCTGCTGACAGTAGACCAGTGCGGTCCGGCTGCCGGAGAAGCCTTTGTGCTGTTCTGCGAGCTTTTCGGGGAGCCATTCGTCGTCATCGTCGAGAAACGCAGTATAGTATCCGTTTGCGTGTTTCAGACCGGTATTTCGTGCAGCGCAGCTGCCGCGGGAATCCGGATGCCGGATGTAGAGGATCCTGCCGGAAGCGTTCCGCACTGCCTGCTCGACCGCATTTCTGAGCGGATAATCGGCGCTGCTGTCATCGACAACAATGAGCTCGGTATTGGTGTAAGTCTGCCGCAAAACACTGCGGACCGCCCGAAGCACCTGTTCGGGCGGTCTGTTATGCGTTGTAATGATTGCGGATATCAGTTTCTCTTCCATGCAGTTTCAGCGTTTCCTTTTACAGTATGATTCCCGTCGCCGTCGTTTCTGACCGGCAAACCGTTTTTTTTACCATGTGTATTATAGCACATTATCACGCAAAAAGCAAGCTGAGAGAAGTGCTTTTTTGCACCAGTTGACTCTTCGGAGCGCTTTAGATCCATGGAGGGCGGCACTGCCGCCTTATAGCACATTATCACGCAAAAAGCAAGCTGAGAGAAGCGCTTTTTATGATACATGTTTTCTGCCGGAGAACTATATCAACGGTGGCGGGCGGCATGGATGATGGAAACCGTCAGCTGGAACAGGAATACGGCGCCGAACGGAACCGAGAGTAGAACTATGATGACGGCTGCGCCGAGATATCCCATAAAACCGTGCGATTCATGCAGTGCCATGAGCAGAGAGATCAGCAGCAAAAGCCCCGAACAAACCGGCTGAATCAGACGCAGATGATCCTTTCCGGTGAACAGATTGACAAGCAGTGAGACAAGATGTCCTGCCGCTGCTGCGCCGAATCCGGCAATGAACATCGCCAGAATCATCAGCGGCATCTCCAGAAAATTATCCAGTCCGATAATCGGAAGGAGACATATCAAAACTACCGCAGCGATAACGATTTTGATGCTTCTTTTCACTTCATGTTCATTCATGGTATCCGCCTCCTTTTATGCAGGCTGTCCGGCTTTTCAGAAACCGAACAGCGTATTGCAGCTCGTGACAGCGACCATGCCGAGCAGCAGCACGAGTACGACGCCTTGCAGCAGATGTCTCATCAGCTGATCTGTTTTCATTTTCATGCACCTCCGTTTGGGTCGGGTTTGTTTTTCTGTCTTTATTATAGCGCAGGGGATGCTCTTTCGGAAGATGCCGTCTGTCATCGGCGCAGTGACAAATGTCATCTGTTCGGCAGGGCGGCAAATCAAATATCACGCGCAGAATTTCGGACGGCTGAATCCTGAGCAGCTTGATCAGACGGTAATATTTTAAGAAGGAATTGACAAAATGCGCTGAAAGAGTTATAATGTTATTATATACAATGAACGGAGGGACGCGATGAAAACTGATCTCATTACGATTAACAGTGATCTGAAGGGCAGCGATGCGGCGATGCAGACGGCTGAGAAATTCTCTGCGTATCACGGCATCACCGGAAAGAATGCGATGCATCTGCGGCTGCTGACCGAGGAGACTGTCAGCATGATCCACGGCATTTTCGACGATTTCAGCGGATCATTCTGGATCGAGAGCGAAGGAACGAAGCAGGGTCTGCTCTGCCGCATCTGTCTTTCGGCGGAAAGACAGGCAAATCAGGTGCAGGAATCGCAGATTCTTTCTGTCTCGACCAGCGGCAGAAATGAAAGTGCGAAGGGCGTTCTGGGCAAAATCCGCGAGCTGCTGCGCCGCAGTCTGCAAATGCCGACGGATGCGGACGAGCAGTATCTCAAAAGCATGAGCGATGCGTGGCTGGATTCCGGCAGTGCCGGTACGCCGTCAGGTGATGCCGCGTTCTGGTCGCTCCGGCTTTACCGAGAGCGTCTTTCATCCGGTCAGAATGCCGGAAAGGACGAATGGGATGAGCTGGAGAAATCAATCATCGCCAAGCTGGCGGATGAGGTAAAGGTCTGGCTGCACAGAGATTCGACAACGGTCATGATCGAGAAGATCATCCGGCTGTAAGCGAACAAAACAGAAAACACCTGTGATACAATAGCAGGGTGAATCAGAAAATGAAAGGAACGGTATTTTATTATGACGATCAATCAGAACAGGGAAGATGCAAAGCTGACATTTGCAATCGAGGGAAGAATTGATACGAAAACCTCGCCGGAGCTGGAAAATGCGCTGCGGACTTCTCTTACGGAGGACATTCAGGAGCTGGTATTTGACCTTGCGGAAACGGTGTATATTTCATCCGCCGGTCTGCGCATCTTCCTGATTGCACAGAAGCAGATGAACCGGCAGGGTACGATGAAGGTCATTCATGTGAATGAGGATCTGATGGAAATCTTCGAGGTCACCGGATTTACGGATATCCTGACGATTGCATGATGCGGAAAGGAAGCCTTGCTATGAAAGAGCTGGATATTGAGGCGTTGACAGAGAATCTCGATGCCGTGATCCGCTTTGTCGATGCGCAGCTGGAGGAGGCTGACTGCTCACCGAAAGTGCAGATGCAGATTGATCTCGCTGTCGAGGAAATCTTTGTCAATATCGCAAATTATGCCTATCATCCGGAGACCGGTCCGGCGACCGTTCGGGTCGAGGTCAAGCCCGATGCTTCTGCTGTCATTATCACGTTCATTGACCACGGCGTTCCGTATGATCCGCTTGCAAAGGCTGATCCCGATATCACGCTTTCCAGTGATGAACGGGATATCGGCGGACTCGGCATATTCCTTGTCAAAAAGAATATGGACGATATCCGGTATGAATATCTGAACGGCAGCAATATCCTCACGATTGTGAAAGGACTGTCCAGATGAAGCGTGCGAAGGAAAGCAAAAAGCATTCGCTTGCGCAGAAAACAGTGCAGTCCACCTTCCTGAGCTGTATTGCGTTCGGTGTGGTTGCGCTGCTTGTTGCAATGACCGTGTATACGAGCTCGCTGACAAAACAGTATATCACCATGGCGGACGGCATTGCGCGGCAGGCAAAGCTTTCTGCGGTCAAAGGCGTGGATTCGCTCCCGTATATCGCGCAGATTTCGGCTGTGTACGGCAGCCTCAGTGATGAAGACCGGCAGAAGGTCGGAACGGAGGAATACCGGCGCTTCTTTTCGGATGCGGAGATCGACAAAAAGGGCGGACCCTATGATGTGCTGATTCATATGCTGGGCGGTTCTCTCGATTATCATGAGGAGATTTATGATCTTTACCTTGCGATGTACGATGAGAAAACGAATTCGCTCTATTATTTCGTCGATCCCGACAGAAATCCGGAAACGCGGCTGATGCCGGGCGACTGGGAAAGCGTACCGGAACGCGAGGTGCAGAAGTTCCTCAGCGGCAGCGAGACGGACCGGATCTATGATATCGGCTGGATGCATAAATACGGTCTGCTGTGTACGGTCGGAACGCCGATCAAAAATGAGAAGGGCGAGACGGTCGCCTTTATGCTTGCCGATGTGTCCATGAACAATATCCTGAACGGCATGAAGGGCTTTGCATGGCGGTTTTCCTGTGCAATCATTCTGCTGACGCTGCTGATTTCATGGCTGCAGGCGCGGCGCATCAAGCGCAGACTCGTCGAGCCGCTCAACCGGATTACGGAAGCCTCGCGGAATTTTGCTTCGGGGAACGATACAGGCGACGAAAATACCGGACATTTTGCAGAGCTCGATATTCATACCGGCGACGAGCTCGAAAATCTGGCGCTGACAATGGCGAATATGGAACACCGGCTCAAGGAATACGGCATGAATCTGCTTACGATTACTGCGGAAAAGGAACGCATCAGCACGGAGCTTTCGCTAGCGACGAAGATTCAGGCATCCATGCTGCCGCATATTTTCCCGCCGTTTCCGGAGCGGCATGAGTTCGATATTTATGCGGTGATGCAGCCGGCAAAGGAGGTCGGCGGCGATTTCTATGACTTTTTCCTGATCGACGACGATCATCTCTGTCTGGTCATCGCGGATGTTTCCGGCAAAGGCATTCCCGCGGCGCTGTTTATGATGATCTCGAAGACAATCCTGCAAAGCTGCGCCATGCTCGGACGCTCTGCGGCGGAAATCCTCACGAAAACGAATGAAGCGCTCTGCTCGAACAATCAGGTGGAAATGTTCGTGACAGTGTGGCTCGGGATTCTGGAGATTTCGACCGGTAAGCTGACCGCTGCCAATGCAGGACATGAATATCCGGTCATCCGGCGCAGCGGCGGCAGCTTTGAAATTTTCAAGGATAAGCACAGCTTTGCGGTCGGCGGCATGGAAGGCACGCGCTACAGCGAATATGCGATGCAGCTTTACAAGGGCGATCAGCTCTTCCTCTATACAGACGGCGTGCCGGAGGCGAACGATGCGGAGAACAATATGTTCGGCATGCAGCGGATGCTCGATGCTTTGAATCAGCAGCCGGACGTTTCTCCGGAAGAACTGCTGCATCAGGTTCGTGATGCAGTCAGCGGCTTCGTGAAGGATGCGGAGCAGTTTGACGATCTGACCATGCTCTGCATTGATTATCAGGGATCGCAGGCGGAATCCGGTGCATCCGAAACATAACCTTACAAAAAAACAGCGTCTCAATCCGAGACGCTGTTTTTGTTTTCCAATGCGGCTGTATACTGCACATACTGTCCGGCGATTTGTACCGTGATCTGTACCGTATCCGCGGTCAGCGCGGCGGGCACATAGCAGGAGAAGCCGTTTGCCTGATGCTGTTCCAGCGCCAGCGCTTCCTGCTCACAGCATAAAAATGCCTGAAAGCTCTGTCCGTTCAGCGTGACATACACAGCATCCGCCGCGGCGTATGCTTCATCGAAAAGACCGTAGATATGCAGATATTGTCCGTTTGTTTCCGATTCCAGACACAGCGTCTCCGGATGCTCGGCAGGGACTGCCGCCGGAAGTATCGCCGCCGGTGCGGGCATCTGCGGGGCATGTGTCAGCAGACGGTCCAGATTGCGCTCGACCAGCTCATAGACGACGTAATCCGCAGGCTGGAGCTCCAGCAGATCAAGCGGCACCGCATTGCCGCGCTGGAAAGAACAGGACGCGAACCGCTCTGCCAGCAGCGGAATCAGTGCCCGCCCGAAGGAATCGCGGAACATCAGCAGACTGCCGGTGCCGTTTTCACAGGTCGTTTTGATTGAGAGATCGTCGATGCTGCGCATTCTGCCGACTGTCCGGTAGGTCTGCGGCACCGCATAGACCGCGTTTGCATCCGGATTCTTTTCGGCAGGGGAGAGCATATCCCAGAGGTCGCCGTCCCAGTCGCAGGTTTCCGTGCGCGCCGTATCCGCAAAGCCGAAATCATCCAGCCCGAGCGTCTGCATCAGCGTCTGATAGCCGAGCATGGCGCCGTCACCGTTCCAGTGCGTATCGGTTTTGTGATAGAGCAGACGGTCATTTGCGGCACTGCGCAGCGCATTCCGCCAGTCGCAGACTGTGAGACCGGTCTGCGCGAGCGCTTCGTGCAGCGCGTCGAGATTATTCTGTCCGCCGGTTTGCAGATATCTTGCAGGGAGATGCTCCGGATAGATGCTTGCCTTATTCGGTGCGGCGGCGAAGATCAGCTTTGCGCCGTGTGCTTCGCAGTAATCCTGCATCATCCGCATATTATACACAATATGCTGCATTTCTGTATCCGAGAGCGTCCGGACGCCGGTTGCATCGGGAACGGTCGGCGTATAATACAGCCAGCCGTCCTTGCCGATGATGACATCCTTTTCCGTGGAGACGCCGAAAATGGTGCCGGTCAGCTTGCTGTAGGCGGTGACAAGCTGCGTGCGGAGCCCGAAGCTGTCGCTGAACCATGCATCAAATTCGGGAAGATAATCACGGTTGAAGCTGCCGTCCTCCTGATGCAGCGCGGGCTTTGCCGCAAGAACGCGGTTTTCGGTATTGACAGAACCGGTTTCATCAGCCGCATCTCCGCCGCGGGATTCCCGTACTGCCAGAGCCGCAGCCGGTACGGCAAGCATCCCGAGAATCGCTGCCGTATAGAGAATGCGGAATGCGTTTTTCATTTTTTCATGCATAGCAATCCTCCCACGGTCAGAAGCGGAAATAAATGAACGGATGATAGGTTGTCGCGGCGGCGTTCATGATGCAGAGCACCAGAAGCCCTGCCGTGATCACAGAGAGCACTGCCTCCGCAGGGACTGCCGCAGCCCGCTTTGCCTTTTCTGCGATGCGCTTCGGCAGCGGCGTGCAGCCGATCAGCGCAAGGAGAATCACCGTAACGGCGAGCGGCGTCAGAAGCTGCGTGCATGCCGAGAGTGCGGTCATGGACAGGTTTTTGCCGCTGAACATGCAGACATAGAACCGCAATGCCTGTGTGACCGTATCTGCGCGGAAAATGACAAATGCGCAGACGACTGCAAGCACCGTGTACAGATGCAGATACCATGTGCGGCGCGGCGGTTCCTTTTTATCCTTACGAATGACGGACTCCATATGCATCAGTGCGCCGTTGATGATGCCCCAGAGGACAAAGGTCCAGCTTGCGCCGTGCCAGAGACCGGTACAGAGAAAGACAATCCACTTGTTGCGGACGGTCTTTGCGGCGCCCTTGCGGTTGCCGCCGAGCGGGATATACAGATACTCGCGGAACCATGTTGTCAGGGAGATATGCCAGCGCCGCCAGAATTCCGTAATCGACGCCGCGCAATAGGGATAATTGAAATTCTCCGGAAAATCAAAGCCGAAGATTTTGCCCATGCCGATTGCCATATCACTGTAGCCGGAGAAATCATAGTAGATTTGCAGCGTGTAGCAGAATGCGCCGAGCCATGCGGTCGGGAGTGCCAGCGTATCGGTCATGCCGAAGACCGTATCGGCAATCAGTGCGACCGTATCGGCAATCAGCAGCTTCTTGGATAATCCGAAGATCATTCTGCGCAAGCCCGCTGCGACCTGCTCCGGTGTCGAACGCCGCGCGGAGAGTGCCTCCTCGACGGTCTGATAGCGCACAATCGGTCCGGCAATGAGCTGCGGGAAGAATGCGATATACAGCAGCAGCCGGAAATAATTGGGCTGTGCTTTCGCATCATTGCGCGAGACATCCATGATATAGGAAATCGCCTGAAAGACAAAAAACGAGATGCCGACCGGCAGCCGCAGCGACAGCATCGGGACGGATAACCCGAGCAGGCTGTTGACCGTCTCAATCAGAAAATCGGCGTACTTGTATACACAAAGTACGCCGAGATCTCCGATGATTCCGAGCGGCAGAAAGATTTTTCGGTAGATTCCGCCCTTTTTCAGCATCAGTGCGCTGATCCAGCTCCAGCCGACCACGCCGAGCATCAGCAGGCAGGCGACCGGTTCGCCGAAGCTGTAAAAGATCAGGCTGGCGACCGTCAGCAGCGCATTCCGGACACGCAGCAGCTTTGCCGGTATCAGGAAATACAGCAGAACGGTCAGCGGAAAAAACAGAAACAGAAAAATCGGACTGCTGAAAACCATAACAGTATTCCTCAGAAATTATGAAGCAGTGACGACAATTTCAATTACGATACCGTGTTCGACAAAGACTTCGACCTTGCCGTCTGCGTTCGTCTTCGTGAAGTAATCAACCATTGCTTCATTGCCGTAGGCGTTCGTGACTTCCTCTCTGGTGCTGCCGACCTGAATGCCCTCTCTGGTTGCGATGCCCTCGTGCTTGAGATCAATCTCCACGATGCGCTCATTGCCGTTTTCCACAACCGTCCGGATCTCATAGTCCGGATCTACTGCATTCGGGAAGGAATAGGTGCGGTCCTTGCCGTTGACAAGGCAGCTGTCGCTTTCGCGCATTTCATTCTGATGTGCTGCGCTGTATTCCGCAATGCTGCCGCCGATCTTGACCTCATCAAAGAAGGACTTTTCCGCCTTGGGCGCCTCAGTTGTCTGTGCTTCGGTCTGTGCCTCGGTCGCAGCGGTGGTCTGCTCCTCCGCAGCGGTGGTGGTTTCCTCCGCGGTTGCAGTGGTTTCATCCTCGGCAGATGTGGTGGTTTCGGATTCTGCATCTGCCGTGGTGGTTGCTGCGGTTGTTGCGGATTCTGCCGCAGTGGTCTCCGCTTCGGTCTCTGCGGTTGTTTCAGCAACTGCCGTGGTTTCCGCAGTGCTGTCCGCGGTGATCGGATCAGAACCGCAGGCGGTCAGCGCCGCAGCGCAGAGCAGGCTCAGAACAGCCGCAGAAATTTGCATTTTTTTCATGTGAATCAACTTCCTTTTTCAAAATAGATATTAACCGATCGGGGTGTACGTTGCACTGACCAGCGCACCCTTATGATCGTATTCAGCATCAACATAGCCGCGCAGCGTATAGCCCGGACCGCCGTGCGCAATGTCAGCGGCATTCTGCTGATCGAGCGTGATCTGGCAACGGTTCATGCCGTAGGTCGGGTCATAATTCCACCATGTACCGTCGATATTCACCTGCACCCAGTAATGATGCGAATTGTGCCATGCATAGACAATACGGCTCTGGATGCCTGCGCGCTTGAAGGTGAAATCGAGCGTTGCGGCGAGATGATAGCAGACGCCGCGCTTTTTTGTCAGGGTCGGGTCAATGAGATTATCCCAGCCGGCAGCGATCAGCGCATCTGTCGTGCGGGCGGCTTCGATATCGGAGTAATAGAAATTGTTTGCGAAGGTCTGATAAATGCCGTTGACGGATTTGACAGACTGCTGGATATAGGCATCCGCCTTTGCGGCGCGGGTGCCCTTGGCAGCGCCGTTTGCGTCGATTGTATAGCCGTCGATTGTGGTCGAGACAGCCATGGTACCGTTCGCATTGAAGTAGCTGCTCTGATTCGGCAGCTCCTGCCAGCCGGTCTGCGCAATGCCGTTTGCATCGCCGAAGTATTTGCTGCCGTTTGCGGCGGTATACAGTCCGCTCACGGGCTGACCGTCCTTGTCAAACAGATAGGTCTTGCCGTCGATGACGGTCGGTGCGACTGCCATGAAGCCGTCTGCATCAAAATAATACTTCTTGTCGCCGACGGTCGCCCAGCCGGTAACGCGCTTGCCGTCTGAACCGAGCAGGATGCGTCCGGTTGTGCCGTCTGCGCGCTTGACATCCTGAAAACCGGATGTCTGCATCAGACCGTTTGCGTCAAAGAAATAGCTCTTGCCGTCAATGGTCTGCAATCCGGTCACCATGACGCCGTTTGCGCCGAAATAGCGCGTACCCTGTGCATCCTTGATGAAGCCGGTCTGCGCGATGCCGCTTGCATCGCCGTAATATTTGCTGCCGTTTGCGGCGGTATAGAGCCCGCTCACGGGCTTGCCGTCCTTGTCAAACAGATAGGTCTTGCCGTCAATGACAGTCGGTGCGACTGCCATGAAGCCGTCTGCATCAAAATAATATTTCTGATCGCCGACGGTCGCCCAGCCGGTGACGCGCTTGCCGTCCGCACCGACAAGCACCTTGCCGGTTGTGCCGTCTGCGCGCTTGGCATCCTGCAATGTCATGGTCTGCATCAGACCGTTGACATCAAAATAATAGGTCTTGCCGTCGATCACCTGCGTACCGGTCGCCATGACGCCGTTTGCCGCAAAATAGCGCGTGCCCTTATCGTCCTCGTAGAAGCCGGTCACCATGACGCCGTCCTCGCCGAAAAGATAGGTTTTGCCGGTGACGGTATAGAAGCCGGTGAAGACCGAGCCGTCATCCAGCAGCTTATACTGCTTGCCGCTGATCATCTGCCAGCCCTTGAGCAGACCCTTTTCCTTATCAAGGTAGAAGCGCTTGCCGTTGTCGGCGGTGAGCCAGCCGGTATGCTGTCCCTTTTCCGGATCGGCATAAAACTGTCTGCCTTCTGCATCAGTGATCCAGCCGGTCAGAATCTCATGCGTTTTCGCGTCATAATAGCGCGTGATCTCATCCGAGGCGGTCTGCCAGCCGGTTTCGAGAACGCCGTCTTCGGAGAAAAGATACGGCTGCCCGTCAATTACGGTCTCGCCGGTCGATGTACCGTAATGCCATTTGCCGTCCTTGTCCTCATGCCACTTGACGCAGACGCCGTATTCATCAAACATATATGTCTCGCCGTCATCCGTTTTGGCTGTACCGGTCAGCTTGCCGTTTGTGCGGGAGATATAGTAGGTCTCGCCGCGCCAGCCGAGCCAGCCGTATACTGCTTTGCCGTTTTCCGGATCGAAATAGAAGCGCTTTTTATTGACGGTCTGCCAGCCGACCTGCTGCGCGCCGTTCGGCGCAAACAGATAGGCAACGCCCTCAACCGTTACCTCGCCGACTGCCTTTTTGCCGTCTGCGTTATAATAATACCGTTTGCCGTTTTCTGTCTGCCAGCCGGTCTTTGTATCGGCGGCATCCGCGGTGATCTCTGCGGCGGCGATCTCCTCCGCTGCTGCCGGAACTGCAAGATATGCGGCTGCGCTCAGCGTCACTGCGGTCAGAAGCACCGGAATCAGTGCCTTGTTCATTGGTTCATTCTCCTTTCATATCAAAATACGCCATTCTTGATTATATCACAGAATCCGATATTTTTCAAGTGATTTCGCCCGATTTCAACAAGTCTTAATGAAATCGGCAAATCGTACAGAAAACCGCCTGTATCGCGGCGATTTGTGCCATACGTGTACGCAGAAAGCGGGCGTGATAACAGAAATTACCACGCCCTCAGAACCGATATTGCATCATGCGGTGATGCGTTGTTTGTTACGGGACAACATAGGAAATGCGCTCAAGCACTTCGCCGGTGACTGCATCGAAAATGATCTCAAAATCATGATTTTCCGCAAGGCGGTATGCAAGCTGCGGCGCCGCTGCCGGATCCTGACTGAGATAAATGCAGAGCTCCGGTTCCGTGTCAAACGGTGCACCCGAGGTATCCGACGCCTTGAGCTCCGCTGCGGAGAGATATTTCTCCGGCAGTTCGAGTTTCGACAACTGCTCCGGAAGCAGCGGGAAATTCGCATCTGCGCGGATTTCGCCGAGATTATTTTTGGCATAATATGCATAGGTACCGGTATTCCCGTCCTCATAGCTGTGAATCAGGATGCCTTTGTAAAGAATCCGGAACATTTTTCCGCCGACATAACCGGAGAGCTGATGATCCGGATCATACCGCAGCGTAAAATCGCTGAGATCGGTTTGCGGATATTTGGCTGCGAGCATATCCCAGAGCACAGTGCATTCGTCCGCTGTGACGCTGTCGGTTTCTGCTTCGATGACAGGCAGCTTCTCCGGCGGTGTCCGGCGCGTAATGCCGTCTGCGGAATAATCGGAAAAGATCAGCGTATAGGTGCTGTTATAGCCGTCAAAGACGACAAACCGGCTTCTTCTGTACTGCGCCTGACCGTAGGCAAGTGTCACCGTTTCTTTTTCTCCTTCATCATTATTGAACCGGATTGTGACGCTGTCTTCGGTGATTTTTTCAATTACGGCTGTTTTATTCATGTCGGACAATGCAAAATGCGGATCATTCTGGAACCACGCGGACTGTCCCTCTCCGAAATAATCGCCCTCATAAACGATGAAGTTTTCCGTGCTTTTGCGGGTTGACAGACGTTCGCCGGCAACCGAGTAGCCGTCCTGCGTGGTTGTCAGTGTCAGCGTGCAGTGCGGCTTCTGCGCCTGCTTCCGGAGTTCCTGCTTGAGCAGAGAAAGATCGGCAGCGCTGAGAATGCCGTCGCTGTTGAGATCGGCAGCCTTCCAGTCTTTCAGTACGGTGTCCGGCTTTGAGAGCAGATAATCACCGAGCAGTGTCAGGTCGGCATTGTTGAGCAGATTGTCACCGCTTGCATCGCCCGCCGGATGATGATGCTCCGGCTCTGTCAGCGGCAGCACCGGAATGCCCTCATAAAACGCAAATTGCAGCGTATCGCCGCACTGGGCATCCTTCATCGAAATCTCACATCGGAGCAGCTTTTCGCGCGGGGTATACCGGAAATCATTTCCCTCGGCATCCTGAATCCAGATCGGATAGCTTGTATCTCTGCTTCCGACCGTGACCGTGCGGATGTCCGGCAGATCATGGCAGTTTGCGATTTTTTGCCATGTCACATCATCCGTCAGGACGCCGTTATTGATATTGACGGGCGTGTCGGTCAGCAGCAGATCGCCGTAGGAAAGCTGCATATCTGTCTCGCCTTGATATTGAATCCTGCGCGCTGCGTATCCGTTCCGTTCTGCTTTATCCGGATAAAACTGCGTGAATACCGGATACTGTCCGTCCTCCGTTTGACCGTGGTAGATCCAGAAGCCGCCGACTGCACCGTCGTCATATTTCTTCACCAGATAGAGCACAGCGGTCTGCTCTGTGCTTTCATCGAAATTGAAGGCGGTGCCGGAGCGTTCTTCGTCGATCTCATAGTAATACGGTTCCTCCGTATAAATCGAGCCGAGAGCCAGATCAAAGAATCCGGTGTAATTTTCGCGCAGCGGAATATCCGAAACGGTGCCGGGATTTGATTCTGCGGGATAAAAGCCGCTGTGGCTGAAAAAGCTGCCGTATTTCGGCTTTTTCGTATACTTTCCGCTGACGATTTCGACGAATACGCGCGGATCGTCGAACAGCTCGCCGGTCTCGCCGTCATAGACCGTGACCGTGACGGAGCCTGTCTTTGCGCCGGACAAATCCTCCGCAGCCGTAACGGGCAGTGCGGTACAGAGCATGCCTGCGGATGCGCAGAGGCATGCGGCGTTCAGTGTATATTTTCTGTGTTTCATATGTCTTCCCCCTTGCATATCAAATGTCAAAATGTCACGGCAATGCCGTTCAAAGATATAGAACGGATCAAACGGCGAAAATGTTACGCTTTGCCGCGCAGCAAAATGTGCGTATCGGAGCCCCGCAGCTTTGCAGGGCGGTATCTGTCTTTATTATACAAATGCGTGACAGAAAATGCAAGCAAATTCACGGATTGTTCAGAATCAGAAACAGCGCCCCGCAGATGCAGAGCGCTGTCTTTGCCGTACAGATGAAATTATTTGACGGGGCAGTATCCGGCGAGCTTTATGAGTTCCTGTCCCTCATCCGAGAGGAGATACTGCTTGATCTCCTCGGCTTTTGCGTCGCCGCCCTTGCGCGTGACGGCGAAATATCCCGATGAGAACGGATAAACCTTGCTGATCAGATTCTCGTTATCCGGCGAAATACCGTTGATTTTCAGCACCTTGATATCCGCATTCTGATAGAGATTGTTGATGTAATAATAGAACGAATAGCCGATGCTGCATGTTTTATTCTGATACGATGCGATGCTGTCAACCAGTCCGCCCATGGTCTTGACAACCGGTGCTTTCGGTGCGGGCATCATTTCGACGCCGTCCATGACCATATTCTCCATTACGGTCTGGCTGCCGGAATTCGGCTCGCGCTGATAGGCGACGATCTCCTCGTCATTGCCGCCGACCAGCGACCAGTTCGTGATCTGCCCGCTGTAGATTGCCTGAATCTGCCAGACGGTCAGGCTGTCCACGGGATTGTCCTTGTGCGTGATAAAGACGAAGCCGTCCAGTGCGACCGGTGTGACATCCAGCTCGACATTGTTGTCTGCGGCGAGCTGTTTCTCCTCCGCGGAGGGCTCGGTCACGAACAGCAGATTCTTATTCGCTTTCCCGAGAATGAGATTTTCATAGGCGGGACCGGTCGTATTGTGATCGAGATAATATTCCATCTCGTCATCCGCGATGCCGCAGAACTGCCGGTGCAGCTCTGCCGTAATCGGGATTGTCGCAGTTGAGCCGTCGATATTCCGGAAGTCATATTTATTGAATTTCGTCTTGTCGGCGGCAATCTCTTTCCAGTCCGCCGGACGGGTCAGATTGACATTGACATTCGTCGAGAATCTGCCCTTATTGTTCGTCGGCAGTACCGTGAATTCCTTTTCGGTCTGCGTGAAATGCACGCGCATCCAGTTGTCAGCCAGATACTGATTTGCAGCCTCGCCGACGTACTCATTGCCGCCTGCTTTCAGCGTGACGGTGTATTTGACCTTGTCTCCGGCATACAGATGCTCGAGGTCCTGTCCTTCCACAAGAGACGGTGTATATATGGGGGATACGTTTTTCATGCGTGCACTTTTGCAGCCCTTGCAGTCGCTGAGCTGATTCGTCTCTTTGTACTGACCGTCCGTGACTGTCCAGTAGACGGAGCCGTCCTCGAAGGGGTCGATTTCCGAGACCGGATCCTCCTCAAAATGCACCTTGATTTCCTTCGTCGTCTGCTTTAAGCGGATGCCGTATTCCTGCTCGACAAATGCCGGAAGATCCTTTTCCGCCATGTCACTGTCCTTGAGACAGAGATGCAGCGTGACCGTGTCATCCTCTTTGAGATCAGGGCTCAGCTCCTCACGGTAAATGCTGAGCTGACAGCCGAGATCACGGCATTTTTTGATGCCTTCTGTCCGGTTCCGCATCAGCCGGACGGTTTTCGTAGTGCCGCCGATTTTGAGTTCATGCGGTGTCTCGAAGCTGGCAGGCGTCGATTTTTCCGTGATGACGCCGCCGGTTTCATGGTAGTATTTGAAATCCACATCCCCGAACGGATCAATTTCAACGAGCTCCTTCGGGGGCTCCGTGGTGACCGTCGTCGTTTCAACATACGCCGGTTCGGAATCCGGTTCGATGTTTTCAATGCAGCCGGTCAGTGCGGGGATTGCCAGAAGAAAAGCGGATACGATAATGAGATGCCTTTTCATGATTCATCCTCCGATCATACGGTGCACTCTGCCGGACTGCCTGTCCGGAGAGGAGATCATTTGCCTGTGATGCGTGAAGCGCTGCGGATTGTTCATATGCTTGGTCTGAGGCTGCTTTTCTTCCCCTATTATAGCGTATCGGCTTTGTTTTGTCAAGCGGACGTTTCATAAAAAACGCACTTGCATTGTTTCTGCGTTTGTGCTATAATAGACGCAGAGATACTGCATGCACAGTATACTCAGACTGCGTATCGTTTGTCATACGCCGGAAACTGAAACAGAAAGGAACGATGATATGAAGAAACAAAGAATCACTGCAATGCTTGCGGCAGGGCTGATGCTTGCAAATGCCGGCGGCACTTTACAGCTCCCTGTCTGTGCCGAGACGAATGCGGCTGCTCCGCCTGCGGCAATCCTGACCGATACCGCCGCAATTACGGCGGGCGATACCACGACCGCAGCGGCAAGCACTGCGCCCGCTGCACAGACAGACAATACCACCACCACAAAAGCAAGCAGCCAGACCACTGTGAATCTGTGCAGTACGGTTATCACAACCGGAACCGGTCTGACCACGACGAAGGCACGCGGTACCACCACCACAAAGGCAACCGGTCTGACCACGACGAAGGCAGGCGGTACTACAACCACAAAGGGAACCGGTCTGACCACGACGAAGGCAGGCGGTACTACAACCACAAAGGCAACCGGTCTGACCACGACGAAGGCAGGCGGTACCACCACCACAAAAGCGACCAGTCCGACCACTGCGAAGACCGGCGTTACGACTACCACAAAGGCAGGCAGCGTGACCCTGACAAATACGGTCGAAACCGGTGAAACCATGCCGTTCACAGGCTCAACAGCCTACAGCGAGACAACCAAAGCGTTCGTAGCCGAGACAACAAAGCCTGCGACAATCCAGACAACCTACATCACCACAACCGTGACAACCGTCACAACCATTCAGACCGCGACCGAAGCCACCACTACCCCCGCGCCGAATGCCGAAAATACATTTGAGTATACGGTCAATGAAGACGGCAAGGGCGTGACAATTACAAAGTACAACGGCTCTTACAATGCCGTTAAGATTCCCGCCAAGCTCGAAGGTCTGCCTGTCACCGAGATCGGCAGCATGGTCTTTATGGGCAAAGAGGAGATAGAGGCGATTGCGATTCCGGATACGGTCAAGGTAATCGGCAGCAATGCATTCTCCGGCTGTACCGGTCTGACAAAGGTCACGATTCCGGACAGCGTCACGGTCATCAGCTCGGGTGCATTCGGAAGCTGTACCGGTCTGACGGAAATCACGGTTCCCGAAAACGTCACCGAGATCGGTTCGCAGGCATTTGCAAGCTGTTCTGCACTGAAAACTGTTTCGATTCCTGCAAACACTGCAAAGATCGGCGGCAGCGCATTCCGCGATACGCCGTGGCTGAAGGCACAGCAGGAGAAGAATCCGCTTGTGATTGTCAATCAGATTCTCATTGATGCGGCGGCTGCATCCGGTGAGGTCAAGGTACCGGACGGCGTGACCGCAGTCGGTGATATGGCATTCTCCGGCTGCCGTGCACTGACTGCCGTGACCGTGCCGGAGGGGGTTAAGACAATCGGCGAAAGCGCATTCTATAACTGCACCGGTCTTGCATCGGTGAAGCTGCCGTCTACGCTCGAAAGCATCGGCTATCAGGCATTCGGCATGTGCTCCGCGCTGACTGCCGTAACCGTTCCGCCCAGTGTGAAGGAAATCGGCGGCAGCGCATTCCTGAGCTGTGAAAAGCTCGAAACGCTCGTCCTTCCGAATGATCTGACGGTGATCGCCAATTCCGCCTTTGCAGGATGCAGGGCACTGACCGCGATCGCACTGCCGGAAGGTCTCAAGACGATTGAAGCCCGCGCTTTGACCGGCTGCTCCGGACTGGAGACCGTTGTCATTCCGGAGGGCACGGAAAGCATCGGATTTGCTGCATTTGCAATGTGCAGCGGTCTGACCGGCATCACCATTCCGGAAAGCGTAACCACGATCGGACCGACCGCATTCAGCGGCTGCCAGAATCTGACTGTTTACGGCAAGGCTGGCTCCGCTGCGGAAACCTATGCACAGCAGAACGGTCTGACCTTCAAGGAGATCGGCTCCGATCTGCCGCTCAGAGGCGATGTCAACGGCGACAGCACGGTCGGCGTTGAGGATGCACAGCTTGCACTGCTGGAATATGTCAATGCAGTGGCAGGGCTCGAAAGCACCTTCACCGAGGCGCAGCGCGCTGCGGGCGATGTCAACGGTGACAATATGGTCACGGTTGAGGATGCGCAGATGATTCTGCTCTATTATGTCACGAACACAGTCTCCGGCGAATCGGTTACATGGGAGCAGCTGCTCGGCTTCGAGCGTGCACAGTATATCCGCACGAGCTGGAGCCACGGAGAATATCCGGTCGTCACAAAGATCACATCCGAGGATGCACTGGAATCGTACATCAATGCAAACAAAAAGCTCTATGATCTTGCGTCCGAGCGCTCCGAAAAGAGCTTCACGGAAGCTGCCGCGGAATATACATCGGAATGGTTTGAGAAGCATCAGCTTGTGATTGTGCTTCTGGCAGAGAGCAGCGGCTCGATCAGACATACCGTTTCGGGCGTCAGCAAGGATCAGATTCAGATTACACGCTCTGCGCCGGAGACAATGACCGCTGATATGGCTGCGTGGTTTATCCTGATTGAGCTGGACAAATCGGCAGAGATTTCCGATCAGGTCAGCGTCAAGCTCAATCAGTTTGAATGGGAAAAGAAATAATCAGAAACCCGCTGACCGCACAATGATGCATAAAAATGAACAATGCCCCGAAGTGAAAGACCAGTCACTTCGGGGCATTGTGTTTATGATGACAGATAAACGGACGGTCAGGATTGTCCGGCGGGATGCTGCCTGTCTGCCGGCGTGTCTGCTGCACGGAGCATTCTCTGGTGCAGATCGCTGATATAGAAATTCTGACCGATCAGCAGGGCAATATATTCGCCGCTGTTGAAGATATCATTTGTCAGACCGCAGAGCAGATAGCCGTAGATTTTATCGGCATAGAAAACCGGAAACAGCGCGAAGCTGCTGCATTTTGAGGACAGCTCATGACGGTAGAATATGCCGGAGATCGGGCAGGACTGCCGTTTGCTGTCGATATAGAAGACATTTCCGCCCTTCATGACGCAGCAGAGCCGGATTGTCTTCGGATAGACCGTTTCCTGCTCCGGATGATAGCAGACCGGTTCCTCGAACATGAACAGCGCGGCATTTTGCAGCCCGAGCCTGCTGACGGCACGGAGCGCCTTTTCGCGCGAAAATTCCGTTCTACCTGTCTGCATCATGCCGGCGATCAGGTAATCCTTCATCATGATGCGGCTTTCGAGCAGGTCGCCGGTTTCGCGGATGCTGCTGTTCGAGATTGCATGAATCGCCTGATCCTTCATTTCACTGAACAGCCGGTTCAGCATGACATTCGGCATCACGAAATTGACGCCGGCTTGCAGGCGCTCAATGGATTTGAGCAGCTTCGGCGGATCGGTATATTTCATCGCGCCCTTCTCAAAGAAAATCCGGATCAGGCGGCTGATCTCCTGAAAGGTCTCGGGGCTCATATACCGGTTCTTCTGCGCTTGCAGCATTTTTGTGATGAACTCGACAAACAGCCGCCGGAGATTGACATTTTCGCGGCTGATCTGTTCGGTGCGGTAGCGGTAGAAGCAATCGTCGAACATGCGGTAAATGAACGCGGGATTGACCTCGGTCAGCTCCTGCACCGTGTAGTCATACATCTCATAATCAAAGGATTCTCTGCCGTACAGACGGGTCTGTATCATTGCGGATTCCGCTTTTTCGCCGTTCATTTTTTTCAGCAGCAGCTCCAGTGCCTTCTGCCCGAGCGTTGTACGGTCGCAGCCGATGGAAGAAAGCGACGGAATCAGTTCCGTTGACATCATGGTATTGTCAAAGCCGAAGACGAGAATATCTCTGCCGGGGACAAGCCCCTTTGCCGCCATTGCCGTATAGAGCCCCTTCGCTGCGGCATCGTTCACGCAGAATATCGCCTGCACATGCGGATTTTTCTCAAGCAGCTCTGTCGCCTCCGCGACGCAGTTGAACGACATATCCGTATGGATAAAATTCTCCTCGGAAAAACGGATGCCGTTCTCCTCGAGACAGCGGATGAAGATTTCCTTCCGGAGAATCGAATCGAAATTATCGCTTCTGCCGCCGAGCATGCACAGCCGCGAGAGTCCGTTGATATTGACCAGACACTCGACGGCTTCGCGGATACCGGCTTCGTTGTCATAATTTACCGTCGTGACATTTTCGATATTCGTTGCAATAAACACACTCGGCACCTTTTTGAAATCCGCGACAAGGCTTTCGTCGATTGTATGGCTGCGGCTGGTGCTGAGATTGCCGATATGCACGATGAATCCGTCAAAATCGCAGATTTCGCCTGCCTCGAAAACAGAGTTGTAGATGCGGTTGTAATCATGGATTTCGGAAGGAATTTCCGGATTGTAGTATCTGCCCGGCAGCACAACCAGACGGATATGCTCATGATCGGGGATTGCATTCCGGACATTGCTGATCAGCTCCTTGGAGAAATCAGCAAAGATATCCTCCAGCACAAGCCCGATGACCGTTATATTTTTGTTTCTGTCTTTCATCTGAAGCTGCTCCGTTTCTGTATCATTCCTGAATATCAGGACTCGGCTTGGAGAAGTAATAGCCCTGCGAGAAGTCGATCTTGAAATCAAGCAGCAGATCCTGAATCTCCTTGTTTTCGACGAATTCCGCGATGATGCGGATATTCTGATTGCTGAGCCGCTTCCAGCCGGAAATCAGTGCGATCAGGTTTGCAGACTGCTCGTCCACGCAGCATTTGCGGACAATCGAGCCGTCGATTTTCAGAAAATCGCAGTTGATCGAGGCGATGTGCTGCAAATTGGAGAAGCCGCTGCCGAAATCGTCAATCGAAATCTGTGCGCCGAGATCGTGGATTGTATCGACAAAGCGGATCATCTCGTCATAATCGTCGATATCCTCATTCTCCAGAATTTCAAAGACGAAGTTCTCCGGATGCTTGACCGTTGAGAGAAATTCGTGGATATACTCGGTCATTTCGTGATTTTTGATATCGCGGATCGAGAGATTGATGCTGACGCTCTGGTTTTCCATATCGCGGAATCTGCGGAATACCTTTTCGACCATGATGCGCGACATCGAATCATAGAGCAGACCGTAGGAGCGCGCGACCGGCAGAAAGCTGCCCGGATAGTAAATCTGTCCCTTTTCATCCTCGAGACGCATCAGCGATTCATAGTGATGCACTTTGTTCTCGCGGTTGTCATAGATGCCCTGATAATAGGGGATGACCTTGTCATGCGTAATGGCATAGTTGATGACGTTGACCATGTGGAATCGCTCGCGGATGCTGTCCTCGTCGAGCTGATCGACGCGCGCATTGCGGACAAGAAACTGCACATTTTTCTGCATCATGATCACTCTGGCTGCATAATAGGCAGGCATCAGATTTTCCGCCGTGCAGTCATCCAGTACGCAGAACATCGGCACCAGCGCGATGTATTCCTCTGTCGCTTCAAAGAGCTGACGCTGCAAAATCTCCATATTGCCTGCAAATTCCGGAAGCGAGACAATATAGGAAGGCGCCGCGACCGCAATATGCCACTGATTGATAATGTAAATCGCATAGCCCTTCTGCTTGGTGAAGCGCAGGCAGTTCAGGAGATAATTCTGGTAGGTGAGATTGATCATTTCCTTCGGGAAGACGGTCTCCATACCGGAAATATCAAAGACATTGATCATGCAGACGCGGTCGAAGCCCTTTGCCTGTATGTCCATATTCAGCGCAGCGGCATTCGGAATGTCATCGCTCTCCGAATAGAGCAGATTGCGCTCGCAGTCGCGGACGAAGCTGCGCAGTTCAGCCGCAACCGCGGAATCATCGGACTTTGAGAATTCCATTTCGATCTCGCAGAGATAATCCAGCAGCTCCTGATTGTCATCCGCGAGGGAATCCGTATGGGAGAAGGCATAGGGATTGAATGTCTGCACGGCTTCCTCCTCACCGATTGCCGCAACGGTAAAGGAGCAGTTTGCATAACAGTTTTTGCCGTTGATATGGACAATTTCGCCGTCTGTGATGCATCCGCAGATATTCGTATCCTCATAGACCGAGAGCTCCCACTTGACGCAGCTTGCATAGAAGGTTGCGCGCGACATGCAGGAATAGCCGAAGAGGGTTTCCGCCTTTTCAAAGTTTTCGATATGGCGGAACATATCGCGGTTGTCAGCGACGATTTTCTTGTCATAGATAAAGGCTCTGCGAATCTGCTTGCCCTTCCGGACATTGTGATTCAGATTGATGACAGCCTGCTTTGCGTCGCGGTCGATTGCAGGATGTGCTGCATAAAACGCGGCATTGCAGGGCTCTGCTTCATCAAACTGCTCGCGGATACTGGTCTCTCCGGTGAACCGGAAGACAATCGGAATCTCCTGCGTATCCGCATAGAAATACGGGAAAAGATTGGCAAGCTCCGGACGCTTTCTGACCTTTTCGCCGATGCCGCGCAGAAAATGCTCTGCGGCATCCTCGCCGTCAATGCTGAGAATGCGCGTGCCGAAGGTATCGGTAATCTCTGCGGTGCTGCCGATTGCCTGCGCACCGGTCGCGCAGGAGGCATAGCATTCCAGATTTTCGCCGCTGAACGATGCGACGAGCATGCCCTTGCTCATCCAGCCGTTTTCATTGAAGACAAAGCCGGTATTGTGATATTTGTTCGAGATGTATTCAGAGAGATTTGCAATGCCGCCGATCATCTTCACGCCCGGCATGACATCATTGCATTTCTCGACAAAGCTGTAGACATCCAGATAGGGAACCGTCAGGAAGGTCAGGAGCAGCTCCGTATTGCTGTCCGTCACAGCATCGCGCACCTGCTCACAGAGCAGTTCGGGCGGAACGGGAACATCGTTTTTGTCAAAGGTCGGAATCATCTCTGTCCGGATATGACCGGAGGACATCTGTGTGACAGACACAACGCACTGATTCTGGCGCAGCTTGCCCCAGTTGATTACCGCCGAGGTGCTGGTTCCGAAAATATGTGCGCCGGGGACGAGTCCTGCGATATATTTCGCAAGATCGACTGCCTCCTCCTCCAGATGAATTGCCGTATGGATGCGGATGATAATATCACCCTTCTGCGGATTCAGCATGAGCTGCCGGAATGTTTCGGACAGACGTTTTTTTGAAATATACTGAAAATTCCAGGTAAACATATAAGCCTCCGTTCAATGCGTGACCGTTCCCGCAGGCTGATTTTGTGGGACGGAGACAAGTCATATATATTATTATAACACAAATTGCGATTTTTTTCAAGAGATTTCAGACAATTTGTTAAAAATCAACTGATAAATTATGCCGAGCCTGCAAGCACTTTGTCAGGCAGAAACGGCACGGACGGCATAACAAATAAAAAAATATTTTGTATTGAAAATAGACAAAAACAATCGCGGAACAGAGTGCGCAGCGGATATGTGACATTTGTCATGAAGAATGTGATATCCGGCATCTTCCGCAGAAGCAGGATTTGCGGTATAATCATAGCAGAGTTCAGGAAATGAACCGGAAAGGAGAAATTCTTATGATGAAAAAATATTTTACTGCGGTGCCGCTGCCGCTGAGCATTGCGCTTTCTGCGATACTCGGTGCGGTCGGCTCGGGTGTTCTGATTCTTGCGCTGTTTGCGGGAGGGCTGATCGGGCTGACGCTGTTTCTGCTCGGCATGGCTGCCGCGGGATACGGTGCACACCGGCTGCTGTATCATGTCTGCAAAAAGCGGAGCGGAATCGTGAAGGAAAAGCGGTACATTCCGCTGCGTGCTGCGGCGGTCGCAGGCGTATTTGTATATCTGTGCGGCTCGTTTTTCTGGGCGGATCCGGTCTGGGCGCTGATCAACGATTTCTGGTTCTGATACACCGACCTTTTTTCATGACAAAAGCAGAGCAGTTTCTCAAAAAAACGAGGAACTGCTCTGCTGCTTTTACAGACTGGAGTTTGAAATGATGTTCATTCGTATTGTTTTAGGCATTCGCTCTTTATCGTTTTTCCCTTGCGCTTCTTTTTCCGCATTCCCTATCCCCCTTGGGTTCCTGCCCTCGCATTCGCGCCCCGCGCCCAGCGGAAACTATGCTAGGATCAAAGAGAAAGAATGACGAAAATAATACGAGATCAACACCCGCGGGTACAGCCGCTTCTGAATTAAAGGAATATATATTTGAGAAGAAACAGAACGCCGAGCACATACATCACAGGGCTGATCTTCTTCGCCTTGCCCGTGCAGATATTGATGACAAGATAGGAGAGCACGCCGAGCGAAATACCCTCGGAGACACTGTAAAACAGCGGCATTGCAATGATGCAGAGATATGCCGGAACCGTATCTGTCAGGTTATCGTCGCTGAATTTGATGCTCGTGATATTCGTGAACATCAGGAATCCGACGAGAATCAGCGCCGGTGCGGTTGCAAATGCAGGGATAGCCGTGAAGAGCGGCGCGAGGAACACCGAGGCAAGGAACAGCACGGCGGTTGTCACTGCGGTGAGACCGGTTCTGCCGCCTGCCGCAACGCCTGCGGAGGATTCCACGAAGGTTGAGGTCGTCGAAGTGCCGAGGACTGCGCCTGCGGAGGTCGCAATCGCATCGGCGAGCAGTGCCGGACGGATGCCCGGGAGCTTGCCTTCCTGATCGAGCATATTCGCCTTGGCGCTGACGCCGATCAGCGTGCCGAGCGTATCAAACAGATCGACAAACAGAAATGCGAATACGATCACCGCAAAATTGAAGATGCCGGTTTCATGCAGATCAAAGCGGAAGCACTGTCCGAATGTCCTGCTGAGCGCGGTGAAATCGGTCATTGTAAATGTGGGAAACAGCGAATAGAAGCCTGCCGCCGGATCGGGTACGTAAATGCCGGTCAACTGGCAGAGCATGCCGAGCACCCATGTTCCGAGGATGCCGAGCAGAATTGAGCCCGGCACTTTTTTGATATAGAGGATTGCGGTCAGCAGCACGCCGATGACTGCAAGCAGCGCCTGAATGCCGCTGGTCGAAAAGCTCTCGCGGAAATTCACGAGCTTGACCAGCGTCGCGGAATCAACCGAAAGACCGGCATTCTGCAAGCCGATGAAGCAGATGAACAGTCCGATGCCGACCGAGACTGCGTGTTTCAGCGGCAGGGGAATGCAGTTGAAGAGCGCTTCGCGTGCTTTTGTCACCGAAAGTATGATGAAAATGATGCCCTCGACAAAGACTGCAAGCAGCGCCGTCTGCCATGTGACGCCCATGCCGAGCACGACCGTATAGGTGAAATAGGCGTTGAGTCCCATGCCCGCCGAGAGCGCAAACGGCAGATTCGCCATGAGTCCCATGCAGAGCGTTCCGAGGAAGGAGGCGAGACAGGTTGCAAGCAGAACAGCGGTTTTGTCCATGCCTGCTTCCGAAAGCACATTCGGATTGACGGCAAGGATATATGCCATTGTCATGAAGGTAGTCAGACCGGCAGCAAGCTCTGTTTTGACGGTTGTGCCGTGTGATTTCAGGTGAAACAGTTTTTCCAGCATGGAGACGTCACTCCTTTTTTTACGATTCGGCGCAGTGATTCCCGCGCACCTGCTTTCATTATATCAGACTGCTCTCCCGATGTCAACAGGTATTCCTCTGTCTGCGCAGAAATATTTTCAAAGGCTTGCGGTTTCTTAGGGCGGAGCCCTAAGTCGCGCTCCGCAGAGCGCGAAATCCCCCATGCGTGCAAAGTGCCTGCGGGCTTGGGCGCTTGTAAGAGAAGCGCCCATTCCGTAACAGCATCCGCGCAGCGGATACCTATTTATAAAATTCCCGATTATCCACTCACTTCTATTTTCCTGTCTTGCGTTTTTATAAAAAGTGTGTTATAATAGAGCGCGTGGTGCATAGTCATCAATCACGGAATGAAAATCAGAAGGAGAGATCGCATAAATGAAAAAAGCAGTTTGTATCGCAGCGCTGACGTCGGTCATGCTCGGGCTTTCCGGCTGTACTGTCTACTTCGGCGATTCTGCCGCGAACATCAACATTGCAGACACGCCGTATACCGCAGAAACAGGCATCTCCGGAACCTCGTCAGCAGTGACGGAAACCGCTGCTGCATCCGCAGCACAGACCGCGGCGCAGACGACTGTCTCTGCCGCAGCAACCGCAGTACAGACAACTGCTGCGATCACCGCAACTTCCGCAGCAACCGCCGTGCCTGCGACAACTGCTCCGGCAGCCGCAACGGTACAGACAACGCCTGCCGTGACCGCGGCAGCGACCGCAGAGACCGTTCCGGCAGAGAAAAAAGCAGTCTGGAAGACGCTCTATCAGGAAACGCTGATGAACTATAAAGAGCGCGATGATATTTCGTTTGATGCAAAATGGGATTTGCAGGACATTGATCAGGACGGCATTCCGGAGCTGCTGATCTCGCAGGGACCCTACCATGCATCCGGCGTCGAGATTTATTATTATGAAAACAACAGCGTGTCGCCGGTGCTGTTTGATGATGGGACACAGCTTTATATCGGCAGCTACGGCGAAACGCTGATCTGTCCGGAGGAGCATCTCTTCGGCTTTGAGGATATCCAGATGGGCTATCATACGGTCTCTATGAACAGATACGAACAGCACAGGCTGAAAGAAATCCTGCATATGGTTGAGGATTCCGGCATGGTCGGTGATGAAAACGTGACCTATACCGTGGACGGTGCAACGGTGACGGAGGCAGTCTTTACAGAGAAGCTCAAGCTCTTCAACGGGAAGAAATGGAAGGCTGTCGGCGCAAAATACAGCCTTGACGATTTCTCTGCTCTGAACTGAATATGGCAGCAGCCTCGCCGGAACTGCGGTGAGGCTTTTTCTTACTATTTCAACTCATCCGCGAAGCGGACACCGCCGTTTTTTTCACGCTTCACTATTTTCAAATCGCGGCGCAGCCGCACTGCAATTTCTCATTTCTCATTTCTAACTTAGTATGTTCTTCTTGCATTTTCGGCAATATTATGATATAATAAAAATATATCAGGAAATTTAGTATCTGCGGCAGAAAGGAGCTGAATCACAATGAAGCACAGCAATTCTCCGCCGAAGAAGCGAAGCCTGAAAGACCTGCTCCGGTTCTTCTTCGGATTCAAGCGTTATCCGCCCTATATCGAAAACCGCCTGCGCGAAGCAGATGTGCGCAGCTGCATGTTCCTCTCCGCGGTTGTCGGCATGGTCGAGATCGGCATGATCATCCGGTCGATCGTCAAATTCGTGATCATCGAAGGAAAAATCAAAGACGCTGCATCGTTTTTTTCATATACATTCGACTTCTGGTGTCTGCTGGCAGGCTCTGCTGTCCTGTGCTTCTATTGCCGGATGTATCTGCGGAAGCAGCTCACGAATCTCGAAAAACACAGCAAGCTCCTGATATTTCTGTATTTCGCCTTTTCCATGCTGTTCGGCATCCGGACATCCGTCAACGATTTTTCGCACGGCAGAATGATCACCTGCTTCATGACGATCATGATGTTTGTCACGGTCATCTGCGTCTGGCGTCCGGTCTCGTCGCTGCTGCTGACACTGGTTTACGGCGCAGGGTTTGTCTGGATTCTGAATCATTATTCGTTTGACAGCGACGGCAGCCCGCTCCGGATGAATTCCGCCGACCTGCTCAATTACATCACGTTTATTATCGTCATTGTCATTCTGGAAATGGCGGTCTTTATCCAGCGATACAGCGACGCGACAAAATCCTACCGCCTCGACCAGAAATCGCAGACCGATGAGCTGACCGGCATTCCGAATATGCGCAAATTCGATGCGGATGCAAAGCAGTATGCCGCGAAATGTGCGGCGGAAAACAAAACGCCGTTCTATCTGGTCTTTGACATCCTGAATTTCCACACCTTCAATGACCGCTTCGGCTATGAGGGCGGCGATGATCTGCTGATTCAGACGGGGCAGCGGATTGCTGCGGCATTTCCGGATGAACCGGCAGCAAGAGAATCCGGCGACTGCTTCTGTGTTCTGACAACGGCAGACGATTTCCTTGCGCGTGCAGAAAAAATCCGCGACTGGATACGGGAAACCTATCCGGAGGAGACATATCTGAATGTGCGGCTCGGTGCATTCCGTTCGGAGCAGGCGGACCGCAGTGCGCGGTTTGCCGTTGACCGTGCACGGTATGCAGTGAAGCAGATCAAAACCGGCGAGCATTTTTTCTCGGAGTATGACGCCAAAATGAGCAGCGAATACAGCATGAAGCAGTATGTGCTGAACAATGTCGAACGGGCTGTGAAGGCAGGGCATATCAAGGTGTACTATCAGCCTGTTGTGCGGTCAGATGACGGCACGGTCTGCGGCTGTGAGGCACTGGCACGCTGGATCGACCCCGAGAAGGGCTTTATGTCTCCGGGCGTCTTTGTTCCGGTGCTCGAAGAGGGCAGACAGATTCACAAGCTCGATCTGTGCATCTACGAACAGGTATGCAGAGGCATCCGCGAGTGTCTTGACAGCGGCAAGCCTGCGCTGCCGGTTTCTTTGAATTTCTCCCGACTGGATTTTGAGCTGATGGATGCCGTCGGTGAGCTGGAGAAGCTCGTGCAGCAATATGACATCCCGAAGGAATATCTGCATGTGGAGATCACCGAAAGCGCCCTGACAAACGATGTGGACGGACTGAAAAAAGCAATCGGCGTGCTGCATGAGAAGGGCTATCTGGTCTGGCTGGATGATTTCGGCGCCGGATATTCCTCGCTCAATGTCCTGAAGGATTTTCAGTTTGATCTGCTCAAGCTCGATATGGAATTTCTGCGCGGATTTCACGATAACAAAAATGCGCGGAAGATTGTTGAGACAATCATTGCGCTGGCGGACAAGCTCGATATGAAAACGCTCGCTGAGGGCGTTGAAACGGAGGAGGTTGCGCGGTTTCTGCGGGAGGCAGGCTGCGGCAGACAGCAGGGTTACTTCTACGGCAAGCCGATGCCCTATGAGGAAATCCTTGCAAAGCTCGGGGACGGCTCCTTCCGTCTTGCAGCAGGAATTCCGGAAGAATAAAAGATCAGCCCTGCGCGCTGTGGAAGCGTGCAGGGCTTTTGTTATCGCTTGAATTTGAGTGCAAATCCGAGCCCGAGCAGCAGGACCAGAGCCGATACGCCGAGCAGGATATATGCAGTTGTTTGATTCTGCGGTGCGGCGTTCATATCCGGAAAGCTGCCGAACTGCGGTCGGCTTTGCTCTGAACGCTCTGCCTGACCGGAGGGGTCTGCGGATTGTTCATCGGATGCAGGCTTTTCCGGCTGATAATCTGAGCCGTCATCCTCAGATTGCCTGTCTGCCTGATTTCCTTCCGGCAGCTCGTTTGTGTCAGCGCCTTCCTTCGGATTGCCGTTTGCAAAATCCGAAGGCATATTCTCGGGGTCGAAGCCTTCCGGCATATTGCCGGGGTCAAAGCCCTCGGGCATATTGCCGGGATCGAAGCCCTCAGGCATATTGCCGGGGTCAAAACCTTCAGGCATCTGCCCGCCGAAATCAGGGCGTCCGCCGCCGCCGAAGTCCGGTCTGCCGCCACCCTGTTTGCTGCCGCTTGCAGGTCTGTCACCGGAATCCTGCGTATCTGCCAGCGTCTGCGGTGCAATGCTGTTCAGACTGTTGAATGACAGTGCAGAGACAGCGGTCTGTGCTGCCTTTGCAGACGAATCTGCCGCATCATCCTCCGCCTGCTCGCCGGAGCGGCTGCGTTTGCCGAAGGAATTGCCGCCCTTGCCGCCGAAGCCGCCGCCCATGCCCATAGAGCCCATATCGGAGATATTGAGGTCGCCGGTTTCAATCAGTGCGCTGCTGTCGGAACGCTGTCCTTCGGTTGTGGAAGGAATCGTGCCGCTGAGCTGTCCCTTGACGCTCTCCGCACGCAGCGTGCAGAACGATTTGATTGCAGCGACACCCTTCTGATAATCCTCATAGGTACAGAATTTCGTCGGGTCCTTCTGTACATACGAATCAATCATCGCCGCCGTATCGGTAATCAGCTGCTCAAAATCCATGCTGTTGATGAATTCGCTGAAAAGCTGATGATACTGTGCAAGGTAGGTCTCGTTATCGAAAATCCATGCGAGCATCGGGCGGTCGCTCATATCACCGGAAAGCGGTGTATCAATCGGTGCATTGACCGACGAGGATGCATTGCCGCCGCTGAATGAACCGTAAGCCAGATTGTAGTCCCACGGAATCATCGAAAGTTGACCGTTCTGCTCATAGAGATAGTAATTGTGAATCATCTGACCGGTGTAGCTGTCGCCGTTTTGCAGGAACAGATGCACGACGAAATACCGCAGAACCTCATCGGTATCGACAGTGCTTTCGAGATCGGACTGCTCCGAGAGCGCCTTCAGTGAAGCAATCAGGCGCTTCTGATCGGCTTCCGTGACGGTTGTTTTTGCGTTATTGAAGATATTGGAATAGCTGCTGATTTCATCATCGGTATATTGCAGCTTGACATCGCTGCTGCCCATACCCATGCCGCCGAAGCCGCCTTTGCCGCCTGCTCCGCCGCCGAAATCAGGCATGCCGCCCTCTTTCCCGAACATCTCGGAAGGGTCAAAATCCTCCGGCATATTCTCCGCATCAAACTGCTGTCTATCGCCGAAGTCCGGCATGTTTCCAAAATCAAAATTACCGAAATCGGGCATTTCACCGCCGCCGAAATCCGGCCGTCCGCGGTGCTGACCGCGCTGTCCGGCATCGTTTTGCTGCTTTGCGTCCGCATCAGACTGCTGCGCTGTATTTGCATCGGTCTGCTGCTTTGCATCTGAATCAGTCTGCTGCTTTGCATCCGAATCGGTATCCGAATCATTCTGATCCATAAATTCGCTCATGCGGAAATCCTTGCCGTTGCCTCTGCCGCCGCCGAAGCTCATGGCATCGGGCTTATAGAGATCGCCGCTGCCGCTTCCGTAATTGCGGGAGAGGAACGAATCCTCGATTGCCTCCACAGCAAGATACAGTCCCCAGTCCTCACCGTTGACCGTGATATAGACGAAGCTGCAAAGCGGCGCATCCACGCCGAAATCATACATCAGCGAATAGGCAAGATAATCCTTCATATAGGTATTATCCTGAATGATATTGTTCAGGCAGAGCTTGTCGAGCCCGTGATAGGACTTGCCGTTTTCATACTGATCGAACTCGATTTTGAAGCTGTAGCGGCTGCTGTTCATGTTCCGGACGGAGCTCAGCGAGGTATTGCCCTTGGCGCGGATGCCGACATTCCGGACGGTTTCTCCGTCAATCACAACCGCACAGGGCGAATATTCTTCGTTCTCGCAGGTTTCCAGAAAGCTGTCCCAGTCGTTCATGACGATATCCAGCTCATGCACTCTGCTGCGGTCAAACAGCCGGTTTTCATAGCCTGCTGCATGCGCTTTGATTCCGATACCGAACGCCTGCCCGTTGCAGAAAAGCACGGTCAGCAGCAGCGTCAGCGCGGTAATCACAATGCAGATTTTGTCAATGCTTTTATGTGCTGACATGGTATCACATCCTTATGCCATATAGTCGCCGTTGTAGCTGACGAGGACCGCGCTGTTTACGCCCTCCATATTGCTGAGCGTATTGACAAAATCGGTGTTGTCGTCCTTCAGGCGGACCTCGAGATTCAGCTCGACAAAGCCCTTCTGAGCAGATTTGCTCTTGACGACGCAGCGCTCGGTCTGTCCTTCGAGATATGCCTTAGCCTTGGTTTCGCTGTCATGACCGTCGCAGCGGATGACAACAATATACGGATTCTTATACGATTTGCGGTTGACGAATACCAGCAGAATGATGCCGATGATGACGCTGCCGACAACTGCAAGCGGGATCATGCCTGCCGCCAGAACAATACCGACCGCAATCGACCAGAACAGAAACGCGATATCGAGCGGCTCCTTGATCGCCGTGCGGAAACGGACAATCGACAGTGCGCCGACCATACCGAGCGAAAGCACGACATTGCTTGTCACGGCGAGAATCACAACGGTCGTAATCATGGTCAGTGCGACGAGCGTCGTGCCGAAGCTGGCAGAATACATCACGCCCGAATAGGTCTTCTTATAGACGAGGAAAATGAATATGCCGAGACCGAACGCCAGCACGATTGCAAGAAACATATCGAACAGGCTGACACTTGTAACATTCTCAAGAAAATTGGATTTGAATACATCGCTGAAACTCATGGTAATTATTCTCCTTTGTTATCCGTAAATTCGGCAGGCTTCGTATTTGGAAAACGACCCCTCGCGCCTGTCTGCAAGGGATACTGCATCGCGGATGATATCCGGCAGGAAGCCGTCCCATTTGACTTCCAGTATGATCGCATCCGAAACCGGAACCGTCACGCAGTCCGGATTCAGGAAATCCGTGCACCGCATGCCGCTGCGGATATTGTAATCGAGCGTCACGCGGACATTTCCGGCAGGGTAGATGAACGGCTCTCTTGTGTAATCGACGATTGTTTTCGGCGCAATGCCCTGCGTCTGCATTTTGGAATACAGCTCCCGTATCAGCGGGATTTCTGCATCCAGCATCCATACGGTATCGCCGTCGATGATGCGCTGAACCTGCTCCGCCGTGAGCGATGCGCTCTGCTTGCTGCCGAGGGCATCAACCTTGCTTTTCTTTTCAAGATGAATGACCGATGTGTCGCCGTTATAGCAGCGGATGCGGAATTTCTCGCGCACCGGCAGACCGTTTATTTTCTCCATGAGAGCTTTGTCGGCTGCATTGTCGAAGTACAGACTGCGGATCATGTATTTTCCGGCGATTGCGTGCGGGTCGGGATAGGCGACCGCATAGAGCCTTTGCCGGATCGTCAGAAGATCGGAATAGTTAATCAGATGCTTTATTTCGTGTCTGAAATCCATGGTATCACCTCTTTCCGTATGCCATTATACCGGAGCTTGCTGAACTGACGCTGAAAACGGGTGAACGCTCCGTTATGTGAACATGAAAACTATGTGAAATTCTGCGCATCGGCAAGATAAATGCAGAGGACGCGATCAAACGGAGCACGCCCTCTGCATATGTCAGATTATGCTTTTGTATCCTTCTTCGGGAGAATATCATCCCATGTGACTGCCTTGCCGGCGATGGTCTGCTCGGTATAATAGGTGAGGATATACTGTGCATCCTCAATGCTGATGATGCCGTTGCCGTCGATGTCTCCGGCTTTGATCTGCGCCGCGGTCAGGGTCATTTCCATGCCTGCGAGCGCATCGGTATACGCGGTCAGTACGAGCTGTGCATCCTCCGCGCTGATGATCTTGTCGCCGTTGAGATCGCCGAGCAGCAGGTCGGGCTTGAAGGCTCGCTCATATTTTTCAGCATACTGCTGCGCGGTGCTGCCCTCCGCCGCAGAGATCACAGCGGACGCAGGAATCGTCTTTTCCGAGTCCTCAATCAGGCAGTCCGCAGCGCCGATTGCGATTTCCTGCAAGCTGCTGCATCCGGAAACAGCGTCCGGACCGAGTTCCGTGACTGTTTTCGGCAGAATGAGCTTTGAGATAGGTATTTGATCCAGCACATGATCCGGAATTTTCTTGATGCCCTCGCGGAATGTGACAGTCAGATCCTCGCTGACGGACCGGAATGCCGTTTTATCGACGGTTTCGATGCTCTTGCCGAGCGTGACATCTGCAAGCGCCGTACACTCCGCGAATGCGCCCTGTTCGGCATATCCGCCGCACTGGATAGATTTGAGCGAATCCGGCAGCACTGCGGATTCCAGCGCGGTGCATTTTCGGAAACAGTCCTCGGGAAGAATCTCTGTGCCTTCGCCGATTGTAAGTGTTTTCAGCGATGCGCAGTTATAGAACGCAGCCTTGCCGATTGCACAGCCGGGGAGGACGGCTTCGGGCAGACCGCTGCCGCTGAATGCGCTGTTTCCGATCTCTTTGAGCGATTCCGGAAATACGCAGTCAGACAGCGCA
>JAFZPP010000048.1 GCA_017550285.1 Oscillospiraceae bacterium
TCGCCACGCCGCCTTTATTGTTGTAAAGCGCGATTTTTCTCATGTTTTCTCCTTTCAGACAACTTCCAGCGTATATGCTTTGGAATCGTTATCGAGTTTGTTCATTCGGATGCGGACTTCCACTCCTTTTTCCGGAAGGCTTTGCCCGTAGACCATAGCGATCTTTTTCAGGGCATCGTAGACTCTCAGGGATGTGGTTGTGTATGCGCAAGGCTGTGATTGCTTTTTCCCGAAAAGCGTAATCAGCTTGCCTTGTTTTCCATCCGGCATTTTGATCGTTTTGGAATAGTAACTGAACAGCCGGAAACTGTCACTTACGCAATCGTTCAGACGCTTTGCCGGAATGTTGCCAATCAGCACGTTCGCGGTAAAGGCTTGCAGCGAAGGTTCTTCGGGCGCAAAGGCAGCAGCAATCTTCTCGTCAAAGAGATCCACGCTGTCTTCAAATGCGAAATCGAGATCATAATCGTCCATACCGTCACTCCTTATACCCATACCTCGATGTAGCATTGATCCTTGTCCGAATCAATCTCTACACGCTGAATCTCGACATTCATGCGGTACTGGAAAATGAAAGCGTACTGACGCATCGTTTCCTCAAACTGCTTAGCCTTGCCGGAAAAGCTGAAATGCTCACTCGGCTCGGCATCGGGATCGTCAATTTCTGAAAAGAAAAAATAGTTGACAACCAGATTTGTGATACCGGCGCGGATTACCGATTGATTAACGTACTCCAGCAGTGTACGATCATCACGGCTACAATCAATGGGCTTAATCATTGGAATGGCTCCTTTCTGAATGTGAATTTACATTGAAGCAGACTCGGTATCGTCTGGTTCAAGCAGTTCCGGAAATTGTTCATGAATCAATCGTTCCATTTTGTCAGCCGATTGTTTCATCATTAAATCATTTCTATGCCCGTAAACGTCCAGTGTGAATGCTGCGGAATAGTGACCGAGATTCATTTGCAGCGTCTTAATATCGTCACCGGCAAGAAGCGAGAGGACGGCGTATGTGTGTCTCAAATCATGAAACCGAAGGTGCTGTTGATAGCGAAGGCGTTTCATAACGCGCTGAAAGGCATTATACAGAGCTGAATGCGTATAATGCTCACCCTTTGCGTTTTTGAAAACGAAGTCGGATAGATCAGGATTTGCCGCATCATATTGTTCTTTTAACAGCTTTATAATAAACGGGGCAGGGCGCAAGGTTCTCGTTTTCCCGTTTTTCAGAGAAGTAAATCTGTATTCATTCTCGGTATTTTTATTGGAGAGCTGCCGATATAGATAAATCTCCCCGATATCGAACCGGATGCAATCCCATGTCAGAGCAAGAATTTCACCTTCGCGCATTCCCGTAAAGATTGACACTGTAAAAAGTGCTTTCTTCGGATGATTCTGAATGGCTGCAAGAAATTTATGTAAAATGTCCGGCTCAAGGTGCCTTACTTCCGGGATTGCCTTCTTGGGAAGTCGAATTTTGTCAGCCGGATTGGCATTGATATATCCGAAGTCAACGGCGGTTTTCAAGCAACTATGCAGAACACCATGTATGTTTTTGATACTCTTTGGACTTAACTTGTTTTCAATCCCAACTCCCATGTTCAGGCTATTGATAAACAGCTGAACGTCCTCGTGGGACAATTCATTTAACATTACCTTGCCGAGAACTCGGTTGATATGCTGATGAATTGTCTTTTGATATTCTAGCTTCGTAGAATCTTTGAGTTCATTGCAATAGTGCAGCAGCCAACAAGCTGTCCAGTCAGCCACGGTCGCACACTCGTATTTCTCGTTGTGAACAGGGGAGAGCGACCGCATGAATTCCAAAACATCAAAATCAGGGGTGTTTTCAGGCTTTTTTAACGTCATTTATATGCTCCTCATTATATAGTAGTCCTGCGGACATATATATTATATAGCATAATGACAAAAAAGCATACATACCAATCCAATAAACTCAGGTTGATATGGATACCTTTTTTCAAACAACATCTTGACTTTTTGCATGATGTATGGTAAAATATTACTGTTTGACCCCCTATCAGTGGACTAGGCGAATAATTCAAGTCCTGTCACCTCGACTCAAAAAGAGAGATGCTTCGTTGATTTGAAGCATCTTTTTTATTTTTATCCGACACGGAAAACGAAGCCGGACAGCGTCAGTATGCTGTCCGGCTTTTGTGATATCAGGGAATCGGCTGTGCCTGCGGAACGGTATAAAGTATTCCGTCCGTCGTGCCTGCATACGGCGGCTCCGTGACCGGCGGAACGGTCTGCGCGGGCATATTTTCGGGAAACGGCAGTGTCACATTCGGAACGGTATAGGTTTCCGGAGAAGCCGCCGGTGCATATGACATTGTCGTGTATATTTCGGTTTCAGGGAATACCTCAGCATGCGGCGCATTCGTGCGGTTTATCGTCTTATATGCGAGGATGCTGCCGGTCATGGCGGTGAGCACGAGTGCCGCCGCAGAAATTGCCGGAAACAGACGCTTTTTGCCGCCGGACAGAATCGACCGGAACCGTGTCATGAGCATCTCGCGGCTGCCGGACAAGCCGGTTGCAAGCATCGTGCCGGAATATGCAGCAGAGCGCCGCATTGCCGTATGGAGAATTGAATTGCAGTAAATATTCGCAGCATCGGCAGTTTCGTGTTTCATGACGGCTTCGTCGCAGGCGAGTTCGCAGTCCTGCTCAATTTGCCGCATCAGCAGGATGAGCAGGGGATTAAACCAGTGTATCGTGCGGCAGCAGACCCAGAGCAGCTTGCACCAGAGGTCGCCGCGGCGGTCGTGGCAGAGCTCATGTTTGAGCATCAGCCGCAGCTCTGCGGGCTCGTAAGCATGCTCGGGCAGCAGAATGCAGGGATGCAGCAAGCCCGTCAGCATCGGCGTATCCAGCCCGCGGACGGTATAGACCGGAACATTCTGCGTCATTCCGAGCTGATTGCAGAGCCGGTCAGCGAGCATCTGCGTCGCTGCATCCGCAGGCACGCGCAGACGGCTGATGCTCCGGCTGAACTGCTCCTGCCGGTTCAGTGTCACAGTGCCGAAGACGATTGCACCGATCACCCAGATGATGAGCAGCAGCAGAAAGAAATCCGTCGCGGGATACAAGCGCGCGTTCAGCTGAGAGCAGGTCCCGTCCGTCAGCGCGGCTGTATCGCTGTAATCCCATGCGCGGATGACTGTGAGCGCACCGGCAGGATGCGGCTTGAACGGGATCAGATAACCGAAGCCGATGACCCACCAGAGCAGGCAGCGTCCTGCGGCAGACTGTTTTTCTCTGAGGATGCGTGTAATCAGCAGTGCGCCCGCCGCGATCAGGCTCATTGTCAGCGAACAGATCAGAATGCTCTGTATCAGGTAGGAGAAGAAATTTGCGTTCAGGATCGTATGATCAAGATGCAAAATCAGTTCATGAATCATGATTGTCCGCTCCTTTCATTCAGCCAGCGCTGCAAGTCGGCGATATCCGCCGCAGTGAGGTCATCGGTATCGCAGAGCGCCTTGACAAGACCGGCAAAGCGACCGCCGGAGAAGCGCTGCCGTAAACTGTTTGCCTCGATTTGCAGGTACTCCGCCTGCGGGATCAGAACGTAGTAAGCACGCTCTCTGCCGTGTTTTTCGGAGCGCAGAAAGCCTTTTTGTTCGAGCCGCGTCAGCATGGTGAGGATTGTCTGCGGTTTCCAGTCCTTGGCGGAGGGGATGCGCCGCAGCTGTGCGGTAATCAGGGCAGATGTGACTGGTTCCTGCATTTGCCAGATCGCCTTCATGATTTCAAATTCGGCATCCGGCAGTTTTTTTTGTTCCATACAGATAGCTCCTTTCTTATTCTACGGCTGTAGTTTATTGTATTATACTACGTTTGTAGTTCTTTGTCAACCCCTTTTCATATTTTTTCATTTCTGCCTTTTGCCGGATACGGAAAAGCCGCTCCGTACAGCGTCACAGCTTGCACGGAGCGGCTTTCTTATTGAATCGGATTTACCTTATCCTCTCGTATAATTCGGGTTCTTGTAGATGATGACGCGCTCAGGCACCTCAGCGAAGACCTCCCAGCGGTTCCGTTCGAGGATCGGCGCGGTAAAGTTGCCGATATCGGTATTCGGACCGAAGACGAAGAAATCGAAGGAATCCATATCATTGATCGTCTGTGCAGCCTCATCGACATCGTTCATATCATAGAGATAGATTTCATCGCGTTCCGCGATATGTCCGACATAGAAGGGTGTTGCACTGACGCTTGCGTCGCGCGGGATCGTATCCAGCGCATCCTCGACCGCCTGAAACGCGGATTTGTTCGCCGCATAGGTCTCGACATTGTCCCAGTAATGCAGAGGCATACCGACGAAGGACAGGATTGCGGCAGAACCTGCAAGGATTGCAAGATCATGTTTTTTCTGCTCACCGAGGTCCTCGAGATTGAGCATGCTCATATAGAAGAGCAGGCAGATCGGTCCGAAGACATAGTGGAATTCCATATCCGCGGCATAGTGATAGCCTGCGCCGATGACAAGATTCATGACGACCATCGGCACCATGAGCCAGAAGCGGTGCAGCTTCTTTGTGAGGAACGGCAGGAACAGCAGCGGCAGCATTGTCTGCATGAAGAAATTAAGCGTATCCTCATGAATCAGCAAGCTAAAGAAATACGCCGGATCGAGCAGGGTATTCTTGATAACCTCGCCGAGTCCCTTTTCGGAATTGACCATGAGCAGACCGAACCGGATGCTTGCCATCATATTGCCGTCGCCGTGTGCGGACAGCCATTTCGTAATTAAGAGCATATAGACGCCGCTGACAAAGGTCATCGCAATGCCGTGCCAGCGCATTTTCCTGCCCTTTTTCTCAAAGAACAGGAACAGTCCGATACAGATGATATAGAGCGGTGCATCCTCCTTCACGATGCAGACCAGCGCTGCCATGATCCAGCTGAAAACCGGCTTTTCGAGCTCGATTGCATAGAAGAACCACATCAGCAGCGTCGGAAGGAACGCATTTTCGTGGAAATCATAGAAGCACGGCGAAACAATCGCAATGCTGAAAATATACATGAAGGTGATGCCGATGAGCGAGATGCCCTTGAAATTGCGGCGCTTCGCAATGAGGAACATCGGAACAGCGCCGCCGGCAGCAAGAATACCCTGCGCCCAGAGCAGCACGGTCTCTGACTTGAAAATCTTGTAGAACGGTACCAGCAGATAGTAGATATAGGATGCGTGAACGTGGAAATGCGAGACCAGTGTATCGCGCTCTGCGGTCGTCATCGGGGTGAGGCTGTGCGAGAGCGAATGGAACATCTGCACAAACAGACCGAAGTCATGGCAGGCGGTACCGAACAGTCTGTGTTTTGCAACTGTACCCCGAATGATGAAATACGTGATGAGCGCCGTCGCACCGAGACAGATCAGACCGGCAAAGGTCCACGGCACCTTCTCATAGGGCTTGCGTGAGGGCAGCTTATTGATGAGATAGTGAATGAAAACCAGCGTGACAAACGTCGTACCGGTCACGAGGAAGAAATTGTTTGCACGCCAGAGCATACAGCAGTCGAAGAACAGGATTGACAGGATGCCGAGGCTCTGATCTGCGATCTGCCATTTTTTCGGCAGGATGTTCGTGAAGCAGGAGAGTGCCAGAAATCCGGCAAGCAGCGCGACGGCAGAGCTGATGATGATGCCTGCGCCGCCGACATTGACCGCAAAATCGCGCCAGTTGCTGATCGGGTTGAACTGATGCTTGTGCTTGAAATAGATGATCCAGCAGCCCGAGAGCAGGAAGTAGAGCGTCAGCAGACGGGGGAGCAGCATGTCCGGCAGCTGATAGCGTGTTAGAAGCCCCTTCACATTTGTGACAAATGTCCGCAATGTATATTGCTCCTGCGGCGCTTCATCCGAATCCGAATCGGCAACCGCACTGTCTTTTTCTGCATTCGGTTCATCGGCTTCCGGCTCCGCATCGTCTGCGGTCAGATCATCTTCATCCGTGTATTCCGCAGGATCAGGCTCCGCCGTATCATCCGCAGCCGCCGGTACATCCTCCGGCAGTTCTGCATCCGTCAGTTCCTCCTCCGGAATCGGATTATTCTCTTTCAGTTCAGGATGATCGGCATTCTGTACTGCCGGTTTTGTAGCAGTACGTTTCTTTTTGCGCGCCATAATTGCCTCCTTGGTATTTTTTATCATGCGGATATTCCGCTGAGAGTATATCCGTTTTATTATATCATATTTTTGCGAAAAATGCAACAGATAATATAATGAAGGAAGTGGATATTCGGGAGCTTTATAAATAAAGAAGTATCCGCTGTGCGGATGCGGGAATAAAATCCGCAGGTCGCTTTTTGTGAAGCGTTCTCTGTAATATAAGACCGCCTTTTTGCGGAAAAGGTTACAGTTCGCATCAGATTTTTATTGTATTCCGTTCTTAGACGCATCTGATTCGCCGAAATACTCAGTAAAATCTGTGCCGCTGCATAAAAACTGCATATTCGGGCATATTGCATATGAGAATCAAAAAAGACAGGGGAGGTGAGCAGGATGCTTGGATTCATCGTCGGCTGCCTGACGGGCGGCATCGTCGGTGTCACGACCATGTGCTGTATGGTTTCGGCAGGGGATGCCGACCGCCGCTGAACAGAAAAAAACAGGACACTTCCGGTGCAGTGCATCAAAAGTGTCCTGTTTCTGTTTGATTCAGTTGATTCAGACCTCGAAATCGTGGAACACGATATTGCCGAGATTCTGCGGCTCAGCAGCAGTTTCCGGCTTGCCCCAGATTGCGCGCATGAATTCCGGATAGGCTTCCTCGGCGATCTGCATGAGTCTGCGGAAAAGCTCCTCGACAGCCTCGCCGATATTCTCGGTTTTCTCCGCGAAATCATATTCGATTGTGACAGCCTCGGATTCGTCATTGACCGTGAACTTGCAGAAGCGGTATTTATCGTTCATGCGGTTTGCGATGCGGAGCATATCGCGGCGCTCCTTCTCCTTAAAGCGGACGAAGTGCGGCACGCGCACAGAGATATCGTTTGTCTCGTCGCTGGAGATAAAGTAGACGGTAAACGAAGTATAGTCCACGACAACCGACGCAATTACGCGGTTATTGTCGTCATTTTCCTGAACGCTGAAATGGACATCCTTTTCGTTGAATACTTCAACGATTTCCTCAATGGCAGGATACATAAGCGGTTCCCCCTTTCGTAATCAGCTCTTCAGCACATCCATGAAGACCGGATAGCAGTCGTCGATGATACCGGCGGCGCGCATGAGCAGCTCATAGGCGCTCTCGCCGAGCCCTTCGCCTGCGATTGTGAAATCATAAGCAGCATCGACGGAATCGTTCTGCTCGTCAACGGTAAATTTCAGGAACCGGAAGCGCAGATTCGCCGCATTGACGGCATCGAGCATCTGCTCGAGCTTATCGGGCGGAAACTTGATGAGATTATAGATGCGCATCGCAACATCGTTTCTCTCGCTTCTGGAGATATAGAGCGCCTCAAAAGAGGTCTTTTCGGTATTGATGCCGACATGCAGAACGCTGGATTCCTCGCGCGCCTCAATGCCGCTGTTGAGCTCATGCGCCTTCATGGCTTCATAAATCTCATCGGTTGCAGGAAATACCATAGTCATCCCTCCAAATCTGTTTTCCTTTATTATAATCTATTTCGCCGCAAATGTCAAGTTACACATATGTAATCTCTGGCTGACGAAAACAGCTCTGCACGCGGGCGGTGCAGGGCTTTAGTATGCATCCTTTCTAATATCGAGCCGTATTTATGCCTTGACAAATGATTCGGCAGAATGATATAATGAGAAAAAAACGGAGGTTAAAAAACATGACGCAAAAATATTCTAAAGCAATATTTTTTCTACTGGCTGTAATAATGATGCTCCCTGTCACCGCCTGCGGTAACAATCAGAATGCGCCGCATAACCCGTTTTCTTCCGCCACGCTCACTGAGAATGCGCGTTCATGGTCGAATCAGGAAGGCAAGTATGCAGGGCTTCTCGATACCTACGGTGAACAGAAATGTAACGGCGTTATGGCAGTCGCCACGGATGATGACATCGTATATCTGTACTGTGAGGACGAGAAAGAAAAGGACGGAAAAACGCCCGTGTCTCAGGATACGGTTTTTGATATCGCTTCTATCAGCAAGATGTTCACCGCAACATGCATATTGCAGCTTTCGGAGAAAGGCAAACTAAGCGTTGACGATACGCTTGACAAATACTTTCCGGAATATGAAACCGGAAAGTATATTACTATATACAATCTTCTGCACATGACCTCCGGCATACCGGATTACTGCAACAATCCGGATCCGTTCTGGAACATATCCGGCGCCGAAGCAGCAGACCAAAAGCTCAGCGACATCTATCTCGACAAAATCACCGACGAGGAATTTTTAGAAGCGATGTACAAGGCACCGCTGGAATTCGAGCCCGGCGAAAAGGTCAGCTACAGTAATACCAACTATCACCTTCTTGCTTTTATCATCGAGAAGGTATCAGATATGAGATACTGCGATTATGTCAGGAAAAACATCTTCGACCCGTGCGGGATGACAAAGACCACATCAATGGCAACGGGCGACATGACATATGCACCGGTCGATTTTGACGAGCTTGTTCAATACGGTTTTACAGATAAAGACGGATATCCTGCCTGTCCCAATAATTGCAGAGGCGACGGCGGCATCCATTCGTGCCTGACGGATATGGTTGCTTTCGACCGCGCGCTGTTCGGCGGCAAACTGCTTTCCGAAGCGTCAATGATAATATTGCTGAATGACGACGATACAGGATACTGCTGCGGACTGCGGAAGAACAGTCAGGGGTATTCCCACGACGGTTCGTCGTTTACCTGCTCAGGCAACAATAAAATAATTGAATCGGAAGAATTCGGTCATGTCTATGTGATTACCTTTGTTCGCTCTGACAAGCCGAAGCAGTCGGATGAAGCAACCGATGCGATTCAGAGCCCGTTGTCCGGCACGAATTATACCAAGGGTGTATACGAAAACGGTGTTTATGTCAATGATTACGCCGGCATCAAGGCGAACATTCCGGAAGGCTGTGAGCAGATCGCCGAAGCGCTGCTCTCGGATACGAGTGCTATCGTCAATGACTGTGAAACTGAGAAAGATAAGCTGCGCGAAGCAGCAACTGTCTGGGACTGTTCTTTCTTCCGCGCCGCGAAGGATAATATCCATTTTAAATTTGTCAATACCGATCTCGCAGCGCCGGAGAACGCGGATTACGCCGAAAGCGACTATCTGGACGATTTCAGCGAATATATGGGCTTGACCGATCCGAAAACAATGAATGCGGGAGACAGGGTATCTGTCGAGCTCAGCGGAAAAGAATATGTCCGGCAGACGTATTCCGGATTTGACAGTGCCACCGGTGAAAACGAAACGCACATGATATATGCGAGAAAGCTCGATGACCATTTATTGTCTGTCATCTGGGTGATTGTATTTGACGAAACAGCGTCTCCGGAGGAATACGAGGCAATGTTCGGCGCATACGAGGGATTGTCTGCTGCCGAAAACGAGGATGATCCCATGTCCGGCACGAATTATACCAAGGGTGTTTTCAAGGACGGCGTCTATGTCAATACATATGCCGGGCTGACTCTGCATGTTCCTGACGGTTTCAGTCCGCTGAACGACAGCAATATGGAGATGAGCCGCAACAATACTTTATCGGATATAACCGATGACAGGGACAAGGCGCGCGAAAAAGCAAAAGCATGGGATATTGTTCTGATCGGTTACGAAGATATTATTGAGATTGATTTTCTGAATACGAAGCTGGGTGTACCCGATGACGCGGATTATACCGCGGAGGAATATCTTGATGATAATGAAGATTACGAATTGCGGATGGTTCCCGGATATATGAAACCGCAGGTCGGTCAGGGAAGATCGACCGCAGAACTGAGCGGGAAAGAGTATTTGAGGAATCTTGTCGTACTGACCGACAGCGGAGAGAAAGGAAATAGTTACACCTACGCAAGAAAGCTCGATGATGATCTGATGTGTATTGTAGATATCGCTATATGGTCGGAGAAAACGGCGGAAGATTATGAAGCACTGTTTCTGAATGACGAAGCGGCGTCTTCCGCGACCTGACACGCCTTCTGTTGACATATATCAATGAAATATAAAACCGCCCCTATGGCTGAATTGAACCATAGAGGCGGTTGTTTTTATCGTTTTTTCTTTTTCTTATTCTTCTTACCGGATTTCTGCTGTGCAGGGGAATCAGGTTTTTTTGCGGTCTGGGTCTCGGCAGCCGGTGTTTCAGCGGAAATCTCGGCTTTCGGTGCAGCAGGCTGGGCGGGCGCAGGCAGCGTATATTTCTCGCCGCCGAGTGCGCCGTAGAGCAGATGATCGGGTTTCAGCCGCTTGACAAAGAGGTCGCCGAGCCAGACAATACCGGCAGCGGCAAAGCCGGTCATGGCGATGAAATAGGGCAGTACATACTGCGATTTGCCCTCAGAGATCATATGATAGAGGAATCCGCCGATGAACACAACGGGCAGGGGCGTCAGCATGAAATTCTTTTCGCGCAGCAGCCGGATGCATCCGATGAAGAACCCGAAGAAGACAAGCTGCGCAAAGAGATCCATGATCTTCTTGACGGTTGATTCACCGTCGCCGCAGACCCATGCGGCAAATTTGCCCTTGTCCTTATACTGTCCGCGGACAGTGTTGTTCCAGATCGACTCATATGCGGTATCGTTCCACTGCGATACATTTTTGAGATAGAAGAAATCGCTGGTATACTGCGGATGATGCAGCAGGAAGTCCACGCGCTCGCGGACGAGTTCCCAGCCGCGTTCCTTGGCGACCTCCTCGTTAAAGTCCGCTTCTTCGATGAGTCCGATTGTATAGCGCACATTGTACCAGCCGGGCGCGAGGTCGGTTTCATTGATACCCATGGCAATCCAGCCGATATAGGGGACGGTTCCCTTGATATCGACGCCGCTTGCCTTCTCGTATCCGCGGATGACAAGCGGCTGGATGCTGCACGCCAGCACCGCGGTCAGTACGATATAGATGCCGTCCCGCAGATACTTTTTCCGTTTCAGCATACAGACTGCCGCGATCAGCAGCATAGCGATCATCCAGATCATATAGTTCGGCTTGACCATAACGGCGAGTGTGATGCTCAACGCTGCAATGACCGCATAGGGCAGCTTGTTGTCCGTGAGATAGCAGATTTCGCAGTACATCGCAATGACCGCGAACATCATGCCGGGATAGATACCGTAGACAAATGAGCAGCTGATGAGCGGCGCCGTGCTCAGCGCGAGCAGAACCGCAGCCAGCGCAGTGACGCGGCGGTCATGGAGCAGCTTCTCGGTAATCAGTACGAGGAACAGATGAATCACGCCGAGGAATGCGGCATTCAGCACTTCGAGAATGATCAGTGTATCCGGCTTACGGAACAATCCGGCAAAGCGCAGGATTATCTCATTGAAGAAGACATATCCGAGCTGGAACGGATATTCATTGAAATACCGGATATCGGACAGCACCGCATAATCATTCTGCGCAAACGCGACCGATGCATTGGTAACGGTTGCCGAATCCTCAGTCGGTGCGCACTGCGATGACAGCACCCAGAAGATACCGAGTGCGAATGTCCAGAGAAACAGTCCGATGCAGATTGTCCGCAGTTTGATTTTTTTGCAGTGCCGGATCAGCAGAAATGCATCCAGCAGCAGGACTGCAAGAATCAGCAGATTCAGAATAAAATTATCATTCAGATAGTAGACGCATTCGAGCCGTTCGGGGATATTGTAGACAACGGACATCACGCCCTCGCCCTCTTTGACGTCATCGACGACGGTCGTATGCATCAGGCTGACGACGGACAGAAACAGCGAAGCCATTGCGGCGATGATACCGACAACGAGACAGCCTGCTTTTTCGATTTTGGGAGCAATATTGATTGTTTTCACAGCTGCTACTTCCTTTTCGGAGAAATCATATGCGGCAGAAGTTGCCTTACGGACAAATCCCCTCAGAGTTCACAATGTCTGTGCCGCTCTAAGGGGATTCGATATGAAACAAATTCAAAAAGCCTGAATCTGTGCGATTATCAGTCGATAGACTTCAGCGTCGGGAAGAGAATGACATCGCGGATCGACTGGCTGTTCGTCATGAGCATGACCAGTCTGTCGATGCCGAAGCCGATGCCGCCCGTCGGAGGCATACCGATTTCGAGTGCATTCATGAAGTCCTCGTCGATGCGGTTTGCTTCTTCATCACCCTGCGCGATCAGCGCTTCCTGCGCTTCAAAGCGCTTGCGCTGGTCAATCGGGTCATTAAGCTCGGAGTATGCATTGCACATTTCGCGTGCCGTGATATAGAGCTCGAAGCGCTCAACATAATCCGGCTTATCGGGCTTGCGCTTGGTCAGCGGCGAAATCTCGACCGGATGATCCATGATGAAGGTCGGCTGGACGAGCTTCTCCTCGACGAATTCATCGAAGAACAGGTTGAGAATATCGCCCTTTTCGTGACGCTTCTCGTAGTGAACGCCCTTCTCGTCTGCGATTTTCTTTGCCGCAGCGGTATCGGGAATCTGATCGAAGTCCACGCCGGTATATTCCTTGACAGCGTCGATCATGGTCAGACGGCGGAACGGCTTGCCGAGGTCGATCATGATATCCTCGCCGTTTTCATCGGTGCCGAACGGGATGCAAGTCGAGCCGCAGACGGTCTGTGCGATATGGCGGAACATGTTTTCCGTCAGGTCCATCATGCCGTGATAGTCGGTATAAGCCTGATAGAGCTCCATGAGGGTGAATTCCGGATTATGCTTGGTATCGACGCCCTCATTGCGAAACACTCTGCCGATCTCATAGACTCTCTCGAGACCGCCGACAATCAGGCGCTTGAGGTAGAGCTCCAGCGAAATGCGCAGCTTGACGTCCTCGTCGAGTGCATTGTAATGTGTCTCGAACGGTCTTGCAGCCGCGCCGCCCGCATTGGAAACGAGCATCGGGGTTTCCACTTCGATGAAGCCCTGTGCATCGAGCCAGCTGCGGATTGCAGCGATGATTCTGCTGCGCTTGATAAAGGTATCGCGTACATCCTCATTCATGATGAGGTCGGTGTAGCGCTGACGGTATCTGGTATCGCGGTCGGTCAGACCATGGAACTTTTCCGGCAGCGGCTTGAGCGACTTGGAGAGCATCGTGACCTTTGTCGCATGGACAGAGAGCTCGCCGGTTCTCGTGCGGAAGAGCTTGCCGGTGACGCCCATGATATCGCCGATATCGCCGAATTTGCGGAACTTTGCAAATTCCTCCTCGCCGATATCGTTCATGCGGACATAGACCTGAATTCTGCCGGTCTTATCGCGCAGATCGAGGAAGTTTGCCTTGCCCATTTTACGCCAGCTCATGATTCTGCCGGCAACGGTGACTTCAAACTTCTCGTTGATCTGCTCATAGGCAGCCTTTTTTGCCTCCTCGTCGAGATCGGCGGGGAGCTCTGCCTCTGCTGCTTCATACATCGCGCGGCACTCTGCGGTGCTTGCGGTGACATCAAACTTTGTAATGACAAACGGATCATTGCCGTCCTGCTGCATTTCAGCGAGCTTATCCAGTCTCACCTGACGAAGGGCATCAATATCCTCCTCGACCGGCTGGACATTCTGTTCGTTGAGATTCTGTTCGCTCATGCTCAGCCCTCCGGATGATTCTCGAAGACGCCGGTAGAGGAGATTTCGAGAACGGTAAAGGTCATAATGCCGATCGGCGCTTCAACAATAAAGGTATCGCCGACGCGCTTGCCGAGAACCGCCTTGCCGATCGGGGAATCATCGGAAATCTTGTGATTTTCGTAATCTGCCTCGGAACGGCCGACGATCTGGAGTGTCTCGATCTTCTGCGGCTGACCGTTGAATTCCGCTCTGCTCAGGATAACGCCGCATCCGGTGCTGACGGTATCGGAAGAGAGCGTGGAGATGATCTCCGCATGCTCGAGGGTATATTCGAGCTTCTTGATCTCATCTTCCAGACGTGCCTGTTCGTTTCGTGCTTCATCGTACTCCGCGTTTTCGGAAAGGTCACCGTGGCTTCTTGCTTCTGCAAGGGCATCTGCGACCTCGGTACGGCGGGTTCCTTTCAGGTAGGAAAGTCTCTGTTGCTCAGCATCATAATGCTGTTGTGACATTTTTTCTCTGTATTCCTGCTCCATAACGGCCTCCTTAATAATCAATATAGAATCCGGAGAGGGAGCAGTGCGAGAATGCGCTGCTCCCTTCCTGTATGAATGTGAATCGTTAATCGGTAATTTCGCGGTGGAATTCCTGAAGCGATTTGACGCTCAGCGAACCGCCCTGCGCGGTAATTGCAGCGATGCCCTCTGCGGTAGCAGAAGCAGCTGCCATGGTGGTGATATACGGAATGCGGTATTTGATTGCCGCCTTACGGATGTAGCTGTCATCATGCAGCGAATCCGCGCCTGCCGGCGTATTGATGATGAGATCAATCTTACCGTTCGTCATCGCGTCGGTGATATTCGGTCTGCCCTCATAGAGCTTCTTGATTTTCTCAGCCGGAATGCCTTCCTCTGCGATCATATCGTAGGTGCCGCCGGTTGCGAGAATCTTGAATCCGAGATCATGGAACTTGTGCGCAATCGGGAGCAGCTCCGGCTTATCCATATCGCAGACGGAAAGCAGGACGGTGCCGCCGGTCGGCAGCTTGGTCTGGGTTGCTTCCTGCGCCTTGAAGTAAGCCTCGCCGAAGTTCGGGGAAATACCGAGAACCTCGCCGGTGGAGCGCATTTCCGGTCCGAGCACCGGATCAACCTCCTGGAACATATTGAACGGGAAGACCGCTTCCTTGACGCCGTGATGCGGAATCTTCTTATCATGCAGCGCAGGAACCGGAGACGGCTTGCCGGTCAGCTCGGAGGTCATGATCTGCGTTGCGATGCGAACCATGTTGATTGCGCAGACCTTGGAAACGAGCGGAACGGTTCTCGAAGCACGCGGATTTGCCTCGAGGACATACACGGTGTCATCCTCGATTGCATACTGCATGTTCATCAGACCCTCAACGCCCATTTCAACGGCGATGCGCTTGGTGTAATCCTTAATGGTTGCAACATGCTTTTCGCTGAGGTTGAGCGACGGGAGCACGCAGGCGGAGTCGCCGGAGTGGATACCCGCAAGCTCGATATGCTCCATGACAGCCGGAACGAAGCATTCCTTGCCGTCGGAGATTGCATCTGCCTCACACTCGGTTGCGTGATGCAGGAATCTGTCGATGAGGATCGGTCTGTCCGGCGTCACGCCGACAGCCGCCGCCATGTAAACGCGCATCATCTTGTCGTCATGAACGACCTCCATGCCTCTGCCGCCGAGCACGTAGGACGGACGGACCATGACCGGATAGCCGATGCGGTTTGCGATTTCGAGTGCGTCATCGACGGTGACCGCCATGCCGGATTCCGGCATCGGGATGCCGAGCTTATCCATCATGGCGCGGAAATGATCTCTGTCCTCTGCGAGGTCGATTGTTTCCGGCGAGGTGCCGAGGATGCGAACGCCGTTCTTCTTGAGGTCTGCGGCGAGATTCAGCGGTGTCTGACCGCCGAACTGTGCGATGACGCCGACCGGCTTCTCCTTCTCATAAATCTGGAGGACGTCTTCCAGCGTCAGCGGCTCGAAGTAGAGCTTATCAGAGGTGTCGTAGTCAGTAGAAACGGTTTCGGGGTTGCAGTTGACGATGATCGTCTCGAAGCCGAGGTCTTTCAGCGCGAGGGCTGCGTGAACACAGCAGTAGTCGAACTCAATGCCCTGACCGATTCTGTTCGGACCGCCGCCGAGAATCATGATCTTCGGACGGTCGTCATTGCAGGGGCTCTCATCCTTTTCAATATGATAGGAGGAGTAATAATATGCACTGTCCGCGGTGCCGGAAACGTGAACGCCCTCCCAGCCCTCGCGGATGCCTGCTGCATAGCGTGCATTCCGGATATCAGCCTCCGGAACCTCGAGAATCTGTGCGAGGTAGCGGTCGGAGAAGCCGTCGAGCTTTGCCTGACGGAGTACGCCGTCTGCCGGAACCTTGCCCTTGTTTTCGAGCAGCGTATTTTCTTCCTCAACGAGCTCGAGCATCTGCTCGATGAACCACTTTTTGATTCTGGTCAGATTGTAGAGCTCATCGACGGTCGCACCCTTTCTGAGTGCCTCATACATGATGAACTGACGGTTGCTTGTCGGGTAGACCAGCATGGAGAGCAGCTCATCCTTGGATTTTTCGTGGAAATCCTTTGCAAAGCCGAGACCGTATCTGCCGGTTTCCAGCGAGCGGATTGCCTTTTGGAACGCCTCCTTATAGGTCTTGCCGATGCTCATAACCTCGCCGACTGCACGCATCTGCGTACCGAGCTTATCCTCGGCGCCCTTGAACTTTTCAAAAGCCCAGCGTGCGAACTTGATGACGACATAGTCGCCGGAAGGAACGTATTTGTCGAGAGTGCCGTATTTGCCGCATTCCATTTCGTCGAGCGTCATGCCGGTTGCGAGCATCGCGGAAACGAGTGCAATCGGGAAGCCGGTTGCCTTGGAGGCAAGCGCGGACGAACGGGATGTACGCGGATTGATTTCGATGACGATGATTCTGTCGGAGACCGGATCATGTGCGAACTGGCAGTTGCAGCCGCCGATGACCTGAACCTTATCGACAATGCGGTATGCCTGATCCTGGAGACGCTTCTGAACGTCCTCAGAGATTGTGAGCATCGGAGCGGAGCAGAAGGAATCACCGGTATGAACGCCCATCGGGTCGATGTTCTCGATGAAGCAGACGGTAATCATGTTGCCCTTTGCATCGCGGACAACCTCAAGCTCGAGCTCCTCCCAGCCGGTGACGCACTCCTCAACGAGTACCTGACCGACGAGAGATGCCTGAAGACCTCTTGCGCAGACGACCTTCAGTTCCTCCACATTATAGACCATGCCGCCGCCGGCACCGCCCATGGTGTATGCAGGACGCAGCACGACCGGATAGCCGAGCTTGTCTGCAATCGCAACAGCCTCATCCACGGAATAAGCAACTTCGCTGCGTGCCATTTCGACACCGATTGATTCCATGGTTTCCTTGAATTCGATTCTGTCCTCACCGCGCTCGATTGCATCCACCTGAACGCCGATGACCTTGACGCCGTACTCCTTGAGAACGCCTGCCTTGTCAAGCTCAGAGCAGAGGTTCAGACCGGACTGACCGCCGAGATTCGGAAGCAGCGCGTCGGGGCGCTCTTTCTTGATGATCTCGGTCAGGCGCGCAACATTGAGCGGCTCGATGTAAGTGACATCGGCAACATCCGGATCGGTCATAATCGTTGCAGGGTTGGAGTTGACGAGCACGATTTGATAACCGAGCTTGCGCAGCGCCTTACATGCCTGCGTACCGGAATAGTCGAATTCGCAGGCCTGTCCGATGATGATCGGGCCGGAGCCGATGATCATTACTTTGTTGATATCGTTTCTTTTTGGCATAATGCAAACACCTCACTTCAACTAGATATTATATCATAAGTACCGCTCGGAATGCAAGTGTTTTTCGGGATTTTTTCATATTCCACAAATGCGTTCGTTTTTTTTGCAGCAAGGCGAATTGTTTAGGCAGTTTGCCAAAATGCGGCAAAACTGCCGGAATGCGCCGTCCGCCGGAATGTGACGCTCCTCTGCAATAAATACAGTACCCTTCCGCCTGCTGCGCAGAAAAAACATTCTGAAAAAAATTTTTGCAGCCCCCCTTGACAAAGTGTATATAAGGTGATATAATGTATATATCGGATATACACATTAAGGACGCAAAGCACAATCCGGACACTGTGCTGCGTCTGTAACCGTAAGGAGTACTCTATAATGGATATTATCATCAGCAATGCATCGGGCGAGCCGATCTATACGCAGATCGTCACCCAGATTAAAACGTTGATTCTGGAAGGAAAGCTGAAAGAGGGGGATGCGCTGCCCTCGATGCGCAATCTGGCGATGCAGCTCAGAATCAGTGTCATCACGACAAAGCGCGCCTATGAGGAGCTCGAGCGCGACGGTTTTATCGAAAGCTATACGGGCAAGGGCAGCTTTGTCAAGGCGCAGAACAAGGAGCTGTACCGTGAGGAGCAGCTCAAAAAGATCGAAGCCATGCTGACCGAGGCAGCCGACAAGGCAAAGCGGTGCAGCATTCCGCTCTCGGAATTGCAGGAGATACTGGAAATTGTGTACGGAGGTACAGAATCATGAATGATTATACAAATGCAATCGAGATCAAAAACGTCACGAAAAAATATGACGGCTTTACGCTTGATAACATCAGCTTTGATGTGCCGCGCGGCAGCATCATGGGCTTTATCGGGCAGAACGGCGCCGGCAAGACAACGACGATCCGCAGCCTGCTGAATATCATCCCGATCAACGCAGGCGAGATCACGCTGCTCGGCATGGATCATATCAAGCATGAGCGGGAGATCAAGGAGCGTCTGGCGGTTGTCTTTGACGAGCTGCCGTTCCACGATATTTTCAATGCAAAGGAAATGGGCAAAATTTTCCGCGGACTGTATGCGAAGTGGGATGACAAGGTTTACGAGGGCTATCTCGAGCGTTTTCAGCTCCCGCAGGAAAAGAAGATCGGGCAGTTTTCAAAGGGCATGAAGATGAAGCTGCAAATTGCGTGTGCGCTCTCGCATGACGCCGAGCTGCTTGTCATGGACGAGGCGACGACGGGACTTGATCCGGTTGTCCGCTCGGAGATTCTTGATATTTTCCTTGAATATTTGCAGGATGAGAACCACAGCATCCTGATGTCCTCGCATATCACATCCGATCTGGAAAAGATTGCGGACAGCGTGACCTTCATTGACCGCGGAAAGATTCTTGTCACAGGCTATAAGGATGAGGTGCTGGAGAATCACGGTATTCTCAAATGTACGAAGGCGGATTACAGGGATATCGACCCCGAGGATATCATCAGTGCGCGCATTACGGATTTCGGCGCAGAGGCAATGGTCTCCGACAGAGCCGCGGCGGCGCGCAAGTATGAAGGTCTGCTGCTCGAGCCGACCACGCTTGAGGAGATCATGGTCTATTATGTCCACCGGAACACAAAGGAGTGGTCTTCATGACTTTGAATAAAATAAAAATACTGGTCTGGCGCGAATGGCGCATCTGCCGCAAGACCTATCTCAGCAGCATGTTTAGCGGTGCCGTACTGGTTTCGTTTTTCTGGCTGATCCGGCTGAGTATGTCCTACGGCAATCTGGCGCCGGTCTTTGCGGAATCGGAGCTGCTGGCGGAATTCAGCGGGCTGCTCTATTATATGAGTGCTGCAATGGTTGCGGGAATTACGGCCGGTATGTCGGCTGATCCGTCTGCCTTGCTGGCGGATGTCCGCGCAAACTGGATGCGGTATTCGTTTGTCCTGCCGGTTTCCCCGGCGCAGCGTTCGGTTTCGATATATATTGTCCGGTTCATCAAGTATGCGATCGGCTTTGCGATTACGGCTGTGAACGGCATTGTATCCGCAAAGGCAAACGGTATCCCGTTCACCGGTGATATGATGTGGTTCTTTGCTGCGGTGTATGCAGCAACGATGTTGTATAATCTGCTGCTGCAATGGTTTTATTCGCAGGCGCGCACGGTCAGACAGATAAGCGCAGCACAGGGCAAGACCATGGGCGTACTGACGGGGCTTATCATGATCTATACGTGCTATAAGATGATCATTCAGGGAAATAATAATGAGGTTGATTCCCTCGATGTCATGATCAATTCGCTGCGCGAAAAATTTATCACGCATGAAAATATCATCATTCCGCTGACGGTGATCGTGCTGATCGCAGCACCGCTGACCGGCTGGTATTTCACGGCGCTGCATTACCGCACTCACGGCGATGTCAAAGAAGATTCGCAGCCGAAGAAACGGTTTTCGTTCGGCCTGAAAAAGGGAAAGGACGGTGAGACAGTATGACCGGATTGATCTACAAAGAAATGCGGCAGAACCGGAACGTGCTCTGGTTTTCGGGATTCATGGCACCTCTCTGCCTGCTGTGCTTTCTCGGTATGGTTTTGCTGGGGTCGCTGAATACGGATTTGACATTCCGGGAGGCGTATGCCGATATGAGCGCTGACGGCGACCTTCCGCTGCCGATGATACTGACTTACTGCTGCATCGTTCCGTTTCTCACGACGGGTCTGCTGTCGCTCAATATCTTTGCACAGGATGAGACCAAGAAATGGGGCTATTTTACCGCCTCGCATCCGAAGGGCATTCAGGGCGCAGTCTATGCCAAATATGTGCTGATTTTTCTGATGAGCATTATCACATTTGTGTCTGTGACGTTCACCGAGGAGTTGGTGATGCTGCTCGATCACCTGATTCTCGGCAAAAAGGCAGGGGAAATGGTATCCTATGCAGGCGCTTTTCCGTTTCTGGTATTCATTCAGATTTTCCTGCGGATGATCGACATTCCGTTTATTATCCGCTTCGGAAAAAAACGCGGCGAATCGGTCAAGATCATGGTGATCGGCGGATTGTTTATCGGTGCAATCGTGTATGCGCTGTTCGGACCGCTCCCCGGCGAGGACGGCGAATTCTTCATCCGGGTCTATGACTGGTGGGAAACCTTCAAGGCAGGTGCGGCGCAGGACTGGATTTACTGGCTGCTCGCAGGCTTCCTCTGGCTGACGATCTTCGGCTATTATTTCTCCTATAAGCTCTCCTGCAAGCTGTATATGAAAGGGGTGGAGCAGTATGACAAATAAAAAGCCCGAACTGAAACGGCTGCTGCTGTTCCTGCTCTTTGCGTTCGGCATCGCGTGGATTCCGGCGATCATCCTGAATGAGACCGTCGGTTATGAAAACTGGTTCAACGGTCCGTATGTGATTTTCGGTCTGCCGACGCTCTATGCGCCTGCGCTTGCCAATATTATCACGCGCAAAATCACAAAAGAGGGCTGGGAGAACAGTCTGTTTCACTTGAATTTCAAGGGACATCTGAAATATTATGTGCTTGCGGTGCTGCTCCCGTTTATACAGGGATTGCTCAGCAATGTGACAGCAACGCTGGTCTACGGACACTGGGATTTTCATGAGATGCTTGCGCGGCAGAGCCTCTCCGATTACTTCGGCTCAATTCTGCTGATGTTTGCAATGGCGCCGCTGCTTGCGTGGAACACCTTCGGCGAGGAATTCGGCTGGCGCGCCTACATGAATCAGAAAATGGAGCCGCTGCTCGGCACAACCGGAACCGTCATCATCGGCGGTATCATCTGGGGCGTCTGGCATGCGCCGCTGACGGTCAAGGGGCATAATTTCGGCACCGATTACTGGGGCTTTCCGTGGCTCGGCATCGTGTTTATGTCGGTGTGGTGCATTGTTATGGGTGTATTTCTGATGTGGCTGACCAAGAAATCCGGCTCGATCTTTCCGGCTGCGATCATGCACATCTGCAACAATGCCGGCATTCCGCATCTCAACCGGTTTTTCCTCAGCGGCTTCGGCGATCTCGAAGAATACGAGCAGACGATTCCGCAGATGTTTGTCTGCATGATCCCGTATCTGATTCTTGCGGCGGTGTTCACGTATTTCATGATCCGTGACGGCAAAAAGCAGAAGCCGGTTTTGCAGTCCGATGAACCGGCAGAAAAACCGGCTCCTTCGGCTGCGGATTTACAAAATGACGAGCGCTGCTTAACAGAATGAAATTGATGCAGAAAATTGAATATAGGGCTTGACAAATACCCCCGACCGGTATATAATGGAAATACCGGCAGGGGGTATTTCCTGTGCATCGTGAGGAATCAAATGGGAATCATCTGTGCGGAAAGGAGCATAATAATGGCAGAGAAACAATGTCCGCGCTGCGCGGAGAAGAAAACCGAGCGTTCTGCCGAAGAACGCAGAAAACTGATAAACCGATTGAAACGAATCGAGGGGCAGGTGCGCGGCTTGCAGAAAATGCTCGAAAATGATGCATACTGCGCCGATATTCTGACGCAGTCCGCGGCGGTGAATGCAGCGATCAATGCGTTCAATCAGGATTTGCTGGCGCGGCATCTGCATACCTGCGTTGTCCGCGATATCCGCGCCGGAGACGATTCCGCTGCCGATGAGCTGGCGGCACTTGTTCGGAAACTGATGAAATGAGGCGAAAATGACACAATATCATGTAACGGGAATGAGCTGCGCGGCTTGCAGCGCGCGTGTGGAAAAAGCGGTCAGCGCGGTCGAGGGTGTGGAAAGCTGCGCCGTCAGTCTGCTGACAAATTCCATGGGCGTGGAAGGCAGTGCATCACCGGAGGCGGTCATGAAGGCGGTTGCGGATGCGGGCTACGGTGCTTCGCTGAAAGCTGCTGAGAAAGCAGATGCGTCTGCGCCTGCCGCCGATTCGCTGACCGATACCGAGACGTCGCGGCTGCTGCGCCGTCTGCTGATTTCTCTCGTATTTCTGTTGATTCTGATGTATGTATCCATGGGGCATACGATGCTCGGGGCTCCGGTTCCGGCGTTTCTGGAAGGCAATCCGGTCGGACTCGGGCTGTTGCAGATGCTGCTCGCGGGCATCGTCATGGTGATCAATCAGCGCTTTTTTATCAGCGGTACGAAGGCGCTGCTGCATCGTGCACCGAATATGGATACGCTTGTGTCACTCGGTGCGGCGGCATCATATATCTGGAGTATCTGCGTGCTTTTTATGATGACCGATGCACAGCGGCGCGGGGATGCGGATACGGTTTCTCATCTGATGCACCAGTTTTATTTTGAATCGGCGGCGATGATTCTGACGCTGATTACAGTCGGCAAGACACTCGAGGCGCGTGCGAAGGGCAAAACAACCGACGCACTGAAAGGTCTGATGCGGCTGGCGCCGAAAACCGCGGTGATACTGGAAAACGGTACGGAGCGAGAGATTCCGGCGGAGCAGGTGCAGCGGGGGATGCATTTTGCGGTGCGTCCCGGTGCGCAGATTCCGGCGGACGGCATTGTCATTTCCGGCAGCGGTACGGTCGATGAATCCGCGCTGACCGGCGAAAGCATTCCCGCGGATAAATCGGCTGGCGATTCGGTCTCTGCCGGCACGATCAATCAGGCGGGATATCTGGAATGCGAAGCAACGAAAACAGGCGAAGATACGACACTTTTTCAGATCATCCGTCTGGTTGGGGATGCCGCCGCGACGAAAGCGCCGATTGCCAAGACCGCAGATAAGGTCTCCGGTATTTTTGTACCGGCGGTCATCGGTATTGCGCTCGTGACCTTCCTCATCTGGATACTCCTCGGCAGAGGCGCGGGATTTGCACTGGCACGCGGCGTATCGGTGCTGGTCATCAGTTGTCCTTGTGCGCTGGGACTTGCGACGCCGGTTGCGATCATGGTCGGCAGCGGCGTCGGTGCGCGCAGCGGTATCCTCTATAAAACGGCTGCGGCGCTCGAGGAAACCGGCAGAATTCAGACGGTTGTGCTCGATAAAACGGGGACTGTCACCGAGGGAAAACCGCGTGTGACCGATGTGATTCCGGCGGAAGGCTTTACCGAAATGCAGCTTCTGACCGATGCTGCGGCGCTGGAGCAGCACAGTGAGCATCCGCTCGGGCGCGCGGTCTCGGAATATGCCGCACAGCAGGGGATTGTGCCGCCTGCGGTCACGGAATTTGCGGCACAGATCGGCAGCGGTGTCTCTGCGAAAAACCATGATACTTTGCTGCTTGCATGCAGTCAGCAGACGGCTGAGACGCATATCACACTGCCGGAGCATATCACAAAAACTGCGCATCAGCTTGCGGAATCCGGCAAAACTCCACTCTTCTTCCTGCGCGGCGGGAAGCTGACCGGTATTATTGCCGTCGCGGATACTATCAAGCCGGACAGCAGGGCGGCAGTCGATGCGCTGCATCAAATGGGCATCACGGTCGTCATGATGACGGGCGACAATCGCCGGACCGCTGCGGCAATCGGCAGGGAGGCAGGCATTGACCGCGTTTCCGCGGAATTTCTGCCGGCGGATAAGGAAAACATGATCCGCGAACTGGCGAGGCAGGGAAAGGTCTGCATGATCGGCGACGGCATCAACGATGCGCCTGCGCTGACGCGCGCGGATATCGGCATGGCAATCGGCGCGGGAACCGATGTTGCGATTGACTCTGCGGATGTTGTCCTGATGCAGAGCAGCCTGACCGATGCGGTCAACGCGATCCGGCTCAGCCGCAGAACACTGCGGAATATCCGTGAAAATCTGTTCTGGGCGTTCATCTATAATCTCATCGGCATTCCGGTTGCGTCAGGCGCGCTGGTGCCGCTCGGACTGACGCTGAACCCGATGTTCGGGGCGGCGGCGATGAGTCTCTCGAGCTTCTGCGTCGTGACGAACGCGCTGCGGCTCAATCTCTTCAAACCGGAGAAACCGGTGCAGGCGGCGAACCCGTCTGCTACGGATACAGTCAACGAAATCTCGAAAGGAACGGTGAATCAAATGGCAAATACCACACTCGAAATCAGGGGCATGATGTGCCCGCACTGTGAGGCGCATGTGCGGAAGGCGCTGGAAGGAATGGAGGGCGTCACGGTTGTTTCCGTGAGCCATGAGGCGGCAAATGCGGTTGTCGGGACGGCGCAGCCTGTTACGGAGGATGCATTCCGCGCAGTCATTGCCGATGCGGGCTATGAGCTGACAGGCATCCGGTAACGGAGGAAATATGGAGCTTTTTGATGTAATCGCTGCGCGGCACAGCTATCGCGGCGCCTATCTGCCGGAGCCTGTGCCGCACTCGGATTTGCAGCGCATCATGGAGGCGGGGCTTGCCGCACCCTCCGGCTGCAATAAGCAGACAACCCTGCTGACCGCCGTGGAAACGCCGGAACTGATTGACAAAATCTTTGAAATCATGGAGCTGCCCTTTTGTCAGACGGCACCTGCGCTTATTTGCGTGACGACGAAACGGATTATCGCCTATAAGGACGGCTGGGGCAGGGAGCGCAGCTATCAGGTGCAGGACTATGCTGCGGCGATTGAGAATATGCTGCTTGCAATCACGGCGCTCGGATATGCGAGCTGCTGGATCGAGGGGCATATCACCGATGCGGACGAGCAGGATAAACAGATCGCGGCTCTGCTGGAGATTCCGGCGGATGAGCGCGCAGTCTGCATTCTGCCCGTCGGCAGACCTGCGGACGCAATGAACGCAGTCAAGAAGCAGCCGTTTTCTGCACGCGCCAGGTTCCGATAACAAAGAAAGCCTTGAAATCAGCGAAACAGCTTGATTTCAAGGCTTTTCTCATATGCAGTTTTTCGGTGATTTTTCATGTGCCGGTCGGGAACCCCTCTGCCGATCAGCCCTGAAATGCCCTGCTTTGCAACCTCGTCACAGATGCGGACGATGCATTTGCAGTTTGCCTGACCGGAATGATGCATCCGTCATTCTGTCTCATATTGCGCGCCTTAATCGACAGTCACGGCGCCGAATTTGCAGGATGCCATGCACTGTCCGCAGCGGATACAGCTTGACGGGTCGATCTCATGCGGTCCCTTGACAACACCGGAAATCGCGTAAACGGGACAGTTTCGCGCACATGCCGTGCAGCCGCGGCATTTCTCCGGACGGATGCGGTAATGCAGCAGACCGGTGCAGGTGTGCGCCGGACAGCGTTTTTCTGCAATATGCGCCTCAAATTCATCGCGGAAATACCGGAGTGTCGAGCGCACCGGATTCGGCGCGGTTTGTCCGAGAACGCAGAGTGCGCTGTCACGGACGGCATTGCAGAGCTCCTCGAGCAGTGCGATGTCGCCCTCTCGGCCCTCTCCGCTGACGATGCGCGTCAGAATTTCCTGCATGTGCTTCGTGCCGATCCGGCAGCGGACGCATTTGCCGCAGGTTTCCTTTGCGGTGAAATCGAGAAAATATTTTGCCATGCCGACCATGCAGGTGCTGTCATCCATGACGACCATGCTGCCGGAGCCCATGACTGCGCCTGCCGCGGCGAGCGTTTTGCAGTCGATGATTGTATCGAGCAGCGATTCGGGGATGCAGCCGCCCGAGGGCCCGCCCATCTGCACGGCTTTGAACGTGCCGCCGTCACGGATGCCTCCGCCAAGATCGAAGATCACCTGCCGCAGCGTCATGCCCATGGGAATCTCGACGAGTCCGCCGCGCCGGATCTTGCCCGTCAGCGCAAAGACCTTCGTACCCTTGGAATCTTCGGTTCCTATTGCGGCAAATGCCTCGCCGCCGTTGTTAATGATCCATGCAACATTGGCAAAGGTCTCGACGTTGTTGATATTCGAGGGCTTGTTCCGGCAGTCGGATTCGGCAGGAAAGGGCGGTTTCAGCCGCGGCATGCCGCGCTTCTCCTGCAAAGATTCGATCAGCGCGGTCTCCCCGCCGCAGACAAATGCGCCGGCACCTGCCCTGATGCGGAATTCGCAGGAGAAGCTGCTTCCCATGATATGGCTGCCGATATAGCCCTTTTGCCGCGCTTCTCTGATTGCGTACTCGAGGCGGCGGATTGCAAGCGGATATTCTGCGCGGACATAGACGATTGCCTCCTGCGCCCCGATTGCATAGGCGCCGATCAGCATGCCCTCAATCAGCGTATGCGGGTCGGATTCGATCACGGCTCTGTCCGTGAATGCGCCCGGGTCGCCCTCATCTGCATTGCAGATCAGGCGTTTTTCCTCGCCTGCGAACTGCCGCTCGGCGTTCCATTTGGACCATGTCGGGTAGCCGGCGCCGCCTCTGCCCGCAAGCCCCGAGACCTTGATGCATTCGATCACTTCCTCGGGCGACATGCCGCCGGAGAGGATTTTGCCGAGCGCCTGATAGCCGCCTGATTCCAGTGCGCTGTCAATGGATTCGGGGTCAATGATGCCGCAGTTCCGCAATGCGATGCGCGTCTGCTGCGTAAGGAAGGCGCTGTCCTCTTTTGTGATCCGAAGCGGCTCGATCACCGAGAAATCGCCGGTTTTCACCGCCTGTGCAATCATCGGTGCCTGCTCGGGCTGTACCTGTACGAGCCGCGCTTTCAGCAGACCGGTTTCATAGATATCGACAATCGGCTCCAGCCAGCACATGCCGATGCAGCCGACTGTGCCGAGCGGGATGCCCGTGCCCTCCAGCAGCGGTGCAAGCGCATCTGAGAGCTTTCCGGCACCTGCCGCGATGCCGCAGCTTCCCTTTCCGACTGTGACGCGGAAACTCATTTCGCTGCCTCCTTTGCACGGATGTCCTTCAGAATCTCCAGCACCTTCGCGGGCGTCAGAGCGCCGTAGGTCTCCTCATTGATCGTCATGACCGGCGAGAGCGAGCAGCAGCCAAGACAGGCGACAATGCTGAATGAGAACAGACCGTCCTCCGTCGTGCCGCCGTTTTCCACATGCAGATATTCCTGTACGGCTGCCGCAATCCGCGCACTGCCGTTGACATGGCATGCCGTGCCGTCGCAGAGCATGATAAGATATTTGCCAGTCGGCTGAGACCGGAACTGTGAATAGAAGGTTGCAGCTCCGAGCACGCGCGCAGGCGTCAAGCCGGTCTTTTCGGTGATGTGACAGATCACATCATAGGGGAGATAACCGTAAATTTCCTGTGCGTGCTGTAAAACAGTGGTGAGGCTGCCCCTGATATCGGCATATTCCGCAAGCACCGGTTCCAGCAGGGAGAGATCGCTCCCGTTTGCAGCGCATTGACATTGCATTATATGCTCCTTTTCCGGCAGTAAATTGAGAGAGCCTGCCGCTCCGCCTTTCCGGCAGACGGATGCCGAGTATGGCAGAACCGGAATGAGAGAGCACAGCTCTACCCATTCTATTATAACATAGTGCAAAGCGGACTGTCAAGCAAAAGCGGATACCGTAATGCGCAAATCATCCAAAGACATTTTGACACACCGGAAAAATTACAGCGATATGTCGAATCTCAGTGGTAAGCCTTGACAAACGCGGAAGGATCAGGTATAATAAAAGCATAAGGTTAGGCTAACCTAACTTCTGAATGTATCTGCGGCAGGAGGGATGAATATGAATACGGTCAGAACACTCAAGGATGCTCCGATCGGCGCAACGGTGACCATTCGCAGACTCAACGGCGAGGGCGCAATCCGGCGCAGGATTCTGGATATGGGACTGACAAAGGGGACATCCGTCTTTGTCCGCAAGGTTGCTCCGCTCGGCGATCCGATGGAGATTAAGGTGCGCGGCTATGAGCTGACGCTTCGCAAGGCGGATGCAGAAATGATTGAAGTGGAATAATACTGACACTCCGCAGTTCCGGCTGCGGATTTTTTCCGGTTTCTCCGGATTCAGCAGGAAAGGAGCTGTGACATATGGCGGATATCCGGATTGCGCTTGCCGGTAATCCGAACTGCGGCAAAACCACGCTGTTCAATGCGCTGACCGGTTCCAATCAGTATGTCGGAAACTGGGCAGGCGTGACGGTCGAGAAAAAGGAAGGAAAGCTCCGCGAGCATGACGGCGTCATTGTCACCGACCTGCCGGGCATCTATTCGCTTTCGCCCTATACGCTCGAGGAGGTCGTCGCGCGGAATTATCTGATCGGCGAACGCCCCGATGTCATTCTGGATATTGTGGACGGTACGAATCTCGAACGCAATCTCTATCTGACCACACAGCTCGTTGAGATCGGTATTCCGGTTGTTGTGGCAATCAACATGATGGACATTGTCCGTAAAAACGGCGATGAAATCAATTTCGATCAGCTTGCGAAGGAACTCGGCTGCAAGGTCGTTGAAATGTCTGCGCTCAAGGGCGACAGCATCATGGAGGCGGCGGAGGCGGCAATCGAGGCGGCAAAGCTCGGCAGAAAGGTGCCGCTGCATTCCTTCTCCGGTGCCGTTGAGCATGCAATCGCGCATATCGAGGAGGCTGCCGTGCATGATCTGCCGGAGGATGAGCAGCGCTGGTATGCAATCAAGCTCTTTGAACGCGATGAGAAGGCAATCGAGCAGCTCGGGCTCTCCGAGGAGATTCTCCGGCATATTGAAAAGGATATTGCGGCGGCGGAGCGTGAGCTCGATGACGATTCTGAGGAGATCATTACGAATGAGCGCTATAACCGCATTGCGGATATCATCAAAGCATCGTATAAGCGCGCAAATGAGGACGGACTGACCGCTTCCGACCGGATCGACCGGATTGTGACGGACCGCATATTCGGTCTGCCGGTCTTTGCGCTGATTATGTTTCTTGTATACTATGTATCTATGGTGACGGTCGGTGCGAAGGCGACCGACTGGGCGAACAACGGACTTTTCGGCGACGGCTTTCATCTTTTCGGCATTGGCACCAAGCAGATGCAGGAGGCGGAGGCGGCTTACGGCGATACGCCGGAGATCATCCGCGGGATGCTGACACATGCAGCGGAGAACGGGCTGGATGTCTCCGCGGCGGAGGCGGCGCTCGATGCGGAATCTGCCGGATATGACGCAGATGCGGCGGTTCGTGCGCTGCGGACGGTCTCCTCGCTGTATCCCGACGACAGTCAGACCTATTCCTATACGGTCACAGATCCCGAAACGCTGATCGAATCGGATCGGACGGCGACAGTCGGCGAATTCCGGCATGCGATCTCGCTCTATGAAGTCTACGGCGGCGAAATCAGACCCGAAAACTATGGCACATGGGTTCCGGGCGTGCCGGTTGTGATCGGAAACCTGCTCGACCGCATCGGCTGTGCCGAATGGCTCAAGGGGCTGATTCTGGAGGGAATCGTTGCAGGCGTCGGCGCGGTGCTCGGATTCGTTCCGCAGATGCTCGTGCTGTTCCTGCTGCTCGGATTCCTCGAAGCCTGCGGCTATATGTCGCGCATTGCGTTCGTGCTGGACCGGCTCTTCCGCAAATTCGGTCTTTCCGGCAAATCGTTTATCCCGATTCTCGTCGGAACGGGCTGCGGCGTGCCGGGCATCATGGCAAGCCGGACAATCGAAAACGAGCGCGACCGCCGCATGACAATCATGACGACAACATTTATCCCCTGCGGCGCGAAGGTGCCGGTTATTTCGATGATTGCGGCTGCCTTCTTCGGCGGCTCGGCACTGGCTGCGACCTCTGCCTATTTCCTCGGCATGGCGGCAATCGTCATTTCGGGCATTATCCTGAAAAAGACAAAATCCTTTGCAGGTGAGCTCTCGCCGTTTGTCATGGAGCTGCCCTCCTATCATCTGCCGACGCTGAAAAATCTGCTGCATACCACATGGGAGCGCGGCTGGTCATTTATCAAGAAGGCGGGTACGGTCATTCTGCTTTCGACGGTCATTATCTGGTTTCTCTCGCGGTTCGGCACCGTGAACGGCAGTTTTACGCTGCTGGCGCCGGAGCAGTTTGACCGCTCGATGCTCGCCGGTATGGGCAAGGCAATCGCATGGATTTTTATTCCGCTCGGCTGGGGCAGGTGGCAGACTGCCGTTGCTGCGCTGACGGGGCTTGTCGCAAAGGAGAATATCGTCAGTACGCTCGGCGTGCTCTACGGCTCCAATGCGGCATTCGGTGCGGCGTTCAGTGCGGCGGCGGGCTATTCGTTCCTCGTATTCAATCTGCTCTGTGCGCCCTGCATCGCGGCAATGGATGCGATCCGGAGCGAGATGAAAAGCGCGAAGTGGACGGTGCTGGCAATCGGTTATCAGTGCGGATTTGCCTATCTGACGGCGTTTGTCTGCTATCAGCTCGGCACATTGCTGAGCGGCGGGCAGGTCAGTGCCCTCGGAATCGGCATTGCGGTGCTGATCCTTGCGGCGGCGGTGTTCCTGCTTGTGCGGAAGGACCCGAATGAGAAAAGGAGCTGATGCGGCATGCTGAACTGGCTGCACGATCATCTGGGGACGCTTGCCGTCCTGCTGATTCTGCTCGCAGTCATTGCAGCGGCAATCGGTTCGGTGGTGCGCGATCACCGGAAAGGATGCGCCTGCTGCGGCTGCGAGGGCTGTGCGATGCGCGGAAAATGTCATAAAAATCAAGAAGATACAAAATAAACACCGGCGCCGGAGCAACTCGTGACAGAGCCTCCGGTGCATGTCTTTTCCGGTTCGGTCTGCCTGACCGGAATGCGCCGGAAGCAAAGGATAACTGTAATGCCGCAGAAGAATTCATACAAAATCACAAAAATCCGAATGCCGATTGACTTTCAGGTCGATTTATGATATACTGAATTCCAGAAGGACGCGCATGACGTCATGATGAGAGGGAGGTTGATTTTTTTATGAATATCTGGCACAAAATCAATCCCAAACGTATCACACCCGACGATTTTGTCGCTGTCATAGAAATCCCGAAGGGAAGCAAAAATAAATATGAGCTTGATAAGGAGACAGGTCTGATCCAGCTGGACCGGATTCTGCACACCTCGACGCATTATCCTGCGAACTATGGTCTGATTCCGCGTACCTATGCGGATGACAATGACCCGCTGGACGTTCTGGTGCTCTGCTCCGAAACGCTCTTTCCGATGACGCTGGTTCGCTGCTATCCGATCGGCGTCATTCGTATGCTCGATCAGGGACACCGCGATGACAAGATCATTGCAATCCCGTTTGATGATCCGAACTACAATGCCTATACCGACATTGCAGACCTGCCGCGGCATATCATCGAGGAGATGATGCATTTCTTCTCTGTCTACAAGGAGCTGGAAAAGAAATCCACCGCCGTCGATGAATTCGGCGATTCGGCGCAGGCAAGAGAGATCATCCGGGCGGATATTGACCGCTATATTGAATGCTTCTGCAAGTAATCAGGGGGAATCAGAAACAACCTGTGCGCTTTGCAGTATATAAGAAAGAGACAACGAGACATCAAGAGCTTTTGCAAATAACAGAAAGAGATAACGAAACGAAGGATTGTAAACTTGCAAATGGGAAAGGATGTATCGGATTATGAGTGCTGCTGCTGCAACGGATGAACTTTATCACAACCGGAAAAGTGTCGCGCCGCTCGGCATTATCGCAATGCCCGGTGCAGAACAGCTTGCGGAGAAGATCAACAGCTATCTGGTCGGCTGGGCGAATGAAAACGGCTTTCCGGACGAAAGCTACCTGATCGAGTGCGAATGCCCGCGCTTCGCCTCCGGAGACGGAAAGGGACTGATCAAGTCCACGATCCGCGGTCTCGATCTGTTTATCGTCATTGATGTCGGCAATTACAGCATCAACTACAAGATGTTTGACAAGGTCAACTGCATGTCACCGGATGACCATTATCAGGACCTGAAACGTATCATTCAGGCTGCCTCCGGCAAGGCACACCGCCTTAACATCATCATGCCGCTGCTCTACGGCGGCAGACAGCACCGCAGAAACTACCGCGAATCGCTCGACTGTGCCTGCGCTTTGCAGGAGCTTCAGGCGATGGGCGTTGACAATATCATTACCTTTGATGCACACGATCCGCGCGTCAACAATGCCGTGCCGCTCATGGGCATTGACAATGTGATCCCGTCCTATCAGGTGCTCAAGACCATGCTCAAGACCTTCCCTGACCTCGATATGTCGCCGGAGAAGTTCATGGTCATTTCGCCGGACGAGGGCGCGCTCGGCAGAAATATGTACTATGCAACCATGCTCGGCGTCAATCTCGGCATGTTCTACAAGCGCAGAGACTATTCCCGCGTTGTGGACGGCAAGAACCCGATTGTTGCACACGAATACCTCGGCAACCCCGTGGACGGCAAGACCGTTTTTGTTGCCGATGATATCATCGCGTCCGGCGGCTCGATGCTCGACCTCGGCAAGAACCTCAAATCCAGAGGCGCGGCACGCATCATCGCCTATGCGACCTACGGTCTCTTTACACACGGTCTGGAGCAGTTCGACGAAGCATATGCAAACGGTACGCTCGATGCCGTGTTCGGCACGAACCTGACCTACCGCATGCCGGAGCTGCTGGAGCGTCCGTGGTTCCATGAGGTCGATGTTTCCAAGTATGCAGCTTACTTCATTGCAGCGATCAATCACGATGTTTCGATTACAACCGTGATCAATCCGCATGATAAAATTCAGGCATTGCTCGAAAAACAGCGTGCATCCAGAATCTGATCCGCTGAATCCGGCAGTCATGCACTGCCGGATTTTTTTCCTTTTTTGAAAATTATTTTTGTCTTTCAGTTGCATTTAAGGTTAAGGTGCGATAATCTGAATAAAGAAAAATGAAACCATGATTTTGCGGGGGCAACATGAAAAAGGGAGGATTTCTTATGAAAATGCAAAAAATGAAGCGTGCTTCGGCGTTCTGCATGAGCGTCCTGACGGCAGCAGGCTGTCTCGCGGTAATGCCGCCGATGTCTGCATGGGCTGCCGGTCAGGTCGTGGTCAATGAGATCTGCACGAAGAACACCAAGGTCGCGGCACCGGACGGTGAGTTCTATGATTACATCGAGCTCTACAATACCGGCAGCAGCGAGGCGTCCGTCGGCGGCTATGCGCTCTCCGATGATGCGTCGCAGCCGAAGCTCTATGTCATTCCGGACGGTACCGTCATTCCGGCGAAGGGCTATCTCGTTGTTTACTGCGGCGTCAAGTCCGGCAGCAGCACGAAGGGCGCGGAATTCGGTCTTTCCAAGAGCGGCGAGACGGTCATCTTCTCGGACGCACAGGGTCAGGTGCTCGAATCCATTGAGCTTCCGGCGATGACCGATGATACCGCATATGCAAGAGTGCCGGACGGCAGCAGCCAGTTTGCGATTGTTTCCGATCTCTCTGCCGGCAAATCGAATCCGACAAATGTCACGCAGAAGCTCGTTGTTTCCACACCGAAGTTCTCCAAGGGCAGCGGTTTTTATGATTCCGGCTTCGATCTGACGCTTTCCGCAGATCAGGGCTGCACGGTCTACTATACGACCGACGGCAGCGATCCGACAACCGCTTCCGAAAAGTTCTCCGGCTCGATCAAGATTTATGACAAATCCTCTGAACCGGATGTTTACGCTGCAAAGACCGATATCGCCGACGGCTACAAGGCTCCGTCCGAGCCCGTCCGCAAGGCGATGATCGTCCGCGCAATCTCTGTCGATGCACAGGGCAATCAGAGCGAAATTGCAACGAATACTTACTTCATCGGCTATTCCGGCGGCGATATCGAGAAGAAGATGCGCGTCATCTCCCTCGTCACTGATCCGGATAACCTCTTCGATTACGAAAAAGGCATCTATGTCAAGGGCAAGATTTATGATACCTCGCAGGGCAATATGATGCAGTCGTGGGCACATCCCGCAAACTATACCCAGAGCGGCAAGGAGTGGGAGCGTCCGGCACATATCACTGTCTTTGAGCAGGGTCAGGCGACCTACAGTGCGGGCGTCGGCATCCGTATGCACGGTGCTGCTACGCGCTCCGCATCCCAGAAGAGCTTTAACCTCTATGCACGTACCGAGTACGGCACGCCGAAGCTGAAATATGACTTTTTCAACGGTCAGCTCACCAATCACAAGGGTCAGGTGATCGACTCCTTCGAGAAGCTGACGCTCCGCAACGGCGGCAACGATGACAAGACCAAAATCCGCGACCGCCTGAATCAGGAAATGGTGCCGGATAAGGATTTCGGTACGCAGGCACAGACCGAATGCGTTGTCTTCATCGACGGCGAATTCTGGGGTACCTATAATATCGTCGAGAAGATCGGCAAGGAATATATTGCGGATCACTACAAGGTCAAGGAAGAGACCGTCTGCATGATCAAGACGGATGAGCTCTCCGACGGCTCCGATCAGGGCTGGGCGGATTATGAAGCGCTCAAGAATCTTGCAACATCTGCAAATTATTCCGATGAGGCGACATATGACAAGTTCCGCGAGCTGCTTGATCTCGACAGCTTTGCACAGTATATGGCAACCGAGCTCATGGTCGGCAACTCCGACTTCGGCGACAATAACTATGCACTCTGGAAGACCGAGACAGTCGATCCGGATAAGAAATATGCCGACGGTCAGTGGCGCTTCATTCTCTTTGATACCGAATATGGTCAGGGTCTGTACGGTCAGAGCAATGCAAGCACCAGCACCTTCGATAAGCTCAGAACCGGCAACGGCTGGATCGGCAAGCTGTTCTTCGGTCTGCTCCAGTACGATGACTTCCGTAACCGCTTTGTCCGTGCATACTATGATCTCTGCAATGAGAATTACCGCTCTGAAAAGGTGCTCGAGCGCCTTTCTGAGCTGAAAACCGCATATACCGATTCCATGATCGAAACCTATAAGCGCTTCTCCTACGGCGCATCCAGCGGCTTTAACTTCCCCGGCATGGGCGATTGGCCGGGTATGGGTGACTGGAATATCCCCGGCATGGGCGACTGGGGCAATCAGCAGCAGCCTGCACAGCCTGCTCCGGAACAGGCGGAAGCGGTCGAACAGGATGATACCGCTGTTCAGGAGACATCTGCTGCGGCAGAGGAATCCGGAGAGGCGGGAGAACAGCCTGCACAGCCGGCGCCCGGCGATGAGCAGCAGCAGGGTCAGTGGCCCGGTCAGGGTCAGGGGAACTGGCAGTGGCCCGGTCAGCAGGAGCAGGATCCCAATCAGCAGGGACAGCAGCAGGATCCGAATCAGCAGGGTCAGTGGCCCGGTCAGGGACAGCAGCCCGGTCAGGAGACGCAGACGACCGATCCTGCGCAGGCATTTGAAAAGGAAATCACAACAATCAGCAACTTCTGGCAGAGCCGCGCAGAGAGCGCACGCAATATCGTTCGTAATGCACTGAACGGCAGGATTTCTGCGGAGAACGTGACGGTATCCGTCAAGAGCGCAGGTTCCAAGGGCGGCATCAAGTTCAATACGCTGACACTCGATAAGGACTGGTCCGGTACTTATCCGCAGAATACCGTGCTCAAGGTCAAGGCAAAGCCAGCTGACGGCTATCACTTCGTCAGTTGGAAGATCACCGGCGCGGATTTTGCGAACAGCACCTCCGAGACCGCTTCGACCGCATATCTGACCGCAAACGGTGCAAATATCAGCATCGAGGCCGTTTATGAGGTCGGCGATGAGCCGGAGAAGACGGATACAACTGAGCCGAAGCAGACGCAGCAAACCCAGCAGACTCAGCAGACCCAGAAGTCTGAAACGCAGACAACTGTGAAGGGCATGCTCGGCGACGTCAATGAGAGCGGCGTTGTGGACGTTTCGGATGCAGTTCTGCTCGCTCGCTTCGTCGCGGAAGACAGCGGTGCAAATGTGACCGGTCAGGGCAAGGTCAATGCCGATGTCAACAAGAGCGGCAGCCCCGACAGTGACGATGTCCTGATGATTCTCAAATATATCGCAAAAATGATTACTGACTTTTGATTATGATAAATAACCACCTTTCATGCAATGGGAACAGCGCCTCCGTACTGAACGGGGGCGCTGCTCCTTTCTGTAACAAGCAATGAAAAAGCCGCGGAGCAGCATTTCGGACTGCTTCGCGGCTTGATTTGAACTGGATTATACGCCGTACTGTGCGCGGTATTCCAGCATCTGCGGCAGATACGCTTTGCCGTCTACGACGCCGCTTTCGATTGCGGCAATGATATCGCTGACGGTCACAATGGAATAGACATCTACGCCGAACTCCGCCTTGACCTCCTGCACAGCGGATTTATCGCTCTGCAAGCCCTTCTCCTGACGGTCTACCGTAATGATCATGCCGGTGACATCGACGTCGGCAACGGATTTCAGCTTCGGATATACCTCGCGGAGCGCCTTGCCCGAGGTCATGACATCCTCGATCAGGACAACCTTGGTGCCGTCCTTCAGCTCGGAACCGACAATCATGCCGCCCTCACCGTGATCCTTGACCTCCTTGCGGTCATAGGCATAGCCGACCTCGACGCCGTGGTTTTTCCAGAGCGCAATCGAAGCAGCGGCTGCGAGCGGGATGCCCTTATATGCCGGTCCGAACAGGACGTCTGCTTGCAGACCGTGCTCCTGCATGCAGGCGGCATAGTATTCGCCGAGACGGCAGAGCTGCTTGCCGGTCTTGTAATTGCCGGTGTTGATGAAATACGGTGCCTTTCTGCCGGATTTCAGTGTAAATTCGCCGAATTTCAGCACGCCGCATTCGGTCATGAATTTGATAAATTCCTCTTTGTAGGTCATAGGGGATACATCCTTTCTGATATGAATTGAAGCCGGAGCTTCTTCTTATTGGAAAAAGTCACTGTCAACGGCATCGGCAAGCTCGATGCCGCAGCCCGGGCAGTATCTGACGCCTTTGAAATATCGGGTGCCGCAGTAGAGGCAGGTCTTCTCGGTCATGGCGGATTCTGCGGGCTGCGTCTGCGGCAGTGCGGACGGCTGCTGTACCTGCGGCGGAACCGGCGGCGTCTGCATCTGTGCCTGCATCTGCGACAGTACCTGCGGCTGAATCTGGGATTGAAGCTGCTCGGACGATGCTGCCTGAACATTCGGCAGATTCAGAAAGTTCATCGGCTGCGGGGCAGGATTCTGCGGCATTTCCAGCGGCTGCATCTCGGGCTCCTGCCAGTGCGCAGTCTGTACCGGCTTCGGCGGCGTTGTATCCAGTGCCGGCATCGCTGCCTGCTGTGCGCCGAAGCTCTGGGGCATGCCGAATTGCTGCTGTGCACCGAACGTCTGCTGCGCGCCGAATATCTGCTGTGTTCCGGTCGGCTGTGCACCAAATTGCATCTGTGTGCCGAAGGATTGCTGCGGGATTACCGGAATCTGTGAGCCGAAGCGATCAGGTCCATCCGGTATGCCGCCTGTATCGTCCGGATCAAGCTCTGCATTGCGGTATTTCAGCTCGTTCAGTCCGAGCATGAAATATGCATGGAACATCAGGAAGCCGAGCATGAACAGCGCAGGCGCGATCTGATTGAGCGGCGGCAGAATACCGGGCTTTTTGGCAAGATTTGTTGCAACATTGAAGGAATCGGCAAGGTTCTTTCCGAGGTCTGTATTGCCCGCCTCGAGCCGCTGCTGAAAATCGAAATTGAACTGACCTGTGACATAGCTTGTCAGGACGCTGTCGGTATCGTCGCCCTGCATGCCCTCCCAGTACCAGTCATTGAATTTTTCATCCGGCGCGGTCGGTTCGGAATATACAATCAGCCAGTGCATCTCGTCGTCAAATTCTGCGAGATAGCGGTCATAGGCGTAATCCTCAAGGCTGCTGTAGTTGCTCTGCCAGCTTTCGTTGCGGACTGTGACAACTGCCGGTGTGATATGCGTCTTCTGATAGAAGTCGCTGAGCGCGTTATCCAGACTGCTGTGGTCCTTGATGACATTCGCTTCGTCCTTGATGATGATGCGGGTATCATATTTCTGGAAACGCTTGGCAATCGGGGTAATCAGCAGGCTGCCGACCGGAATCAGGAACGGCAGATACACGAAGCCGAGCAGAAGACGCGCAGGGCTGAAAATCTTGCCCTTGCGGCTGGAATAGAAATAATGATAGCGACCGTGACGGTAGTAGCGGTAACGGCGTGCGCCGGGATACGGCTGCCGGCTGATGCTCGGTCTGGACGAACCGCCCCCGCGCGAGCTGCTGTGATGACTGCCGCCGCCGTGGCTTCCGCCGCCGTGGCTGCCTCCTCCGGATGAATGCGGCATAAGATGACCCTCCTTTTGTGTCAGATGCAGATGTGTGCTGTAAATGTGCGGACCGGATACCTGAACGGCTGCGGTCAGTCCGCCGGAAGGCAGATGCGGAACGCTGTCGGGAGCGCGGTTTCGGCAGCAAGCTGCGCCGGTGTCACCCATGTGAAGCGCTCCGGCATATGCGTGACAAGCAGATGCACTGCCGTCATATGCCATTCAATATGCGTGAAGATATGTGTGCAGCTGCGGACGGAGATCAGCTCCGCGGCACCGGTGCGCCAGTCCGCAATATCGTTGATTGCCTGCTGCGCTCGGCGCTTCCCGCTGAGATGCGGCAGCTCCCAGAGTCCTGCCAGTAAGCCGGAATCGGGACGCTTCTGCACGGCAATGCGGTCGCCGCACTGTAAAATATATACGGTGTATTCTTCGGTTTTGCGTGCTTTTTTCTCCCTGCGGACAGGGTATTGCCGGATTGTATTGCTGCGGAATGCTTCGCATGAGCTTCTGAGCGGACATTCGCCGCAGAGCGGTGCGCCGTTCGGGACGCAGACCGTCGCGCCGAGCTCCATGAGCGCCTGTGTAAGCGTGCCGCGCGTGCCTGCGGGCGATGCGGCATAAACAGTCCGAAGCGTATCGCGGATATCGCGTTTCACGGAGCTGTCGTCGGTGCAGCGCGCATCGGCAAGCAGACGCGTATAAACACGCAGCACATTGCCGTCTACGGCAGGCTCCGGCAGATCAAAGCAGATCGAGGAGATCGCTCCGGCGGTGTAGTCCCCGATGCCGGAGAGTGAACGGATTTCCTCATAGGTACGCGGAAAATCGCCGCTGAAATTCGTCATGATCTGCTGCGCTGCCTTTTGCAGATTCCGTGCGCGGCTGTAATAGCCCAAGCCCTCCCAGAGCTTCATCAGCGCATCGTGATCGCATGTGCTGAGTGAAGAAATATCCGGCAGTGCTTCCAGAAAGCGCGCATAATAGGGCTTGACCGCCTCTACCCGAGTCTGCTGGAGCATAATCTCCGAGAGCCAGACATGAAAGGGCTCGCGGTCTCTGCGCCACGGCAGATCACGTTTATGCTCCGCGAACCATTCAAGCAGCGGCGGTACAAGTAATGAAAGCTGATCGTGATGCATATCCGTTTCCCTCCTCCGGTACGGTATCACCGGCGGCAGAACGGAATGCATCCGGTCATCAGATATTGTAAAGGATTTCAGAGTAAGCCGGGAACGGCCACTGCTCCTGCGGAATCAGTACTTCAAGTGCATCGGCGGTCGTGCGCAGCCGCTCCATTGCCGGAACAACATTCTTGCGGTAGGATTCTGCGGTTGCCTGTACGCCGTTTGCTCTGCACGCGATCTGGATTGCCTCGCGCAGATCGTCAATCGCAGCATAGAGACTGGAGGTCAGGTCACTGATCTGGGATGCAAGCGCATCCTCGACCGCCGTGCTGATCTGGAGCATCGGGGAGACCTGCTTCTTTGCAGCGATTGCATCGCAGAGCTGCTTGGTATAGGAGATGCAGACCGGCAGAATCTTCTTCCGCGCGATATCAAGCATGGTCTTTGCCTCGATACCGACGGTCTTGCTGTAATTATCGAGCAGAATCTCCTTGCGGGAGGTGATCTCTGCCTTGTTGAGGACGTTCATCTCCTCGAAGATCGCAACAAATTCCGGACGGTCATACTGCATCAGTGCCTCGACCGTCGAGGGGTAATTCGGCAGACCGCGGCGCTTGCACTCAGCAAACCATTCGTCGCCGTAGCCGTTGCCGTTGAAGATGATATCCTTGTTTTCACGGATTGTGCGGACGAGCAGATCATGCAGCGCAGACTGGAAGTCCGCTGCCTTTTCCAGCTCATCGCAGAATTCGGTGATCTCATGCGCAAAGATCGTATTCATCACGAAATTGAAGCAGGAGATCGAATCCGCTGCGCCGAGCATACGGAACTCAAATTTGTTTCCGGTAAATGCCATCGGCGATGTACGGTTGCGGTCGGTTGTGTCCTTGCGGAACTGCGGCATTGCATCGACACCGAGATTGAAGCGCTCCTTGCCGTTGTCATCGAGGGGCTTGCCCTGCTCGATTGCATCGAGGACACGCTGGAGATCATCACCGACGAAAACGGAAATGACGGTCGGCGGTGCCTCATTTCCGCCGAGACGGCAGTCATTGCCGGCGGATGCGGACGAGAGACGGATCAGCGGTGCATATTCGCGCACACCCTTGAGGAATGCGCAGAGCACAAGCAGGAACTGCATGTTATCCTGCGGCGTATCGCCCGGATCGAGCAGATTCTGACCGTCATCGGTCGAGATGGACCAGTTATTGTGCTTGCCGGAGCCGCTGATATTGGCAAACGGCTTCTCGTGCAGCAGGCAGACAAGACCGTGCTTGAGCGCGATCTTTTTCATCAGCTCCATGGTAAGCTGATTGTGGTCTGCGGCGATATTCGAGGTTGTATAGACCGGTGCGAGCTCATGCTGCGCCGGAGCAACCTCGTTATGCTCGGTTTTTGCGTAGATGCCGAGCTTCCAGAGCTCCTCATCGAGCTCACGCATGAAGTCGGAGACGCGCTGTGTGAGATTGCCGAAGTAGTGGTCATCCATTTCCTCGCCCTTCGGCGGCTTTGCGCCGAACAGCGTTCTGCCTGTCAGGATGAGGTCCTCGCGGGCGTCATAGCTTGCCTTGTCGATCAGGAAATATTCCTGCTCCGGTCCGACATTCGTGACGACGCGCTGAACCTTATCATTGCCGAACAGCCGGAGCATCCGGACTGCTGCGCGGCTGACGGCTTCCATGGAACGGAGCAGCGGCGTCTTTTTATCGAGCACCTCGCCGGTATACGATACAAAGCCGGTCGGGATGCAGAGGGTGCGGTCCTTGATGAAGGCATCCGAGGTCGGGTCCCATGCGGTATAGCCGCGTGCCTCGAAGGTCGCGCGCAGTCCGCCGGACGGGAACGAGGATGCGTCCGATTCACCCTTGATGAGCTCCTTGCCGGAGAAATCGAGGATGACACCGCCTGAAACCGGCGTCAGAAATGCATCGTGCTTTTCTGCGGTGACACCGGTCATCGGCTGGAACCAGTGCGTGAAATGCGTGCAGCCGTTTGCAACTGCCCATTCTCTCATGGCGTTTGCGACGGAATCTGCGGCATCCTTCGGCAGCGGCGTACCCATTTTGCGCGTACACATGACTGCCTCATAGACCTTTTTCGGCAGGCAGTTGCGCATGACGGTCTCATTGAATACATTGCAGCCGAAATAGGTATCCGGCGAGGGAGTAGTCTGGGTATTCAGCATAAACACTGCGGTACAATCTGCGCCTTTGCCGGCGGGCAAACTGTACCCCTCCTTTCATCTCAGTCCGGAGAAAGGGCTCCGGTTCCTTACCGTACTATTATAACATAAATCACGGAAAAACGCAATGGGAAAGCGAAAAATAAGCCTGCGGCGGCGGTTTTCTGCGCTTGCTGCTTCATTTTTTGTGAAATATGTCAGGCGGAATGCGTTTCGGCTTTGCAGCTTTCTTCTGTTTTGTTATAACAGCCTTATGAATATTTCGTGTATTTCATGCAGATTGATTCTTGAATTCTGTTATAAAATGTGTTATAATATAAATGCAGCATATATCTGACATCGCTGCGAATATTGACTGAAAAGGAGTAAATGACATGAAAAAGAAAGTATTGGCAATCTGGGTGATGGCAGTTTTGCTGACTGGCTGCGGCAGTACCGCACCTGCGGCGGAAAGCAATGGCTCTGCGGAGGAAAACAGTGCCGCTGCGGAAAGCTCGTCTCAGGACGAAAGCTCTGAGTACCGTTCTATCTGGGGATTTGAATTTCCGGTTCCTGAGGGAATGACCAGACTTCCGTATGACTATAGGTATCCGTATTCCTTCTGGAAAAACGATGATGAAAATGTGCCGGTATACTATGCGGGCGAATTTTATACATCTTCGTATCAGGATCCTTCCTATACACTGGAGCAGCTGCCGGATGCAGTGCTGGAAACGGTCGAAGCGTCAATTTACGGGGTTTATAAGAGCAATACCCAAAAGTATTCGACCGCGCCGGACCGCTCAAAGTATATCATTGAATCCACAACCGAGGGTGAATATCTCGGCTTCCCTGCTTTGCACGAAAAAGGTTATCTGACAACTTATGAGGGAATAAAGGTGAATTATATTTTCCATTATGCCTATGTCGATTATCCTGCTATCAAAGAATACCATGTGCCGACGTTCTTCTTTATCTTTTCTGACTCCGATAAGCAGGAGGCACTTGATCTGATGGATGAATATTCTGACTTTGTATTGAAGAATTCAAAGTTTTACGATGATTAAGGAATACGATACGAAAAAGCACTTGCACATGCAGGTGCTTTTTTCATGTCCTCCCGCATTTGACAAGTTTCTCTTTGCGGATATGCTATACTGAGAACGGTGAAGGCGATGACGATTTATCTGGATGTGCTGCTGCTTTCCAATCTCTGGGCGGATTATGCGCTGCTGCGGACTACCGCCGCTTTGACGCATACGCCGGTGAAACCGCTGCGCTGTCTGCTTGCCGCAATGACGGGGGCTGCCTCGGCGCTGACGGTTTTTCTGCCGGCGATTCCGCTTGCGGTCTGCTTTCTGCTGCGGATTCTGCTTGCCGTGCTGCTCTGCGGCATTGCGTTCGGCTTCCGGCATCCGCGCGCACTGCTCCGGCAGACTGCCGTGTTCTTCGGGTGCAGTCTGCTCTTTTGCGGCGCGGTCTGGGCGTTTGCATCTCTGCGGACGCCTGCGGGCTGGTATCTGCATAATACCGTGATCTACGCGGATATCTCGCTGCTGACGCTTCTGCTCGGGACAACTGCTGCTGCGGCAATCGCTGCGCTGCGGGAGCGTCATGCTGCGGCAAAGCGTCACCGCGCATACCGGCTGCATCTGCGGCTCGGCGGCATGGATTTTATTCTGCCTGCGCTCTCCGACAGCGGCAATACGCTCCGCGATGTGTTTTCGGGGAAACCGGTCGTCGTCTGCGGAAGGGATGCGCTCAGGCAATGGATTGCACAGTATCCCGATGCGGATGCTGCGGCGGCGCAGGCAAGGGGATTCCGGCTGCTGCCGGTCAGAACTGTGACAGGGGAGCGCCTGCTGCCTGCCTTTCTGCCGGATTCCGCCGCACTGGTGACGGACGGCAGGGGAGAGCTGCCGCTGGATATCCTGCTCGCTTTGAGCGATCAGCGTGACATGCCTGCGGTCATTCCAGCCTGCTGCGTCCCGCCCTGAGAACCATACAATCAAAATGAGGTGCTTGCTATGAAATTGATTTCGCTTTGGCTCGGTATTCTGCGCTGCCGGCTGCTGCATTCCGACGCAGAGCAGGAAATTCACTTTATCAGCGGAGCCGATCAGCTCCCGCCGCCGCTCTCACGCGAGGAGGAATCCGACGCATTTGCGCGGCTTGCCGCGGGCGATCCTGCTGCGCGTGAAACGCTGATCGTGCATAATCTGCGGCTCGTCGTATACATCGCAAAGAAATTTGAGACGCCTGCCGTCCCGCTGGACGATCTCATTTCAATCGGCTCAATCGGGCTGATGAAGGCGGTCTCGACCTTCTCACCGGAGAAGAATATCAAGCTCGCAACCTATGCCTCGCGCTGCATTGAAAATGAGATTCTGATGCATCTGCGGAAGGTCGCGCAGTATCGCGCGGAGATTTCGATTGATGAGCCGCTCAATGTCGATTGGGACGGCAATGAGCTGCTGCTTTCCGATCTGCTCGGCACCGATGAGGATGCCGTCTGCCGCGATATTGAGAATGAATCCGAGCGGAAGCTGCTGCGTGAGGCGGTCATGCGGCTCAATCCGCGCGAACGGCAGATCATGGAGATGCGCTTCGGGCTCTGCGGCGGCGAGGAGAAAACCCAGAAGGAGGTCGCCGATATGATCGGGATTTCGCAGTCCTATATTTCACGGCTCGAAAAAAAGATCATCCGGCAGCTGCGGGATGATCTTGAAACGGTCATATTCAGCTGACAAAAGCACTCCGGCAATGTCATGCGCATCTTTCAGTCTGATTTTTTGAACACATCCGCATTGAGCTGATACGAAAGCAGATTGCCTTTGTTGTCAAATGTCACATGCAGCATGACTGCGCGGTGTGAATAGACAGTTGCTTCGCGCATCATGCCGTTTGGATACCAATGAACATGACGGTGATACGCTCCGCCGGTGTCAACACAGTAGAACTCCTGTATCTGTCCGTTCGGATAATAAATATACTGCGGCCCCCACGGTTTTCCCTCACGGTACGATAAAAACTTGTCGCCGTGCATACCGTTGTGAAAAAGGATATGACCGTCTTCTCTGAACCAGCGCGTTCCGTACTTGTCTGTGAACGGATACTGCAAAACACCGTCCTGAAACCGGTGTATTTTCGGGTCATAGGTTTTGTAGCGAGAACAATAGTGACTCAGCTGTTTACTGAGCGAATCATCAATATAGTGCGGATTCACGACAAAGCGCACGGGGATTCCGTCCGAGTCAAACTTGATCCCAGAATAAAAATCATCGGCAGTCGGCGCCTTATATGTTATCTGCCGGAATTCGCCGTTTTCGTGAAATGCAAAATCAAAGCGCGAATCCGTGTCATCCGGCTTGTATGTCGCCGTGATCTCACATTTCACCTGCATCCAGATCAGCCTGCCGGTTTTGTCATACGCCCTGATGCGATAGAAATCCGGTCTGTCCCTTCTGTTCCATTCCGTGACAGTTTTCAAAGCGCCGTTTTCATACCATTCATAGCAGTAATGCTCCGTGTCGTCGATTCTTTCATAGGATTCCAGCGCACCGCACATGTAAAACTCCACTTCATCGCCGAAGTGATAGCCTTCCTTCATCTGCGTGTAATTTGCGAGCTGATCAGAGTTACTGAAAAACTCATACCGCAGACCGGTAAACGGCTGTCCGCCATGCTCCATCGGAAAATCAAACGTCCGGTCGTAGTGATAGATATCGTTTTCATCGTAATAAAATTCGCTGTAAAGATGATCAAAGTCAACGCCGTGCGCTTTGATATATTCCGCGTTTACAGGCAACAGAAGCGCCCTAACTTCTTCCGGTGTCAGCATGTTGTTTTCCTCCTTCCGTCAACGCACAAAGGGTATGTTCAGTTGTGTCTCTGCCGGAGCAGCCTGCCATTTATCTCAGTAAGCGGACAAAAGGCTTCCGATGATCGTCAGATGACTGATATCGAGATTGCTCCACTTGCGGAATCTGCCGTACAGCCCGAACGCAATCAGCGCCGACGGCTTGCCCTCCCGCTCTGCAAGATACAGCACCGCGCCGAGCAGATTTTCAGCTTCCAGCCGCGCATATGCGGCATCGTCAATGCCCTCGAGCGCGTTGATATTGTCGATCACGCAGACATGATCTGCCGTATAGTGCTGCGCGAACGGCTCATTCGTCAGCAATGCGGCATCGCCTGCAAACGGATGCCCCCAGCTAAACTGCGCCTGCCAGTCCGGCACCTTGAAAATCTGGATGCCGTCCAGACCGAACTGTGCACCGATGCGCTGCAAAATATTCTGCATTTCCGGTTTGCCGTGCAGAAATTCTTGTATGAGGTCCGCCGTGAAGCCCGCATTGCTCTGTACGGGCGGGGCAGCATAGAGATCGGAATAGTCACGCGCACGGTTCGGCTGCACCGCGCCGTGCTTTTCCACATCGTAGATGACATAGCGGTTATGTCCCTTTTCGTGGGCAATATAAAGCGCCTTGTCCGCCTGCATGAACAGTTCCTCATATTCCTTTGCATTGGCGGGATAACACGCCGCGCCCATGGAGCAGGTCACATGTGCAAGCGGCTTCTGCTCGCCGCCGGATTCCCATGCCCACTCGAATTTCGTCCGGATCGCACGCAGAATGCCGCGCAGATCGGTCTCATCCGCGATGCCCTCGAGCACGAGCAGGAACATACCGCCGCCGATTCTTCCGGCTGCGCCGCGCGTGCCGATCTCCGTTTTGAGAATATGCGAAAGCGTGAACAATACCTCATCGCCGTACATATGACCGTAGCGGTCATTGATGCCCTTGAAATCGTCGATCGTCAGCAGGACAAGTGCGACCGTCTCCGCAGGCTGCGCTGCAAGCACTGCCTTTGCATGTGCCGTAATCGCGTTTTTATTGAGCAGATCGGTCGCGGAATCGCGCGTTGCCTCAATCAGCCAGCCGGGCTCCTTGCTTTTGTATTTTGCATGCAGGAAGCCGACTGTGCCGAGTACCTCACGGCTGCCGGGCGCATCGGACCGCGTCACGCCGCGGAAGGCACAGTATTCCATGCGCTGACCGTTCGAGCAGACGCTTGTCTCCAGCTCACACTGAAAACGGTTCGTGCCGGATTCCATATCCGCACAGAGCTTCTCAAATTTCGGGATATCCTGTACGCCGACCATGCCCTTTTCAATCGCCTGCGCTTTCCAGTCCGTCAGGCGCATATCCGAGATGACGGTCTCACGGCAGCAGTCGAAGCTCATCAGCCGGATGCGCTTTGTCCGGAAAGAATACCGGAACGCCAGATCGCGCATCAGATTCAGATAAAAACGGTATTCGGTATTCTCGGTCATGGTTTGCAAAAGCTGCCGCTGCATCCGGTAGGCATCGGTGATGCGAAGCTGATACTGCCGCATCTCACTTTCGCCGTGTGCGGTCATGCTGACAAGCATCCAGCGGTAATCTGCCGCGATTCCGCGCATCCGGAGCGCAAGCTGCTCGGTCTGACCGTCGCGCAGTCCGTGTGCAAGCTGCAACAGCCGCTCTGTATCCGCATCATGAACCGTTCGCAGAATCGAATAGATCCCGTCATCGCCGAAATAATGAAAAAATGCCGCGTCTGCGTAGAGCATGTGAAAATGCGCATCGGTCGTGACGCAGCCGTTCATCGGTACTGTTGTGTTCATCCACCTGCACCTCTCCTTCTATTTTATTATAACAAAAATCACATTTGCTGTCAACTTTGACGGGAACCGGTTTTTTTTTGATTACCCCTTGACAAATGTGCGAAAATATGCTATAATACCTCTTGCAGTGCCGGAAAGATACCGAACTGACCGCACTGGTTTGATGTGCGAGTGTAGTTCAATGGTAGAATTCCAGCCTTCCAAGCTGGTTACGTGGGTTCGATTCCCATCACTCGCTTAGCCTTTATGGCATCTGCGCCTTTAACTCAGCTGGATAGAGTAACTGCCTTCTAAGCAGTAAGTCAAAGGTTCGAATCCTTTAAGGCGCGTCTGCGACAGATGCGGAGAGTCTGCTCTCCTTTTGATAAACTGAATATGGTGGGTATAGCTTAGTTGGTTAAAGCGTCGGATTGTGGTCCCGAAGACCGAGGGTTCGAATCCCTCTACCCACCCTCTTGGTAAAATGTCCTAAATGCGTGAAAATGTCGCATCTAGGGCATTTTTCTTTTGCTCGTATATGAACGAATTTTCATCATTCGGAAGCATTTTTCCGTATTTTGAAGCCGTTTTCAGGCCCTGTGCACACGACAGTGCACACGGTCAGGCAACGTATTTGCGCGTATTTATGCACACGAAAAATGTGTATACCATACCCTCATAATTTATATAATCGTCGCAAATACAAGTTTTTTGAGAATTCTTCGCATTTTGTTGAAGCGAGTGTATGTGCACACGAAAATTGCTGGAACGAAGGCCTTGTGCATAGTGACGGAGTCAAAGCGAAACACATAACTGAAGGGTAAAATGATCTGCGCCCTATTAAAATCAGCATCTGCTCCAACACAGAAGAAAAACTGTGTGAGGCAGATGCTTTTTTCACAAGGCATGGAGCACGATCAATGTTGTAAAAATGCCGGAAGTATGCTATACTGAAACCATAGAAATGCTTTTTCTCAACAGTTACGCTCGATCGCCCGTTCCTGTTCATGATCCTCGACAACAACAGCAGACTGCCGGTCTTTATCGGCTGTGTATACGATCCGACTGCACAGTGATATAGTAATAGTGTTAATGTGGGAATCTGATCTGAATTGCTTGTCCTCTAATGCTTCAAAAACGAAATACAACTAGATTCGCGAA
>JAFZPP010000049.1 GCA_017550285.1 Oscillospiraceae bacterium
ATATGCGTACATTCCCTGTTGACGCAGGACACTGGCGCAGGATACACCGTACTCCGCCGTGTCGTCACCGATCAGAACCTTGACTTGCTTTTGCATGGTTCAACCTCCTTTTGCTTTATGTTTCCATTTTATCACGCATGAGACATAAATGCAAGAGCGAAGAATCACGAACAGAAGCCGATCCTGTCGAAAAATCAAGTTCATGAAAAATAGTGCGTTTATTACGCATTTGCGTCGATTTCATCGGCTGCCATCTGCGCATCCTGCTGGATTCTGCGGCATTCTGGCGGAATGCGTCACCTGCTGTCGAGCCCGCCGGCATGATTCCCGCATCCTCTGCCGGAATCGGGAGCAATCGTCTGACTCCCCGTTATAAATCCGTCAGGAACACCGCCGGAACCTGTCTGCGTTCCAGCTTATAGCGCTGGATTTTCGTCAGCGGCACCGCATAATGCCGCATCGAGCGCTTATATTTTCCGGCTGCAATATGGCTGTAGAGCGTGCTGAGGAAGACCAGTGCCTCCGTGCCGAGCACCTTGCGGTTCTCCTCTAAATAATCGTAACCGCCCGCGCAGTAGAACATTTCCAGCGCAAGCGAAAGATCGCAGGCAGGCTCCGCCAGAATACCGCGCGGAACCTGAAAGCCTCGCTCCCATTCATGTCTGCGCAGAATCTCATCGAGCTGATGCAGCGTTTTGCCCTCCTGCGCCGGAAAGCAGTCATTTTCGAGATAATAATTGAGCGTCCGGACGAGCGTTTCCGCATCCGCACAGTTACTGTGCGTCAGAACCTCCTCCGCAACCTCACAGAGCAATTCATCGGTCAGATAGGCAGACATCCCCTGCCGCACCGCATCCGGCGGCAGATGCACAAAGCCTGCATCCCCGAAATCCGGATAATCCGCCGGATAGCAGGGTGTATCCGGCGCAAAGGGCTCTGTTCCGGCTGTATACATGCACCAAGCATCATCGGGCTGCGACACCTGCAAATCGGCACACAGCGCCTTCATCAGCGCGCCGACCGTTGTCACTTTGTATTTTTCCATAGACTTCCTCCGTTTCCGTTTGATGCCGATGCATCTTCCGGAAAAAAAACTGACTGCATTTTTGAGGTTTGCCGGTCTGTAATCTGCGTATAATGAATCTGTGCGGAACGAACATGCAACATTTCGGATTCCGCAGAGAGGAAGGACGCAAATGATTTTTGGTTTCAGATGTTTCCGGCTGCGGCGGATTACCGCAGGCGCTGCCGCACTCCTGCTGAGTCTCTGCGGAGCGGTGCAGTTTTATGCGCACAGGCTGCCGGATCATTTTTATACGGACGCAGAACGTCCGCTTTCGGTCGCAACGGCACTGCCTGTGACATTTTCGCGCCGGACACCGACGGTTCCGCAGGCACAGGAGGCAGAGCTGCGGCTCTTCGGGATGATTCCTGTCAAAACGGTCTCACTGACAACGCTCGGTCCGGCGAATGTGTATATCGGCGGCGAGCCCTTCGGCATCCGGATGCTCATGGCAGGCGTCATGGTGATCTCGCTGAGCGAGGTGCCGGCAGCCGACGGCAGCCGCTGTCCTGCGGCAGATGCCGGAATCCGGACAGGTGATATGATCGAGGCGGTCAACGGCAGACGCATCAGCAGCAATGCCGATATTCAGCAGGCGGTCGCCGATTCCCACGGCGAAGCGGTTGCAGTTGCGGTGCGGCGCGGTGAGATGCTGAAAACGGTCTCCGTGCAGCCTGCATATGTGCCGGACGCACAGCGCTGGCAGACAGGCATGTGGGTGCGCGACAGTACCGCAGGCATCGGCACCGTGACCTATTATACGCGCGCTGCAAGCGGTCAGATCACGTTTGCAGGGCTCGGGCACGCGGTCTGCGATGCAGATACCGGTGCGCAGATTCCGCTCGCCTCCGGCGATGTCATCGCGGTTTCCGTGCGGGATATTGTCTCCGGCAGCGCAGGAAAGCCCGGCGAGCTGCTCGGCAGATTCGATATCGGGGAACAGATCGGCACGCTCTCGGCAAATACGCCCAGCGGCGTCTTCGGCTCACTCGTCCGGCTGCCGCGGAAGCAGCTTTCGGTGCCGCTCGGTTTCCGGCAGGATATCTCGCGCGGGGAAGCCGTCATGTATACCACAATCGACGGCACCGCACCGCAGCCCTACAGCATCGAGATCGAGGAGATCCGTGATGACGATTCCGCTCTCCGGAATCTGGTGATCCATGTCACCGATCCGGCGCTGCTGCATAACGCAGGCGGCATCGTGCAGGGCATGAGCGGCAGCCCGATTGTGCAGAACGGCAGGCTGGTCGGCGCAGTGACGCATGTCTTTGTCCGCGACCCGACCAGAGGCTACGGCATCTTTGCCGAAAACATGTATGCGCAGACTGCCGCACTGGCAGCCTCCGCAGCGTAATACCGCGCAGAGGCATCCTTTTTCGGGAAAGCATCACCGCGGTCAGATTTGTAAAAATAAAAAAGGGGGCGCTTCGGTATGAAACGCCCCTTTCTCTGTCATTCTCATTCCATGCAGCTCAGTCAGGAACGCTGCCATGATGCAGTTCCTTCGTGAAAGGACTGCCTTTATTTCAGTTTACGATAAATCAGCGGCTCTCGTCGCTGAAACCGCTGTCAACCAGTTCAACAAGCGATGCGACTGCCTGCTCCTCGTCGGTGCCGTCAGCAATGATGCGGATTGCAGTACCGCCGACAATACCCAGCGAAAGGATGCCCAGCAGAGACTTGGCATTCACGCGGCGCTCCTCCTTCTCGATCCAGATAGCAGAGCGGAACTCATTTGCCTTCTGGATAAAGAATGTAGCCGGGCGTGCATGGAGACCAACCTGATTCTGAACCATGACATCTTTAATACACATAAACTTTCTCTCCTTTAAGAATTCATAAAACCAATTTGCGGACAATCGGAAATGTGCTCCGTAATCGCTCCGTCACACACGGAAAAAAATTCGCAAAACAAAAAGCGGATTGACCGTTGCGCGTCAGCTGTCTGTACGTGTCTGCCTGACCAGCCGTACTACCTATCTGTTCGCTTTTCTAATTATACAGCATGTATAGCGCAATAAGATTGTTTCAAATCCCGAACGCTTTTGTCATTCACGGAACCACGCTATCATTATACTGTTTTTTTGCAGTTTCGTCAATCTCTTTTCTACACAAAACCCATGTATCCCGCTAAATTTCTCCCCTATGCTACATTCGGGGGAATAGAAAGCCGCCCCGTTTGGACATTTTTCACGAAAATAAATTGTTGAAAACTGTTGTTACAGTGCGTAGTTTTCAACAATGCATTTTGTTGAAACCGCCGAAGACGGATTCAACTATTGTCCTTTGACCATTTTGCCCAAAGGTCCGGACGCCGGTTGCGGGTAATTTCAAGGCGCTGTTCCTGCCTCCATTGTGCAATGTTTTTGTGATGTCCGCTGAGCAGAACCTGCGGGACGCCTTCGCCCTCCCAGATTTCCGGTCTGGTATACTGGGGGTATTCCAGCAAACCGTTGAAATGAGACTCGTCTTCATAGGCATCCGGTGCCGGCAGCACATGCTCGCACATCCGCGCGACAGCATCCGTCAGGACGAGCGCCGGCAGCTCACCGCCCGTCACAACATAGTCACCGATCGAGATTTCCTCATCGACAATCCGGTCAATGACGCGCTGGTCGATGCCCTCATAATGCCCGCAGAGCAGAAAGAGCCGCGGCAGCTCCGCAAGCTCGCGCACACGCTGCTGCGTCAGGACTTTGCCCTTCGGCGAGAGATAAATCGTATGCATCGGCAGCTCCGACTGCGCACGTACCGCCTGCCAGCAGTCATAGACCGGCTGCGCCTGCATCACCATGCCCATGCCGCCGCCGAACGGCGAATCATCGACGCGGTTGTGCTTATCCTTCGTATAGGCGCGAATCTGGTGGCAGTTGACCGTGATCGCGCCCTTGGCACGCGCCCTGCCGATGATGCTCTCGGAGAGCACTGCCTCGCACATCTCCGGAAAGAGCGTTGCAATCTCAATCAGCATCGTCAAACAATCCCTTCAGCGGACGAATCGTGATCGTATCCGCGTCAAAATCCACATTCAGCACAACATCCGGAATCACCGGCACAAGCAGCATCCTGCCCTCCGGCGATTCGACCTCATAGACATCGTTCGCACCGGTTTGCAGGACATCATGCAGCTTGCCGTATTCCTTTCCGCTGTCGGCATCGACGACGCGCATCCCCTGCAAATCCTGAATGAAATAGGTATCGTCATCGAGCTCGACATCCTCGCGGTTCATATAGAGCACCGTATTGCGCAGCGCATTGGCAGCCTCCGGCGTATCCACACCGGCAAACTTCATCAGCACCATATTCTTCTGCACGGCAGCGCGCTCGATCTCCATGGGGATATGCTCTCTGCCGCGGTAAAGCGTCTCAAATTCGCTGAGGAATTCCGCGCTGTCGCACCACGGCATGACCTTGACCATGCCGCCCAGCCCGTGCACATTGACAATCTTGCCGATCTCCAGATATTGTTTTTTCATGGCTTCTCCTTCATCCGTATGCCGCAAAAAGCTGCGCCAAAAATGATGACCAAATCGGCGCAGCCTTGCAGTTATATCATTCGGGTATTGGTCTGCCCGCCAAAGACGGACACCGAACCGACCGTTTTGCGTTTCTCACATCGCTGTCAGATCGGCTGCCGGTCCTGCCGGCTTATTCCTCTGTTGCCGCGGCACCCGCCTTGAGCGTGCCGTGCGAAAGCGCTTTCAGATACGCATTGATGAAATCATCGAGATTGCCGTCCATAACAGACTGCACATTGCCGTTTTCGCAGCCCGTTCTGTGATCCTTGACGAGCGTATACGGCATGAACACATAGGAACGAATCTGGCTGCCCCACTCAATCTTGAGCTGATCGCCCTTGATATCGGAAATTTTGTCCAGATGCTCGCGTTCCTTGATCTCAACCAGCTTTGCGCGCAGCATCTTCATACAGTAATCCTTATTCTGGAACTGCGAACGCTGCGTCTGACAGGAGACCACAATGCCGGTCGGGAGATGCTTCAAGCGGACTGCCGAGCTCGTCTTGTTGATATGCTGACCGCCGGCGCCGCTGGAACGGTAAACCTGCATCTCGATATCCTCCGGACGAATCTCAACCTCGACATCGTCGGAGAGCTCCGGCATGACTTCCAGCGCCGCAAAGGACGTATGCCGTCTGCCGGACGAATCGAACGGTGAAACGCGCACCAGACGGTGTACGCCTGCCTCGGATTTCAAAAAGCCGTAGGCATTTTCACCCTCAACCATGAACGATGCAGACTTGATGCCTGCTTCGTCGCCGTCAAGCCAGTCGAGCAAATCAACCTTGAAGCCATGGCTCTCGGCATATTTATTGTACATGCGGTAGAGCATCTGCGACCAGTCCTGCGCCTCCGTGCCGCCTGCGCCTGCATGCAGCGTCAGGATTGCATTGGAATTGTCATATTCACCGGTCAGCAGCGATCTCAGCTTTTCTGCCTCCAGCTGCTGTTTGAATGCTTCCGCATCCGCAATGATCTCCTCATTCGAGGATTCGTCGCCTTCCTCCAGAGACATCTCGATCAGCTCAATCGTATCCTCCAGCAAAGAGCGGAGCTTTTCAAAGTTCTCGATCTTGCGTTCGAGCGTATTGCATCGCTGGGTGATCTTCTGCGCCTTCTCGTGATCGTCCCAGAAGCCGTCATATTCCATTTGGATACGCAGGTCGCCGAGATCGGCTTTTGCACGCTCAATCTGCAAAACTTCGCCGAGCTCCTTGACCTCCGGTCTCGCATTGACAAGTTCATTCTTGATATCTTCCAGTAATATCATATCAGGTTTCCTTTCGGTCGCTATCTTCATGCGGACAGCCGTCCTGACTGCCGCGCAAATTTCCACGTATACTATTTTACAGGATTTTCGGCATTCTGTCAAGTAGGATTCACGCAATTCATCCGGAACAGCTCTGTGCATTCTGCACAAACGAATATGCCGCAGCGCTTTCTCCACTGTGATTCCTATAAATTATTAAAGTCTTTCTTTAATTTTCTATTGACATTCTTTAATTCTTGTGCTATACTCAAATCATCAGCTGATAGAGACAACCAAACCGCTGTTTATTCAGGGAGGTATGAACCATGAAAGATCCCAATGTCGAAGCACTCAACAAACGCACCCGCACGGATGTCCTGATCACACTGCTGCTCTCTGCCGTATTCGCAGTCCGTGCCGTCATCAAACTGTTCCGGCACGCGCCCGATGCCGCCTGTTCCAGCATGTTTCTCTTTGTGATTTTCCTGCTGACCGGTCTGATTTTCGTAGATATCCGCAAAAACGGCAAGCCCTTTGCCAAATCTGTCATTACAAAAATGCGCGCCCTTGCCGTCACCGTCTGCATCAGCGGCTATGTTTCGCAGTTTGCAGACTGCATCGCGGAAGGCATCCGGAATCACGGCGGCGAAGCATTCCCGTTTACGTTCTATCTCGATGACCGTCATTCGGTCTACATGTTCCTGCTCGGCACACTGATCGGCATTCTCTCCGAGATTTTTGTCTACGGTCACGCCTTGCAGAATGACATGGATCAGATCGCATAAGGGAGGACATCATTATGAAGCAAACAACACACAGCAAAAAAGCAGTGCCCCGCTACTATTTCAGCACAATGATCGCATATTTCTTCATCATACTGCTGCTCTTTCACGCCAGAGATTTCATCAATGCGGTCAGGACTGACAAATACAGCTATGAACTGAAATATCAGAGCGTGGAAACGACTGAAAACGGGCAGGAAATCTGGCAGCTTTTCCGAAACGGTGAATATTTCGCCGATGTCAATCCCAATGATTACGCGCTGCTCGACAGCAGCGGGACAACCGATCTCAAATACTGCGCAATCATGTATGAAGCACGGAATCTTGCGTATTCCGCAATCCTGACCGCCATGATCGTGCTGGTTCTGCTGATTGCCGAAAGCAGTAAACATCATACGCCGTTCACGCGAAAAAATGCAAAGCGGATCAAAGCAATCGGATATCTGCAATTCTCGCTGGCGATTGTTCCCGGATTGATCGAATTCATCCTCAAATCCGCAAAGTTTGAGTATATCTATCTGCATCCGCGCATCGAATCACTCTATATGCTCGTGATTGGCTTTGTCATTCTCATGATCGGCAGAATCTTCACCCAAGGCGTCAGCTTGCAGGAAGAAAATGATCTCATCGCGTAAAAGGAGGCTGACATGGCAATTATCATCAGACTCGACCGTATGATGGCAGACCGCAAAATGTCGCTCAATGAGCTCGCGGAACGCATTGACATGACAAATGTCAATCTCTCGAACCTCAAAACCGGCAAAATGAAGGGCATTAAATTTGAAACGATGAACGCAATCTGCCGCGCGCTGGACTGTCAGCCCGCCGATCTCTTTGAGTATACGCCGGACGAAGACGAATAATACAAAACCGCACAGAGTACACTGCCCTGCGGAGCGCTCTGTGCGGTATTTTTATCCGAGCGGTGCAAATTCGATGCCGGTGCCGCGGATTTTCTCCGCAAGCGCAGCCTCATCATCCAGATGCATCAGACAGACATGCACGCCCTGCTCCGTCAGACGGATGAGCGCGGGCAGCACATCGTCAATATACATATGTACGCCGCTGTTGAAATTTGCAGCCTCTGTATAAAGATATGCGCCGCTGTGCAGATAGGGCTGAAACGGCGCAAGCGATGCCGCATCGCCGGTATAGAGCACATCATTCCCGCCGATGCGCAGCCGGTAGCCGAAGCAGCGCCCTTCCAGCGCCGGCGCATGCTGCACCGGAACCGCCCCGATCAGCCACGCCGCATCCAGTGCATCCGCCGTGATAATCGTATATGCAACAGGATCACAGCCGTCCAGCCGCGCAATCAGATAGCGCAAATCCTCCGCAACCTCGTCCGACGGCGCGGCAACCGTCACCGGCGCGTCTGAAATATACCGTGCCATATGAATCAGCATCGGAATGCCGCCGACATGATCACTGTGCGTATGCGTCACAAGCACAAAAATACGCTTCTGCGGGATGCCCCGTCTGCGCAGCACATGAAACGCCGACATCGGGCAGTCGAGCAGTACCAGACTGCCGTCCTCTTCAAAATACGCACAGTTCTGCATATCGGCAAATGCAGAGCCGCGTCCGAGAAATTGCAGCATGACGCGCCCCTTTCTCAGATCAGCTTCAGATCACGGAGCTGCCGCGCAAGCCTTGCAACCGGCAGTCCGACCACATTGTAATAATCACCGTGGATTCCGGCAACGAGCAGCGCACCCTGCCCCTGAATGCCGTAGGCACCGGCTTTGTCATAAGGCTCCGCCGATGCAGCATAGGCGTCGATCTCCGCATCGGAAAGCGGATAGAACTGCACGCCGGTTTCATCCGAAAAGCTCGCGGAATGCCCTTCCCAGAAGATCGCAACGCCCGTCACGACCTTATGCAGCCTGCCGGAAAGCGCATGCAGCATCCGCTTGCAGTCGGCTTCATCTTCAGGCTTGCCGAGAATGACATCATCGAGCAGAACCGTCGTATCCGCACCGATGACAACCGCATTCGGGTGTGCCTTGGCGACCGCGGCAGCCTTCCGGACGGCAAGCAGCTCCGCCGCAGCATCCGCAGGGATGCCCTCCGGCAGCGTCTCATCACATTCCGAGACAATCACTTCAAACGGGATATTCAGCTTTCCGAGCAGTTCCTTTCTGCGCGGAGAGCCCGATGCAAGAATCAGCTTCATGTACTTTACTCCTTTCATTCGCGTCGGATGCCGTTTCTGCACCGAAACAGACGCTTGACGCGAGGGGCAGAATCAGGTATAATAGATGCAGCAATGTATCACACAAGGAGAATCATGTATGAAAGCATTTCTGAAAAAACACCTCGGCATGATCATCATTCTGGCAGCCTTTCTGCTGTTCGTCATCGGCTGGCTGCTGATCTGGGGGCGCGTCGGCAAGCAGATGACGCAAGCCGCATACCGCTCTGTATACGAAACTTTCAGCTTCGACGGCGCACACTATGTACAATGCGATTTGCAGACCGCGCAGGCATATCTGCCCGATACGGACGCCGTCACGGAAGCGCTCTGCGGCGAACAGCTCGGCGAACTGAGCTTTCCCTCGGAGACCGGCACCGTGACCTGTCCGCTCTACGCCTGCAAGGCGTTGCAGGATGCCGGAAAAAAGAACGCGATTGTCCTGCTCAAGCAGCAGGACGGCATCCGGACCTATGAGCTGACCGGTTTCCAGTATCTCGACAAGCAGACTTCAATCTGGGCAGTCTGTGCATCCTACGGCATCGGCTATCCCGATGATATCGAATCCGTCACCGTCAGAGATCAGGATGGCAGTCTGCTCGAAACAATCACCGACAAACAGACACTCTCTGCATTTTTCGACAAGCTCTTAAAGCTCGGCGAGGACATCGGTCAGGAAGGCATCGCGCAGGCATATTATGACGCATATACCGAAAAATTCGGCAAGACCGATCAGGTCTGGCTCGAGGACGGCACCGTCAAAGCCGAGAACGATACCGTCTATCAGGAAGCAATGGAATACTGGACGCAGGATATGCGCCTTGTGACAATCGTACTGAAAAACGGCTTGCAGCTCCGCGACTGCATCTATGCACCGGTGCCCGGCACATTCTCCGTTTACGGCGATTATAAAATCACAGAGCCGTTTTTCTCATAACGCCCCTTTTCAGCACGGTATTACCGCTGCGATAAACCGAAATATGCTGGGATGATTGAGAGACGCTCTGAGGGCTCTGCCCTCAGACTCCCGCTCAAGGGACACTGTCCCTTGAGAATCCCATTTCAAGTTTTGCCTGCCCCATACGGGGGCAGACAAAACTTGCAGCGGGGTTCCTAGGGGATACTATCCCCTAGGCAGGGGTGTGGGGACAGCGTCCCCACAATGTCCCCCGACCACACCGGCAAACTCCGGTTTATTGTAGTGATACCGTGCTGAAAGGAGCATTTACGGGAGATTCGTTTCCTTGTCGATATCGTGGTGGACATTTTCGAGTGCTTCCGAAGAGATCGTGACATTGTGCGCGGTCGCCGCGGCAAGCTCCGCATCCTGATGTCCGCGGAAGACAAATTTCAGCAGGATCGGGCAAAGGATCGAGCTGGTGATGATCAGAAAGATCGTTGCAACAAGCGGATCAATGCCGCCCTGCGGTGCAATGAGCACAGAACCCGTCGCATAGACCGCAAGCGCAACCTCACCGCGCGCGATCATACCGAAGCCCGCCGCGAGCGATTCATGCTTGTCATATTTGAAGCAGCGCGCCGCAGCACCGCATCCGACAATTTTGCCGATGATACCGGCAGCGACAAACGATACCACGAACAGCATACTCGACCAGTGAAACGCGCTGAAATCCGCGCTGATGCCGATATATGCAAAGAACATCGGCGTAAAGAACATGTAGCTGCTGACGATGACCTTGCGGTCCACAAACTGACTGTCGCCGAGCCCGCTCAGCATCAAGCCAGCCATATAGGCGCCGGTAATCGCGGCGATGCCGAAGAATTCCTCCGCGGCATACGCAAAGAAAAAGCATGCAGCAAAGGCAAAAATACTTGTTCTGCGCTTATGCGGATAGATTTTGACCATGAGCTGAAAAGCACGGCGCATCAGATAGCCGACAACGACCGTAAACACAAAGAATCCGAGCACGCGCAGCAGCGTCAGACCGATGCTGCCCTCACCGCCGAGACCGGTGATAATACTCAGCACGACAATACCGATGACGTCGTCGATGATCGCCGCACTCAGCACAGTTGTACCGATCTTTGTTTTCAGCTTTCCGAGCTCACGCAGCGTCTCGACCGTGATGCCGACGCTTGTCGCGGACAGGATGCAGCCGATAAACAGCGCATTCATGAGCTTTTCGGTGTCATGTACCGCAGAGAATCCGCCCATGAACAGCAATGCGACCAGCGTACCGAATAAGATCGGGATAAAGACACCGGCGAGCGCGATGCATGTCGCTGCTGCGCCGCTGCGCTTCATCTCGCGGAAATCCGTTTCCAGTCCGCTCGAGAAAAGAATAAATACGACACCGATCTGCGAAAAACTCTTCAGGACATCCATTTCGATTTCCGTCGGATGAATAAGCCCGGGGAATGCGGTTCCGCGGAAGAGTGCCGGACCGATCAGCAAACCGGCGATGATCATGCCGACGACCTGCGGCAAGCCGATCTTTCGTGTCACCATGCCGACAAGCTTCGTAGACAGCAAAATGATGCCGCAGTCAAGCAGAATATGCATGACATTGAAATCCATTTGATTCAACTCCTGATTCTCTGATACACGCCAAAAGCAGGACAGTAGCTGTCCTGCTTTTGTTTGTCATATTTGCGTATAAACTCACTCGTAGAGCGGATATTTTGCGCAGAGTGCGCTCACGCCCTCACGAATCTCGTCTGCCTTGGTCTCGAACTGTGTTGCAGTCAGGAACATGAACTCGGCGATCTTCTCCATATCCTCGGTCAGCAGACCGCGGGTGGTAACAGCCGGTGTACCGACGCGGATACCGCTGGTAACCATCGGCTTCTCCGGATCGTTCGGAATCGCGTTCTTGTTGACGGTGATATACACCTCATCGAGACGGTGCTCCATTTCCTTACCGGTGATATGAACCGGACGGAGGTCAACGAGCATCAGGTGGTTGTCCGTACCGCCGGAAACGAGATCGAAGCCGCGTGCGAGCAGACCCTTTGCCAGAGCCTGTGCGTTGTCAACGATCTGCTGTGCATAAGCCTTGAACTCCGGCTTGAGTGCCTCACCGAAGCAGACAGCCTTGCCCGCGATGACATGCATGAGCGGACCGCCCTGGATGCCCGGGAAAATGGACTTGTTGATCTTCTTTGCGATCTCTTCATCATTCGTGAGGATCAGACCGCCGCGCGGACCGCGGAGGGTCTTATGGGTTGTGGTGGTGACGACATCGGCAAGACCGACCGGAGACTGATGCAGACCTGCCGCAACGAGACCGGCGATATGTGCCATATCGACCATGAGCATTGCGCCGTTGCTGTGTGCGATCTCTGCGAGCTTCTTGAAGTCGATTGCACGCGGATATGCAGATGCACCGGCAACGATCATCTTCGGATGATGCTCCTTGGTCAGCTTCTCGACAGCGTCATAATCGAGCACGCCGTCATCGCCGACACCGTAGGAGAGGAAGTTGAAATACTTTCCGGAAAGGTTGACCGGAGAACCGTGCGTCAGATGACCGCCGTGTGCAAGGCTCATGCCAAGAACGGTATCACCGGGCTGGAGCAGCGCGAAATACACAGCAGTATTTGCCTGTGCGCCGGAATGTGCCTGCACGTTTGCAAACTGTGCACCAAAGAGCTTCTTTGCGCGCTCAATTGCGATTTCTTCCACAATATCAACAGCCTCGCAGCCGCCGTAATAGCGCTTGCCCGGATAGCCCTCTGCATACTTATTGGTCAGGACGGAGCCCATTGCAGCCATAACAGCCGGCGAAACAATATTCTCGCTGGCGATCAGCTCAAGGTTGCGTCTCTGACGGGCAAGCTCCTTCTTCATTGCAGCGCCGACATCGGGATCACATTTTTCGACATAGCCGATTGTATCAATCAGGTCATTGAACATATTACTTTCAATCCTTTCCGGTTTATTCCTGTCTTTACACAGGCAGATATTGGTATTATAACATATTTTCAGGAAAGATGCAAGAGCAAATCGGGATTTTTCCGTTATTCTCAGCAAAAAATTCGCACCGCCTTTGAAGCGGTGCGAATCTCAGTGATTCAGTAGAATTACTTGGAAAGATCGGTAACGATCTTTGCAATGTACTTCAGGATCTGAACGGTGTCATCACCGGTGATCTCGCCGTCGTGAGTAACGTCAGCGTTGATCTTGCCCTGTGCAGAAACGTCTGCGCCAGCATCTTCAGCAACGAAACGTGCGAGCAGAACTGCGTCAGAAACGTCTACGCCGCCCTTGCAGTTGACATTGCCCCAGTCAGCATCGTTATTTTCCTTGCCGGAAGTGGACTTGCTCTCCTCAGTAGACTGCGTTGTCTCATCCGGAACGGTAACGCCGCCTGCGGTGAATGCTGCCTCATAATTGGTTGTGCCGCTCGTGCCGACAGCAGACAGATAGGTGGAAGCCTTTGTAGAAGAATCCGGATATACGTTACGGTTTGCGCCAGCGCCTTCGAGCTTGAGCGTAGTGCCAGCCTTTGCGCTGCTGTCAACCTTACCCTTCAGGGTAACGAATACGCCGTCCTTTGCGACCCAGTACTTGGAGTCGGTCAGACCGGTAGACCAGACGATAACGATCTGCTTGCCGTTATCATACCAGTTGAATACGGTGTCACCGAGGTCGCCCTCAGCAGCCTTTGCACCAGTATCGCCGATCGTGCCGAGCGAAACGTCACTGATCTTGAGACCGGAATCATAATTGATCGCAAAATCGATCGAGCTCAGACCGGAAGACGGAACGGAGCTCAGACTGACATCGACAGAAAAGTCTGCGCCTGCCTTCGCCTCAGCCGTGCCGATTTTAACAGCTACGCTGTCGGCTGCGGAAGCGGAGATGCCGAGACTCATGACTGTCATTGCCATAGCCATAAGGCCGGAAATGATCTTCGTTTTTTTCATGTTCATACTCCTCCAATATGTATGTATGCGGTAATACACCTGCGGATGCAGATGTACCGTGAGGTGGATGTCCCCTTCTTCATCCACTTTCACTTGATACCATCTATATCTTAACTGAAACCGGCGAAAAATGCAATGACTTTTTGTATCATGTTTATGACCAATCGCACATTCATTTTTCGATTTTGGTATTATATTGCCTAAAGTGCACCGATTACAGTTGATATATGTACAATATTGCGGTTTTATTGCTGTAATTTTGTGCTCAATCGCACATAAAAAAGATTGCCTGCCGGAGAAAAATGCACCGGCAGGCAGTCCGAACTTACTTATTGAGCATGCTTGCGATCTCGCCAGCGAAATCGTCAACGCGCTTTTCGATGCCTTCGCCGCAGATGAAGCGGACAAAGCTGTTCACCTTAATCGGAGCGCCGGCCTTCTTGCCGCATGCAGCAACATACTGCTCAATCGACTCGCCCTCGCCCTTGACGAACTCCTGGCAGAGCAGGCAGTTGTCCTTGAAGTAAACGCCGAGCTTGCCCTCTGCGATCTTTGCGAGAACCTGCTCCGGCTTGTTTGCCATCTTCGGATCCTCAGCCATCTGTGCCATAACGATCTGCTTCTCCTGCTCGATGACGCTTGCCGGAACCTCTTCCTTGGTCAGGTAGGTTGCCTTCATCGCATCAGCCTGGAGTGCAACGTCATTCAGGCATTCCAGAACGTCAGCGGTTGCGCCCGCATCGGTGGAAGCAGCAACGAGAACGCCTTCCTTCTTATTGAAGTGAACGTACTCCTTGACAACGCCCTCGAGGCGTGCAAAGCGGCGAATCTGGAGATTCTCGCGGAACTTGAGGAAGATTTCCTGAAGTGCCTCTTCGACAGTCATATCCTTGCCTGCGAACTTGGTCGCCTTCAGTGCATCAAGGTCAGCCGGATTTGCTTCGAGAACGGTCTGAGCCAGGCCCTCGCAGAAGCCGACGAATTCCTCATTCTGTGCAACGAAGTCGGTCTCGGAGTTGACCTCAACGATTGCGCCGACAGTGTGATCAGCATTGGTCACAGCAATAACTGCGCCCTCAGCTGCGATACGGTCAGCCTTCTTTGCCTGGTTTGCAAGGCCCTTTTCGCGGAGGATGACGATTGCCTTCTCGACATCGCCGTCAGCCTCGGTCAGAGCCTTCTTGCAGTCCATCAGACCGACGCCGGTGGACTTGCGGAGATCATTTACGTCTTTTGCGGTAAAATTAGCCATTTCGGTTATCCTCCCCGTAGATTACTCAGCAGCAGCTTCTTCTTCGACGGCAGCAGCTTCCTCAGCAGCCTGTGCATCCGCACCCTGTCTGCCTTCGATGACTGCATTTGCAATCGTGCCTGCGATCAGCTTGACCGCACGGATTGCATCGTCGTTGCCCGGGATGACATAGTCCACATCATCCGGATCGCAGTTCGTATCAACGATTGCGACGATCGGGATGCAGAGCTTCTTTGCCTCAGCAACAGCGATCTTCTCCTTGCGCGGATCGACGATGAAGAGTGCACCCGGCAGCTCCTTCATGCCCTTGATACCGCCGAGGAACTTCTCGAGCTTCTCGATCTCGAGGGTCAGCTTTGCAACTTCCTTCTTCGGGAGCAGAGCGAAGGTGCCGTCCGCTTCCATTGCATGGAGCTGCTCCAGACGCTTAATGCGCTGCTGAATGGTCTTGTAGTTGGTCATCATGCCGCCGAGCCAGCGAGCGTTTACGAAGTAGGAACCGCTGCGCTGAGCTTCCTCGCGGATGGAATCGGCAGCCTGCTTCTTCGTACCGACGAAGAGAACGGACTTTCCCTCTGCGGACAGATCGCGCACGAAGTTATATGCCTCTTCGAGCTTGCGAACGGTCTTTTGCAGATCAATGATGTAGATGCCGTTGCGCTCCGTGAAGATGTACGGAGCCATTTTCGGGTTCCAGCGTCTGGTCTGATGACCGAAGTGTACGCCGGCTTCGAGAAGCTGTTTCATAGATACAACGCCCATTTTGGATATCCTCCTGTGAAATAAAAAATTTGGTTTGTGACCTCCGGACCCTGCAAGGCGTCGCCGCGATCGGCGCGGAAAACCGCTGCCGAAACCGTGCGGCTGCACAGGTCCGTGCGAAGTGCCTTACTATTATACCACATTCTGCGCGGCAATGCAAGAAAGCGCGCCGGAAGTCTGTGTAGAAATTCCGGCGCGGTATTTTTTATTTTTTGGGATTATTATACAACTTCGTGTGTGATTGCTCCGTTGACTGCTTCTTACGCGCACGGTTTTCCTTGAACAGTGCAAGCAGCTGCTTCGGTTTCAGCGGCTCGCCGCGGTACAGCACGAGCATTTTGTAGATTGCCGCAGCGATGATCAGGAACAGAATCACCGAGGCGAACAGAATCGCAATCGTACCGCAGCCGAACAGCAGCGATACCTTCCGCAGGATCAGTGCGCCCGGCGTCACGAGAATCGCCGTGAACGGGAACAGCTTGAGCCATGCCGCATCCGAGAGGAACTGCATCTCACCGGCATCGACGCCGGCTGCCATTTCCGAGGGCGACATAATGCAGAGGAACATGCTTGCCAGCAGAATCATCGTAAAGACGACATTCGTCTTGTTGAGGTCTTCCGCCTTCGAGGCAAGTGCGCCGGACACTGCCGAGAGCGACAGATACAGCAGGAAACCGAGCGCCAGAATCACAATGCTCAGCAGAATGCCCGGAACGGACAGCGAAATGAACTCATCCGAAACCTCGCGGATCACCATGACTGTGCTGTTGCTTGTATCCGGAATCATTTTCAGAACGAAGAATGATCCGCCGACCATGCCGCCGATCAGCGAGAACAGCCAGATCAGAAGCTGTCCGACTGCTGCTGCCGCCGTCGCAAAGAGCTTGCCGGTCATCAGCGCAACAGGATGCACCGCCGTCAGGATTGTCTCCATGAGCTTCGTGGTCTTTTCCAGCAGGACGCTGTTCGCCATGCTCTGACCGTACAGCAGAACCATCATATAAATGAGCATCATCATCAGATACGGGATTACAAAGCCGATAATCTGACCGACCATATCGAGGTCCTCGGATTCGGTCTGCGCATCGGCACCGACCGACGCCGTCTCCGAACGAACCGGCATTGAGAGCAGCATTGCGCCCTCCGGCGTCAGATTCGCCTTCTGCATCAGCACAAGCTGGAACTGCTCCTCAATCCGGCTGCCGAGCCTGCTCGCCTTGCCGCGCGAAATCTCCGTAATCTGCGGCAGATAGACTGTTGTCATATAGGTGCCGTCAGAATCGGTGACACGCAGAATCACGGCATCATCCTTTCCTGCGGATTCGCCGATTGCTGCATCCATGGATGCACAGGCGACATATTCCGGATCGTCCTCCTCGGTGCGAAGCACGCTGTAATCCGCCTTGCCCTCGGTCTCATCGACCACCAGCACCGTCCGGATCTGCGTTTCATCATCGTCCTTCTTCTCCTTCGTGCTGAGCGAGGATACAGCAAACAGCAGCGCCGGAATACCGATCAGCATCAGCAGCGCGATAATCACCGTCGAGGCAAGCCATGTCTTGGAACAAACCGTCTGCTTCAGCGTAAACCGGAAGACCCTGAATGTACCGGCAAAGGGATTCTTCTTCATATTATACTGCATGAGAATCCTCCTTTCCGGCGTTCAGCTTTGCCGATGCACGGTGTTCCTTCAGCATCTGCACAAACTGCTTCGGCTTCGGGAAACCGCCGCGGTAAAGCAGCATGATCTTATAGACCGTGCCGGCAAGACGCATCAGCAGCACCGCCGTCACCGCCTGAATCACCAGCGCAAGCAGCAGCACCGGAAAGCCGATCTTGCCGCAGACATAATTCGGGAACGCACTGAAAATCGAGGTAACCGGAAATACCGAGAAAAAGATATTTGCCGCATCGCTCTCGAACATCGGCGCAAAGGTGCATGCCAGATAGCCGATCAGCAGGGAGAATACGACCACAAGGCTCGCCTGCTGGGTATCCTCGGTCTTCGAGCAGCAGGAACCGACAGTGCCGCTCAGCGATGCGCAGATCGCATAGGTCAGCAAGACGCAGATCACAAACAGCACAACCGTACCGGCTGTCAGATGCAGCGAGGTCGGATCAAACCGCAGCAGGCTGACTGCGATATCCTTGAAGGTTGTCAGATCGGTGATCTGCTGCGTAATCAGAACCGAAATGCAGAAGCCGAGCGCAATCAGTCCCAGACCGCCGAAGATAAACAGCGTCACGGCGAGAATCTTTCCGATCAGCAGCGCCGTCGGTGAAACGCTGACCATGAGCAGCTCGACGAGCTTCGAGGTCTTCTCCTCCATGCAGTGCTGGAAGATATAGCCCATAGAAAGCGCACTGAGCATCATAATAAAATAGTTGTAGACCATATTCGCAAAGACATGCGTATCCGCATTGGTCTCCTCGGCGCCGCGGAGAAAATCGCTGACTTTGGAAACCTGTGATACTGCCTTTGTATGAATGATCGCCTCCTGCGCCTCCGTCACGGACAGCGCATTCAGCAGGGATTTATGCAGAATGTCCTCCAGCAGAAGATTGAGCGATGCTGCATCGGCATACGAAACGCCGCCCTCTCTGCCGTAATTCGTACTGATCAGAAAACGGTAGTCCTCTGCATCGAGACGGATCACGGAAGCCGCCGCATCGGATTCCTGCGTCAGATGCGCATTCAGTGCCGTATCGTCCTCGTCGGTCTCCACCAGCTTCAGCCCGCCGTAGCGTGCATCCGCAAAGAGCGCCTCAAAATCCAGTTCAAACTCCGTATCATTGCGCAGATAGAGCTTCCGGATGCCGGTTTCGGTGCTTTCCTTTTTCTGACCGGAAACCAGTGCCGCAATCGGCAGCGCAGAGAGTGCGATCACAAACAGCACCGTCAGGAAAATGATGACAGAGCGTGTCTTGTAATGCTGCTGCACCGTGTAGCGGAAGACGGTTCCGGCACCGCGCAGATTACCGTTCTTCATGCATCTCGCCTACCTTTTCCACAAAGATCTCGTGCAGGCTCGGCTCGCGCAGCTCAAACGCGACCAGCGGAATGCCGCGGTTGACCAGCTCTTTCAGCAGAATATTCGCCTGTGCATCGCCGGTCACTCTGCACTGATAGGAGAAGCCGACGCTCGACAGCACGGAAATGCCTGCCGCTTCGATCATCGGCCGCAGCTCCTGCTCCGCCTTGACAAACAGATTGATTCTGCCGTAGCTCTTTTTAATTTCCGCAAGATTGCCCTGCAAAACGGTCTTACTGCGGTTGAGGATTGTCAGATCGGTGCAGAATTCCTCGATCGTCGCCATCTGGTGGCTGGACATAATCAGGTATTTGCCCTTGTCGATCTCCTCGTGAATGATGCTCTTGAAGAGATCGGTATTGACCGGATCGAGACCGGAGAGCGGCTCATCGAGAATCAGCAGCTCCGGATCGCTCAGCAGCGAAAGCATGAACTGAATCTTCTGCTGATTACCCTTCGAGAGCTGATCCGCCTTCTTTGGCTTCACCGGACGCCTGCCCTCCTGCGGCGGATAGAGATATTCCGTCGCCTCAAGGCGCTCTGCCCAGTAATTGATACGCTGCTTCGCCTCCGCCCGCGGCACACCGCGCAGCGATGCAAAATACAGCAGCTGATCCATGAGCGTATTCTTCGGATAAAGGCCGCGCTCCTCCGCCAGATAGCCGACATTGCAGGTTTGCAGCGTCAGCGGACCGCCGTTCCATTCCACGGAGCCGCCGTCTTTCGCCAGCATATTCAGAATCATGCGGATCGAAGTTGTCTTTCCGGCGCCGTTCGTGCCGAGCAGCGCATAGACGCCCGGCTCCTTCATCTCAAAGCTCAGATGATCGACGACGACCTTTTCGCCGTACTTTTTATAAAGTTCTGTAACCTTGAAGCCCATAGTCTCCTGTTCCTTTCTGTATGTATATAGTATATTCCGACACTTCCGGACAGAATTACACACATAACAACTTTATTTTATCATATACAGAACAAAAAAGAAAGTACCGCAAATCCGATTTATGCATTTCATCAAGGAACCGGTTTTCAGCCCATTCCTTTTTAGGCATCATCGACGATTTCAGGAAAATGCAGCAGGAAATTTGTGCAAAAGCGGTAATTTTTTCAGGATTCGCTTGACTGCACGGCGTTTTTATGGGATAATAATATGCATCTGCCGGAAACGGCATGACTTAACTATTATATACAGTCAATCTGTGAACGGAGGCTGCAAAATATGATTCCTGCCATGATGTTCCCCGTCCTGCTCGCTTCGGGCGGCGCACAGGCACTTGCCGAAAAAATGACCTCGCTCCTCGGCGGACTGCCGCCGATCCTGATCCCGTTTATCATTTCCATGATCCCGATTCTGGAGCTGCGCGGCGGACTGATTGCCGCTTCGATCCTGCAAATCCCGATGTGGGAGGCAATCGGCATCTGCATCCTCGGCAATATCCTGCCGATTCCGTTCATCCTGCTGTTCATCGAAAAAATCCTCAACTGGATGGAGGGTTGCAAGATCGGCTGGATGCGCAAGCTGGCAACATGGCTCAAGGAGCGCGGCACCGGCAAAAAGGCGGACAAAATCCGCAAGGTCGAATTTATCGGGCTGCTGCTGTTCGTCGGCATTCCGCTGCCCGGCACCGGCGCATGGACCGGCTCGCTCATTGCGGCGCTGCTGCATGTCAGCAGAAAGAAATCCGTTCCGGCGATCTTCCTCGGACTGATCCTCGCAACGGTCATCATGACGATCCTCTCCTACGGCGGCTTACAGGCAATTATTGATCTCTTTTGAATCCTACGGCAATCGGCATTGCATCCGCAGTGTCGATTGTCTTTTTGCATAACAAATCCGGCATTATTCCGGTTTTGATTTGTGTGTGCATACAAAAAACAGAAAAAGCCGCCCGAAAAAGAGGATTTTCCGCCCCCGATGCGGTATATTTTATCAGATGATACTGAAAAAGGGGGATTGCCGAAATGACTGTCCGCGAACAGACCGAATCCTTTGAAAATATGATTCTCTGTGAAAATGCCTGCCATGCCGATGCTGCCGTGCGCGATGTGCCGGAGGCGCCCTGTCCGCTGCGAACCGAATTCCAGCGCGACAGAGACCGCATTCTGCACTGTACCTCGTTCCGGCGGCTCAAGCGCAAGACGCAGGTTTTTCTTTCGCCGATCGGCGATCATTACCGCACGCGGCTGACGCATACGCTCGAGGTCGCACAGATTGCGCGAACCATGGCGCGTGCGCTGCGCATGAACGAGGACCTGACCGAAGCAATCGCACTCGGGCACGATCTGGGACATTCCCCGTTCGGGCATGCCGGCGAAGCGGCACTCAATGCAATCACGCCCGGCGGCTACAAGCACTATGAGCAGAGCGTCCGCGTGGTCGAGTACATCGAAAAAAACGGCAGGGGGCTGAATCTCACAAAGCAGGTGCGGGACGGCATCCTCTGCCATACAAATATGATTGCACAGACACATGAGGGCAATCTCGTGCGCCTTGCTGACAGAATTGCCTATATCAATCACGATATCGACGATGCAATCCGCGGCGGCATCCTCAAAGAGAGCGATCTGCCGAAGGACTGCACCGAGATTCTCGGACATTCCAAATCGCAGCGCATCACGACGATGATCACCTCTGTGATTGAGCACGGCGGCGAGGAAATGGATATGATGCCGCCGATCCGGCAGGCACATGACGCGCTGCATAAATTTCTCTATCAGAATGTCTACTCCGGCTCCGCGGCAAAAACCGAGGATCACAAGGCGCAGGAGCTCATCCGCAGGCTCTATGCCTATTATTGTGAGCATCCGCAGGAAATGCCGGCAGACTATCAGGCGCTTGCGGAACGCTTTACCGTGGAACGCGCCGTCTGTGACTATATCGCAGGCATGAGCGACGACTACGCGATCTGGGATTACGAAAAGCTCTTTATCCCGCGCTCGTGGGATGTCAGATAAGACATATCTTTTTAGACACCGGAGAATCTCTATGAAAAAGAAAATCATCCTGACAGCCGGTCTGACCGTGCTGATGCTCGGCGCTGTCTGCGCATATCCGGTTTGTGAAATCGCATTGCGCACAGTTTTTCCCGCGGCAGCAGATGCCGCACAGAACGGCTGGCTGTTTTATCAGCGCGATGATGAAGATACTTACCGGATTTATCTGAAAGGCACATCCATCCCTGAGAACCTGTATATTCCGGCAGAGCTGACATTTGATACAGCCGGCGCAAAAGCGAGCGGACTGCCTGAAACCGCCGGAACATACAAGATGCGGTTTTACGGATTCCTTCTGCCGAAAATCGAAACCGATCCGAGCAGAAAAGCGGGCATTCCCGACAATCTGGACGTTTACACGCTGATCGAAGATACAAGCTGTCTGGAAAAGCTCAGAACCGTCACCGTGGAAGACGGCGCCGTGCTGACGGACAACTCCGTTTTCAAGGACTGCATCAATCTGACAGATGTGCGGCTACCTGCCGATCTAAAAAAGCTCCCGGGCGGCTGCTTTGCAGGCTGCACAAATCTCACCTGTCTGGACATTCCGGAAACAGTTACAAGCATCGGAAACGGTGCGTTTGCGGACTGCACCGGACTGGAATCGCTTACCATACCGGAGAGCATCACGGAAATCAGCAACCGCGCATTCGCCGGCTGCACCGCTCTGAACAAAATCACGATTCCGGAGGGCATCACAAAAATCGGAGACTACGCATTTTCCGGCTGCACTGCGCTGAATAAATTCACGATTCCGGAAGGCGTCAGGACAATCGCGCAAGGTGCCTTCAGCACAAGCGGAATCGAAGAAATCGTCCTGCCGGAACATGTGGAAGCGATTGAAGGCTTTGCATTCGGCGGCTGCGAAAATCTGAAATCCGTCACGATTGAAAACCCCGCATGCAGCATTGACAACAACAATCATGTGCTCTACAGCATCTGTGATGACAGCGGCTATCACTACGACGGCATCATTTACGGCTTGGCAGGCAGTACCGCAGAAGCCTATGCAAAAGAAAACGGCTGTCAGTTTTCAGCAATCGGCGGCAGTTCTGCATCAACTGAGGAAACCGGTCAGACTGCAACCGAGGAAGTCAGTCAGGATAAAAACGAGAACGGTCTGCCGTATGCACCTGCCGGAAGCAGATTCGGTGATGTAAACGGCGACGGCATCATCACTGCTGACGATGCACGCGGTGTTCTGCAATATTATGTGCAAACGCTCGCCGGCGACACGCCCTCATGGCGCGAAATCACCGGCAATCCGGATGCACCGTCATAACAATCACGGAAAGGATGTGAATACATATGCTGCCGCAGGAATTTATCTATCAGCTCAAGCAGGCAAATCCGATCGAGCAGGTCATGGGCAGCTATGTGCAGCTCATCCGTGCGGGCTCGCTGCTCAAGTGCCAGTGCCCGTTTCACTCCGAAAAAACACCCTCCTGCGTGGTCTATGCCGATACGCAGGACCCGCATTTCTATTGCTTCGGCTGTCATGCCGGCGGCGATGTGATTTCCTTTGTCCGGCAGATCGAGGGCATCGGCTATATGGATGCCGTCCGGATGCTGGCGGAACGCGCAGGGCTTACCGTTCCGGCGCAGGGAAATGACCGCAGAGAGGAAAATCAGCGAATGCGTCTGCTCGAGCTCAACCGCGCCGCCGCAAACTATTATTTCAAGCAGCTGACCGGTTCGGACAAGCGCGGGCTGGTCTATCTGAAAGACCGCGCACTCCGCCCCGACATCATCAAAAAATACGGGCTCGGCTTTGCAGGCGAACAGTGGGACGGGCTCCTCAATGCGATGCATCAGCTCGGCTTTACCGATGAAGAGCTGCTCGCCGCAAACCTTTGCAGCCGCTCTGCCAAAACCGGCAATCTCTATGACCGGTTCCGGAGCAGAGTCATATTCCCGATCATTGATCTGCGCGGCAATGTCATCGCATTCGGCGGCAGAACAATCGAGAAGGAGGGCGAGCCGAAGTATCTCAATTCCTCGGATACGCCCGTCTTCAAAAAGGGACGCAATCTCTTTTCGATGAACTTTGCAAAGAAATCGCAGTCCAAGCGGCTGATTCTTGCGGAGGGCTATATGGACGTCATTGCGGTACATCAGGCGGGCTTCGAGAATGTTGTCGCGTCGCTCGGCACCGCGCTGACACCCGATCAGTGCAGACTGATGCGGCAGTACGCCGAGGAGGTCGTGATCTCCTACGACAGCGATGCCGCAGGTCAGAATGCGACGGTCAAGGCAGTCAATCTGCTGCGCGCCGTCGGGCTCCGTCCGCGCATCCTGCATATGCATGACGCAAAGGACCCAGATGAATATATCAAAAAATTCGGCGCACCTTATTTCCGGAAGCTGCTCGAGGATGCAGACGATGCGCTGACCTACGAGCTCCGGCGATGCCGCGACGGTACCGATCCTTCCAGTGAGGACGGCACAATCACCGCACTGCATAAGGCGGTCGGCGTGCTCGCGGGCATTGAAAATGAGCTGGACAGAAACGTCTATCTTTCGCGCGTTGCGAAGGATTACGACATCAATCCGGAGCTGCTGAAATCACAAGTCGAGCGCGAGCTCAGAAAGCGCAGGGCAGGCGCAAAGAAGGCAACATGGCGTGCCGTAACGGCAGCACCGCGGCTGCGCGATCCGGTCAATCCGGAAGCATCGCAGCACCATGCGGAGGCAATCGCCGAGGAGCAGATTCTCTGTTACCTGTTCCGGCAGCCCGATGCGCTGGAATCCGTACTGGAAAGAATCAAGCCGGAGGAATTCGTCACCGCGTTTCACCGAAAGGTCTACGAGCGGCTCGCAGAGATGCTGCCGCAGGGCTATGATTTTTCGCTTTCGCTCTTTTCCGGCGAGGATTTTACGCCGGATGAGACCGGCAGAATTACCGGCATTCCGGCGAAATATGCCGATATTGATATCTCGCCGCGCACCGTCGAGGACTGCATCCGGACGCTGAAACAGAAACCGATGCAGGATGTCGATGTTGCAAAGCTCAGCGATGCGGACGCTTCGGCGTTCTTCGCGCAGATCCGGCAGAACAAACGTTAATTCGCGCGTCAATCCGCGCTTTGGCTTTTATTTCGGCGCTGCGGCGCCAAGGAGGATTCAGAAAATGGCAGATGAAGAAAAGCGGCTGAATCAGCTGCTCGAAAAGGCGAAGGCAACCGGCAGAATCACCATTGCCGAGGTACAGGAGGCATCCGAAGCACTTTCCGTCGATCCGGATGTCATCATGGAACGCTGCTCGGCAATGCAGATTGAACTGGCGGATGAGGATATGTCCATTGACGACATCTCCGATCCGGCTGTCACCATGGCAAATGACGAAATCTCGAATGATGACTCAGTCAAGATTTATCTGAAAGAGATTGGCAGAGTGCCGCTGCTCACTGCGGAGGAGGAAACCGAGCTTGCACGCCGCCTCGCGGATAATCCGCATGATGAAGGCGCACGGCAGCGTCTTGCGGAGGCGAATCTCCGTCTGGTCGTCAGCATCGCAAAGAAATATGTCGGCAGAGGCATGCAGTTCCTCGATCTGATTCAGGAAGGCAATATGGGTCTGCTGAAAGCCGTCGATAAGTTCGATTATACCAAAGGCTTCAAGTTCTCCACCTATGCAACATGGTGGATCCGGCAGGCAATCACCAGAGCGCTCGCCGATCAGGCGCGTACCATTCGTATCCCTGTGCATATGGTCGAGAGCATCACAAAGGTAAAGAAGGTCTCCAGCCAGATTCTCCACGAGACGGGTCAGGAGGCAAGTCCGGAGGAAATCGCAAGCAAGCTCGAGATGCCCGTCGAAAAGGTGCTCGAGATCATGCGCATCGCACAGGATCCTGTCTCGCTCGAGACGCCGGTCGGCGAGGAGGAGGACAGCCACCTCGGCGACTTCATTCCGGACGATCAGGCGCCCTCCCCCGACGAAGCCGCCTCGAACGCCATGCTGAAGGAGCAGCTCAATGAGGTGCTCTCGACGCTCACCGACCGCGAAGCAAAGGTCATGCGGATGCGCTACGGTCTCGAAAACGGCAGACAGCAGACACTTGAGGATGTCGGAAAGGCGCTCGGCGTCACCCGCGAACGCATCCGTCAGATCGAAGCGAAGGCACTGCGCAAGCTCAAGCATTACAGCCGCAGCAAGAAATTGCAGGGCTATATTGACTGAGCCGCACACAGTCGTTCATGTCATCAGATTGAATTTTGGGAGGAAAAGAAAAAATGGCAACACCTGAGCAGCAGCAGAAGGTCGAACAGCTCCTCGAACGCATCAAAATGGCAGGCAAGCTCCCACAGAACGAGCTGGATGCGGCTTTTTCCGAAATGGAATTTACAGATGAGGAGATTTCACTGTTTTATGACCAGTGCAATGCCCTGAATCTGGATTTTGCGGATGAGGATTTGCTTGATGACGATATCGAGACCAGACTCGATGAGGAGGATGCACTTTCGCTCGAAAGCGGCTCCTCGCCTGATGATCCGGTCAAGATTTATCTGAAGGAGATCGGCAGAGTTCCGCTGCTGACCCCCGAGGAGGAAACCGAGCTTGCACGCCGCCTTGCGGAGAATCCGAATGATACGGCAGCGAAGAACCGTCTTTCCGAGGCGAATCTCCGTCTGGTCGTCAGCATTGCGAAAAAATACGTCGGCAGAGGCATGCAGTTCCTCGATCTGATTCAGGAGGGCAATATGGGTCTGCTGAAAGCCGTCGATAAGTTTGATTATACCAAGGGTTTCAAATTCTCCACCTATGCAACGTGGTGGATCCGGCAATCCATTACCCGTGCAATCGCAGATCAGGCGCGCACGATCCGTATTCCGGTACACATGGTCGAAACGATCACCCGTGTCAAGAAGGCATCGAGTCAGCTTCTGCACTTAAACGGCAAAGACCCCTCCGAGGAGGAGATCGCGGATTATCTCGATATGCCGCTGGACAAGGTGCGCGAGGTCATGCGCATCGCACAGGAGCCGGTCTCGCTTGAAACGCCGATCGGCGAGGAGGAGGACAGCCACCTCGGCGACTTCATCCCCGATAACCATGCGCAGTCGCCGAATGACGCTGCGAACAATACCATGCTGAAAGAACAGCTCAATGAGGTGCTCTCGACGCTGACACCGCGTGAGGCGGATGTCCTGCGGATGCGCTACGGTCTCGACAACGAGCCGCCGAAAACGCTCGAGGATGTCGGCAAGGCGTTCAATGTCACGCGCGAACGCATCCGTCAGATCGAAGCAAAGGCACTCCGCAAGCTGCGCCACCCGAGCCGCAGCAAAAAGGTCCGCGATTATCTCGAACACTGATAGAAATAACATACGGCAGCAGATGCCATGAACATCTGCTGCCGTATGTCTTATGAAATCCCGCCTATGTTTTTGGTAAAGCAGCGGCATCCGCGCTCCGCCTGACTGCGGACGCCGCTGCGGGAGTATGCTTCAAATCTCCTGTTTTCTGTTTTTCTGACGAAACTGGGCTGCCGGCAGAGCAGCCCTCTGGGGGAAGAACTGCCCGCCCGTACAGTCCGGTGAATCCGGTTTCCGCTTTTATCATACCGCATCGGGCAGCGCTTTTCAATGATATATGATATGGAACTACTGCACAATCATCCGCCTCGGATTATTTTCGGAGAAAATGTAATCTGCGCGGCGGATTTACTGTCTGTCTTTCTGAAGCGCTTCACAAATCTGATCATCCGGAAAGGAGGTGCACCGTATGAATGACGCTGAACTGATTGCGCTCTATTATGCACGGGATGAACGTGCATCCGATGAAACCTTCCGTAAATTCGGCGGCTACTGCTATACGATTGCACATAATATTCTCGGCAGCAGTCAGGATTCGGAGGAATGCGTCAATGACGTACTGCTGCGCCTCTGGGAGCGGATTCCGCCGGCAAAGCCTGATAATCTGTATGCCTATACTGCCGCCGTGACCCGCAGCATCGCCCGCAACCGCTATGCCGCTTCCCAGACAAAGAAGCGCGGCGGCGGCGAAACTGTACTTGTGCTCGATGAGCTCCGCGACTGCACGGACCCTGACTCCGTGGAGCAGCAGCTCGACAGCCGCGAACTCGGCACGGCAGTCAATGCCTTCCTCGGGACGCTCAAGGAACAGCACCGCATCATCTTTGTACAGCGGTACTGGTATCTCTGCCCCGTGGAAGACATCGCAGCAAACCTCGGCATCTCAAAATCAAAGGTCACGGTCACGCTGATGCGGACACGCCAGAAACTCCGGACATATCTCGAAAAGGAGGGATTCTTATGAAACCGGAACAGCTGCTGGAATCTATGGAGCATATTTCCGCTGATTACATCGCAGAAGCAAAGCCGCATACGGAACCGCATCAGGAATCCCGTGTGAGGCAGCCTGAGACGGAGAAACCGGAGAAAAAGGACATCCGGAAGCATGACCGCGCAGCGGCTCCGTCCGGCACAGGAAAGGACATCATCATGCGCAAACAATCCGTTACACAGCGCGTTACGACAGGCATTGTCGCAGCAGCAGCCTGCGCCGTATTTGTCGGCGGCGGCATTTTCATTGCACAGCAGGCAAAGCAGAACCGTCCGGAAGTCGCAAACTCCGGAAATAACATCGCAGAACAGACAAATGCAAACTTCCTCGGCGGCACCGGCGAAATCCATGTCGCCGGCACAACAGAATTCATGTATGATGACACAAGAGTCTATTTCGACTTCGGACACAGCTGCGGCAGCAGAAATACAGAAGACCTCAATGTGCTGCAAGATACCGGCGATGCCGTCAAGAACTTTCTGACACATGTTTACTGGGACGGCGACCGGTTCTATTACGCAGACGGCATCGCGCTCTACCGGCTGAACAATGACGGAACACATGAAAATACGCCTTTTTTCTCCGCAGACTGCTATGACGGCTCCGCAGACTGGAACGATTTTCAATATTCTGACATCACGCATCTGACCGGCAGCTATTACGGTGTCCGCATGTCACATCTGAACGGCAGTGATTACGCCGTCAGCTACTGTCTCTATAACGCGGAAACCCAGCAGGCAGAGCTCATGCCGATTGATACCGGACATATTCAGTTCTTTGCGGAAACCGATGACAGCATTCTGCTGGAAAATCCGGAGACCGGCGGCATGACGCGCTATACGTTCAGCACGAAATCCCGCAAGGAAATCCGCTTCAACGGTTATGAATTGGCGAACGGTAAGCTGCTGCTGCGCGATCACACGCTTTACGGTTTGATGCGCAAAACCGCAGGTGCTTCCAATGCGCTGCCGCAATACTGCAAGGTCGATCTCTCGACCGGAAACTGCGCCGAACTGATTGCCGCACCGCCGGAAATCAGCAGTTTTGCAGCATGCGGCGACAGCATCTTTACAATCACCAAGGGCATGTTCCTGAACGAGTCCGATCCGGAATTTGTGCAGCTCAATGAGCTCTGCTATTATGATGATATCAGACCGGAGCGATTCAGCGATATTGCGGCAGAAGAAATAGATTCAGTCCCGATGTATTACGTTGTCGCTGCGGATGAAAACTATGTTGCAGTACGGCTCGGCGCGGGCTCCGATGCAGAGCGCAATCTGATCTATGACCGCAGGGAAAACAAGCCCGTTTTCTACTATCTGAATCATGCCGTACAGGAAAATCCGGTTGACACAACAGACGGGGATACCAATCTTCTCGGCGGTACCGGAACGATCCGTCCGGTGAACGGTGAACGCGCCAGCTTTACATGGCTGCTCCGCGACGATCAGTATTACTACATTCATACCGATGGCAACGAGGAACGCAGCTGGTTCCGCTATCCGCTCGAAGGCGGTCAGGGCACAATGATTTCCTCGCCGGTCAGCAATCCGCCTTCCAATGATATGTACGCAGAGCTGGTAACAGACGGCACGAATATCCTGAACCGTTCGCTGCAGCGGATCGTCGGCGGTGAGATGTATCCTTCCATGGATGAGATCTGTGAAAAGCTGAGTCCGGAAGCGCAGGAAAAGAAGAATCTGCTGGAATGTGCAGGCATCTGGAAGATCGCCGACAAATACTTCATGTGGATCGCCGGACGTGAAGTGGATTATGACATTTATATCTGGCTTGACAGCAGCGGAAATATCCTTGACATGCAGGAATATGACGACGCACAGCATACCATGGGCGGCGTCTTCTGTGACCAAGAGCATGAGCATATGTACCAAACAATAGATCACGAAGATATCGGCAGGCGCCAAATTGATCTGATTCCGATGCCCGGATATCCGGATGAAAGCTATACCAGTCCGGAAGAGTGGGCCATCTCTTCAGCAGTGATCTCCGGCGGTAAAACGCTCTATTCTATGTGGTCGGAAACAGGCAAGAATCAGTGTGAACTCCGCCTGAGCGATGATGACGGCAGCAGTATACTGCTTGCAAACGGTAACATATTATCTTTTAATACCCGCGATGATAAGGTCTATTACACGGTTCATGACGATTCAGGTTCGGAAAATGCAGCGTATACGATTTATATGATCGACCTGCAATCCGATACACACGAGCCGGTCGCAATCTATAAATCAGACTCCGTAACAAGTGTAAACGCCTTTACGGAAAGCAGCACTCCCGCAGGCTATGAGATCGTTGTTTACAATTCAAACCAATCTGTGATCTTCCTTGATCCCGATACCTATGCGGTGACCAGAGAGCTCAGTATGCCGGATGCTTCCGGCATGCTCGCAGGCGACGCATCGGATGCAGACTGACCGAACATCCGCGAGATACCCATATAGAAGGAATGCCCCGAAGCATTTACAGTGCTTCGGGGCATTATCTTTCCAGAACAAACCGAACAACCTTCACATTCCCGTCCATTTCGGTATCCTGTATACGAAAGCCGCATTTTTCTTTGTAAAATCTGATGTTTTCGCTTTTATCCGCCGGCGTAATCAATGTAAATCTGCTCCAGTCACTATAATAGGATTTTACGAATTCGATTGCAGACGTTCCGATCCCCTGCCCCTGAAATTCCGGAATCACACACAAACATCCGATTTCATAGACCCCTTTTTGTACCTGCTTGCAGGAAATACTGCCAACCGCTTTCTCCTGACAGACAATCAGGAATTTCGGATACACAGCGATTGAATGTTTCATTTCTTCCGTCGTCTTTCCATATGCAGGACATTCGCCGTATTTGATGAAATCGCTGTAAAAGGAAGAATTGTAAATACGAATCAGCAGTTCTGCATCTGCTGTTTCCGCTTTTCTGAATGCAGTAGTCTTCATGAACATCCGCTCCGATCTCTGATTATTTTTTTCAAGCTACAGCGCCCTTTTAGCCCATTATAGCAAACCCTGCCTCAAAAGTCAACCACAGAAAGCAAACCGGATCACCGCTTTCCTGACGGTAAGCCGGTGCAGTGAAAAACTGCTGCTGAGCGGAATCAGAAGGTATCATGCAGAAAGAACGCAACGATTCTATTCACGATACGGCTCAGCACCCTTTCTTCAAAATATGCGGCGGCTATGAATGAAATGGCCGAAAAAAATATCCGCAAACCAAAAGATTCAATATAACGGAATATGAGAAAAATCGCAATGAAGGCAAGCAGAACAAAGCATAAAATATTTGCAAAGCCGTAAATAGCTGCTTTTTGATTTGCATTCATTTTTTCACCTCGCCGCGGTATATCCTGATTTATATTTGTATCAATTATATCACAGCATCGCTGCCCTGTCAATAAAAAAGCCATAGTACTTCTGACTGCACATCAGAAATACTATGGCTTAAAGCTCCGTATAAGCGCAAGCCTTTGGTGCATTACGCTCCTTCTTTATTCGGTTCTGTGTTATGCAGGAAGCATAATCACATCATCGGGGACCACATCAATCTGATCCGTTCCCGCTGCTTTGCTCGTTGTCACAGCGCCGCCGTATGGATTTTGCAGCGTACCCTGCTTATACTGCACCAGCAGCGCATCCATGACATCATAGAATGTGATATCATACTTTGCAAAGAAGCTGGCATACGGCTCCTCGGTGTACTTTTCGAGGTAATCCGGAAGTGACTGGTCTGCCTCATAATTCGTGAAGACCTCGTCCGCATTCTCCAGCATCTGCGTGTAGTCGGATGCAATCACATCCGCATACGGGATAATCTCGCGGATCGAGAAGAATACGCCGACGACTACGAGCAGACTCAGAACCGACAGGACAATACCCGTAATCGCAAGACCGGTTCCGTCCAGATGCTTGACCAGTACGATGATGCCGAAGATAATCGCAAGCGGTGCGGTAATGACATTGATGCAGCAGCAGCAAAGTCCGATAATACTCAGAATACCGAGAATCAGCGCCGCGATTGCAAGACCCGTCTTGCGCTGCTTCTGCGGCGGCAGCGTCACATTGACGCCCTCATAGCCGTAATTCGGCTGCTGCGGATTGTTAAAATTCTGTTCCATATTGCTCCTTTCCGGCATATGCCGTCAGACATCCAGCTCCCAGTTCCAGTTGCGCAGCGGCAGCTCCGCCAGATCAAAGGGCGTCCGCTGATAGACACAGTAGTTCAGCCAGTTGGAAAACATCAGGTTTGCATGGCAGCGCCACGAAAAACGCGGCATCTCTGCCGGATCGTTATGCGGGAAATAATTGAAGGGCATCTCGATCTCCAGCCCCTTTTCCTTATCGCGGAAATATTCCGCCGCAAGCGTATTGCGGTCATACTCCGAGTGACCGGTGATGAAATACTGTCTGCCGTTGCGGTTTGCAACAATATGCACGCCGGAAAGCTCCGAGCTCGTCAGGATAACAAGCTCCTTCACCTTTTCAATATCGGCTCTGCGCACCTCGGTATGCCTCGAATGCGGCACATCGAATACATCGTCAAATCCGCGCAGCAGCAGCGATTTTTTCACCTCTGCACGATGCGGAAAAATGCCGAACATCTTTTTCGGCAGCGGATACTTCGGAACCCCGAAGTGATAATAGAGACCTGCCTGCGCACCCCAGCAGATGTGCAGCGTACTGAACACATGAGTTTTCGACCACTCCATGAGTTCGCAGATCTCCTGCCAGTAGTCAACTTCCTCGAAGGGAAGCTGTTCGACCGGCGCGCCGGTGACAATCATGCCGTCATAGAATTTCTCACGGATCTCCGTCAGCGTTGTATAAAATGCGTCCATATGGCTCTGCGAGGTGTTTTTGGAAACATGCGATTCCATGCGCAGCAGCGAAATATCGACCTGAAGCGGCGTATTGCTCAGCAGGCGCAGGAGCTGCAATTCGGTTTCCAGCTTTTTCGGCATGATATTGAGCACGAGAATCCGCAGCGGCCGGATATCCTGATGCGCCGCGCGGTCACTGCCCATGACAAAGATATGTTCATTGAGGAGTGCCTGATAGGCAGGCAGCTCCGGTGATATACAAATCGGCAAAAGAAACTGCTCCTTTCTCCCCTGCAATCAAACGGGGAAATGACCGCCGGTCTCAGACGGCGGTCACCCGAAGCGTTTTCATTGCAGAAATTCAGACGGGATGAATCTGCTTTTCGGCATTCCCGTGTACGCCGTCCAGACCGAACATCTTATCACGGCGCTTTTCAAAGAACTTGACTGCGACCTGACCGAACTGCGCATAGGAGAGAACATCCTCCTCCTGCGTGATCCACTCAGCACATTCCTCACGGAGTTTATCAAGCTCCGGCTCGAGCAGGTCTGCCGGACGGCAGGTAATCGGTTCCTGATCCTTGAGGATCATCTTCTGGAATTCCGGATCAATCGGGAGCGGCGTTTTGCCGTACTCGCCGCGAACCATAGCTCTGAATTCCTTGGTAACCATTTTATAGCGCTCGCCGCCGATGATATTGAACACAGCCTGCGTACCGACGATCTGAGAGGTCGGGGTCACGAGCGGCGGGAAGCCTGCATCCTTGCGGACGCGCGGAACCTCCTCGAGCACAGCCGTCAGCTGATCCTCCTTGCCTGCCTGCTTGAGCTGCGAGAGCAGGTTCGAGAGCATGCCGCCCGGAACCTGATAGATCAGCGTCTTGGCATCGGCAGCCAGCATCTTCGGATCGAGCAGACCGGATTTGATATACTTTTCGCGCAGTTCCATGAAGAACGGACGCAGCTCGCTCAGCTTGACAAGGTCCAGACCGGTATCATATTCCGTGCCTGCGAATGCAGCGACCATGGATTCGGTCGGCGCATGGGAGGTGCCGAGGGCGAGCGGGCTCATCGCGGTGTCGATCACATCGACGCCTGCCTCAGCCGCTTTGATCAGGCACATCGACGCCAGACCGGAGGTATAGTGCGTGTGGAGCTGAATCGGCAGATCGGTCGCTTTTTTCAGCGCCTTGACCAGCGACTCTGCACGGTAAGGCGTCAGCAGCGCAGCCATATCCTTGATGCAGATGGAATCCGCACCTGCGCTCTCAATCTGCTTTGCATAATTGACATAGTATTCGTCAGTGAAGACCTCACCGGTCGTGAAGCTCATCGCAACCTGCGTATGTGCGCCTTCCTTCTTCGACGCCTTGATTGCGGTTTCGAGGTTGCGGATATCATTCAGCGCATCGAAGATACGAATGACATCAATACCGTTTGCAATGGACTTCTGCACGAAATACTCGACCACATCATCTGCATAGTGGCGGTAGCCCAGCATGTTCTGACCGCGGAACAGCATCTGAAGCGGCGTATTCGGCATATTCTTCTTGAGGATGCGCAGTCTCTCCCACGGGTCCTCATTGAGGAAGCGCAGGCAGGAATCGAAGGTTGCGCCGCCCCAGCACTCAATCGAGCGGAAGCCGATCTTATCGAGCTCCGGCAGGATCGGGAGCATCTCATCCGTCGTCATGCGCGTTGCGATCAGGGACTGATGCGCGTCACGCAGTACGGTTTCTGTAATTCCAATTTTCGCCATATCCGATCACACTTTCTGTCAGCCGAGTACGGCGAGTGCATCGCCCGGATTGACGCTGCTGCCCTTGGTCGTATTGACTGCGAGCACGGTGCCGTCCTCCGGTGCAACGATATCGTTTTCCATTTTCATCGCTTCCAGCACAAAGAGAACCTGACCCTTTGTGACGCTGTCGCCAGCCTTGCACTTGACATCGAGAATGGTGCCGGGCATCGGTGCAGAGACCGGTGTGCCGTCTGCTGCGGATGCAGCCGGCGCTGCTGCCGGTGCGGGTGCTGCTGCGGGAGCGGGCGCTGCCGCCGGTGCTGCTGCCGCAGGAGCCGGAGCTGCTGCTGCCGGTGCTGCGCCTGCGCCGAGCTCCTCGACGACGACATCATACTGTTTATTATTGACGGTTACACGAAACTGCTTGCTCATGAGTTCATCCTCCTGATTCTTAATTCACAAATGTATGAACGCTCTGTTCCGGAACATGCGGCATAAGATTCCGCCGCTTTGCCGGATCAGAACGGGATATTGCTGTGCTTCTTCGGCAGATTGGAAACGCGCTTGCCCTCGAGCAGATCGAGCGCATCGACGATTGCCTGACGGGTCTCACCGGCAGCAATCACGGTATCAATCGCACCGATCTGTGCAGCCTGTTCGGCAGATGCCAGCGTGCGCTTATATTCATTTGCAAGCTCTCTGCGCTTTGCATTGACATCGGCAGCACCCTTGAGCTTGTCATGCCAGAGGAACTCAACAGCCGCCTCCGGACGCATCGGCGCGATCGCCGCATCCGACCATGCGATCACATAATCGCTGCCTGCACCTCTGCCTGCGATTGCAGAGAATGCCGCGCCGCATGCTTCACCGGCAATCAGCGCGATCTTAATCGTTGTCGCCTCGGCATATGCGCCGCAGAGCTGCGTCATGGCACGGAGCGAGCCGTTTCTTGCGGCATCGGTATCGGCTGCAAAGCCGACCGTATCAAGCACCGTCAGCACCGGAATGGAGAATGCATCGCAGGTGCGGACAAAGCGTGCCATTTTTGCGGAATCGTCAGCGGTGAGTGCATCCGCGGATTTGCAGGTCGTGATGATGCCGACTGCCTGACCGCGGACAGTTGCGAGTGCGGTTTCGACCGAGTCGCCGTATGCCTCATAAAGCGGCAGGAGCGAGCCTGCATCGGCAATGCCTTCAAGGAGTGTATCCTTCGCGCATGCAGCGGCAGGTTCATCAAATTCGGCAACCGGTGCACCTGCGAGATTGTTTGCAGGGAGCTTCCGCAGCAGGGATTTGACCTGCTCTGCGGCATCCGCGTCGTCCTTGCAGACGGCAGCGACAACGCCCGCTTTGGCAGCGGTCTCCGGCTTTGCGGCATCGGTGCCGAAGGGCGGTGTCAGATAGAGCTCTGCCGATTCCGTTGCCAGGACGAAATCCGCCTCGGCAGCGAGCAGAGCCGCACTGCCTGCACAGACGCCTGCAATCACCGAAATCTGCGGCACAACACCCGACAGCTTTGCAGCACAGGCAATCAGCTTGCCGTAAGCCGTCAGCGAATCGGCGGTACCGTCCACATAGACACCGTTTGAATCGTAAATCCCGACAAGCGGTGTACCGGTTTTTGCGGCGAGCGAATAGAGCCGCTTGATCTTACCGGCAGTATTTTTGCCCATGACGCCGTCATTGACATCCGGTGCCTGTGCAAATGCGCAGACAGCCTGTCCCTCGACATAGCCGTGTGCACAGATGACCGCAGCCGGTGCATCCTTTTCAGTCCGGAGCGCGTCCAGCTCGGTGAACACACCGCCGTCGAACAGCGCGCTCAGGCGTTCTCTTGCTATTGTTCCGATCTTATCCATAGAAACGTACGCATCCTTTCGTGGTTCCGTTCTCAGTCCATACTGGAATCCATACTGTTTCATTATACCATAAACCGCAGCAAAATGCAAGTCTAAAATACCGTAAACAGTGCGGTGTTTTTCAGTGATTGTGCAATATCGCAGGACAAATAATAACAAGCCGTTCGCAATCGGTGCGAAGAACAGAATCAACAGCATGCATCGGCAGCGCTGCATGCCTTATCTTTTGTCCGGCATTGCCCGCCGCACACATTTCTCAATATCATAAAGAATGCCGCGCAATCCAAAGCCTGAATTGAGCGGCATATCTTTATCATTCTATAAAATACGGGGTTCGGGGACAATGTCCCCGACGAGGGGGATGGGGGCGAGAAGCCTCCATGATTGATCCGTCGGAGACACCTTATTCAATCTCCAGCGCGATATACGCCGTATTCGGATGAATCACAAGGTTTTCATCAAGCCGGACGGAGAAATCCGTGAGCTGCTCCGGCGCAGTTTCATATATATCCCCTGCCTTGCCTGCGATGCAGTCCTCAGCCAGCGTACCGGTAATCCGGTGCTCCTCCGCCTTTACGACCTTCACCCAGATTTCATCGGAATCATCGCCGACCTCCGCGATCACACAGACATATGCATTCTCCGGTGCCTTATCAAGCAGTGCAGCCAGAATACCGTAACGCTCCTTTGCAAGCGCTGCGATCTTGCGGCTCGTTGCGATATAGCTGCCGTAGCAGAAGGTATTGAATTCGTCCTCGGTAATTGCATCCAGACGCTTGCGGCGCTGCGTACCGTCCTGTGCTTCGCCGTCATGGAGATACAGCACGGCATCATCGTCGAGATCATCCGCCTCATCGCCGAGCAGCTGCATCCGCACCGCCATGCCGCCTGCATTGTCCGCCGGATAATCCGCCTTCGCCTCAGAAGCAGGCACCCATGTACATATCAACGAAGAACCGTCATTTTTCCGCACAACCTCAAACGGCTCCTTCGCGTCACTGAGCTCACCGCGCAGCAGAATCCGCTCTGCGGCAAAGCAGAGCATATCGCAATAGCGCGGGAAATTCTGCTTCGTTGCATCGAGAATCTCAATCTCGCGGATACCGCAGCAGCGCAGACCCTCCGTGCGAATCCAGAGTGCATCGGAATCCGGACCGCCGTGCAGCTGTAAATTATAAAGATAATCGACCAGCGGCGGCACATCGCTGTGCGCCTCCATTGCAACCCAGCCTGCCGGAAGCAGCTTGCGGCGGGAAAAATCAAGAAATGCAACTGCGCCCGGAAACAGCAGATTCAGCAGCTTTAGCTGGAAATGCAGCGCCAGATCAGGCTGCTTCTCCTCAAAAGGCATGATGCACAGCACAACGCCTTCTGCATTCGTGACAGTCTCGGCAAGATCATCCGAAACAGGGCTTGCCGGACGGAAATCCTGCACAGGCGGCACCGGCTGACAGACCAGCATCAGCTGATAGATTTCCTCTGTTCCGCCCTCTGCAATCTGGAAAGCAAGCAGCCCCTGCTCCGGTTCCGTTTTTGCGAGAACGACTGCAAATCTGCCGTCATTTTCGAGTGTGCGCGTCACACTCTCAACCGTCAGCTCATCGGGCAGCACCGTGCAGACCGCACCGATCACAGACGTCACCGGCTCCGTATCTCCGTGGATATAATCCACCTCGCCCTTTTCATATGCAAGGTCTGTGCCGTCTAAATAATCCATCAGGACGGTGTTTCCGTTGCGCGCATCGAGCTTTTCTGCAAGCGTTTTCGCTTCCTCATAAAAATACTTGCTGAGCTGCTTTGTTTCATAGCGATGCGTTTCATTCCAGAGCGAAAATTCCTGCGGCAGCACCAGTCCGACGGTATCCGTTTTCAGCGCGGACATATGCGCAAACAGACGGTGTGCACCGGCTGCAAAATGGAACCGCATCCAGTGATTGCGGCAGTTCAGGAAATTACGCAGCTCATGGCGGAATACCGTTGTACCGGTCTGGAAGTCGATCAGACTGTAGAGATGCAGCAGCGTGCCGACCTCCCGCAGCATATCCATGCGGTGCCGCACCATAGGGTACAGCCGCTTCGCCAGCTTGCGCGCATCGCCGAAATCGCCCTTGCGCATATCGTATTCGATCCATGCGGCATAGGTCGTTTCAGGCACCTCGCCGCAGTGCTGCTCACCGGAAAAGATCGGCTTTCCGATCTCGCGTGCACGCTCCGGCTGATCGAGCAGCAGCGCCATGCGGACATCATGCGAGGTCTCGCAGGCAGTGCAGTCTTTCAGATCATCTGTCGGATAATCGCGGTATTTGCCGTATTCCTCCGCAGGCAGCAGATTACCCGTCTGCTCGGAGATATTCTCGCGCATGTAGTAATACGTGCGCAGCGAGCGCCCCGCCTGCTCAAGCCGCCGCCGGAAATCCTCGAGAAATGCCTCGATCTGGTTCAGCGGCACATGATAAAAATTCTGCGCATTCTCAATGACCAGCTTATAGCTCCACATCAGGCTGTAGAAATATTCGTCATCCGCCTGCAATTCCTCATTCCGGTCATAGATTGCGACCATTTCAGGGAAGATAATCAGTGCATCGACATCGTCGCTCTCAAAGGTCGATTCGTTCAGGCAGCGTTCGCGGAACCGGAAGCTCCATTCGTCATTATGTGCCTCATCGGCAGCCTGAATTGCCTTTCTGATTGCGCGGAGACGCGGCGCACCGTGCTCCAGCTCCTGATATTCTGCGATATATTTTTCTGCATCAAACATTGTTTCTCCTCCGGTTATCCGTTGCCGCTGCACGGCTTGTCAAATTCCGCCTGCAAGTAATCGAGCATCTGCTGAAAGCCCTCCTCCGAGACGGGATATTCGGCAGTTCCTTCGATTGCGCCGCGGTCCTCTGCGATCTCAAAGCAGACATCCTGCCGCCAGACGGCAATATGCAGCATGCCGTCCGCAGGCTCCACGCGGTAGCGCAGATGCTTCCGGCTGCCGGTATGGGTATTGCCTGTCTCAAAATAAAACACCTTCGGGATATCAAACGCATTGCGCGGCTGATGCTCCTCCATATTGATGCACCTCCTGATGCAATCGGTTTATAATACAGCTTGCCCCCGCGTTAGGGTGCGGGGGCAGCAATGATCAGTTTTCAACCCTGACCGGCGAAGGGTCTGCGCCGAGTACGTCTTCGATCTCGGCATAAACGCCGTACAGATCGCGCGCACAGGTCTCGAGCTTATGGCAGATATGTGCATCCAGATCGAGCGCCTCGCGCAGCTCATTCAGTGCTCTGCGCTCCGAAGGGTCCTCGAAGCCGTCACAGATCGCAAAGGTATAGAGTTCCATATACACCTTGCGCTTGCTGACCTCATTCAGCTGCGCCATTGTATCACGGGCAGCCGCAGCCGCAGCCGCGTCATAGGTAAAGCCGGGTACGCGCAGCGATGCAGCATACTCAGCGAGCAGCGCATCCTCCTCTGCGGTGACGATACCGTCCTCTTCGATCATTTCGGAAGCGAGCGTCAGGAACGCTTCGGCTTCAATTCGCGCAAACTCATGCAAAAACAGCACAGCGATCTCTTCCTTTCATACGATACTTCATCAAAGGCTTACGCCTTATTTTCAGTATAACATACTTTCCGAAAAAAAGCAAGTCTCCGTATCAATATTCCGCCGGAAAGAAGCAGCAAGCCGTCCCCGCACCGGAACGGCAGCAGGGACGGCATTCTGTTGTCGGATGTGATTTACGGGGCGTCAGGCGCCTTCGGGTTCTTGGTAATCTCGTACCAGCTCGGCGAATTGCCGGCCATTTGCTCAACATAATAGGTCAGGACGAACTGCGCATCGGCGACGTCAATCTCACCGTTGCCGTTTGCATCGCAGAACAGACCGGTATCCTGAACGGGCTCCGGTGCAGGCTTCTCACCGATTGACTTGAATACAACATGCATACGCTCACCGTTCTTCTCGCAGTATTTCTGCGCGGTGCTGCCCTCATAGCCGTAAATCGTCAGCGGCTTTTCCTCGGTGCCCTGGAACAGCCAGAACTCGCAGTCCGGATTCTCGATTGTAACCGACTTGATATTTGCAGCATAATTGCCCCAGTCGCTGAACATGCAGTAGCTGTTGCTGATGGAAATGGTATTGACACTCTTCGGAATCGTGATCTCTTCGATCGAATCGCATGCGCCGAACGAAGCAAAACCGATCGTCTTGACGCCGTTTTCAATCGTGACGTTCTTCAAAGCCTTGCATCTTTTGAATGCTTCACCCGTAATTTCGGTCACCTTCGCCGGAATCGTAATGGATGTCAGCGATTCGCAGGAAGCGAATGCTTTGCTGCCAATCGTAGAAAGCGTAGACGGCAGTTTGATATTGTTCAGTCTGGTGCAGCCTGCAAAGCAGGAAGTACCGATCTCCATGAGTCCTTCCGGCAGCGTGACAGATTCCAGAGAAGTGCAGTCTGCGAAAGTATCCTCATTCAGCACAAGAATCTTGCCTTCAAATTTCACACTTGTCAGGTTGTTCAGTCCCTTGAACGCATAGTTGTCAATCAGATTGACACTTGCCGGAATCGTCAGACCGGTAATATACTTTGCATTGCTGCGGAAACCGCCGCTGATCTTTGTAACAGGCAGCACCGTGCCGTCCTCCATTTGAATGCTTGCCGGAATCGCCACATCGCCCTGCACGGTATTTTCCGCGCCGGTGATCGTGCAGCTTGTGCCGTCAGTTGAAAACTTCCAGCCCTCGGTCGTCGTTCCGCTTGTTGCAGCAACAGCAACCAAACCCTGACGGTTCTCGATCCGGCTGATTGCCGGCGCAGCGCCGATGCCCAGCAGCATACCGGCTGCAAGGCTGACCGAAATCAATGCTTTCTTGTTCATCGTTCATTCTCCTCATATTTTTTTGCGGATTCTGTTTCCGTATCTGTCATTATACCAGTTTTCGGAAAAAAATGCAAGTACTTTCTGAAAAACAATTCATTTCTGATTCTGATATTCCGCGATTGCCTGCAAAAAGGCTTCGCCGTATTTGTCCATTTTATATTTGCCGACGCCGGAGATCGCAAGCATCTCCTCCGCATCGGTAGGACGCTTATTGCACATATCGCGCAGCGTGGCATCCGAAAAGACAATATACGCCGGAACAAATTCCTTTGCTGCCAGGCGCTCACGAACCTGCCGCAGCTTCTGGAACAGCGCCTCATCCACACCGTAATCCGGCATCTCTGCAAGGCGCTGCTCGCGCTCCGTCTGCCGGAGATCACGCTTCGGCAGCGACATCATCACCTGCTCCTGCCCGCGCAGCACCGCATTCGCCGCGGGTGCGAGTGAAAGCGTCGCATACTGGCTCGTATCCATGCGCAGATAGCCCCGCGAAATCAGGATATTAACCATATGCTCCAGCTGTGTGCGCGAAAGATCGGCAAGCAGTCCGTAGGTCGAAAGCGTCTGATAACCGGCTTCTTTCAGCGCCTTGCTCTGACTGCCCGCAAGGATATCACAGAGCATACGGCTGCCGCAGTGCCGTCCGCGCTGTGCGACGCGGTACACACAGGAGAGAATTTTCTGCGCCGGAACGGTCGCATCCAGTGTTTCGTTATCGGAAAGACAGCTGCCGCAGTTGCCGCAGTGGGTCGGGGCAGTCTCACCGAAATAGCGCAGGATAAAATGCCGCAGACAGTCCGTCGCACTGCAATACTGCACCATTGTATGCAGGCGGTCAAAATCACGCTGCCGCAGAATCTGCCGCTGTTCCGGCGTCAGGCGGTCATTTTCCTGCTCGGAATTTTCAATCAGCAGCGTATTCGTCCGGATATCCTGCGGGCTGTAGAGCAGAATGCACTCCGCAGGCATGCCGTCGCGTCCGGCTCTGCCCGCCTCCTGATAATACGCCTCCATGCTCTTCGGCATATTATAATGTATCACAAAGGAGACATTCGATTTGTCGATGCCCATGCCGAACGCATTGGTCGCGGTCATAATCTGCACTTCATCGCGCAGAAATGCCTCCTGATTCGCCGCACGCTCCTCCGCAGAAAGTCCGGCATGATAGCGCACCGCCGGAATGCCGTCGGCGCAGAGCTTCGAGCAGATTTCATCGGTCAGCCGCCGCGAAATGCAGTAGATAATGCCGCTCTTGTGCTTATTCCGTTTCAGGATGCGCAGCAGCGCGTCATATTTTTTTGCCGGACGTTCGACGATCCAGCGCAGATTTTTGCGGTCAAAGCCCGTGACAAGTTCCGTCGGATCATGCAGATCGAGCAGCCGTTTGATATCTGTACGAACGGTCTGTGTCGCCGTCGCGGTAAACGCTGCAACAACGGGTCTGCGCGGCAGCTCCGCAAGAAATTCCGTAATCCGCAGATAACTCGGGCGGAAATCCTGTCCCCACTGTGAAAGACAGTGCGCCTCATCGACCGCGACCATCGTAATCGCAACGGATTCTGTCAGCGATAAAAACGAATCCGTCAGCAGACGCTCCGGCGCAGCATAGAGCAGCCGTACTTCCCCGCGCCGCACCACATCCAGCGCGGCAAAATAAGAAGCCTGATCCTGATTGCTGTGCAGACAGACTGCCGGAATACCGGCTTCCCGCAGCGCCGTCACCTGATCCTGCATCAGCGAAATCAGCGGCGATACCACAACCGTCAGCCCCGGCATCAGCATCGCCGGAACCTGATAGCATATGGATTTGCCTGCGCCTGTCGGCATAATGCCGAGCACATCGCCGCCGGAGAGAATCTGCCGGATCAGCGTTTCCTGTCCCTCACGGAACCGGTCGTAGCCGAAATATTCCTTCAGGATCGAATGGGGAGTCTGCTGCATAAAACGGGTTTCCTTTCATCACACGACAAAATCGCCTGACGCAGAATCCCGCGCAGGCGATTTCAGATATCAGATTGTTATTCAGAGGAGCTGTCCCCATGCTTCCTTCGGGGAAAGCCCTGAATCGGTCAGCGTATTGTTGACGTAGTAAAGCAGAATGAGCTGCGCATCGACAAGATCAATATAGCCGCTGCCGTCCACATCCGCAATCGAAAGCGGGAGCTTTGCCAGCGCTTCGGTATCGGTCTCACTCATCGTGCTGTCTACATAGGCGGTCATGACCAGTACGGCATCCAGCGGATCGGTCGCGCCGTCCTGATTGACGTCGCCGAGTGTATCCCAGTTGACTGCATCGACGCAGATCTCAAATTCAAAGCACTCGCTGCTGTTTTCCGCCGTAATGACAGCCGTGCCGTTGCGCTTGGTGATTGCGATGCCGTCCCAGATCAGGAAAACGACCTCCGGATCGCTCGTACTCCATGTATAGCACTCTGCATTCGGAAGCGGCAGGAAGACCGGTGCATCCAGCTTCTGCGCAACAATCACGCTCGGCTCATCTGCTGCACTGTTCATCGCAGGCGATGCATAGAACAACGGCTCTGTCGAAACGGTTGTTTCCGCCTCTGTGGTTGTCGTCGCAGCAGTGGTGGTCGTGGTGGTTGTGGTGGTCGTTGTAGTCGTTGTTGTGGTGGTCGTTGTCGTGGTGGCGGCAGATGTCGTCGTAGTTGTTATGGTAGTTGTCGCCGCGGCGGTAGTCAGCTCAGACGTTGCCACGGGTTCCGGCTCTGTCAGGATACTCTCCTTCCGGACCGGTACGGTCTCGCCCGAATAGACCAGCATGCCGCTGCCGCCGGTAAAATACATCCCGTACTGCGAAGCGTAATAGGATTCCTCCGGCTGGATGACCTGACAGATTCCGCGCGTTTTACCGGTTGTAAACCGGCTGTTGAAGCGGTCATAGGTAAATGTATTCAGCTCGATTGCACCTGCCCCGTCGGCATTGCCCTCGAGAATGGTAATCGTTGTATCGGTATAGCCCAGAACGATCATCGAATGCCCTGCGCCGCCGTTGAAGCTCATGTCCTCATTGACGGTCGTGCGCATATAGGCGCCCGGCATGACGCGGTGTGCATAGAGCAGTTCCGGCGTAATCTCCGTTACACCGCTGAGCACATTATGCATCCGCTCGCTGACAGCATCGCCGTTGCCCGGCATCGCGCCGAACAGGACACTGTAAACGCCCTGTGCATAGATATAGCACTGTCTGCCGCTCCAGCTTCCGGAGCCGGTGCTGACAAAATAGGTCTGCCATGTATTGAGTGCAGAGCCGATCGGCAGAGATACCGGCTCATTCAGGGATGCATCCGCATAGACACCGCAGTCGCCTGCGAGAATGCTCTGCACCTTCGCGGAGAAGGATGCAGAATCCGTATACTGTGTTCCGTCCGCAGAAACCGTTGCTGCGGAGACTGACAAACGCTCAGCTGCGGGCACTGAGACACCGTAAACCGGTGCGGCGGTGATTCCCGGCAGCATACAGCACATTGCCGCTGCTGCAAGAATCCGTTTCATTTGTTCTCTCATGGGTTCGGTTACCTTTCCTTTCCTGTAAGCAGAAGGCGAAATTCGGCAGGTGCAGGTGTTCCCGATCATTCCCGTATTCTGTATGTTCGTTTTTTGATCAAATCTCTTTTTTATAGCATTGCAGTTACTGAAATGATATTCTGATCTTTCTTTTTATCTCAGGATACGCATCCGGTTTTGCCGGCGCGTAATGCCATTATAACAGATTATTACAAGTCTGTCAAGTATTGGGTTTTGCGGGCTCGGAAGCTGCATCCGTCAAAAAGCGGTTCAATTTTCAGCGAAATGTTGTGAAACGCAGCCATTTCTTGTGCACAACCGACAAATCCGAATTCTCATTTTTTCGCAGATTGCCAAAACCATCCGGAATAAAAAGTAACAATGTATTACAATTCGGTTACGGAGCATAGAACAAATCGGATACAATCCGACAGCTTTCGTGCATAATCAGACAGTATAATTTACTCAGAATTATACGCGCAGTGCAATCTGCGCATTAAAAAAAACTCCGGATCAGGCAGATACCCGCACAGGAGACTTGTTTCTGATTGCTGCAAAACGCGCAGGGACAATGTGTTGATTCATATTGTATTAGACTTGCAATATGCAAGTCGCGGCGTATCCATTCGTGTTAAGAATTACCTTTTGGGTGATTGACTTCCTCTCGCTCCCCGTTTGGACACATCACTTCTTAAATATTCTTAAATGCATAAGCCTTGACAAAAGCAATATTGTGTGATATAGTACAAAGGAATCAAAAACTCTGCTAAATTGCGCAATTATATCAGACTAAGATTCAAATTCAATTAATTCACTCAATAGACTATGCAACATTTAACGAAAGGACTTAACTATGAAACACTTTACAAAAAAGATCTCTGCTGTTTTGGCAGGCGTTCTCGCAACTGCTGCTCTGTCTGTCAGTACATTTGCAGGCAGCAGCACTGACTGGGCAAACTATTTTGATTCACATGGTGATACCGTCTATAAATGCAGTTTTTCTTTCATCCCGAATCACAAAGGTGCACAGGGTGAGCCGTATACTCCTTACGGTCGTCAGATTAGACAGGCTTACGTTTCTGTTCATTCCGAAGCATGGATTTCCGGAAATTGGTCCGGTTATAGAAAGCAGTATTCTCCGTCCGGTCAGAAGTACATGAAGTGGAGACTTTCTACCGGCACGCTTTCTATTGAAAACAAGTTCGGTTCTACTGAATATACCAATTACGGTACATTCCTTTTCTAATCAGTTTTTTCTTTCCACTAATTGATTATTCTACACTCTATCTACATTCTATGCTACATTCTATTCTATAACGAGGTAATAAAAAATGAATAAGAAACTTATTTCTATGATCCTTGGAGCAACAGCAGCAGTGTGCGCTTTTGGTACTCTGTCTGCTTCCGCAGCTTCCACCAAGACAAAAAGCTGGTCGGAAGAATCCTGGCCGATTGGTTTGTATTATACCGGTTATGCACAGTGCCAGGGCGCATATAAAATTCCGTCTAACCCGGGATATCTTCTTAACAATTATGTCGGCAAGTATATCAAGCAGGCTGGCTTCTGGTATCAGAGAGGTAACAAAGAGGTTTGCACTAGAACATACACTCGTGCAGCTTCTTCCAAGCAGGATTACAATACGTATTCGGTAAATAAAAAGTTCTGGGATTCTATGAATCCGTGGGCAACGAAGACCGAATTCTATAGAGCATATATTGCTTTCTAAGTTATAATTATTATCCATTCAACATTATGCCGTGCGAATCCTTTTCGCACGGCATGGTGCTGTTTTTTATTTATGAGGTAATTATGCGATATTTACTTTCAAAATCGAAATATATTCTGATACTGAGTTTTTTACTGCTTTCTTCATTACAATTGCATTTTCAAATATCGTAAAAGCATTTCATTTGACAGGAAAATTACAGGATCTTCTCAGCCATTCGTATTATTCTTACGCAGTTCCGGATGGTGCGGATGTCGGAACACTGCTGAATTTAGCGGAACGGTACCGTAACAGCGGAACCTTGATCCTGCGATATAAGGAAAACGGAACCTGCGGCGTTTATGCTGCCGGCAGAGAATTTACGCCAAAAATGAGCAGCGGCAGATCGTTTCTTGAATCGGATTTTCAATCACACAGCAAAACAGCGATTATTTCAGATACCAGTACCGATCAACTGAAAAAAATTGATGGCCGTTCCTGTATTCTGATTGATAACAAGTATTTTGAAGTGATTGGTACGTTTTCACGCTCCGATAATATTGTGAATCGAGATGCCAACGTATATTATAATCTGAGCGCATATAAAACCGAAAAAACAGTCAAACTGCGTGGTCAGTACGCATTGGATGCCGGTACTGACTCAGCACAGCTTGCCGCGGATTTTCAGAATGCATTTCAGGCAGATTCCATCCATACACCTGAGGATCTCAGTTTCAAAAATCGGTTGCACACAGCGATATTTAATCAGGCAATCACAATTATGCCGTTGATACTTGTCGTTCTCATGATTCTTCTGAACTCTATTAATGTCACGTTGAACTGGATTGATAAGCGAAAAAATGAACTTATTACAAGAAGAATCTGCGGTGCGACGACCTCTGCACTGATGTTGCACCTGAGCAGAGATTATATCCTGCTTGTAACAATCAGTTATGTGTTTGGGTTTGCAGTTGTTGCAGTGGCTTCTCACTTTATATTGATATACCAATTATCTCTTGAATATTTTACGCAAATATGGTATAATAGAGACATGGAAAAAGAGTTGCGTGCAAATGCACGAAAAGCAGATGCGGAAACGCAGTATGAAATCAGAAAAGCAATCATTCGGATGCTGA
>JAFZPP010000050.1 GCA_017550285.1 Oscillospiraceae bacterium
ACAACTACCACCACGCGGGCGACCACTACCACAACGTCAACGACCACGACGCGGACAACTACTACCACAACGTCAACAACAACGACCACGCGGGCAACGACGAATACAACATCAACAACGACGACCACGCGGGCAACTACCACTACTACAACGTCAACAACGACGACCACGCGGGCAACCACTACTACAACGTCAACAACGACGACCACACGGGCAACCACTACCACCACATCAACAACTACTACCACGCGCGCGACGACTACATCAACTACCACCACAACAACAACCACATCCACCACAACAACCACATCCACCACAACAACAACTACGTCCACTACTACTACGACATCAACAACTACTACAACGACAACCACTTCCACTACGACCACGACAGCAACTACCACAACAACGACAACCACTTCCACTACGACCACGACAGCAACTACCACCACCACAACAACAACTACGTCCACTACTACTACGACATCAACTACTACAACGACAACCACTTCCACTACGACGACTACATCAACTACCACAACAACGACAACCACTTCTACTACTACGACGACATCAACTGCCACAACAACGACAACCACTAAGACGACTACCACAACGACCACCACTGAACCGATTGAGACATTCCAAGTGCAGTTCTATGCGCAGGCATGGGATTATACAGATCTTGACAATCCGATTGGTGAAACGCAGACTGTTGCAAAAGGAGCGGATGCTGAACTGCCGACAACGGAAAACGGTCTCCCGAAGCATCTGGGGTCTGAGGAAGAAGAAGAAGATCTCCTTTACCTCGCCTACTGGGACGGTGATTATACCAATATAACCGAAAACCGAAATATCGTTGCTGTGTATGCGCCGCTTGCCACGCTCATTACATACGATAAGACAGGCAGCACGCCGGATGACCCCGAGGAAATACAGATTCCGTGCCTGTCCAATCCGAATCTGACGCCTGCCGCTGTATCAGAGGAAGGCTACAGCGCAGCATGGTTCCGGTCATATGAAGGGGAATGGCTCCCGGACACCGCGTGTGAACAGCCGGTCTTGCCGAATCCGGAGCTGAGAGAATATGAATATACTTACATCTGGTATAAAGAGCTTGTGTTTACACTGAAGGAAAATGACGAAACCAGCTATTCGACAAACTATAAACTGTTCTGCTCTACATTCATCGGAGATGATGAGGAAATTCATTTCAGATATACGCTGTGCGTTCCGTTCAGTCCGGAAGAACCCGCCATGAATTTCTGGGATCTGGCAGATTCCGATCCTGAAGATGTAACGATTCCGATTGAGGCGCCCAATGACGATTATTATTTTATCCCCTTGAGCTATTTCAAATTTACGGTGAAATCGGGAGATTCGTGCAGTGATCCTATGGAGCTCTCACTGCTGATACCCATGTTTGAAAACAGCGGTGATGAACCTGTCCTGATTGCCGATGCCATAGCGGATTTGGAATATGAATCGGAATTGCCGCAGACGGAGTGAGGTTTGCCGCAGTCAAATGCAGGATCACAAAAAAAACAAAATGTGGAAGAGCATGACCGAAAATGCCATGTTCTTCCGCATTTCTTTCAGAAAGCAATGATATGATTCAGTATACGGGATAAAACCTGTGCGATGCGCCGCTCAGTGATTCTGCCATGCAGGGAGCGGTTCCCATTTGACTTGGTTTCTGCCGCCTTCCTTGGCAGTGTAGAGGAGCTGATCGGCACGGCTGACATTCCCCTCAACAGAAAGCCTGCCGTCCATTGCACAGCAGCCGAAGCTGAGCGTCATCCGGATCTCGTTTCCGTCCGCAAGGCAGGTCGCATTCATGACACGCACGCGGATCGCCTCCGCCAGCTCTGCGGCTTCCTCAAGCGTTGTGTCCGGCAAGAGCATGATGAACTCCTCACCGCCCCAACGGTACGCATTATCTCCGGGACGGCAGCTTTTTTGCAGGATATCGGAAGTAAATGCGAGCGCATCATCTCCGGCGTTATGTCCGTAGGTGTCGTTGACACGCTTGAAATGGTCGATATCACAGAGGAACATGGAGACATTCCTGCCGGCAGCGAGCATTTTCCCGTAGCGGTGCAGATAATCGGCGTAGAAGCCCATGCGGTTTTTGAGCTGGGTAAGACGGTCATGCTGCGAATCCTCCAGAAATGTCTCGGATTCGAGTGCAAGACCGCAGATCAGCGCAGCCGGCGACAGACTGCGGCAGTCTGCATCGGCATCAAATCCGCCCGGCTTGTTGATCATCTGATATGCACCGATGAACTCGCCGTTGACATCTGCAACGGGCATGACCAGCACAGAGCGCGTCACATAGCCGGTTTTCTTGTCCACCTCCGGATTGAAATCCGGATCGCTGTAGGGATCGTTTGTCACAACGACCTTCTGTTCCCGCAGGGCTTTTCCCACCAGACCGGTTGTTTCGGGGATGACAATGCGTTCAGTGCCGATTGCAGAGAGCGTCCACAATTCATGACGGCGCTTATCCCATTTCCAGAAGCTCGCCCGATCAGCGCCGGTTAAGACCTTGCCCAGCGCGGTGAGATCTGTGAACAGTGTTTCGTGGGAGCTTTCCTGATCGCTGCACATCCGCTTGTACAGATCATGCGTAATGGAAAAGATGCTGGCGAGTGTTTCCTGTGCACTGATGTCTGTCATATTTCTTTCTCCTTTCGTATCGTACAGCGGCGCAAGCGCAATATCCGTGCCGCTGATTGCATCTGCGATTTTCGCTTCATCGTCAATATGCATCAGAAAGACTCTGACGCCGTTCTGTGTGAGTTTCCGCAGGACAGGCAGAATCCTGTCGATTTGCATATGCACGGCAGATCCATGGCAGCATGCCTCTGTATACAGCGTGACACCCTCGTGCAAATACGGCAGAAACGGATCCAGCGAGGCAGTGTCTCCTGTATAGAGAATCTCCTGTCCGTCCGCATTGAGATGCCAGCCGAAGCATCTTCCGGCAAGGCGCGGTGTATGCGGCACAGGGACGGCACGGGCAGAAAACGGGAGGATTGCGTCTGCTGCTGTTTCAATGCGGTAGCCTGCCGGATCGCATCCCTCGATACGGTCAAGATACAGCCGCAGATCCTCTGCAACCTCCTGTGAGGGCGCTGTTACAATCACCGGCATATGCAGGATATAGAATGCATAATGAATCAGCAGCGGGATTCCGCCGACATGGTCTGCATGGGTATGTGTGACAAACACGCGGATCTCAGAGCAATCTGACAGAAACGGTGCGTGCTTCAGTATCCGGAATGCAGATGCGGGACAGTCCAGAAGGATCAGCGAACGTCCGCTTCGGAAAAAAGCACTGTTATGCACATCAGAAAATGCAGAGCCGCGTCCGTAAAATTGCAGCATGGATGCCCTCCTTTGCTGTTTTCGGGGTCAGAAACGGATCACTTGATATTTTAATTATAGCATAGAAAAGGGTAATTGTCCAGCACATTTTCTAAATCCTTTCCGTTGATCCAAAGCACTCCGGAAGGCTGCCTGCAAATCATCCCTTGCTCCATCCTCCTTTTCCCAATCTCCCGTTGCACTTTTCGCCATAAGCGGGCAGTGCCCGCCTGCATTTTATCCCCCCTGCTGCGAAGCAGCAATTTTTTTGCTGTCCCTCCATTGAAATTCACCTGATAATATGGTATAATAAAGCCACGGTTTTGAGGTTAACAGAATAAACAACCGGTGAAAGGTATTTCTGACAATGGATCAAAAACAAAAACTGAACACAGGACAGACAATCCGCGTGGGATTTGCATTTCTTGCAATCCTTGCGTTCTGGCAGATGTACAACAATGTCATTCCGCTGATTCTGACAAAGACATTTCACATGGACAAGGGTTTTTCCGGCGTGATTATGGCTGCCGACAATGTCCTTGCCCTGTTCCTGCTTCCGCTGTTCGGCGGCTTATCGGACCGCTGCAAGGCGAAAATCGGCAAGCGCAAGCCGTTTATTCTCGGCGGCAGCATTGCAGCCGTCTTTCTGATGCTGCTGGTTCCGTTTCTGGACAATGCATACTTCAAAAATCCGAAGACGGGAATTGAAATCGTGTTTGTCTGCGTACTCGGCTGCATTCTGGTTGCCATGGGTACATACCGCAGTCCGGCGGTCGCGCTGATGCCGGATGTCACACCGAAGCCGCTGCGCAGCAAGGCGAATGCGATCATCAATCTGATGGGCGCACTCGGCGGCATCATCTATCTGATTATCGCAAAGATCATGTATCCCTCCGCCAAAACGCAGCATGCGGCGCATGTCGATTATCTGCCGCTGTTTCTGGTTGTGGCGGGCATTATGATTCTGTCGCTGATCGTGGTAATGTTCTTTGTCAACGAGATACAGTGGAATGCAGAGATGCTTGCCTATGAAAAGGCGCATCCGGAGGAAAATCTCGCAGAGGAGACTGCCGATCACAAAGAGGTGCTCCCGAAGGATGTGAAAAAAAGCCTGCTCTTTCTGCTCTTTTCGGTCGCACTGTGGTATATGGGCTACAATGCAATGGAAACATGGTTTACGACCTATGCCGATGCCATGTGGAACATCGGAATCGGCGATGCGTCGCTCGGGCTGACAGTCGCAACGGGCGGTGCGATCCTCTTTTTCATTCCGTCCGGTATTCTGGCGAGCAGAATCGGACGCAAAAAGACGATCATGGGCGGCATCCTGCTGCTCTCCGCCTGTTTCTTCGGCGTATTCGCCTATACCTGTGTGTATCATGAATTCCACAGCCTGCTGTATATCCTGTTCTTTCTGGTCGGTACGGCATGGGCGTTTATCAACGTCAATTCGCTGCCGATGGTGCTTGAGATGTGCAAAGGCTCCGAGGTCGGTCGCTTCACCGGCTTCTATTATTCATTCAGCATGGCGGCGCAGATCGTGACGCCGGTTTGTGCGGGCGCACTGCTGGAGCATGCCGGCTGCATGACGCTGTTTCCGTATTGTGCGGTGTTTGCGCTGCTGTCATTTGTGACGATGCTCTTTGTCAGGCACGGTGATACAAAGTTTGAAGCAAGACGCGGACTGGAAGCGTTTGAGGATATGGACTGAATCAGAAAGCAGAGAACGCAGACGGTTGTGATGAACTGTCTGCGTTCTGCTGTTTCGTGTGCATTGATTTTTCAAAAAATTTTCTATGATAACTGTAAGGTTCCGGACTCCGGTTCTGTCTTATAGAGTGAAAGGGGGCGTGCAGCATGAAAGACAGCGAGATCATTCACCGGCTCGAACAGCGCGACGAATCTGCGCTCAGCGATATTTCGGATGCATACGGCAATCTCGGCAGACAGATTGCCATGCGGATTCTCGGCAGCGAATCAGATACCGACGAATGCCTGAATGATGCGCTGCTGCGCATCTGGAACAGCATACCGCCTGCAAAGCCGCGGTATCTCAAGGCATATTATTCTGCGGTTGTGCGGAATACGGCACTGAATAAGCATACATACAACACTGCGGAAAAGCGCGGCGCAGCGGAGGTTTCTCTCGTGCTGGACGAGCTTTCCGAGGTGCTGGCGGACGGGCAGGATGTACAGGCACAGGCGGAGGCTTCCATGCTCGGGGAATGCATCCGGCAGTTTCTGCACAGACAGAAGGCAGTACAGCAGAAAATCTTTATGCAGCGGTATTTTTATATGATGACGGGTCCGGAAATCGCGGCAGGGCTCGGTATCACGGAAAACCGCGTTACGGTAACGCTGCACCGGATGCGGCAAAAGCTGCGGGAACATCTGGAACAGGAGGGATACTTATGAAGCTGACGAAAATGCAGCTTTTACAGGCAATCGGTCAGGCGGACGAAAAGCTGATCGAACGGACGGCACCGAAGGAATCCGGCAATGCCGCAGCGCAGCCTTTGCTCCGGATACGCCGCAGAGCATTTGAAATGCTTTCGGTTTGTGCAGCGCTCTGCGTTTTTATCGGCGGCGGACTGCTGATCCGGAATCTGTATCACGCGGATATGGACGATCCGTCAATCGCCGCTGCAAATGACGAAGCAGCAGCAAGGGCTGCACTGGAGAATTTTCTGGAAGTCTGCAAGAAAGGCGACCGTGAACAGATCATGGAGCTGTCTCTGATTGAATACATTTGCAACGCGATTGACGATAACCCCGACAGCGCAGCAGAACTGATTGCCTCATACCGTGACAGGTTTGCAATGGTCAGCCGGTATCAGATTGATACCTGTAAAGATATCACGGAGATACTGGAAAGCTGCCGGCAGAACGAACAGGATCTATGCGAACTGTATGCCTACAGGCTGAAGGAAAAAGGAAACTATGAAGAGGCAGAAAAGCTCTTCACCGAAAATGCTGCTCTCGATTATTACAACCGTGTGGACAAGGGATATTCATTCTGGGTCCGGCTTTCCGGCTCTCCTGCCGATCAATGGGCGCAGTATGACATGGACCTCTGTGAGATACAGGTTGTCCGGTATGACGGAAAGTGGTATATACAGCCGGTTGAGTATCTGTCCGGCGGAAGACTGAGCGAAGAGGGCAAAGAAAAGCTGGCGCAGTACCGTGCGGCAGATCCGGAATACCGGAAATAACCTTCTGAAAGGAGAATGAACCGGTTTCGCCGAAAGGAACGAAGCCGGTTCTGCGCAGAAAAGCAGCACGCTGCGTCTTCACGGCAGCCGTATCTGCATGATGTACAGTATCTCCGATGCATGATTCGCGTCGGCGCTGTACGGGAGCAGATGCGGCTGCCGCGCTTTTTTTTGCTCTGCATATTGCAAAAATCCGGAAAATAGTGTATAATAAGAACGAATGCGGAAAAATGCCGCATATCTCAAACTCAATACTCTTTTTGAAAGGATGTTTTTATCATGGCTGGACTGAATAAGGTTACAGTAGACGACATTCAGGCAAAGGGCAAGAAGATCCTTGTCCGCTGCGACTTCAACGTTCCGCTGAAGGACGGCGAGATCACCAACGACAACCGTATCACCGCGGCACTCCCGACGATCAAGAAGCTGCTCTCCGAGGGCGGCAAGGTCGTGCTCTGCTCGCATCTGGGCAAGCCGAAGAACGGTCCGGAGGCAAAGTTCTCCCTCGCACCGGTCGCAAAGCGTCTGGCAGAGCTGCTGCCGGAGACCAAGGTTGTCTTTGCAGCGGATGATGCAGTCGTCGGCGAGAACGCAAAGGCTGCTGTCGCAGCAATGAAGGACGGCGAGATCGTTCTGCTCGAGAACACCCGTTTCCGCGGCAATGAGGAGACCAAGGAGGCTGAATATGACGGCTTCTCCAAGGAGCTCGCAGACCTCGTTGACGGTCAGGTCTTTGTCATGGATGCATTCGGTTCCTCCCACCGTGCACACGCTTCCACTGTCGGCGTCGCACGTTTCGTCAAGGAGACCGCAGTCGGCTATCTGATGCAGAAGGAGATTCAGTATCTCGGCAATGCAGTTGAGGATCCGCAGCGCCCGTTCGTTGCCATTCTCGGCGGCGCAAAGGTTGCTGACAAGCTGAATGTTATCTCCAACCTGCTCGAGAAGTGCGATACCCTGATCATCGGCGGCGGTATGGCTTACACCTTCATCAAGGCACAGGGCGGCGAAATCGGCAAGTCCCTCGTCGATGACGAGAAGCTCGATTACTGCAAGGAGATGCTTGCAAAGGCTGAGAAGCTCGGCAAGAAGATTCTGCTGCCGGTCGATACCGCAATCGCAGCTGCATTCCCGGATCCGATCGACGCACCGGTTGATGTCGAGTTCGTTGAGGCAGGCAAGATTCCGGCTGACAAAATGGGTCTCGATATCGGTCCGAAGACAATGGAAATCTTCGCAGATGCTGCAAAGACCGCAAAGACTGTTGTCTGGAACGGTCCGATGGGCGTATTCGAGAACCCGACCCTGAAGAAGGGTACCGTTGCTGTCTGCGAGGCACTGGCTGCTGCTGACGCAACCACAATCATCGGCGGCGGCGACTCTGCAACCGCAGCAATCCAGCTCGGCTTTGCAGATAAGATGAGCCACATCTCCACCGGCGGCGGCGCATCCCTTGAGTACCTCGAGGGCAAGGTTCTGCCGGGCGTTGCAGCAATCGCTGAGAAATAATCTGATTATGATTTGCAGTTTCGGGCGGATAGTTTTATCCGCCTGAACTGTATTCAGACAATGCAAGGAGGACAGCAACGGCATGAAATACTGGAAACAAGTCTTTTGGGCATTGCGCAAGCCGATTCTCGGGCTGATCCCGTTCACGGTGCTGCTCGGCTTTCTGATCTGGCTGCCGAACCGCGATACAGCGCCGCTCTGGAAGCCGATGTGCTGCACCGTCGGTGCGGGACTGCTGCTGATTATCCTGCTGGTCGTGATGATCTCCGCGACGCTCAAAAAAGAGGAGCCGCTGAATGAAATCATGGCTAAAGAGGGCTACAGCGAAGCATGGCTCCAAAAGCACAGCGAAATCTATCCGACACCGGACAGATCGCAGAAACTCCGCAGAGTCGATGTGCTGAGCTATCTCGGCAGATATGACGACGCAAAAGCGCTGCTGGAGTCCATTCCGACCGCAGGCTTCAATGACGACCAGAAATATGAATATCAGAATGCGCGGCTCGATATGCTGCTGTCGTCCGGACACTACAGTGAGGCGATTGCAGAGCTGGACCGCTGCCGCAAATTCATGGATATCTATGCGAATACCTACCGGCTGCGCGGCGCGGCATACGGCTGCAATGCGGCAGTCATCCGCGCAATCGCAGGCGATTATGAGGATTCCGAGCATTTTCTCAAAGCCGCAGAGCATGCGATTCTCGAGCAGAAGACCATGTCTCCGGTCATCGTCATGATCGCAAAGACCATGCAGCTCTATGCCCTCGGCTTTGATACACAGGCAGAGGAGCAGGCTGCAAAGACCCGTCAGGAGATCGAGACCAGTCCGGCACTCGCCAAGGATTTCCAGAAGACGCATATGATGCAGCTGCTGGAACGCGCGAAGGATGTCGCACCGGAAAACCGTCAAGAGGTGCAGGCATGAAGGAGCTGATTCGCCATATTTTCAGAGACTGTCCGAAATTTGTGCGGATTACGGTCTATATCATGTCCAGTATCCTGACCGCAGTCGGTCTGGTTTTCTTCCTTTCGCTCCTCGGCAAATCCGCCGGCCGTGCGCTGATGGTTCTCATTTATTATCTGCTGCTCGCCGCGGGCTCGGCGCTGGTTCTGATTTACGCATGGAAGCTGTATTACAAGCTGATTCATAAGCATGCATATGCAAAGCTCGACCGGCTCTATGCAGACAGCGGCTTCTGCGCGGATATGGCACAGACACTGAATGCGATTGTCCCGATGCCGAATGCCCAGGATATTGCACTGCGGATTTTCATTCTGGTGATGGGCGAGCACTATGCCGAAGCCGAAAAGGAAATCGCGCATCTCAATGAAACAACGCAGGATTCGCGCAATCTGGCGATGATTCTGACTGCAAAAATCAAGCTGTACATGATGACCGACCGCATGGACAAGGCGGTGCGTCTGTTTGAAAATCACAGCAGCTCGCTGGAATACAACTTCGATTTGCAGCCGGATGTCCGCCCCGAATACCGCGTCTACAGCGATGATGTCTTCGAGTATTACAAGCTCGCGGCAGTGTATTCGATTCTGACGAATCATCCGGAAAACGCGGAGAATTACCGCAAGCATGCGGCATTCCGGCTCAGCAGCCGCACCGCGGGCGAATCGCAGTTCTATACCGGTCTCATGGAGCTGAACGCGCTCTATGCACGCGGCAAAACCCAAGAGGCATATGACCTCTCAAATCAGCTCTTCATGCTGACCGAGGAGATTCAGCCGCCGCTGCTGCAATCGCAGAAGAATGAGATGCGGCGCACGCTGGAGCAGGCAAAAATCTTCGCGGCACATACCGTGATGATCGAGGAGAGCCGGCTCACCGACCGGAATCTCCCGACCGCACAGCCAGCCGGACCGACACCCGAGGAGGCAGGCTTCGCAGCGCTCTGAACGCTGCATCATCCCCAATCAGCCGAATATCCGGTTTCAGACCGGAGAATATATTTTGAAGGAGTATCTGTTATGAACAAGAATCTGAGAAAGGCGATTATCGCCGGCAACTGGAAAATGAACAAGACCCGTCCGGAGGCAAAGGCACTTCTGGAGGAGATCAAGCCGCTCGTTGCAAATGCAGCAGGCAAGATCGAGGTCATCGCATGCGTGCCGTTCACGAACCTTGAGACCGCTGTCAACACGACCGCAGGCTCCAATGTCAAGGTCGGCGCGGAGAACGTCCACTTTGAGAAGTCCGGCGCATTCACCGGTGAAATCTCCGCTGATATGCTGACCGAGATGGGCGTTGAGTATGTTGTCATCGGTCACTCCGAGCGCCGCCAGTATTTCGGCGAGACCGACGAGACCGTTAACAAGCGCACCAAGGCAGCCCTCGCAGCAGGTCTGAAGCCGATTGTCTGCGTCGGTGAGCTCAAGTGGGAGCGCGAGTGCGGCATCACGGAGGAAGTCGTCGGCAAGCAGATCAAGCTCGATCTGTGGGATGTCACCGAGGAGGAGCTCAAGAACGTTGTCATCGCATATGAGCCGGTCTGGGCAATCGGCACCGGTCTGACCGCAACACCGGAGCAGGCTGAGGAGGTCTGCGGCTTCATCCGCGCAACCCTCGCAAAGCTCTACAATCAGGCTGCTGCGGACGCTGTCACGATTCAGTACGGCGGCTCCATGAACGCAAAGAATGCGGCTGAGCTGCTCGCAAAGCCGAACATCGACGGCGGTCTGATCGGCGGTGCTTCGCTGAAGGCTGCTGATTTCAACGTTATCGTACAGGCTGCTGTTGAGGGCTGATTCTCCGCTGTTCCGCATCTGACAAAGGAAGGCGCATTATGACCGACAACGCAAAACCGATTCGCATTCTGGCACTGACAGCAATCGTGCTGCAAGCAATTTCAGCACTGTTCTTTTGCATCGTGCATCTGATTCCGGCACCGTTCCTGAATACGTTTGGTGCCGGTCAGTATCCGGATCATCCGGAGGCATATCAGCACGCGCTGCTGTTTGTGATTCCGCTGCTGCGGATGATCGTCGTATTCATATTCGGATATTTTCTCCGGAAGGAGAGCACCAAGCCGAGCAGCGCCGCACCGGTTCTGCTGATTCTGATTCTGGTGAGCACCGTTGTACTCGTGCTGCTCTCGATCTGCGTCAGTACGCTGACGAACGTCCTGATTTCCCGCATGTACAGCACAGCAGATATGGCAGTCGTCTCCATTCTGAATACAGTCTCCGGCTGTGCGGAGCTGATTACGGCGCCTGTCATGCCGATGCTTGCGGCTGCCGCGGGCATCAACTATTGCAAACATCGCAATGCTCTGACATAATGCATCATAAAAAAGCAGCCGCAGAACCGGAAATTCCCGATTCTGCGGCTGTTTTTATGTCCTGTTACTGCACGGCTTTGAATGCGCCTGCAATGTCCTCACTGAGCGTCTCATAGCTCTTTTTGTCAAAATCTAAGCGGTAGGTTCCGATGGCTGCCTCCTTGCCGTTTTCATCGTTGTACAGAACTGCAACCATTTCGGCTGTATCAATCCCCTCAATCATGAGCGAGGTGACGCCGGCTGCATATTCCGGATCGAACTGGCCGCCGACTGCTTTTGCAACACCGCCCTCATAAAGGCCGATATGGTATTTTCCGGAAATATTAGCCGGAATATTGAAGGAAATGCGAACCGCCTCCTGCTTATGACCGGAGGAAACCGTCAGCGTGACAAGCGTATTCTCATCCGGCACAGTCCCAGGGTCAACATCCTGTGCAATGACCGTTCCTGCCTGCGCATCGTCATCGACGACCTTCTTTGTATTCGGAATTTTCAAAGCATTTGCGGTTGTCTCAGCCAGCTCCCACTGCATCCCGACGAATTGCGGCACCAGTATGCCCTCATATCCTGCACCGGTCGAAACCGTCAGCTCGATCACCGAGCCCTCGCCAACCTCCTCAGTCGGCTGCACACTCTGTTTCAGAACAGTACCCTTCTCTGCCTCGTCAAAAATTTGCTTCTTCACAAGCTCCAGATTCAGACTGTCGGCAATGTTCTTTGCCGTATCCCAGTCCATATTGACGAAATTCGGAACAGGGACAGTATCGGGATTCTTGCCGAGGCTGACTGTCACTCTGACATACGAACCGGGTTCTATTTCCACCGGTCCCTCCGGATCGGTGGAGATCACCCTGCCCTTTTCCACTTCCGAGCTATAGGCGGAGCGCTTGTCTGCATAGAGCCCGAGCCCGATGATCGTCGATTTTGCCGTCTCAAATTCCCAGTCGGTCACATCCGGCATAAGCACCTTTTTGTTTCCGAGCGAAACCTTGACATGCATGGTCGTTCCGGTTGAGACCAGTCCTTCTGCCGGAATATCCTGATCGAAGATTCTGTTCTCTTCATATCCGGAATACTCGAAGCTGTCCGCAATGATCTGGATCCGGTCGCCGTACATCTCCGCCGCTTCGTTGTAGTCCATACCGATGAGCTCCGGAACGCGAATACTGTCCTTCTGTTCGGCAGGGATCTCAAATTCGACCGGTTCAAAGCTGTCACTCACGGTGCTGTCCTTATTCAGATTGACAAACTTGTATTTGCCGGGTTTCTGTCTCTGATAAGCAAAGACCACATAAACCGTTTGCTGCGGTGCAAGCGGCGTATCCAGCTCATACACACTTGCACGGTTCACCATTATTTTTTTCTTGCCGTCCATGACAGCAAACTCCGAGTGGTACGTGAATGCTTTGTTGGTCGGGTTTTTGAGCTTCACTGTGACTTCCGTCTCATTCGCACCCATGACCTCCATATACGGTTGATCATGTTCATCATACTCGTGTCTGACCGTAGGGATCCTGAACTCGACAGGTTCAAAGCTGTCGCTCACGCTGCCGTCCTTATTCAGATTGACAAACTTGTATGTGCCGTCATCCAGAAATTCATAAGAGAAACCTTCGCCGTTCGTTTGTTTCGGGACATAATGCGATTCAGGCGGCGAACCCAAATAATTAACGGGGATAATCCGGTCACCGTCCAGTATCGCGAATTCCGGATTGATTGAGAAATCTTTGTCGGTCGGATTTCTCAGTCTGACGGAGATTTCTGTTGAACTCGCTTCCATGACAGTCATATACGGGTGATCCGGTTCCTCAAAAATCGGTGCACCCTGTGAAGCAGATGTCATCTCTGAGTCGGAGATCATCTGCGAACCGGATGTGATGCCGGCTGCATCCTGCTTCATTTTGTGAACACCGAAAATAATTGCCGCGTTCAGCCCGACGCAGAGTGCAACCGCAGCCGCAGCAGTGCCCATATTGATGCGGAACGGCTTTTTCTTTGTCTGCGTGATCGGTTGTGTTACTGTTGTATCCATATGTTTTTCATCCTTTGCACGTCCGGTATTGCGTGAATCCGGCAGCGCATATTTGTGGACGGTCTCCTCGGAGAGCTCTCCGACCGCGTCCAGCAGATCGTGATTGTTCACAGCAATTCCTCCTTTTCAAGATATGTATGCAGCTTGTCGCGTGTCCGCCGCAGTGTGCTCCGAACCGTATTTTCGCTGACGGCAAGCTCTGCTGCAATCTCCCCCGGCTCCAGCATGGTAAAATAGCGCCGCATGAAGATCTGCGCATGCTGTCGGGGGAGTGAAGCGAGGAACGATTCCAGAGCGTCCGTGAGTGCCATGCGGTCGAGCACCTGCTCCGTATCGGACTGTGAGGGGATGCATTCGGAAAGCTCCTCGAGCACAGCCGGAACCTCGCCGCCGCCGCGTTTTTGCGCATGCTCCTCCGCATAGCGGTTGAGTGCAAGATTGCGCGTCAGCTTTGCCAAGAATGCCGAAAAGAATTTCGGCTTCTTCGGCGGGATGCTGTTCCACGCTTTCAGCAGCGCATCATTGACGCATTCCTCGGCGTCGCGGCTGTCGTGCAGGATGTGCACGGCAATCGTTTGCAGCAGCCCGCCGTACGCACGGTCTGCCTCTGCGATGCCCTGCTCATTGCGCTGCTCAAACAGTGCGATCATGGCATTGTCGTTCACGGTTTCCACCGTCCTTTCATGTTCCTCTGCCTATTATGACAGAAAACAAGCTCGAAATTGTGCAAGGGATGCAATCAAAATTTTATCATGATTTTTCATGTATGTCAAGCGCGCTGTTCACAGCAGCTTCACTTTAGCACATAAAAACTTTAACGCGCGAAATCTTTGTGCAAATTGCCTATTGCAATTCGGGGCGCTTTGTGCTATAATCATAATATCACAAGAGGAAGGAAGCGTCGATTGCCATGTACAGCGGCAGATTGTTTGAAGCTGAATACCGATTTTACGGCTTTATCCGGTATTACGATAAGGTCTCTTTGGCTTTGGCTGAAAACATTTGCGCAGCATAAGGATTTCTGCGGCATGCCGCATCCGGTCTTTATATCTGAAAACGCAAAGCGCTTACAGCTGAAAGTCAAAGCTGTAAGCGCTTTTTATGCGGTATCAGATCTCCGTGACGAAGGGCGTCAGCAGAATGATGATCATGCAGACCGGACAGACATACCGCAGCATCACCGAAAGCAGCATCCGTGCGCGGAATGACTTCTGGCTCACGAGCACCTCATCCTCGACGTATTCCGGCTTCACAACCCAGCCGATCAGTATGCAGGTCAGCAGCGCGACAACCGGCATCATAATATTATTGCTGATGAAATCGAAGAAATCGAGGAACTGCATCCCGATCAGCCGGACATTGCTCCATGTGCTGTAGCCCAGAACGGAGAGCATGCCGAGCAGCAGACAGCAGAGCACCGTAATGATGCAGGCAGGGATGCGCTTCAAGCCGAATTTCTCCATGATGATCGAGACAACGGTTTCCATGAGCGAGATCGACGAGGTCATGGCGGCAAGTGCAACCAGCACGAAGAATACCGCACCGACGACCTGTCCGCCCGTCATCGAGCCAAAGACATTCGGCAGCGTAATGAACATCAGGCTCGGACCGGCATTCAGTGCATTTGTATCGCCGCCGGAGAAAACGAACACCGCCGGTACGATAATCAGTCCGGCGAGAATCGCAATGCCGGTATCGAAAATCTCGATCTGCCGCACCGATTGCTCAAGGGAATCCTCCTTGCGCATGTAGGAGCCGTAGGTTACCATAATGCCCATGGCAAGCGACATCGAATAGAAAAGCTGTCCCATTGCCGCGGCAACGGTTTTCAGCAGCTTTTCCGCAGTAAAGCCCTCGAGATTCGGCAGCAGATAGTATTTGACGCCTGCTGCGGCGCCGTCGAGCGTCAAGGTATAGACTGCAATGCCGATTGTCAGCAGGACAAGCACCGGCATCATGAATTTGCTGATGCGCTCGATGCCCTTCTGCACGCCGAGCATCACAACCAGTGCAGTCACCAGCAGGAAGATCAGAAAGCAGACCGTCGGCTGACCGGCACGCCCGATGAAGCTCGAAAAGAATGCGCCGTCTCCGCCGGCAGTGCTGCCCTGTCCTGTCACAAAGGTCAGCAGATATTTCAGCACCCAGCCGCCGATCACACAGTAATAAGGCGTGATGATGACCGGCACAAATGCCGCAAGCCAGCAGAGCGGTGAGAACTTTTTGCTGATATCGGCATATGCGCCGATTACGCTCTTTCCGGTCTTTCTGCCGATTGCAATTTCCGTGATCATCAGCGAGAAGCCGAAAGTCACGGCGAGAATCAGATAAATCAGCAGGAAAATGCCGCCGCCGTATTTGGCTGCCAGATACGGAAAGCGCCAGATATTGCCCAGCCCGACCGCGGAACCTGCGGCTGCAAGGATGAAGCCGAGCTTTGAGCCGAAGCCGGATTTCTGCGCTGTTTCGTGATTCGTTTCCATGATTACCCCGTCCTGTTCTGTTGATTTCTGAACGCGCCGCAATCAGGCGCATACGCTTATATCATATCCGATTTTTCCGGTTTCGTCAAGTGAAAACCGCGATTTTCAGCATATTTTGAAAGGAAGTTTCTATTTATGATCGTCGTACTGAAACAAAATCCGAATCAGGCACAGCTCGAAAGCCTGATCGCATGGCTCGAGGAGAAGCAAATCAGCGTCAATAAGAGCGTCGGTACATCCCACACGATTCTCGGTCTTGTCGGTGATACCGCTGCGATTGACCCTGACCTGATTTCCGCACTCGAAATCGTCGAGGACGTCAAGCGCGTGCAGGAGCCCTATAAGCATGCGAACAAAAAGTTTCATCCGGAGCCGACGGTCATCCGTGTCCGCGACACACAGATCGGCGGCGGCACGCTGACCCTCATGGCAGGTCCGTGCTCGGTCGAGAGTGAGGAGCAGATCGTCGGCATTGCAAAGCAGGTCAAGGCAAGCGGCGCAACGGTACTCCGCGGCGGCGCATTCAAGCCGCGCACCTCGCCCTATTCCTTCCAGGGCATGGGACTCGAGGGGCTGGAGCTGCTGAAAGTCGCGCGGGAGGAGACCGGTCTGCCGATTGTCACGGAGATCATGGATATCGAGCATCTGCCTGCATTCAAGGATGTCGATATCATTCAGGTCGGCGCGCGCAATATGCAGAATTTCTCGCTGCTCAAGGAGCTCGGTCATCAGGAAAAGCCGGTGCTTTTGAAGCGCGGTCTCTCCGCAACCTATGAGGAATGGCTCATGAGCGCCGAATACATCATGTCCGGCGGCAATCACAATGTCATTCTCTGCGAGCGCGGCATCCGTACCTTCGAGACCTATACGCGCAATATTCTTGATATCGGCGCGGTGACGGTGCTCAAGCATCTGACGCATCTGCCGATCATCGTCGATCCGTCCCATGCCTGCGGCAAAGCGTGGATGGTGCCGAAAATTGCACCGGCAGCAGTCGCGGCAGGCGCAGACGGTCTGATTATTGAAGTGCATAACGATCCGGAGCATGCGGTCTGTGACGGTCCGCAGTCGATCAAGCCGGAGGCATTCGATACGCTCGCCAAGAAGCTGCATGCGCTGCATGACTTCATGCAGTAAGGAGGGCATCATGGGAAAACTGCAAATCCGGCACAACACGCTGACGGCAGCGGAATTCTGCAAGCTCTGGAACGCAGTCTGGGACGGCTGTCCGGCAAAGGAGCAGGTCGATCTGGCACTGCGCAATTCCGTCTTCCGCGTCGGCATCTATGACGGCGAAGCAATCGTCGGCATGGCGCGGATGATCGGCGATCTCGGGCTCTGCTACTATATTAAAGATGTGATTGTTCTGCCGGATTATCAGCGGCGCGGCGTCGGTACGATCCTGATGAACGAGCTGCTCGGCTTTGTCCGTTCGCACGGCGTACCGGATACGGAGATTTTCGTCGAGCTCTGCGCGATGCCCGATAAGATTCCGTTCTATGAGACCTTCGGATTCCGCGCAAATGAAGCGCAGCGGCTCCGGCTCATGTGCGAAACGGAATGAACACTGCCATGACAAATCAGGAAATTCTGGATATTGCGATGCAGCAGTCCGCAGTTGATCTCGGATGCGATCCGGCGGATTTCAGAAAGCATCAGCCGGTCATTGTGCAGGCGAGCATCTCGCCGGACGCGCGGAAGTATCTGAAACAGCCCTTTGCAGCGAATTTTGTCAGCTACGGGAGCAATATTGTTGCATCGGCGAATGCGTGTCTGAAGGATGCCGTCAGCGCATATCTGGAAAAATACTCGCTGATTCACAGCTTTGAGCCGCCGCATCTGCATGTGCTGCATGAAGCATTAAAGCCCTTCGGATACGGCGTCGGCACGACATCGGAATACTGGCTGCCGGATGTGAACAGTCTGCATCCGCTTTCCTGCGGCTATGAGCTTTGCATCCTCACGCACGGGGATTTTGCATCGCTCTATCTGCCGCAGTGGTCGAATGCACTCTGCGAAAAGCGCGCAGAACTGGATGTTCTCGGCGTCGGCGCATATGACGGCGAACGGCTGATCGGTCTGGCGGGCTGCTCGGCGGACTGCGATACAATGTGGCAGATCGGAATAGATGTACTGCCGGAATACCGCCGAAAAGGCATCGCTGCCGCACTGACAAGCCGTCTTGCGGTTGAAATATTGCAGCGGGACAAGGTCCCGTTTTACTGCTGTGCATGGTGCAATCTGGCATCGGCAAGGAACGCGGTGAAATCCGGTTTCCGTCCTGCGTGGACGGAAATGGATGTCCGCAGTTTGGATGATATTGCGGCGATGAACGGATGAAGCATCAATTACGGAGGACATAACATGAATATTGCAATTATCGGTCTGGGACTGATCGGCGGTTCCTATGCAAAAGCGACGAAATCACGCACTTTGCATACGGTCTACGGCTACGATCTCGATCAGGAGGTCATGATGTTCGCGCGCATGACCGGCGCAATGGACAAGGCGCTGACGGATGAACTGCTCCGCGAATGCGACCTTGTGATTACGGCACTGCGTCCGGCTGCGGCGATTCAATGGACGAAAGAGCATGCCGCAATCCTCGGCGAAGCGAAATGTGTGCTCGTCGATATCTGCGGCGTCAAGCGGGCGGTCGTCGGCGAAATGGCTGCACTTGCTGCGGAAAACGGTTACCGCTACATCGGCGGTCACCCGATGGCAGGCAAGGAGACCGGCGGATTTGTCAACGCGACCGAATCGCTTTTTGAGGGCGCTTCAATGATCCTGACGCCGGATTCCGCGACCGATCTGCCGACGCTCGAAATGCTCAAAAACTATTTCACCGATATCGGTTTTGCACACCTGACCTTCTCGAATCCCGATGAGCATGACCGCATCATCGCCTATACTTCGCAGCTAGCGCATATCGTTTCCGGCGCATATGTCAAGTCGCCGACCGCGCAGAAGCGCCGCGGATTCTCCGCAGGCAGCTTCCGCGATCTGACAAGAGTTGCCCGTCTGGATGAAAAAATGTGGACGGAGCTGATGCTCGATAACCGCGAATATCTTGCGGATGAGCTGCGCATCCTGATCGACAATCTCAAGCCGTATCTCGAAGCGCTCGAAAACAATGACGCCGAAGCACTCTGCGAATGCCTGAAAGAAGGCAGAATCGCAAAGGCATCGGCAGGAGGAAACTAAATGCATAAAGGACTCAAAATTTTTCTTGGAATTCTCGGCGGACTGGCTGCGGCAGTTCTGCTCACATGGCTGATTGCGCCGGGTCTGCCGGTCCGCATCATCGCAAACAGGATGTTCAGCTATCAGGATACCGTGCTGGGCGATTATCCCTATGCAGAAATCGGTACGCCCTCGGATTTTAAGCCTGTGACAGAGTACGGACTCCAGCTCATGCTGCCGCAGAGCGCAGAAAAGCTCGACAAGTCGTCCTCATTGAAAATCTATTCCAATAAAGACAGCAAGCCTGCTTCCGAAGAAACGCTGGCAGTTGCATTTCTCGATCATTCCACAGCAGAGGATATGGAGCTGATCGGTGAAAACGGCTTTACACAGGAACAATTTGACCGCGGCATGCGCGGTATCCGCAGAGCGAAGCCGAATGACAATTATGAATGCTGGGATATGCTTTATAATGTCACGCCGTCGGATTACAATGTCCGTAAGCACGGCACATGGAAGTTTTATTTGCAGCTGATGCGAATGAAAGACGAACTGTATGCCGGCGTCGGAGAAGTCGGCTACCATTTTGAAAATGATACCGCAAAGGGATTCGTATTTGAGTACGGAAAACCGGGCGCGGACAGCAGTAATTACGCGCTGCTGATTGAATTGTACGGGAAGGACGATCTCAACCGCTGCCACGGCGCACTCATCAAATCCAAGGATTATGACATGCTCAAAAAAATCGCAAACTCCGCACAGGTTGTGCCGGAATAAGGAGAAAAGCGAATGAATACACAGATTCTGACAACGCCCTCGGGCGAAACCTATCCGATCAAAACCGGCAGCGGACTGCTGCAAAGCATCGGCGCAGAGCTTGCGGCAATCACAAAGCCCTGCCGCGTAATGATTGTCAGCGACAGCAATGTAGCGCCGCTGTATCTGCTGAAAGTAAAGAAATCGCTCGCAGAAGCGGGATTTTTCACACAGACACATGTGGTGCCGGCAGGCGAGGAGAGCAAATCCGCTGCGGTACTCGGAGAACTGCTGGAAGCCTTCGCGGAGGCGCATCTGACGCGCACCGATCTCGCGGTCGCACTCGGCGGCGGCGTCATCGGCGACCTGACCGGCTTTGCGGCAGGCTGCTATCTGCGCGGTATCCGCTTTGTGCAGATTCCGACGACACTGCTTGCCGCAGTTGACGCATCCGTCGGCGGAAAGACAGCTGTCAACCTCGCACACGGCAAAAATCTCGCCGGACTGTTCCACCAGCCGATTGGAGTATATTGCGATGTTGATACGCTGCAAACGCTGCCGGAACATGAAATTGCAGACGGCGCAGCAGAAGCAATCAAGCACGGTATCCTTGACGATCCGGCACTGTTCGATATTTATGAGAACGGCAATCCTGCCGAAAAATATGAGGAGATTATTGTACGCTCGGTGATCTATAAATCCAGAATCGTGATGGAGGATCCGAACGAAAAAGGCGTCCGGAAGATGCTGAATCTCGGTCATACACCGGCACATGCAATCGAGCGTCTGAGCAATTTTGCAATCTCGCACGGGCATGCCGTTGCAATCGGTCTTGCGATTGTCGCACGCGCATCCGTGCGCAGAGGCATCCTTGATTCAGACGAATCTGCGCGGATTATCAATACAATCCGTCGCAGCGGACTGCCGGTTTTCTGCCCGTATTCGGCGGCGGATATGGCGACGGTTGCTGCACTTGACAAGAAGGCAGCTGCCTCGGATATCACAGTGATCCTGCCGGAGAAAATCGGACAGTGCCGCATGGAGAAAATGCCGCTGACTGAACTCGAATCGCTCTTTTCGGACGGTCTGGAGGGACAGGCATGAACATCACCTGCTATCCGGCAGCGCTTTCGGGAACGGTCGCGGCAATCCCTTCAAAATCAGATGTGCACCGTAAGCTGATCTGCACGGCGCTCTCACAGAACGGCGGAATCCTGCCGCTGCACACGCCGTATTGTGACGATATTGCGGCGACGGTCCGCTGCCTGACCGCACTCGGCGCATCCTTTTCGGAAACGGAAGCCGGCATGCAGATCACGCCGGTCACCAGACAGCCCGAAGCGCTCCTCGACTGCGGCGAAAGCGGCTCGACGCTGCGGTTTCTGCTGCCGGTCGCTATGTGCGTGTGCGATCATATCCATGTGACCGGCGCAGGCAGACTGCCGGTGCGTCCGATCAGTACGCTGACCGACGCAATGTCCGCACACGGCATACAGTTTCACCAGACAACACTTCCGCTGACAGCAGAGGGCACGCTGACCGGCGGCACCTATGAAATCGCGGGAAATATCAGCTCGCAGTTCCTCAGCGGTCTGCTTATGGCACTGCCGCTCTGCGATTCCGACAGTGAAATCCGACTGACCACACCGCTCCAATCCTCTGCCTATGTCGATATGACGCTTGATACGCTGCGATTGTTCGGCGCAGATATTCAGACTGAAACAGTATCCGGTCTGATGCGGTATCACATCAAAGGCAAGCAGAAGCTGTATTTTCCTGACAGCATTCAGGTGGACGGCGACTGGTCAAACGCAGCATTCTGGCTGACTGCCGGCGCCTTGCAGGATGAAAGCACAGTCGGCGTATCGGGGCTGTTTGCCGATTCGATTCAGGGCGACAAGGAGATTACTGCGATTCTGGCGCGCTCCGGTGCAAAAATCACGCATACCCCGAGCGGAACGATTGTTTCATGTGGAACAATGTCGGAATTTGACGCAAATATGGAGAAAATACCGGATCTCCTTCCGATTCTGGCAGTTCGCGCAGCACTGAGCAGCGGGATATGTCACTTCACACATGCAGAGCGGCTGCGGCTGAAGGAATCCGACCGGCTTGCTTCGGTTGCGGCGATGCTGCGCGCGCTCGGCGGAAAGGTCGAGGAATATCCGGACGGGCTGTGCGTGTGCGGCGGACAGCTCTCCGGCGGGACGGTTGATGCGCAGAACGATCACCGGCTTGTCATGGCGGCTGCGATTGCTGCACTGCGATGCGCAGAGCCGGTCACGATTCTCGGTGCTGAGGCGGTCAACAAATCCTATCCGTCCTTCTTTGCCGATTACGCCGCACTGGGCGGGAAATATACAGAATCCACGTAAATACATACAAAGCAGGAGAAACCTATGGCTTCACAATTCGGAGAACAGCTGCGCGTCTCGATCTTCGGCGAGTCGCACGGCAACGGCATCGGCGCGCTGATTGAAGGTCTGCCTGCGGGCGAAGCAATCGACTTTGATCGGCTCATGCGCTTTATGGAGCGGCGGCAGGGCGGCAGAAATGCCCTCTCGACCGCGCGAAAAGAGCCGGACCGTCCGGAATTTGTTTCCGGCGTACTGGACGGCATAACGACCGGATTCCCCGTCTGCATTCAGATTGCGAATACGAATACGCGCTCCGGAGACTATAACAATCTTGCACTGAAACCGCGCCCGTCTCATGCAGATTTCACGGCTTATATGAAGTGGCACGGACATGCGGATATGCGCGGCGGCGGACATTTCTCCGGTCGCCTGACAGCGCCGCTCTGTGCGGCAGGCGGCATTGCTTTGCAGATTCTGGAACGCCGCGGCATCTATGTCGGCGCACATCTTTCGTCAATCGGTTCCGTGCAGGATGATGCGTTTCCGATGCAGCCGGAGTCTGTGCTGTTCGAGCAGATTGCCGCAAAGGAATTTCCCGTATTATCTGATAAAAAAGGCGCAATGATGCAGCAGGAGATTCTCGCTGCGCGGGAAGCACTGGATTCCGTCGGCGGCACGATTGCGTGCATGATCACAGGAATGCCTGCCGGTCTCGGAGACCCGATGTTTGACGGCATCGAGAACCGGCTTGCGCGTGTTTTATTCGGGATTCCGGCAGTCAAGGGCGTGGAATTCGGCGACGGCTTTGCACTCTCTGGGATGCGCGGTTCGGCTGCAAACGACCCGTTCGGCACCGATTTGCAGGGCAATATCGTTACAAAAACAAACCGAAACGGCGGCATCCTCGGCGGCATCACGACCGGTATGCCGGTGCGGTTCCGCGTCGGAATCAAGCCGACGCCCTCGATTGCACAGAAGCAGCAGACGGTCACCCTGCCGGAGGGCAATGAAACCGAAATTGAAATCAAGGGGCGCCATGATCCGTGCATTGCGCAGCGTGCGGTGCCTGTTGTCGAGGCGGCTGCGGCGCTGACAGCGCTCGATGTACTGCTTTGCGACGGCAGGTTTTGATGCATTCTTTTCTGCGGAGGGCATATGACCGGTACAGAGATCGTGATTCTCGTTATTTTGATTCTGCACGCTGCCGCCGCGTTTGTGCTCGGCGGTTTGCAGCTTACAGGACGCGGCCCGCTGCTCAACAGCCAGTATCCGGCGGAGCAGGCGCCCAAACCTGACCCGAAACCCTATTACCGTCAGAGCGGCATCATTCTGCTGCTGGTCGGTGTGATGATGCTTGTCAATGCTGCCGCGGTTTTTCTGCACAGCAGCAGGCTGACGCTTGCGAATGCCGTGATCATTCCCGTTATTGTGATCTATACGATTGTATCAACCGCCGCGATGACGAATCAATCCAGTCATCGCAGATAAAGGAGTTTTCTATGGAATTATCGGAAATCCGTCCGCAGCTTGACGCCGTGGACAATGAACTGCTTGCGCTCTTTCTCAAGCGCATGGCGCTGATCGACAAGGTTGCCGATGTCAAGCGGCGCGACCCCTCGAAGCCGCTTTATGATCCCGCACGCGAGCGCGAAATACTGATGCGCATTCGTGAACGGGCGGGCAGTGATTACGGCGATTCTGCGCATCAGCTGTTCCGGACGCTTCTTGAGCTTTCCCGCGCGCGTCAGGCAGCACAGCTGATTCCGGCGACGAGCGTTGCGGCGCGTGTCGCGGCGATGTGCGCAAATGAACAGACAATCTTCCCGCAGGCAGGACGTATTGCGGTCTCGGGCGTTGAGGGCAGTCATGCCGGTGCCGCAGCCGACCGTCTGTTCCCGAAGGGCGATATCATTTTCATGGACGGTTTTCCTGCCGTCGTGCAGGCGGTTCAGGCAGGACTCTGCAAATTCGGCATTCTTCCTGTTGAGAACAGTGTGCACGGCTCCGTGCGGCAGGTTTATGATCTCCTCAGAGAGCCAAATATCTGCATCGTCCGCAGCGTGCGGCAGCTGATCCGTCATGTATTGCTGACGCAGAAGGATGCATCGCTCTCCGATATTAAAACGATCTATACGCACGAACAGGCAGCCGGACAGTGCAGCCGGTTCTTGCAGCAGCTCGGCGCGGATGTTGTCCCGTGCGTCAGTACGGCGCATGCGGCACAGCGTGCGGCGGAAGCGAAGGACAAGTCCGTCGCGGCGATTGCCGGTGAAGCATGTGCAAAGCTCTACGGTCTGTCTGTTCTGACCGGTGAGATTCAGAACGAAAGCAACAATGATACGCGCTTTTTGTGCATCACGAAGGGTGCATCCTGCTATGCCGGCGCCGACCGTATGAGCATTCTCGTCAACTGTGCAAACTCCCCCGGTGCGCTCTATCAGATGATTGCAAAAATCTCAGCACTCGGCATCAATATGTGCAAACTGGAAAGCATGCCGATTCCGGGCACGAATTTCTCCTACCGCTTCTATATGGACCTTGAATGCAATCTGCATCAGGAGGGCGTACTCGGACTGCTCTGCGAGCTCGAGCGCTCCTGCGATTCGTTCACGCTGCTCGGAAACTATACGGAGATTGTGTAAAATATGCCGCATAAGCAGAAAGGAACTTTTCAATGACCGAATTCAAAACACCATACGGACTGATCGGGCGGAAGCTCGGTCACAGCATCTCGCCGGAGATTCATGCGGCGCTCGGCAATCCGCATTATTCGCTTTATGAACTCGAACCGGAGGAGATGCCCGAATTTCTTGCAGATACGCGCCTGAAAGCACTGAACGTCACAATTCCCTATAAGATCGCAGTGATCCCGCTTTGTGCGCGGCTCGATCCGCTTGCGGAGATCATCGGCAGCGTCAATACGCTTGTGCGGCAGCCGGACAACACATGGAAGGGCTATAATACCGACGCATACGGTCTGCGCTGCATGATGCGTGCAGGCGGACTGACCTTTGAAGGCGCACATGTACTGCTGCTCGGCAACGGCGGCGTTTCGCAGACGATTCAGGCAGTTGCAAAGCTGGACGGATGCGCCTCGCTGTCCGTGCTGGATTTGCAGGGCGCGGAGTTCACCTATAACGATATGCCGAAATTCTATGAACGCACGACGCTGCTTGTCAATGCGACACCGGTCGGCATGTATCCGAATGCGGGCAAATCACTCGCCGATCTGCGGAATTTTCCGAATCTGCGCGGCGTTGCGGATGTGATCTATAATCCTGCGCGGACGGCGCTGCTCTTGCAGGCGGAGGAGCTCGGCATCCCCTATGCAGGCGGATTAACGATGCTTGTCGCGCAGGCAAAGCAGGCGGCGGAGTATTTCTTCGGCAATCCGGTTGACGATGTGAAAATCGCGGAGATCGGCGCCGATATGCAGCGCGATGCGGAAAATATTGTGCTGATCGGTATGCCGGGCTGCGGCAAATCGACAATCGGCAATGCGCTCGAAAAGCTGACCGGACGTCCGCAGGTTGATCTCGATGCGGAAATCGTCAAAAAGGCAGGCAAGCCGATTCCGGAAATCTTTGCAGCAGGCGGCGAAGATGCCTTCCGCAAAATCGAATCTGAGGTTGTGCGGGAGCAGAGCGCACAGCGCGGCGTGATTCTCGTGACGGGCGGCGGCGTTGTGACCCGTGCGGAAAATTATGCGCCGCTTCGCAGCAACGGCAGAATTTATCAGATATGCCGTCCGATAGAGAAACTGAGCCGTGAGGGAAGACCGCTTTCAATCGGCGCCGACCTCAACGAAATGGCAGCGGTGCGTATGCCGCTCTATCAGAAATTTGCAGATGCAAAGATTGAAAATGACCGCACGCCCGAAGCGGCTGCGGCGGAAATCTGGAGGGATTACTGTGCATATACTCGTGCTGAATGGACCGAATTTGAACATGCTGGGAATTCGTGAGCCGGAGCATTACGGCACACAGACACTCGCCGATCTGACCGCGATGCTCGAGGCAGAGGCTGAGCGGCTCGGCATTACGATTGAGTGTTATCAGTCGAACCACGAGGGCGATCTCGTCGATAAGATTCAGGCAGCCTACGGCACCGCGGACGGCATCCTGATCAATCCGGCAGCCTATACGCATACGAGCGTCGCGCTGCTGGATGCGGTCAAGGCAGTCTCGCTCCCGACCGTCGAGGTGCATATCTCCGACCCCGATACGCGCGACGAGTTCCGGAAGATTTCGTATATCCGGCAGGCGTGCATCGCAACCGTCAAGGGCAAGGGCTTCTCCGGCTACATCGAAGGACTGCATATCCTTGTGAATGCTGTATCGCATCGTGATGATTTATAATGAGGGCTCTGCCCTCATACTCCCGCCAAAGGGACATTATCCCTTTGGAATCCCATTTTTAATAATCAAAAAGATGATTTCACTTACCGGATTACCGCAATATGCAGTAAACTATAATACAACAAAATGCGGTGTGCTATATTGAAATCATCCGGAAGAGGGCGGGTTTCAGTATGGTGTATCATCGGATCCGTGATTTGCGCGAGGATGCGGATATGAAGCAGCGCGATGTCGCGGCATATCTGCACTGTTCACAGCAGGTCTACAGCAACTATGAACTCGGGCAGCGCGATATCCCGACGGCGGTGCTGATCGCGCTTGCCGAGCTGCATCATACAAATGTCGATTATCTGCTCGGGCTGACCGATGTCCGCAGCTTCTATCCCGAGCTCAAATAAACACCGCAGAGCCGTTGCTTTGGCTCTGCGGTGTTTTTGCGCTCAGTCAAACGTGTATTCCGGATATTGCCACTGTATATCGTACTTGCTGTTCGCAAGACTTTCAGCATAGCTTTCACCTTGGTTGAGATAGCGGCTGAGCATATGGGTCTCCAGTTCCATTTTCAGATACGGATCCTGATCTTTATAAATGCTGCCGTAATCCAGAGATTTGATGTTATTGTGCAGCACGGCAAATTCAGACTGTCCGCCGAGCAGCGGATTCGGAATGTTCATGCTGCTCATGACCTTCTGGTTATTGACAAATGCCGGCGAACCGTATGCTTTGGCATAATTTTCAGAAAATGCCTTCATCGTTTCCGGATTGACAACAAAATCATAGATGAAATCATGCGCCATAGTCTTGTTATTGCAATAAGGCGAGAGCATAATCCAGTTGCCGCCCCAGTACCATGAACAGGGACCCTCTGTGATATTGTATTTGCCGTAGGTCTCGCCTTCTTCGCCGCCCTCGGCGTTATAGAGCATGGCTCTGTTTCCGAGACACCATGAGGAGAAGAAGTATCCGAGTGCAGAATTATCCTGTCCGACCTTATACCACTGATCGCTCCATTGATCGGCATCGGTGATATAGCCGTTATCATGGTACATTTTGATGAGATTCGCAGTCGGTTTGAAATCATCCAGAATCTTCACATGGTTGTCCGCGGAGCGCGTCAGGGTGACCGAACTAAATTGAAGCGCCTGCCAGAGATCGGCGTAAGTCGCAACCATTGCGGTCCCGCCGGCGGTGACCGTCTTGAGCTTTTCGGCAGTTTCGGTGAATGTATCCCAGTTGCAGACAAGATTCTGCATTTCCGCCGGTGTTTTTACGCCGAGATATTTTTCTGCCAGATCGCTGCGGTAGACATAGCCGCCCGGAGAGACCTGCCATGCGACGCCCTTCTGCACACCGCTTCTGTCTTTGCCGACCGTCAGCGTATACGGATAGCAGTTTTCAAAATCCTTTTCGGTAAATCCGAGCTCGGAAAGCGGTGCGGAATATATCGGATCATCCTTATATTGACGAATCCAGTCGTCCGCGGCAATATAAAGGTCGATATCGGTACCGGAATCAATCTTCGCAGCGAGCTGCTGGGACATATTATAACCGACGGTATCAATCAAAACCGTTTTCACCTTGCCCTGATATTCCGGATGCAGCGTCATGAACTGGTCGATCATCACATTGACCTCATCATTTGTCCAGAAGGCAATCGTCAGCGTATCGCCGTCGTCGGTAATGCCCGCTTTCGGTGCATTCGGCATCAGATCATGCCAGCTTGTCGGCTGCTGCGCAACGGTATTGGCTGTGTAGTACAGCAGAATCAGTTGTGCATCCTCCGCAGTGAGTGCGCCGTCACCGTTGACATCGGCGCGTTCTGCATCGTCCGGAAAGATCGCGTTGTACTTGCCTGCAACGAGCTCGGCATAAGCATTCAGCGCGAACTGTGCATCCTCGACCGAGACGACGCCGTCCATCAGGGCATCGCCGCGCAATGCGGCTTCGACCGGTGTGCCGGCGGCAGTCATACCGGTGCAGAGGAGCAGTGCAGAAGCAGCTGCTGCGATTCGTTTGTGCATTTGTTTCATGATGTTTTCCTTTCTGTCATAAGTATATTTGACAATTAAAATTTGACGGTGCGCGGCGGCGCGGTGAAGGAGCTGAATGTTGCTTCTGCGGATTTGAAATACAGCACTTCCGTATTGTCATCCTCTGCGGAATACATCGCTTGAAGCTGCGGATACTGCGCAAGCATATGCTGCTTTGCCTCGATGCGGTCATCGCGGACAAGCTCGCCTGCAACGCGCAGCCATACGCCGTTCATGAAGGCGCAGAGCTCTGCCTTCGGGTTTGCCTGAAGCTGCTTTGAAACAGCCTTGACCTTGCCGGTCTGGATATAGAGCTTGCCCTCGAACAGATCGACTGTGCCGAACGGACGGACACGCGGCTGATCGCCCTCGACGGTTGCGAGATAATAAGTACCTGCGGCTTTCAGAAAATCGTATACCTCCTGCATGTCGGAACCTCCTTTCTGCATGATTTGGCGGATATATCGGAAGCGAAGCTCAGCCCTCGGTCATTTTCACGGAAATGATACCGGCGGTTTTCTTCGCATGCTCCAGCAGAACATCCGATGTTGTGAATTTACGCGAATGCAGCGAGATATATGCCATATAGACATTTTTTTCGCTGTCATTCATTCGGGTCACCTGTAGATTGTGGATCGCAAAGCCCTTGTCCTTGCTGTAGCGCAGGGTGCTGTCCAGTGCGTTTTTGTCGGTGTAAACCAGCTGCATATGGTATTCCGGCGTCTGCCGGATGCGGCTGCCGATATTGAACAGGAAAATTTCCACGCACAGCACAAAGATCACGGAGAGCAGCGCGCCCTCATAGAAGCCTGCGCCAATTGCCAGCCCGATGATACCGGATGCCCAGAGACCGGCAGCTGTGGTCAGACCTTTCAGCTTATGCGTACCGGTCAGGATGATCGTGCCGCCGCCGATGAAGCCCAGTCCGGAGACAAACTGTGCACCGAGACGGGAGAGATCGGTCGGATAGCGGCGGTTGACTGCAAGATAGATGCCGGTTGCCGAGACAACCGTCGCACCGATGCAGACGAGAATATGCGTCCGGAAGCCTGCCGGACGGTTTTTGTAGGATCGCTCGATGCCGATTGCACCGCCGCAAAAAACCGCAAACAGCAGCCGCACCAGAACGGAAAGCAGCGTGACATCGCGCAGAGGATCAAGAAAATGCAGCATATGTACGCTCCTTTCTCATGAGATCAGCTCGCAGACAGAGCGGACACAGTCCAGCTCCGCGACGGACGAGATCAGTGCCGAATGCGAGCTGTTTTTCTTGCTGAGCCGGATAATCATAATTGCCGAAGGATTAAGCGCATCCTCCTGCTCCGAGCGCTCGATATCGAAATCATGGATTGCTGCGCCCAGACTGAGGATCGTTTTCGAGATCGTGCTGATATCTTCCATATCTCCGAATTCCACGGCGATCGTGATATTCCGCATCCGGCGCTTGAATGCCGTCTCGACCGGCTGGAGCACCTCCATAGAGAAGATGATCAGCACCATGCCGATCAGGACGATCTCATAGAAACCGGCACCGGCTGCGATGCCGAGCGCCGCCGACGCGACAAGTCCGATTGCCGTCGTCAGACCGGAAACCTGCTGATGCACGGTGCCGATGATCGTGCCGCCTGCGAGGAAGCCGATGCCGCTGATGACCTGTGCAGCATAGCGCGTGCCGTCGAATTTGACATCTGCCGCATCCCAGAGCCATGCCCACTGCGTTTGCAGCAGCTCGTATTCATAGAGCGAGATCAGCATGGTCAGCGCAGCGCCGAGACTGACAAGCATATATGTACGCATGCCGGTATTGCGGCGCTTCTGCGATCTGCCGAGACCGATCAGACCGCCCGCCGCCAGCGCAAGCAGCAGCCGGAGCAGAACGGAGCCGAACTGAAAGCCCCGCAGAGATTCAAAAAAATCTGTCAAAACAGGATTCATCTCCAATCGAATTGCGATATAAATCTATTTTATCATATTATTCCCGAAAAAGCAAGCAGCGCACAACGGCAGATCGCAAGAAAAGACATGTACCGCTTCATAAAGTCATAAAAATCCGTGCTTGGATATGCGAAAATTCATGCAAAACAGGAATTTTGTGAAATCTGTCTCTTGCACGGCAGATAAATTTGTGCTATAATGATAATAGGAAAATATCGTCCGTTGCGCTTTGAACGTGTTACATGAAAAGAGGGGAAACCGACTATGAAACAAACCTATGAAGCCGGAATGCATGTCAGATACGGCGGAACAGGCATCTGTCTGATCGACCGGATCGAGGAGGTGCCGTATCCGGGACAGCAGCCGATGCGTCTTTGCTATGTGCTCAAGCCGGTTCGCAATTCCGGCATGGAGGTCTCGGTGCCGCTGGATAATGAAACGCTCTGCGCAAAGATGCAGCCGCTGCGCACACCCGAGGAAATTGACCGGATGCTGGACGAAGCGGTGCAGGATACGCCGCCGACGTGGATCGAGGACCGGAAGCAGCGCAGCACGGAATTCAAGCGGATTCTTGCAGGCGGCGATGCGCCGACGCTGCTGCGGATGATTCACGGGATTCTGCGGCAGAAGGCGATTCTGAAAGCGGAAGGCAAACATCTGACCGCAATGGATGACAATGCGCGAAAGGATGCAGCGCGGATGCTGGATGAGGAATTCGGCTTCTCGCTCGGCATGAAGCCGGAGGAAGCGAGCAGATATATTTATGACAAACTGAGCGGGCAGTGCCCACCTCCGTTGCTCTAAAGGCGGGCAGCCCCCGCTGGCATTGATCTAAAGTTCTCAGGATGCGCATTTGCAAATCAGTTCGAACGCTCTCCTTCCTTCTTCCTCCTTTTTTCTCATTTTTTCATTGCACTTTTTACGATAATATGCTATTATAATCGCGGCTTCTCCTAATTTCTCCATAAGGCTCAAAAAGCACGCAAAACCGCAGATATCAGTATTTATCAAGAATCAACTCTTGCTCAATTAGATGCTTTTTCCTGCATCATAGTTGACCAAAAGTTGCCCAAATTACAACAAGACAGGCGAATGTATCAAGTGTAACCCCCCATCAACAGATTACAGTCTGTTAGTGGGGGGTTGCTATTAGATATACCTGAAAGCCGGTTCGTGTACAATAAAATACTGACTGGCTTTTGGCTTCATGAACAATACAGATGTAGTTTAATCAAAACAAATCATGATAATAATCTGCGTTTTAATAATGTCAAATCAACGGCATTTACTCTCTTATCTCCCGAAATATCAGAAAGCTGCAGTTGAATGTCAGAAAGCGCTTCCTCTGTTGTCAAGTAAGTACTAAGCAACACGGCATCAGTCCCTAAAACTTCACCGTTAAGATTGATGTCTCCCATTATTCTACACTGTTCCGCTTGATATAAGTAAGCGTTTAGATTACTGCGGACATCACTGACGCTAACAATACCACCATCTTTTTCATCATAACTCTCAAGTCCATACTGTGGAATACAGTATTCAAATGATTCACTATTGTAATATAGATAGGAATCTTCATTCAATGCGTCTGGATAGTTTGAATCCCATACAAGAATTCGCACATCATAGCTTTTGTTATTTATTTTCCATGCGCCCAATTCTTGACCATAGCAAATCACTTTATGAGCACCGGTCTGTGTATTGAAAGTCAGTAGCAGAGGGGACTCTCCTTCCGGAACAAATTGTATAGTAGTGTTTGATGTGTCAGGAACATCCAAGTCAGGAGAATCATTCAATTCAAGAAGCTCTTCCAAAATTTCTTTGGCATCTTCTATTATTTGGACTTTCTCAGCATTTTCAGCCGTATTTGGCAGTACATAGAAATCGCCCTCTTTAGCGTGAACAAGTGTGCCGTTATTCCTTATAAACAGCGCCGAGCTTTCCACATATGATAAAGGTGGTATAAAACCTTTTAGCGACGAAGTCTTGGCATGAGTAATAAGATATGCTAAAGCTACCGCTGTTCCTGATGCAGTCGCAGTAAGTACTACGGTACCTATAGCAACTTTTCTATTATTTTGATTTCCGCCTTGTAGTTGTGTAATAGAAGGTTTACTGCCATTATCGCTTATGTTGTCGCTGGAACCGGTATTACTGTTGCCTCCTCCGGGAAGAAGCCACCACGGAAACAACAGCGGTATAACAGAGTCGCCGCTTTTATGAGAATTATCATTGCTGTTTTCCGAATCTTGTGATGAGGTATTATCTCCGGTATTTTCATTAGAACCTGCTTCTGCTTCGGAATTTGCTTTTTCATCTTTTTGCTTTTTCTCTTTAGTACTGCTACGAATAAAATCATATATAATAAGACCATTTCCAAGGACTTCATATGATACATTATACGTTACATATTCTAACCATTCGCCATAACCATTTGAACAAGAAAGAGTAAGATTAAAACTGAAAGATGAGTCATGTATGCTGCCAGGTAACAGACTGCCGTTCCTATAATTAGTTGAGGAATTAACATATTTACTCAGTTGATTCAAGCCCTTTGTTTGATTTATATCTCTATACGACGGTGGTTTTACTTCCCATATATATGTAAGTGAATCTAAGTCTGATCTGTAGCTTATATCTGCAAATCCATATGCTCCATCGCTATACACGATTTTCAATTCGCCATCATCAACTATGTTTGCTGGATTGTTCCAAATGTTGTTTTGTACTCTTTTGTGTATTTCATTATACGGAAGCTTGTCATAATTCTTTAATACCCACCAATTATTACGCTGACTTTTGATATCAACATTGATATTGGGTTCATCTAAAACGTCATCCGCTGCTTCCAAATCGTCAAATTGAGTTCCGATTATAGGATCTTTTTCAAGCAACGTTGTTTGTGTAGAACTTGCTGCACAAACAGATTGAAAACATAATTCTGGAATAACCATCAGAATAGTAAGAAATACGCATATTATTCTTTTAAAGATATTTATCCTTTTCATATGATACTCTCTTTCGTTTTTATTTTTATTCAGCAATTTTTTTCAGAATTTGCAGATTATGGGTTGTATTGCGTTCTGCATTTGAACGTGATCTATCAGAAACAAGAAACGGTTGCAATTTTTCCCTGATAGGGTTTACAATATCTTCTGCTGTACAATTTGGTTCTTGTTTAAAGTGTATTTTGCAGAATTCATGTGAGACTTTTATTTTGTCAGCATATGCATTAAGCACGGCGTTTACGTCTTTTGCTTTTAAAAACAAGCATGATTCATTATAGTAGTGAAAATCATAATACGGGTCTGTTTCATCAAATATTGTCAGGCATTCAGGCGCAAAAAAGAACAAAAAGCGTATCGCTGAATCAGCATCAGACACTTTGTCCAGTTCCGGCATTAACCATGTCATTGCGTTTTCCAGCGCTTTTTTGAAACAGGCTTGCACTTCATCCGGATGCTCCATATCGGGAATCGGACACCTGCTCATTGCAATTTCTTGTACTCTGCTGTAATCACTCGGTAAAGCCCTGCGATAATAGAATCCAGTATGCATCAGCCAATGTCCGACTTCCGATTTCAAATCTTCCGAAAAATCCAGTTCTTTCCGATAGATCGTAGCAATTCCACCAAGTACGCCAAATGTACCACTGAAGCCATCCTTTATGATTGCGATCACATGAATAAATTCATCATTTACAATTCGGATGAAATAAGGTGATTTATTTTTGACTTCCCGAAATCCGAGTGGTTTGAGCGCTTCTGCAAAATAATGCTTGATTGCTGCATTGAAAGAAGCCTTTTTTTTGTTTTGAGTCGTATCTTTTTTGAAAAACAAAAACACTGTCTGCTCATCTTCCGCAGCTTCATCAGCAGAGAACAGTATATTTTGATCGTCCATTCCGATCATGGGCGCAAGCTCTTTCAGGCTGTCCTCCACAAAAGTATTGTCTTCGTTTTGTATGTCTGAAAACTGTTCCCATGTAGTGCCGCTGCTCAAAAATGGCTTCCAGAGCTCTTCAGACGGCTGCGGAATATCATCTCCGAAATAGTCATCTGCGCGCCCTATGATCAGCGAATCAGCCCTTTTTCCGCTTTTATCATACAAATCAAGTGTTGCACAGTCGCTGTCAATTACTGTCGTGTTGATACATACTGTGTGCAGCATTTTTGCAATTCTGCCGGTATCAGTTTGTGCAAACTGGTTTCCTTGCTCATAGGCGTCCGAAGTGACAGTCACCCATTTGCAGCCATCCGCAAATCTTAAAATATAAGAAATCTCGCTTTCATCGCTGTTGCAGATTGTATAACCTTCTTTCTTCATTTTTTGGCAGAATAGATTGGTAAATTGGCTAGGGAGAGAGATGATTGGCGTATAGATCTGTGTGGAAGAGAAAAACATTCCCATATAAAGCCTCCTGTGTATTATTTGAATAATTGTTTGTTGTAGTTATATCATTTAAGAAGTTTGCATTCAAACGCCTTATTCTACTATGCTTGATTATATCATTCCTGTGAACTGTTGTCAATGGACATTCCGGAGGATTATAGCTTTATGTATTCGTTTGCACCTATGATTTTAGACTTATAAAATGAATCACTCCATAGCGTAGGAACTCAACATCAATAAGAATCGTGATATTATCCTGAAGAAAGAGCCGAAATAGTTTAGTCTGTTATGCAACCCTACAAACTTTTCTCGAACATGAAAAAATCGTCCGTTTTGTGAGGATATATACGAGAACGCCAAACAGATTGCTCAATCCGAGACAGTGACAACAAGCCCGGATTATGCATCCCTACAAACTTGTTTTGCAAACTGGAATAAAGTGCTGTTTTCTGTGATACCTCATGAGGGGTTCCACTGATTTCAGCTTTGGGACATATGACAGCGCAATGCACAATACAATGCCGGCAGTTTTGTGCAGTCAGACAAAGTTTCGGAAACAGACTATTATTTTTCCGCGTTTCTGTAGGGCTGTATGAGAGGCGGTTCTCTCAAATCAATCAAAATCTAGGAGGTCATCAAAATGAAAAGAAGCCAGCAAGAAGTCATCGACCGCATCCTCGATCTTCTGACCGAGCTCGTCGATGACACGCCCGCCAATCAGCAGGCAGAAACCAAGCCCGTGGAAATGCTCACGATCAAGGAATGCACCGAGGCAGTCAAGGGCGTTTCCGAGCATACCATCCGCAAACTGGTCGCGCAGGGGCGAGTCCGTTACATCCGTACCGGTGAGGGTGAGCGCGGCAAAATCCTGATCTGCAAACAGTCACTGCTTGACTATCTGGGAGGTGGAAAATAACAAAGCACCTGCGACGGCAGATGCTTCATGTGTATTCAGTTGGGTAAGAATTACGATAGTGTTATTCCGCAGCTCTCGTTATCTTTAACATACTGATTGATGATAAACTCTGCTGCTTCTTGTCCGCTTTCAAAATTCCACCGAATGGGGAATCCCTCTCGCTCACGCCGATGTGCGTAAGTCAGATGATAAATACGCCATAGTTCAGTTCCGTCTTTCCTCACCGACTGGAACAGCATATCATCATTCGCTTCGCATTTGTATATTGCATACACCTGACCGTCAAAAAACGGATCATCGTCACCGAGTTCAAGCCTCAGTTCGGGAACAAAGACTGCTTCGCGTTTCTCTTCGGGCAGCATGAACCAGTTGAAATCTTCACCGAATTTATCTACACAGCGTTCCATGATTTCTTCCATTGACATATCGGCTGTGATCTTGATGCGGTTCTGTTCACGCAGGGAATCAGAAGCACCTTTTCCGAAATACCGTTCAAAATAATCATCGAACAGCAGTATTCCGGAACGCCGCACCATGACAGGATTGTCGCCGTTTGGCTGATAGAGGAGATCGCAGTTGAGGCGGTAAACTATCTGTTTCAGCACATATATCAACTCGTCAGTTGAATTGCAATCAGAATATGAAAAATATCGGAAGGAAAGAGAATGATTCACACGAACACCATAGTCCTCTTCCAACCATTGCATCGTTCTTTCACTCAGCGAGAGAACAGATACCTTGATATGCTCGTTTATAAAACAGCTTTTGTTTGCAAACTCATTCGGGCTGGATGGGTATAACATCTGCATCAGCTCGATAAGCTCGGATGAACTATTAGCGTAAAGTCTGATATAATTTTCGACCGACATTTTCATATCACCCCCACTGTTTACGATTCGATTATATCATAGGTGCAGCAAAAAGTCAAACCGAATACGATTCCAAATATCAAGTTGTATGCGATTCAAGGGTAAAACGCGCAAATCCGGAGTATCCGTATACATTTGATTTTGATGGGTGTAGCAAGCAGAGAAAGAAACCGTATACTCCGGTTCTTTTCGGCGGCGGATATGGCGTACCCCCTCGCCGAAGCGTTAAGATGCTATCAGCCCCTTAACGCATACCCCTGAGCAAATCAATCGCACAGGAACGACCACCAAAACTAACAGAAAGGAGAATTTCCATGAGAAAAACCAAACAGATCAAGCGCAAGGAGATCATTTTCGAGCCGGATGAATGGGCGCGGATTGAAGCAGAGGCCGCAAAGTTAAATCTTAGAACAAGCGAGTATATCCGCCGCATGGTGGTGAACGGTCAAATTATTCAGATGGATGTTTCCGGTATAACCCCACTCGTCAACGCGATGCGGACGATCAACAACAATGTGAACCAGATCGCACGGAAGGCAAATGAAACGCACAGCATTTATGCGGAGGACATCGAAATTTTGAAAGGAGGTCTCAGCGAGATATGCCGATTGTTAAGTCAGTGCCTGTCAGAACTACAGTGCAAAAAAGCCTAGCCTATATCCTGAATCCGGACAAGACTGAAGGGCTGTTATACACAGCCTCGATCAACTGCATGACCGATGCCGCCGACGCTTATCTGAATATGAAGATGGTTTATGAGCTGTACAGCGGACACAGATTTGACGAACCCCTCCCGAAAACAGGGAAAGGGCGCGTGAAGGTGATTCATTACATCCAGTCATTTTCGCCGGATGAGAACATTACCCCGGAACAGGCACACCGCATTGCAAAAGCATTTGCGCGAAAGACATTCGGGGATGACTGTCAGGTCGTAATCGCAACGCATACCGATAAGCATCATATCCATACCCACTTCATTCTGAACACCTATTCAATCACGGGAAGACGCTTCTATGACAACTGGCACTCTCGCAGCCATATCCGGGAATACTCTGACCGTGTCTGTCAGGCGTTTGGCATTCAGCCGAATGAAAACAACGGGAAGGCAAAATCGACCAGCTATGCAGAATGGTACCACCGCGACAGGGGTACATCATGGAAAGATCAAATCCGGCAGGAGCTTGACCGTCTGGTGCCGGAAGTGAAGAATCTCGAAGAATTATTCGGAATCATGGAGGAGCGTGGTTTCACTGTCCGGCGCGGCAGGCACCTGATGCTGAAAGCCCCGAATCAAAAGCGGGCGATCCGGCTGGACAATCTCGGTGACCTCTATTCGCTGGATTGTTTGTATATCCGCATTTTGTATCATACCGGTGAACTGCAAAAGAGTGAATACCTCTCCGATTGGCAAAAAGCCTATGGTTTGGTACTTGGGGAAACCGTTTCACTGAAACGAGCAAACACGAATCGTTCGCAATCGCCGGATATGCCGGGTATTCACAGGCTTGCAGCACAGCTTGCAGTCATCAACCGGGAGGGAATCCATTCGCTCGGAGAGGTCGAAGGGAAGTTACAGGCATACAAGGCGGAATGTATTCGTATTGCCGGTGAGATCGAAAGGCTTGACCACGCTGCGGATGATTTTGAAGAACAGCTTTCCGGACTACGGACACAATATGAAAAAGCGTATCAGTACTATGATGTATACAGCGATATTGTGCAGACCTACCGGTCATTTTCGCAGGGTGACTATATCTCCAAGCTCGTCCAGGAAGAACGCAAGCAGCTGGATGCCGAAAAGCCGCACAGGAAGAAGAATGTGTCGCTTTGACGGCGCGGGCGGCGGGCGGAGATTAGAAAGTTATTGACTTTAAACTACGAAAGTGGTATAATGACAGTGATATATTCGCTGTCGGAAACGGAGGTTATATGAAACAGACAGTGAACACCGTCACAATCAGAAAGGTGGCGGTAAAATGAATATTCAGGAACGAAGAAACAAGGACGGCAAGATTACATCTTACCGCATCCGTGTGTTCGACCATCGAGACACGCAGACCTATAGGCAGGTATTCCGCACATTGTCCATCAAGTATGATCCCACCAAGTCTGAAGCGTGGAACAGGAAAAATGCCGAGAAGCAGGGTACGATCTTTGAAAAGCAGATCGAGGAGCATACCATCAGCGATTCGCACATCACCTTTGACAGCTACTGCGAGTATGCGATCGGCATGAAAGAGCAGGCAGGGCTTTCGCCATCAACAATCTACAGCTATTCCGGATACCGAAAGCAAATTGCACCGTACATCGGGCATATCCAGTTGAAGCAGCTAACCCCTGCCACGATTAACAAGGCATATTCGGATATGCTCGCCGCGGGTGTATCCAAGGCGACGGTGTATCAGTATCACCTGTTTATTCATTCGATGCTCGCAATGGCATTCAAAGAGAATCTGATTCCGCGCAACTACGCAAGTGCAGCAATGCCGCCGAAACGTGACCAGAAGGAAGTGAAGGCACTCAGCGAGGACGAAATCAATGCATTCTTTACAGCCTTGTATGCGGATAGCAAGCACTATATGTATCAGGTGCTGTTTAGCCTGATGCTTACTACAGGATGCAGGATTGGTGAAATCTGTGCGCTGACATGGGACAACATCGACTTTGATACGAATCGCATTCACATCTGTCGACATTATGTCTGCTGCAAGAATGGCTCACGCATTATAGACGGATGCAAGACGAATGCCGGTGAACGTTGGCTCACAATGGACAAGGGTATAATGGATATGCTCAGGGAATACCGTGTGTTTTATCTCAAGAAAGCGGAGAGTTTCGGCAGCAAGTGGGATTATGAAGCAAATGCTGTGTTCTACGCTGAGAAGCGATACGGCGGTTTTATCAATCCAGACACAGTAAGGGCATTTCTGCAACGCTTCACTAGGCAACACGGTTTGCCGAGGATTCACCCGCACATGTTTCGTCATACATCTGTCAGCCTCCAGTTGCAGGCGGGAATCAGCATTGCAGATGCAGCAAAACGAGCAGGACATGCCCGACCGGATGTAACCCTGCGAATCTACTCTCATGCGTTGAAAAAGAACGATCTGCACTGCTGCGAGGCTGTCACGAAAGTTATGCCGAAAATGCCAAAGCGCGATGCAGGCTGAAAGATACGAAAAGCTGCGATAACTCTATCTTCCGGTATCGTTCAGCAGCGTAAAAATTGACCGATTGTTGACCAAAGCACAGAAATGAACGCTGAAGCCACCCGAAAAGAGCGTATTTTCGCGGAAAGGCTTGAAATTTGCGGCTTTATATGCTATAAGCGGGTAGAACCCGCCGCCGTTTTCGCTCCCATGCAGTACATTATGTTATTTTTTCGCTGCTCTCCCATTGAAATTTGCAGCTTAATATGCTATAATAAGGCATCCGCAATCTATGGAGGAGAGAATCCGATGCGCAGAATACTAATCACGAATGATGACGGCATCACCGCAGACGGTCTGATTCGTCTGGCGGCTGCCGCACAGAAATACGGCGAGGTCTGGGTTGTTGCACCGGACGCACAGCGCAGTGCCGCCTCGCACAGCATCACCCTGCATTCCCATATCGACGTTTATCCGCATGATTTTCCGGTCGCCGGCGTGCATGCATTTTCTTGCAGCGGCACACCGGGCGACTGCGTCCGCGTCGGCAGCCTGAATGTCATGCCGCAGAAGCCGGACGCCGTGCTCTCCGGCATCAATTACGGCTACAATGTTGCGTCGGATATCCAGTATTCCGCAACAGCAGGCGGCGCATTTGAAGCAGCATTCCAAGGGTATACGGCGATCTCGCTCTCCGAGCAGGCATGTCCCTGCCACGAGGTCACGGATGCATTTCTCGATCAGATTCTCGCGGAGCTGATTGACCGGCACCCCGATACCGGTCAGATCTGGAATGTCAATTTCCCGGGCTGTCCGCTCGCCGAATGCAAAGGGATTCTCAGAGACCGCAGGGTCTCGCGCGGCATGTTCTACCGCGACCATTACAATGTAACGGCGAAGCTGCCGGACGGCGGCATCCGGTATATGATTGAAGGCGACTACAATGAGGATGCCGAACCGGAGACAGATTTCCGTGCCGTGGTCGAGAATTATATTTCAATCGGCATTGCAAACAATATCGGATAACATGAAACGGGGCGTCCGCATCAGGCGGATTCCCGTATCAAAAATGCCCCGAAGTGCGTTACACAGAGCACTTCGGGGCATTGCTGTTTTCGCAGATGATCGGGCGAAATCAGGATGCAGCTGCGGATTTCTGCTTTCTTCGCTCCGGCAGCGAGGTCAGCCAGAGCAGTGGCTTCATAATCAGCCAGCTGATCAGCTTGCCGAGATAGAAGACAGGGAAGCTCGCCAGTACCGTCAGCAGGAAATGCAGCGGAATGATCTTAAAATAGCGCTGCACAAAGATCGCAGGCGTATTCTCGCCCTCCAGAAAATGCCGGACATAAATGCAGTCGCCGATATACGAGAGCAGATAAACCGTCATCGAAAGCGACGCGACCGCTTTCAGGATGCCGCGGACGATCTTATTGCGGATTTTGATATCATAGAGCAGCAGGAAGAACGTACCTGCGACAAAAATATTCAGGAAATCCTCGTTCGTAAAGTTGACGCCCTGATCCCAGCCGAAATCCGTGGTAAAGCGGTCGAGCAGCACTTCGCCGGTCAGCAGCAGCACCAGAACCGGCAGCAGAATCCATTTTTTGATGCGCGGACGGTATTCCGCAATCATCAGCCCCGTCCAGTAATAGGCGAAGGGCCAGATGCTGCCGAAATAATTGGGCGTGAAGCCGATTGCGACCTTCTCCTCGGGATGCTGGATAATCCGGAAGCGGTTGACCGAGATTGCAAGATTCGCAACGAAAATCAGAACAATCAGTGCGCCGATCTTTGCTTTTTTCGTCTGCATGCCGCGGTATGCCGCATTGATGAACGGCATCATCAGGTAGAGCGGAATGAACATGTTGACATACCAGCCGTAGCCGGGCTGCTGCAAATGATAAACCGATTCTGCCCAGACATAAAATTCCCAGTGCTCTTGCAGCACGAGAATCTTGAAAGCAATGGTGATCGCGGCGATGATCATGGAATTGACAACAATCGGCGTGATTTTGATATAGTGCTTCGCGGTCGGCTTTGCATTGCCCATGAGAAAGCCCGAGATAATCAGAAACAGCGGGACGCATTCGTAGCTGAGCATCCGGAAGCCCGAAATCACAGCAACGGACTTTTCCGCCATGGCGAAGCCGTAAAAGCCGCCGTACAGGCAGAAATGCAGCGACAGTACAAAGTACATCGCGCAGATTTTCACAAGGTCGATGCCGGAATCACGTTCCCGCTTTGCAGGTGCAGCCGCTTTCGGCTGCGGTGCTGCCGGTTCTTCGGATACAGCCTCCGGCACAGCCGCCGGATTGTCCGCAGACTGCGCTGCCGGTTCCGCTTCTTCCGGAATCGGCTCCTGCGCAGGCTCCGCTGTTTCCGTCAGCAGCTCCGGCGGCTGGATTTCCGCAGCTGCCGTATGATTATTCTTCTTTGATCCGGATGCCATATATGTTCCTCTCTTTCACGCAGCGCCGCTGCGAATTCAGATGCCCTGCTGCGTCGATGCGAGCTCCGGTGCAGGTGCAATCTCCGTATCCAGCGCGCGGAATGTATCCTGATAATCCCCGACAATCAGCTGCGACGTTTTCGCAGGATCTACAAGGAAAGCCGCTTTGATCACCACGCTTGCACCGGGCTGGAGCTCAAACACAGAGCTGACCGATTCATCGTCCGTGTCAAGCATCGTTTCCTGACAGGAGACGCCGTCCTGAAAGACCTGTATTCTGTATTTCTGCACAAAGTGCATATTTTTCTCTTCATTGTTCTGATACCGGATCCGGACAACGAGAACATCATTGTGGAACACATCCTTCGTCACTTCCGAATCGAGGAAGGTGATTTCAGCCGCCGACTGTGTTTCCGTGCTGCCGGAATCACCGGAGCCGGATGCTGTCGTGATATAACCGTTCCGCGGCTGTCTGTTGCTGTACCGGCTGCGCCTGCGGATCATATCGCCCATGATCGTTAAAAAGATGGCAAGTGCAATGATCGTTATGACTGCCAGAATCACCATAATTGCGGCTGCCGTCTTTTTACCGTTTGCCGTCAAATGCTGCGGTATTTCAAACGGTGCAGCAGGCTGTTCGGACGGCTGCGGCGCGGTACGTTTCAGCGGCTTGCCGCATTCCGGACAGGTGCCGGTGCCGCGCGGAACCGGCTGATTGCAGTGCGGACAATGTTTCATTTTCTGTATCCTCCGTTCTGTCGGATTTGCTGATATTATACCATATTATCACAGAAAGTGCAATGGGAAAATGAGAAAAAGAAGGAAAGAGGAAGGAGCATGTTAGGACTGATTTGCAAATGCATATCCTGAGAACTTTAGATCAATGCCCGCGTGGGCTCCCCGCCTTTAGATCATTTCGTGCAGGCATTGCCTGCTTTACAGCTCCTTGATTCCGACGCGGATTTCTGCTATGATAATATCAGAAAAGATTTTTTCAATAAGCTGTAACACTCAGCAGCTTTTTTCTGTCTTTTAAGGCGAAGATGCAATTCAGGAGGTGATGCAGGTGAAGGATGAAGCCATTTTGCAGCTTTTTGCCGAACGCAATGAACGCGCAATCGCCGCAGCCGAACGGAAATACGGCAGAGGCTGCCGTAAAATCGCCATGGAGGTCCTCGGCAACCCGCAGGATGCGGAGGAGACCGTCAACGAAATGTGGCTGCGCGTCTGGAATGCAATTCCGCCTGCAAAGCCGGAGAATCTGTTTGCATTTCTTTCCGCATCCGTCCGGAACTGCGCACTGAACCGCGCGGAATCCAACAGCAGTCAGCGGCGCGGCGGCGGCGTTGCACCGCAGGCGCTCGAAGAGCTCAGCTTCTGCGTCGCAGGCAGCGACTCCGTCGAGGGCACCGTCGATTATCATCTGCTGCTGGCAGCGTATGAGCGCTTTCTGGATTCGCTTTCTTCCGATGTACGGACGATTTTTGTGGAGCGCTACACAAATCTCCGGACAAGCAGGGAGATCGCGGCGGAATTCCGGATCTCCGAAAGCAAGGTGCGTGTCACACTGATGCGAACCCGAAAAAAACTCAGGGCGTTTCTTGAAAAGGAGGGCTTTTTATGACAGAAAAGGAACTGCTGCATGTGATGCAGAATGTCAATGAAAAATACAGCGACGAAGTGCAGAAGCGCATCGACGCAGCACAAAAACCGGTATACCGCCGTGTGATGCCGGTTCTGCTTGCAGCCGGTGCAGCGGCATGTGTCGCGCTGACTGTAATCACGGCACTGCCGAAGCAGACGGAACGCATGAACGTCGCAAGCTGCGATCTGACGGAAGAGGTCGCAGAGGTGCAGGTATCGGAGCCCGAAGCAGATGCATCTGCCAAGCCTGAAAAGGAAGCGGCGCGCGAGTCTGCTGCCGAAAAGCAGGCGCAGAAGTCTGCGGTCGAGGTGACAGAGAAGGAGAAGGCGGATGCTGCGCAGGAACGCACCGCAGAATCAGCCGAGCCTGCAAAACCCACGGAGCAGCCTGCCGCACAGACAGCGGAGACAAAGCCGGCTGCGCAGGAAACCACACAGACAACCGCCGCCGCCGCACCGGACGAAGCACAGCTCCCGATTATCGGCGACTTCGATCTGGACGGGCAGTTCACGCTGGCAGACGGCGTCCTGTGCAATCTGATCCACTTTGCACAGCGCAATGATGTGCTGGATCAGATTTCGCTGACCGATGCACAGCGCCGTCAGGCAGACCTGATTCCGGGCTGTGTCCGAGATGACAATCCGGCATATCCGCTCGGTTATGACGAGTATCATGCGATTCTCGTTACGCTGCATCTGATCTATTCCTATGATCTGACCGGTATCACGCCGCTGGATTATCTTGCAAATCAGAATTATTATGATGATTATTTGCTGTACCGTTCGCCGCGGCTCGTCCGCAGCCTGCCGATCGACTGGGCTTCGATCGGTCTGACCGGTGATTTCACCGAGGATGACTTCTGGAGAGTTGTCAGTCCGGATTATGCACTGGAGCGCTATGAGGAAGAAAACGGTCCGCTCCGCACAGATAATGATGAGATCAGCGACTTCTTAAATGCGGTCCGTGTCACACAGAGCAAGTATCTGGAAATGGTAAGTACCGTGCCGGAGAAATGGATGCCGCAGATTGTGGAGTACGGTGTTGCAGGCGAATTCTGCATCCGGTATACTGCAAAGCTGCATCGTGAGAAATTCGGTACGCCGGGCTATGAACCTGTTTATGAGGAGCCTGTGGATCCTGCACTGATTTTCAGCGATGACGTGCTGACGCCGGAAATCCTGCGCAAAATACTCGCCGATGCAAAGACATGGACGATTGATACCGCTCCGGACCCGAGATTCTGATGATCTGTATATTCCATATCTCCCGTTTTGCCGCCCGTTCGGAGTTTTTCCGGACGGGCAGCTTTTTTGCGCTGCTAAAACGAAATAATTTTCATTTTGCTCTTGACAAATGCGGCGAAAGCTGATATAATAGGGAAGCTGGTGTAAAGGTTCTCACCATGACAGAGGAAAGGCAGGCGGTCGGATCAGTGAAAAATCTGGATTTTGTGCTCCTGCTCGATTGCTACGGCACACTGCTGACCGAGCGTCAGCGGAATCTGCTCGAAGGCTATTATGATGAAGACCTCTCGCTCGCGGAGCTTGCACAGCCGCTGGGGATTTCCCGTCAGGCGGTACACGACAGCATCCGCAGAGGGGAACGTCAGCTGGAAGCGCTCGAAGCACAAATGGGCATCGCCGAAAGGCTGAAAGCAGCCCGTGCAGTCTTCGAGGAAATCGAACAGCTCAGTGCAGAGCTGCCCGAACCGCAGCGCTCCGGCATCGCGGAGGCGGCGGGACGCGGCATCAGCACATTACTATTATAATGAAACACAGAACAGGAGGGAACGGCAATGGCTTTTGAAGGATTGCAGGATAAGCTCGGACAGGTGTTCAAAAAGCTCAAGGCACGCGGAAAGCTCACCGAGGCGGATGTCAAGGAAGCAATGCGTGAGGTGCGGCTTGCCCTTCTGGAAGCGGATGTCAGCTATAAGGTCGTCAAGGATTTCGTCGCGCGCGTTTCGGAGCGTGCCGTCGGCGAAGAGGTACTCGCAAGCCTGACCCCTGCACAGCAGGTCGTCAAGATCGTCAACGAGGAGCTCGTATCCCTCATGGGCGACGGCAACAGCCGCCTGAATTTTGCACCGAAGCCCCCGACAATCCTCATGTTCTGCGGCTTACAGGGTTCCGGTAAAACGACGCACTGCGCAAAGCTCGCAAAGCTGCTCAAAAAAGAGGGACATCATCCGCTGCTTGTCGCCTGTGACGTTTACCGTCCGGCTGCAATCGACCAGCTGAAGGTCGTCGGCGGTCAGGCTGAGGTCTCCGTATTTGAGCTCGGTCAGATTGATCCGGTCGAGATCGCGGTTCAGGGCGTCAAATACGCAAAGGATCACAACCACGATATTGTCATTCTCGATACGGCAGGCAGACTGCATATCGACGAAAAGCTCATGGATGAGCTCAAAAATATCAAAGCAGAAACGAATCCCGATGAGATCATGCTCGTCGTGGATGCGATGACCGGTCAGGATGCCGTCAATGTCGCAAAGGCATTTGACGATGCGCTCGGCATCACAGGCGTTCTGATGTCGAAGCTCGATTCCGATACCAGAGGCGGTGCGGCGCTCTCCGTGCTCTCCGTCACCGGCAAGCCGATCAAATATGTCGGTATGGGCGAAAAGCTCGACGATTTCGAGCAGTTCCACCCCGACAGAATGGCATCCAGAATCCTCGGCATGGGCGATGTCCTCTCGCTGATTGAAAAGGCGGAGGATGTTTACTCCAAGCAGGAGGCGGAGCGCCTGACCCAGAAGCTCCAGAAGAGCCAGTTCGATATGGAGGATCTGCTCGAGCAGATGCGCCAGATCCGAAAAATGGGCGACCTCAAAAAGATCGTCGGCATGCTGCCGGGCGTCGGCAACAAGATCGACGATCTGGATATCGACGACAATGCATTCGGCAGAGTGGAGGCGATGATTACCTCGATGACGCCGGCAGAGCGTGCAAAGCCTTCGATCATCAATCCGTCGCGCAAGCGCAGAATCGCCAAGGGCTCCGGCACAGAGGTGCAGGACGTCAACCGTCTGCTCAAGCAGTTTGAGCAGATGCAGCAGATGATGAAGAAGCTCGGCGGCATGAACGGCAAAAAGGGTCTCTTCGGCAGACGCAAAATGCCGAAGCTCGATCCGAAAATGCTGGACGGCATGGGCGGCTTCCCGAAATTCTGAGGCAGCGCCATGGTTACGAACAATAATGATCCGTTTATCCACTGGCTGACGCTTCTGATTCCGGTTGTCATCCTCGGAAGCGGCATCATGGTGCTGGTTTCGGCACTGTTCGGCTTTCCGAAGATGTATGAGGAGAGCAAAAATCCGCGGATGCAGGATCAGCTTGCACAGTGGGGCAAAACAAAGGCGCGCATCATTCACGCGGTTGCGTCGCTGCCGCTTATCGCATTCGGCGGCTGGCTGCTGTATTGCTGGCTGAACGGACCTGTACAGCGGTAAATCCGATTTCATTGCAAACACTCATATTTGCATGAATATATATGTTATCAAAATGTGGAGGTGAATAAACATGGCAGTTAAGATTCGTCTGAGAAGAATGGGCGCAAAGAAGGCTCCGTTCTACCGTATCGTCGTCGCTGACGGCAGATATCCGAGAGACGGCCGCTTCATTGAGGAGATCGGTTACTACGATCCGACCAAGGAGCCGTCCGTTGTGAAGGTTGACGCTGAGAAGGCAAAGACCTGGCTTCAGAACGGCGCACAGCCGACTGATACCGTCCGCGATATCCTGAAGAAGCAGGGCGTGCTGTAATCGGCATTCCCCACTAACTTATCTGGGAGAAAATCATGAAAGAACTGTTGTATGCAATCGTAGAAGGCTTGGTCACGGACAAGACCGCAATTCAGATCACCGAGGATGCGGTAAATGAAGAAGGTATCACCGTTCTGCATCTTACCGTCGCGCCGGATGACATGGGTCGTGTCATCGGCAAGCAGGGCAGAATTGCGAAGGCGATCCGCACACTGATGCGTGCAGGTGCAGCCCGTGAGAACCTGAAAGTTGCAGTGGAGATCGACTGATCTGCACATAGAATTGCACAGGAAAATTAAGGGGCAGGAGCCGGTTTCCGGTTTCTTGCCCCTGATTTTTTCGCAGATTCATCAGAAATATGAGATAAAGATATCAGCGGCTGCGGTGTCCCGCAGCATATCTTCTGCAAGCATGCATCTCAAGCGGCATGTACCCGATCATGCGATAAGTAAAAAGCGCCAATTTTATGAGCACAGTATCTCCGGAAATTTCTGCATTCAGCACTTGCGTTTTTTATGAAAATAGAGTATAATAAATATGTATGTAATATTAAGGGAGGTCTTTCCATGTTCTCGTATCCCGTCATGCTGGCGGATAAGGTTCTGCACGGCACCGAGAAGCTGACCGGCACCGAGATTGTCTCCATGACACTGATCGGTCTGCTCGTTGTATTCTTTGCGCTGCTCATCCTTGTCGCATTTCTGTATTGCTCCGGCGGTTTCTTTAAAAAGACAGCCGCCGCACCGAAGGCTGCGCCGAAAAAGGAAGCACCCAAAGCGGCTCCGGCAAAAGCACCTGTCAAGGCAGCCGTTCCGAAACCGGCAGCTCCGGCTGCGGAGGATGATTCCGAGGTCATTGCGGTCATCATGGCGGCGATCTCGGCAATGGGCGCTGCGGAAGGCAAACAGTATCAGCTTCGCTCCGTGCGGCAGGTCTCGCGCGGCGGCTCCGGACGCTCCGTCTGGGCACAGGCAGGCGTGCTGGATGCTACACGCCCCTTTTAACATCGGATCAGACTGATTCAGCTATACACAGATAAAAATAACTTTGGAGGACTTAAACAATGGGCGGTGTATTAGATTTCTTCACCAACACCCTCGGCGGTCTCTGGTCAGACAGCGGTCTTCATGCGCTGTTTGCCGATGGCGGCTGGAAGAATCTGATTATGATTCTGGTTTCATTCGTATTTATGTATCTTGCAATCGCAAAGGGCTTCGAGCCGCTGCTGCTGCTGCCGATCTCCTTCGGTATGCTGCTGACGAATCTCCCGATGGCAGGGCTCTATCATCCGGACCTCTGGGTGCTCGTTGACGGGCATGTCAATTACGGAGAGGTGCTCAAGGAGGGCGGCTTGCTCGATATATTGTATTTAGGCGTTAAGCTGCAATTATATCCGCCGCTGATCTTCCTCGGCATCGGATGTATGACCGACTTCTCCCCGCTGATTGCAAACCCCAAGAGTTTCCTGCTCGGTGCTGCCGCACAGGGCGGTATCTTCTTCACCTTCGTCGTTGCAGGTCTGCTCGGCTTTACCGCTGCTGAGGCGGGCTCGATTGCAATTATCGGCGGTGCGGACGGTCCGACTGCAATCTATGTTTCCACCAGACTTCTGACCGGCGGCGGCGCAATCACGACGGGTAATATCGCGCTGGCTGCATATACTTATATGGCACTCGTCCCGATCATTCAGCCGCCGATCATGAAGGCGCTGACCTCCAAGAAGGAGCGCTCGGTGAAAATGGAGCAGCTCCGCACCGTTTCCAAGACCGAGAAGATCATCTTCCCGATTGCGGTTACGATTATCGTTTCGCTGCTGGTTCCGTCTGCTGCACCGCTCGTCGGCATGCTGATGTTCGGCAATCTGCTCAAGGAATCCGGCGTTGCCGCAAGACTCATTGATACCGCACAGAATGCACTCATGAACATCATCACGATCTTCCTCGGTGTTTCCGTCGGTGCAACGACCAAGGCGGATCAGATCATCAATATCAAGTTCGGCGGCGTCATGCTGCTGGGCGTCATCGCATTCTCGCTCGGTACGACCTGCGGTCTGATCTTCGGCAAGATCATGTACAAGGTCACGGGCGGCAAGGTCAATCCGCTGATCGGTTCTGCCGGTGTTTCGGCTGTTCCGATGGCAGCGCGTATCTCCCAGAAGGTCGGTGCGGAAACCGATCCGACCAACTTCCTGCTGATGCACGCCATGGGACCGAATGTCGCGGGCGTTATCGGCTCTGCTGTTGCCGCAGGCGTTCTGCTCTCCGTCATCGGCTGAGCAGGCGCTGACCGCTGATTCCGGCGGCAATCAAATTATAGGAACAAAAAAGGCGGCTGAGTGTCTCCGATTCCGGTTATTCGGAGCGCGGAGGATGCTCTGCCGTCTGTTTTTCACACTTTTACCGTAAAATATCAGAGATCATCCATTAAAAAACGGAGGTGCACCATGAAAGAGTATCCCATTGTTGACACCGTAGATTCGCTGAAGGCGCTGCTTGCAAGCGTCCGCAAGGCGCAGGAGGAATTTGCACAGTTCCCGCAGGAAAAGGTCGATGCGATCTTCCGTGCGGCTGCGATTGCCGCCAATCAGGCGCGGATTCCGCTTGCAAAAATGGCAGTCGAGGAAACCGGCATGGGTGTTGTCGAGGACAAGGTTATCAAAAACCACTTTGCTTCCGAGTATATCTACAATGCCTATAAGGATACCAAGACCTGCGGCGTAATCGAGCGCAATGAATCCATGGGAACGATGCGCATTGCAGAGCCGATCGGCGTCATTGCGGCTGTCATCCCGACAACAAACCCGACCTCGACCGCAATCTTCAAAACGCTGATTACCCTGAAAACCCGAAACGGCATCATTATCTCCCCGCATCCGCGTGCAAAGGAATCGACGATTGCCGCTGCAAAGATCGTTGCGGAGGCAGCCTACAAGGCAGGTGCACCGGAGGGCATCATCGGCTGGATTGACAAGCCCTCGCTCGATATGACGAATACGGTCATGAAGTATGCGGATATCATCCTTGCAACGGGCGGTCCCGGCATGGTGCATGCAGCATATTCGAGCGGCAAGCCGGCACTCGGCGTCGGTGCAGGCAATACACCTGCGATCATCGACGATACCGCGGATATCACGCTCGCTGTCAACTCGATCATTCACTCCAAAACCTTCGATAACGGCATGATCTGCGCTTCGGAGCAGTCCACAATCGTGCTCGACAAAATCTATGAGAAGGTCAAAAAGGAATTCATCGCGCGCGGCTGCTACTTCCTCAAGGGCAAGGAACTCGACAAGGTCCGCCAGACCATTATCATCAACGGCTCGCTGAATGCAAAGATTGTCGGTCAGAAGGCGCATACCATCGCGGCGCTTGCCGGTGTCGATGTGCCGGAGACAACGAAAATTCTGATCGGCGAGGTCGAGAATGTCGATATCACCGAGGAATTTGCACACGAAAAGCTCTCGCCCGTCCTTGCGATGTATCGCGCAAAGAATTTTGAAGAAGCGATGCAGAAGGCGGAGCGCCTCATTGCAGACGGCGGCTACGGTCATACTTCGTCCGTCTATCTGAATGCCGTCACGGAGCGTGCAAAGATCGACGCCATGGCGGAGCGCATGAAGACCTGCCGTATTCTCGTCAATACACCGTCCTCGCACGGCGGCATCGGCGATCTCTATAACTTCAATCTCGTGCCGTCGCTGACGCTCGGCTGCGGCTCGTGGGGCGGCAACTCGGTCAGTGAGAATGTCGGCGTCAAGCATCTGCTCAATATCAAGACTGTTGCGGAGAGGAGAGAGAATATGCTGTGGTTCCGTGCGCCGGAAAAGGTCTATATCAAGCAGGGCTGCCTGCCTGTCGCGCTCGATGAGCTGGGCAATGTGCTCGGCAAGAAGCGTGCGTTCATCGTCACGGACAGCTTCCTCTTCAAGAACGGCTATACCAAGTGCATCACCGATAAGCTCGATCAGCTCGGCATCGTCCACAGCACCTTCTTCGAGGTTGAGCCGGACCCGACGCTCTCCTCTGCAAAGAAGGGCGCCGCGGCAATGACCGCCTTCCAGCCGGATGTCATTATCGCACTCGGCGGCGGCTCGGCAATGGATGCCGGCAAGATCATGTGGGTGCTCTATGAGCATCCGGATGCGGACTTTGCCGATATGGCAATGCGTTTCTGCGATATCCGCAAGCGTATCTATACCTTCCCGAAAATGGGCGAAAAGGCATATTTCATCGCGGTTCCGACCTCTGCCGGTACGGGCTCCGAGGTGACGCCGTTTGCGGTCATCACCGACGACAGCTGCGGCATCAAGTATCCGCTCGCAGACTATGAGCTGATGCCGAAAATGGCGATTGTCGATCCCGATCTGATGAAAACCGCGCCGAAGGGTCTGACCTCGGCATCCGGCATTGATGTAGCCACACATGCACTGGAGGCATATGCTTCGATGCTCGCAACCGATTATACGGACGGTCTTGCGATCCGTTCGCTGAAGCTGGTATTTGAGAATCTGCCGCGCACCTACAAGAACGGCGCTGAGGATATCGAGGCATGGGGCAATATGGCGAATGCCGCAACCATGGCAGGCATGGCGTTTGCAAATGCATTCCTCGGCGTCTGCCACTCCATGGCGCATAAGCTCGGCGCATTCCACCACATCCCGCACGGCGTTGCCAATGCGCTGATGCTTGAGCAGGTGATTCGCTTCAATGCAGCGGAGGTTCCGCCGAAAATGGGTACCTTCCCGCAGTACGCCTATCCGCATACGCTTGCCCGCTATGCAGAGGTTGCTTCCGCACTCGGCTTCAAGGGCAAGACCGATCAGGATAAGCTCGAAGCACTGATCAAAGCGCTCAATGAGCTGAAACATACAATCGGCATTCCGGACAGCATCAAGGAATGGGGCATCGACGAGCAGAAGTTCCTCGATCAGCTCGACAAGATGAGCGAGCAGGCATTCGACGATCAATGCACCGGTGCAAATCCGCGCTATCCGCTCATCAGTGAGATCAAGCAGATGTATCTGAACGCATATTACGGCAAGAACAGCGAAACAGTCTGAAAAGGGGAGGGTGTTTGATATGCTTTACAAGGAAGATCAGGTCATTGCGACCAGACCGAAGAAGATCGTTTACCGCGACGGTGACACGGTTGTCAAGCTGTTCAGCGCGGATTATTCCAAGGCATCCGTACTGAATGAGGCGCTGAATCAGGCGCGCGTTGAGGAGACCGATCTGCATATTCCGAAGATCATCGAAGTATTCAAGAACGGTGAGCAGTGGGCAATCCGCTCCGATTATATCGAGGGCAAAACGCTCCAGCAGCTCATGGACGAAAATCCGGAGAAGAAGGACGAATATCTCAAGCAGTTTGTCGAGCTGCAAATGCTGATTCATACCAAGCGCGCACCGCTCCTGACAAAGCTCAAGGATAAGATGCACCGCAAGATCAGCGACAGCAAATTTGAGGCAACCGTCCGCTTCGAGCTGCATACCCGTCTGGAGGGCATGCCGAAGCACAAGAAGGTCTGCCACGGCGATTTCAACCCCTCGAATGTGATCATCACGCCGGACGGCACGCCCTATATCATTGACTGGGCACATGCCACGCAGGGCAATGCATCTGCGGATGTGGCGCGCACATATCTCTATATGATGCTGAACGGGCAGGAGGATCTTGCAAAGGAATATCTCCGGCTGTTCTGCAAGATGAGCGACACGGCGCTGCAATATGTGCAGAACTGGATGCCGATTGTTGCGGCATCGCAGTCGGTCAAGGAAAACAGCGAGGATGATTTCGAGCTGCTCTCACGCTGGGTAAACGTCGTGGATTATGTCTGAGCGGGGAGCCCCCGCCGGCGTTTTTCTAAAGTTCTGTTGAGAAAGAAAAGGAGCGCAGAGGTTCTTGGCGCTCCTTTTTTTGCGGTGTGTGATGCAGATAACGGCGCTGCCCGCCCTTGACATAAACGGGAAAATTGTGATATAATGCGCATATCAGGATATGAAAAAGAAACAGAACGTAAAGGAGGCACCGAGCCATGCCGCAGGAAAGCTATGTATTTCAGGTCAATCTCGGCGGAATGATCGACATTCTCTCGAATCATCTTTACAGCTCGCCGGATGTCTTCGTGCGTGAGCTGCTCCAGAATGCCGTCGATGCAATCGCCGCAAAGCGAAAAACCGGAATTCCGTCTGCGAAAAAGGATGAGATCAGCCTGATTCTGTCGGAAGAAAACGGCAGACCTCTGCTCTGCTTTACCGATACCGGAACCGGACTCACCGAGGCGGAGATTCACCGCTTTCTCGCCGTGATCGGGCAATCCTCCAAGCATGACCTGCAAAAGGGCGCCGTGCAGGAGGATTATATCGGCAGATTCGGCATCGGACTGCTCTCCTGCTTCCTTGTCTCCGATGTAATCCGCGTGCAGACACGCTCTTATCAGACGCCGGAACAGTCGCTCGAATGGTGCGGCAATCCCGACGGTACCTATACGATTACGCCCTGCGAGCCGCTGCCGGAGATCGGCACGCGCATTCTGCTCTCGCCGAAGCCGGACGCCGAAGCCTATTTCACGCCCGAAAAGCTGACATCTCTCGTGCAGTATTACGGGCTGCCGCTGCCCGAGCCGATCTATCTTATACAGGACGGTCAGCGTACGCTGCTCAATCCGCCCTTCCCGAGCGGCGAAACGCAGTATGCGCAGATCATGGCACTCGGCGAATCGCTTTTCTCCGCGAATTTCCTCGGGTATATCCCGCTTGATTCCCCGACCGGACTGTTCTCCGGCGTGGCATATATCCTCTCGAATGAAACCGCACCGACTGCAAAGCATTCGCACCGTATCTATCTGAAAAATATGCTGCTGACCGAGGACGGCGGCAGACTGCTCCCGAAATGGGCATTTTTCCTGCGCTGCTTTATCAATACCAACGGCTTACAGCCGACGGCATCGCGCGAGGATTTCTATGAAAACGGCGCGCTGTTCCGCGCAAGAGAGGAGCTTTCGCACTGCATCACAGAATATCTCCGGTCGCTTGCCGGAAAGCAGGACCCAATGCTCCAGCGGATTGTCCGGATTCACCGGCTGGCGGTGCAGTCTGTGGCAATCGAGGATGATGCGCTCTACCGTGCATTCTTCCCCTATCTGACCTTTGAAACCTCGTTCGGCATGCTGACGGGCAGCGACCTGCTGCATGCCGATACGCCTGTATACTATACGCCGTTTATCGACGAATACCGGCAGGTCGCGGCGATCTCCGCAGCACGGAATACGCTGCTTGTCAACGCAGGCTATACCTATGTTGCGCAGCTGCTCGAACGGATGCCGCTGTTCCGTCCGGATATTGCGGTCATGCAGATGAAGCCGGAGCGGCTCGATGCACTGCTCGAAAAGCCCGAATACGGCGATACCGCGGCTGCACTGCGTCTGATCGCCGAATGCAATCAGGTTCTCTCGGATTACGATTGCAGCGCATCGCTCAAGCGCTTTGCACCGGCAGAGCTGCCCGTGCTGTATACGGTCAATGAGGAAGCGCTGCTGCTGCGCGATATCCGGCACTCCATGGAGCAGACCGCCGATCTCTTCCGCGGCATGCTGGATGCCTTTGCAGAGGAATATCACGAGGAGGCAGCCGCAAAGCTCTATCTCAATACCGATAATCCGCTTGTCCGCCGTCTCATGGATGTCTCTGACGGCGAAAAGCTGCGCTGCTGCTTAGAAATTCTCTATGTTCAGGCGCTGCTGACCGGCGGCTATCCGATGCGCAATCACGAAATGCAGCTGCTCAATACCGATCTGCTGCGGCTGCTGGACTGGAGCATCGGCTGATGAAAGGCGGAGCATGAAACAACAAACCGATTATCTGGAATGCGAAAAGCCGTGGGTCTACTGGCTGCTGATTATGGCGGCGGGCTGGTTCGGCGGCTATACCTTCATTCAGCGCGGCGGCGTCTTCTGCAACGCGCAGACCGCAAATATCGTCCTCTTCGGCATCGCGCTCGGACAGCGGAACTGGCAGCATGCAGCCTTTCTGCTGATTCCGATTACGGCATATTTTGCGGGCGCATTTGTCTCGGAGCTGCTCGGAAAAACAGTCAAGCGCTTCCGGTTTCTCCGCTGGGATACCATTCTCATCGGGATTGAAATTCTGGTTGTTCTGGTGCTCGGGCTGCTTCCGGCAAGCTGTCCCGATCAAATCTGTCAGATCGCGCTGAATATCATCTGCTCAATGCAGTTCAATACATTCCGGCAGGTCGAGGGCATTCCGGCAGCGACGACCTTCGTCACGAATCATATCCGCGAGGTCGGCTCAAATCTTGCAAAATATCTGCGGCATCGGGATGAGAAATCCGGCAGAAAAGTGCGCGTGCACGGGCTCCTGATTCTGTTCTTTGCACTCGGCGCAGTGCTTTCGGCGATCTGCTGCGGGTTCCTGCATTACCGTGCAATCTGGGGCAGCGGCGTAATTCTGCTGATTCTCTTCATCCGTCTGGCATATGCCGACCGTTCCTATGAGCGTACACAGCTCGATCAGGTCCCGCACGGACACTGATTTCAGTTTTCTCTGTACAAAGCATAAGCCGTACCAATGCAGCTTTTCGCGCATTGATACGGCTTTTTCTGTATCGTCGAATTCTTAACGGATGTACTCGCTGTAATACGCGCACGGGGACGGTGCTGCCGTTCCGAATCCGCCGGAACGGTTTTTTTCCGCCTTCAGGTCGCGCGTGAGATAGAGGAACCAGATATACAGTGCCGCCGCGGTCAGAATCGCAAGCGGATTCCAGCGAATGCGCTCTGCCAGATCAAAGAACAGCGCCAGTGTCCCGATACAGCGAACAGCGATCCGACCGGCTGCAAAACGGCGCGTCGCACGGAGAATCCATGCCGCAGCCGCAGCGGGCAGAAGCATAAGGAACCCGAACCGGATCACATACTCGTTCAGCGGATAATAGAAAAAGTGTGCTGCTGCGCAGTATCCGCAAAGAACCGGAATCAGCAGGCTCAGCACCAGCAGCGACGCATGCAGTCCGCAGCGCGAATAATATGCACGCGCCGTGCAGACCGTAATCCAGAAGAATAACCCGTAGCTGACAAGCCCGAGCGCCGCGACCGGATTGCCGCCGTACCAGCCGCCCGCTTCAAATGCGCTGATCTGCACAATCACGCCGAGCATGCCTCCGATCATTGCCGTCAGAAGAAAACCTGCGATGAGTCTGTATTGTTGTTTCATGGTTTGCCGACCTCCTTTTTTCTGCATTATAGCACAGAAAACAGGCACATGCAATAACCTTTCTGGAATCCTCAGCGTTTCTTCATGATTCCTTCATCTCAGGTTTATTTTCTTTGGAATCTTCCGGAAAACATACCGCGCAGAGCACCGCCGCAAGCGGTACGCCGAGCAGCATTCCGCTGATGCCGAAGAGCCCGCCGCCCGTGACAATCGCCGCAAGCACCCATGCCGAGGGCAGCCCGACCGACAGCCCTACAATCCGCGGATAGATCAGGTTGCTCTCGATCTGCTGCAAGACGATGATATAGAGAATGAACCACGGCACCGCGCGCGGCTGCACAAGCAGCATCAGCAGCGCACAGGGAATCGTTCCGAAGACCGGTCCGAGATACGGAATCATATTCGTAATACCGATGACCGCACTGATCAGCACCGGATACGGAAAGTGAAAGAGCTTCATCCCGAGAAAGCAGAGTCCGCCGAGAATCAGCGCCTCTTTGCACTGTGAGCTCAGGAAGCAGGCGAAGGTATTGCAGATCATCCGGATATGCCGCAGCACCGTATGCATCTTTGCGGTGCGGTTGCCGCAGAGTTTTTTGAGCTGTCTGCCGAGCCGCGGCTTGTCCGCCAGCAGATAGAGCGCAAATACCGCGCCGATACCGATATCAAACAGCACATCGACCAGCGAGGCGGTGTAATCATAGGTTTTCCGCAGCAGATTCGGGAGCTGCTCCTGCAATCTGGAAAGCTGCTGCCCGAGCTGTGCTGCGGGAATCAGCCGCGCGACCGGCAGTGCTGCATATCTGCCGAACCACTGCCGGAGATTGTCGCTGTAGCTGCCGAGATGATCGGAGAGCAGCGAGACCGAGCGCAGAATCTGCGGCACGAGAACACAGATAATACTGATCACGACCGAAACCGGCGGCAGCATCGCTCCGAGCAGCGAAACCGGCTGTATCCAGCCTGTCCGGATGCGGCGCTTTCCGGCAAACCGCGTAAAATCCAGCCGCAGGCGCTCATACGAGGGCTCGAGCATCGTTGCAAACAGGATGCCGAGCAGCAGCGGACGAAGCACATGCAGAAGCCGCAGTGCAGCAGCCCAGACCTGCCCGATATGCAGCAGAAGCGCCGCAAATGTCAGCAGGACGGCGCCTGCCGCAACCATCAGCCGGAAAAGCGGCTCCTGACAGAGCTTCTGCAATTTGCTCCCCTCCCTCGGAATCAGATGCCGATTTGCAGCGTATTGATCAGCGCTGCAAGCCGGTTCCATGTATTGCGGTCGAGTATGCCGGTCTCCGGCAGCGCCGAAACCGCCTGCAATTTCCGGACGGCTGCCGCGGTCTCCGCATCATATGCACCGCTGACTGTGACCGGCAGCAGATTTGCATAATGCTGCGCTGCCAGATTCAGCAGCACCTGCACAAGCTGCACAAGCTCGCCGCTGTCACGCTCCTGCAATAAAAACATGCCTGCCGGAAAAATCGTGAGCGGCGAGGCGGCATCCGTAAGCCGGTGATAGGTCTCCACAATCGAATTCCATGTATCGCTGTCGATCTCGCCGGTGACGGGCAGCCCGTATGCCTGCTGATAGGCACGGACGGCAAGCGCTGCCTCCTCGGTGTATTCCTTCTCCGGCAGGACAATCGGAATGCGGCTGTCCCGCAGTGCGATCTGATAGAGCAGTGCCAGAATCTCCTCGATATGCTCCTGCTTCTGCGCGTCGGTATAGAGCATCATAGCCTCCTGTTCTCACCGGATCGTATAGCCCGGTGCCTGATACGGGCGCTTGCCTGCGCCGCATTTCATCTCAGAATATACGCCGGTGATCGCATCCCATGTCACCGGACCGACCTGCCCGTTCGCCGTCAGACCGTATTCGCGCTGGAATGCCTGCACGGCAGCCTTCGTCAGCGGTCCGAAATATCCGGTATCGGAGACCGGACGGATGTTGTCATCATACTGTGCAATGAAGGTCAGATACTGCTGCAAATAGCGGACAGATTCGCTTGTGGCGCCCTCGCGCAGCAGCGTATTCGGATAAAGCCGCGCACATTCCTGCGGCGGATTGGATGCGAGAATGCCGGCATAGGCGCGGTAGATATCGTTCCATGTGCGCCGGTCGGCAATGCCGGTCTGCGGCAGCCCGTAGGTCTGCTGGAAGGATCGCACGGATGCGGCAGTCTCTGCATTGTAATCGCCGGTGATCCGCAGCGGCAGAACACTCTGATAGTATGCACCGATTACCGCCAGATAATACTGAAATGCGCGGACGGCATCGCCGTAATCGCCTTCGCGCAGGACACTCGGAAAGCTGCGCTGCAATTCGTTGTAGCGCAGTCCCTCGGAATCCAGCTCCGCAAGGCGCTTGACGCTGACATAGATATATGAGATTCTGTTCCATGTTGCTGCATCGACAATGCCGGTCTGCGGCAGATCGAATACCGACTGGAACACTCTGACTGCCGCTTCGGTCTGCATATCGTATACGCCGTCTGTATCGGAAATCTTCGGAATCGCAGGAAAATTCCGCGCAATCCGGTTGAGCTGAATCTGAATCGTCTGCACATCCCTGCCGACCATGCCGCTCTGCTGCGGCATCCCGGGATAGCTCGGTTCCGGCGCACGGATTTCCTGCGCACGGACGATGTCAATATCGCTGCCGTAATAATACTGCAAAATCTCATAGGGAATCATGCCCTGATTCGCAAGCCCGACCGTTCCCCACTGCGATAACCCCGCACAGCTTGTGCGCGTGCCGTCGCAGAAGGCTGCAAACAGCGGCTCATAGCTGCCCTGCCGCCGGATATAGGCAGGAAACAGCTCCTCGCAGAGCTGGCTGATGTTGTCAAACAGCTCGCGCCCGTAGACAAAAGCCTGATCGTACTGCGTTGTGCTTGTGATATCAAAGGGATAGCCGCGCGAACGGTACCATTCGGTATAGATGCGGTTGAGCGCATAGGTATTGATCACATAAATATTGGCGCGCAGGGAATTCTCCGGCCATGTCGGATAGATTTCGCTGCAAGCCGAATTTTTCAGATAGCTGATATAGGGGATCGTGACATTCGCCGCATCGGAATCCGGCAGCCCGAGATGCACGGTAATTGTATCCGGAATAAAAACCTCTCCGCTGAGCATATTGCCGCTCCTCTCAGTATTGCTGCATATTGTTGTAATAGGTGATATCGCCGTCCGGCAGCGGTTCATCGGAGCCCGCGGGCAGCGGAATCAGATCGAAATTCTGTACCGAGGTGATATTCGGAAATACGGGGACATCGGCGCTGTGCTCGCGGTAATAACCGGCAGCCTGCGCGGTGATATCATAGAGGCAGGATGCCGGATGCCGCTGATCGGCAGAGGGCGGCGGCGCAGGAACCGTCACGGCTTCGATGTTGCCGCTTTCGTCAGTCGTTTGCAGGGAGATCAGCTCCGGCTCGCGGTTTTCGGTCATGTGTGTGATAATCACCGCGGCACCGGCAACCGGCTTTGCACCCTGCGCCGTTGCGACATGCACGCGGATGATGCCGGTATAGGCGCGCTTCGGCAGAGCCGGTTCCACGTTCTCCGGCGGTGCAGCCTCCGGTATTTCGGATGTCTGCTGTTCAGGAGAATCTGCTTCGGGGATGATAACGGTATCGGGCTGCATATCCGCCGGCGGAATCTCCTCTGCGGGCTCCGGCTGCGGCGCAGGGGGTATCTCCGGCTGCGGCTTCGGCGGCGGATCCATATTCTGGCTTGCATACATCCGGAACAGCTCCTCGCGGTAGCGGCGCGCCGTATCCTCAAATTCCTGTCGGTTCATGAAATATCTCCTCTCTGATATATTCTGCTCAATTCTATGCAGAAACAATCCCGAACTTGACAAGATTCTCCGGATGTGATAAGATAACAGATAACAGCAGGAACGAAATAATCGCAGCAGGGGGGATTCCATGGCTTCCGGCAGGGATTATCTGACCTACATCACGGAGCAGCTCTCCGGTCTTCCGGAGATTCGCAGCCGTGCAATGATGTCAGAATATATTTTATATTACCGCGGAAAGGTCTTCGGCGGTATTTACGATAACCGGTTTCTCGTCAAGGAAACGCCGGCGGCATGTAAAATGCTGCCGGATGCACAGAGAGAGATTCCGTATGCGGGGGCAAAGCCGATGCTGCTCGTGCCCGATCCGGATGACCGCGATCTGCTTGAACAGCTGATTCCGGCGATGTACGAGGAGCTGCCCGAGCCAAAACCGCGGAAGAAGGGATCGCAGCCGTGAGTCGCATGCAGATCGACGTCCGCTGCGAAGGCACGATGCCGCTCGGGCGCTATCTGCGGCAATATGCGGGCATCTCCGCGCAGATGATCAAGCGGCTCAAGGCGGTGCCGGACGGCATCACGCGGAACGGACAGCATCTCCGGACGGTCGATCCGGTCAGCAGCGGCGATACGATTCTGCTGCATCTGCCGGAACACTGCGGGCATACGCCGAATCCGCTGCTGCATGTGCCGGTCGTCTATGAATCCGCGCAGATTCTCGTCTGCGACAAGCCTGCCGGCATGCCGGTACATCCCTCGATGCTGCATCGGGATGATACGCTGGCAAACTGGTTCGCGGCGCATGAGCCGGAGAGCGGCTTTCATCTGGTCAACCGGCTTGATAAAAACACCTCGGGACTCTGCCTGATCGCAAAGACCGCCTATGCAGCGCACTGTCTCCGCGGCGGCGTGCAGAAGCGCTATTATGCGCTTGTCAGACCCGGACTGCACGGCAGCGGCACGATTGATGCACCGATTGCAAGGGAACGGGAATCGGTCATCACGCGCTGTGTCCGCGCAGACGGCAGACCGGCTGTCACGCATTATCTTGTCTTGCAGGAAACGCCGCGCTGCACCCTGCTGGAGCTGACGCTCGAAACCGGCAGAACACATCAGATTCGCGTCCATATGGCATATACCGGCTATCCGCTGCTCGGTGACGCACTCTACGGCGGAGACTGTACATATATAGAAAAACACGCGCTGCATTGCGGCAGCCTGACGCTGACCGACCCTGCAAGCCGCGAAACAATCACACTGCATGTGCCGCTCCGTGCGGAGATGCAGGCACTTCTGGATGAGAGGGAATGAATCCTATGAAGCCTGACTGGAAACTGCAAAAGGCAGCGCCGGATTTTGAACTGATCCGCGCAGTACCGGAAAACCGCGTCTGCAAAAATCTGTTTCTGCTGCTGCTGATTTTCTGGGTTTATATTTTTGTGACCATTGCGGCGGAGTTCGCATGCTCCTTCGTCGCCGGCATCGGTTTGCAGTTTGCCGGTATACCGGCGTCCGAATGGAAGGAGAATGCCGATGCAGGGCTGCTGCTTCAGCAGTTTCTGACTCCGGTCTGCATTGTGATGACCTTCGTCTGCTGCCGCTGCATAGATAACCGCCCCTTCCGTACAATGTATCTGACGCGCAGAAAACTGCTGCCCGATTATCTCGGCGGTACACTGCTCGGCTTTGCGATGATGAGCATGATCGTGCTGGCGGCATGGGCAGGCGGTGCACTGAAATTCGAGGGTACCGCCGCAGGAAACAGTCCGGTGATTATGGCGCTGCTGTTTCTCGGCTGGATGATACAGGGCTTCTCCGAGGAGCTGACCTGCCGCGGCTGGCTCATGACCTCGGTCGGTACGCATCACAGTGTCTGGTTTGCAGTCATTGTCAGCGCGGTGAACTTTGCTTTGCTGCATTTTTCCAATAACGGCTTTTCGGCATTTGCCGTAGTCAATCTGTTTTTATTCGGCATCGTGGCGGCGCTCTATGTGCTGAAAACAGGCAGTCTCTGGGGCGCGGCGGCGATGCACAGCATCTGGAACTGGGCGCAGGGCAATTTCTTCGGCATGCAGGTCAGCGGCATCGGTACGGGCAGCACCGTTCTGAACTTTTCGCAGACCGGAAAAGCCGCATGGCTCGGCGGCGGCACATTCGGTCTGGAGGCAGGCGCCGCAACAACAGCCGTTCTGATCATTGCAGCGGTGATCCTGCTGCTGATTCCGCAGCGCAGTCTGCAAAATGAGGAGGAGCACACAAATGGAGCAATATAATCCGGAACAGTTACAGCAAACCTACCGTACATTACAGTCCGGCGATCCGCGGATGCGCGCAATTCGGACGGCTGCCGCAGCGGCAGAGCAGGCAAACGATCTGCCGTGGGCAATCCGGTTTCATCATGATCTGATTCACGAATCGGTCTTTTCCGGCGACCGCTATCAGGCACTCGTGGATTTTCCGCAGTATCTGGCGCTTGTCAAGCGTGATTCGGCGCTGGAACAGGAGAATCTCTGGGATACACTCTGGATGTTCAAGTGGATTGTCGAGGCGGCAACGGAATTTTATCAGATCGAGAAAAAGCAGGTGCTCGGCTGGTTTTCGGAGTACCGGCGGATGCTGCTCGAAAACGGCTATTCGCTGCGCTCGTGGTATGAAAAGCGCGCGATCTTTTTCAGCTACTGTGACCGCGCGAAAATGCGTCTGGATTTTGAGAGCTTTCAGGAGGCAAAGCGCGACGGTATGGGCGACGGCGAGGCAAGCGAACTGGATTCGGTTGTCCGCTTTGCGCTTGAAATCGGCGATCAGGAGAAGGCGATGCAGGCGGCAAATCAGATTTTTGACCGCAATCTCCGGACAGAGGAGGTTCCCTGCAAGACCTATCACTATCTGCTGCGCGATGCGATCCGGCGCGGCGATACGGAAGCTGCGGAGAACTATGCAGTGCCGCTGCGTCCGCTCTGTTCCGGACAGCGCTTTCAGCTGGAACCGATCGGCATGGTGCTCTGCTATGATGCCCTGACGAATCCGGAACGCGGCTTGCAGTTCTATGCAAAGAACAGGGAACTGCGCGAAGGCTCGCGGAATCCGTTTTTATGCTTCTGGTTTGACCGCGGCGCGGCAAGGCTGCTGACCGCAGCTGCAGAGCAGGGGCTCTCCGGCAGAGACGCAGCCGGTGCGATCCTGACGCCGGAGCAGCTCGCTGCGGATGCACAGGAACGCTTGCAGAGCTGCCGGATGCTCGCGGAAAAATTCGATGCGCGCAACCGCTCGGATTATTTTATCTCGGAGCTGTAAAACACAAACCGCCCTGTCCGTTTTCCGGAAACAGGGCGGTTATTTGTCTTTCGGTTCGGATTTGGAGAAGCGTGCGCGGAGCTTCTGCCATGCGAGCTTTGTATGCGCTTTCAGCTGCCTGCTTTTGCGCCGGATCATCGCAAGCGTGCGCGTATCATCCGGAAAGAGCAGCCGGAGAATGCCCATTGCGACCGCAAAGGTGAACAGCTTTTCCGGCGTACCGGGCATCCAGAGGATTCCGAGCCAGACCGAGCCGATTTTCAGCAGCAGCGGGATATCCAGATACCAGCCGATGCCGGCGGCGCAGTATGCCCAGCCGTTTGTGAGGAACCATGCGATGCCGAGCGAAATCAGCAAATGCGGATTCGTCAGCGCGCGCAGCCACGGCCGCAGCTTTTCCCTGATATCCCGCTTCATAGATTTCCTCGATTCTCTGTATCTGCCGCCGGCTGCGCTTCCGATACGGCAACAACAGGGATGAAAGCGGCTGCGATGCTGTTTTTGCCGCGCTGCCGGACATAAATCCTGCCGAGCAGCGAGAAAACCGCCGCGCCGATAAAATTGACGAACAAATCCTTGAGCGTATCGGTCAGCCCGATATCGAGATAGCCGCTGATGACATATTTTGTGCCGTCTGCGGTTTCGATGACGGTGCGTGTGATATTCTGCACGGCAACCGGATTATTCTGCCGCGTTTCATCGAGTGTCACGGACTGGAATGCGGTCAGGATCGTATCCTTCTGCATATCGAGCGCAAACAGATGATCCATTGCATATTCAAAGAATTCCCAGAAAATACCGATCGTCATGGAAAAGCAGAAGGCAACAAGCGCGAGAAAGCTCGGTGACAAATGAAATTTGACGCTGTGATTTTCATTGAGCAGATCGACAAGACAAAAGCCGAATGCGGCAAACAGGAAGCCGTTGACCGTATGCAGCATCGTATCCCAGAGCGGATATTTGATATAGAAGCAGGCGATCTCGCCCAGCACCTCGGCGCAGAAAATGAAGATCAGGACGGTGATTTCCAGCGCAGTCGGCAGCTTGATGCGGAGCTTTTTCTGCACAAAGCTCGGTGCAAGAAACAGGATCAGCGTCAGGATGCATGTGAAAAAGCGCTCCCACTGATGCGTGTGCGCACTGCGGACAGCAATGCCGATGACAAGAATGCGCAGGATCATCCAGACGATAAATGTCGCACGGTGTTCCCGAATCTGTCCGATCAGCTCGCCGAGGGTCGGATTTGTATGCTGTTTCATTTGCCAATCCTCCTTGTTACTGTGCTATTGTATGCAGCTTTCAGTAAAAAATTGCAGCAGCGGATACAATGAAAAAAAGCAGAGCGGCTGCTCTGCTTCATAAATAAAATGAGGTCAAATCAAAATGTGTAGAACAAAAGAAAGGAGACAACAAAACGAGTGAAAATAACATTACATTATTTCACCGCTTTTATTATACAACAAAAGCCGTGAACAGTCAACCGTTTTTTCATTTTTTCGGGATGATTCCAAGATTTTCGTGATAATAGCTAAATTTCGTCTATCAAATTATACAAATTCAGCAGAGCAGACGGGCGGGCTGTTCCGGACTGTCGGAGCTTCGTGAAAAATCATCGAAAATTAGGGAAACAGCTTTACAATCCGCCGGATTTGTGGTATAATAGATAAGCAAAATTCTGCACCTGCGCCGAACGACAGTGCGCAGTGCGGATGAAAGCCTATATACTATATTATATAACAATGGAGGTACATTCTTATGGCTATCGTTCGTAAGAAGAAGACGATGGACGGCAACAATGCTGCTGCATATGTGTCCTACGCCTTCACGGAAGTCGCCGGTATCTATCCGATCACGCCTTCCAGCCCGATGGCAGACTACGTTGACCAGTGGTCCGCACAGGGTGTCAAGAACATCTTTGGTACGACCGTTAAGGTTGAGGAGATGCAGTCTGAGGCAGGCGCCGCAGGTACGGTTCACGGCTCTCTGAATGCCGGTGCACTGACCACGACCTACACTGCTTCTCAGGGTCTTCTCCTGATGATCCCGAATATGTACAAGATTGCCGGTGAGCTGCTGCCCTGCGTGTTCCACGTATCTGCACGCTGCGTCGCTTCCCACGCTCTGAACATCTTCGGCGATCACTCCGACGTTTATGCCTGCCGTCAGACCGGTTTCGCAATGCTCGCAGAGACCAACCCGCAGGAGGTCATGGACCTTGCTGCCGTTGCACATCTCGCTTCGATCAAGAGCCGCGTTCCGTTCATCAACTTCTTCGACGGCTTCCGTACCTCTCACGAGATCCAGAAGATCTCTGTCTGGGATTATGAGGACCTCAAGGAAATGTGCGACATGGATGCTGTCAAGGCATTCCGTCAGCGCGCACTGAATCCGGAGCAGCCGACCATGCGCGGTTCCCACGAGAACGGCGATATCTTCTTCCAGCACCGTGAGGCATGTAACTCCTACTACAATGCTGTTCCGGCAATCGTGGAAGAGTACATGGATAAGGTCAATGCAAAGCTCGGCACCGATTACAAGCTGTTCAACTACTACGGCGCTGCGGATGCAGACCGCGTGATCGTTGCAATGGGCTCCATCTGCGACGTTGCAGAAGAGGTCATTGATTACCTGAACAAGAAGGGCGAGAAGGTCGGTATCGTCAAGGTCCGCCTGTTCCGTCCGTTCTCTGCTGAAAAGCTCGTCGAGGCAATTCCGGCTTCTGCAAAGAAGATCGCTGTCCTCGACAGAACAAAGGAGCCGGGCTCCCTCGGTGAGCCGCTGTTCCTCGACGTTGTCACCGCTCTGAACGTGACCGGCAGAACCGGCATCAAG
>JAFZPP010000008.1 GCA_017550285.1 Oscillospiraceae bacterium
AATCTGATCATCGTCGGCACACCGACATGGTCTCAGGATGTCGATGCAGCCGCAAATGATCCGATCAATGACAGCAATGTTGCATATGTTCTGCATTTTTATGCCGGCACGCACGGCGGCGATCTGCGCGGAAAGGGCGATGCGGCACTCAATAAAAATGCAGCAGTCTTTGTATCCGAATGGGGAACGGTCAATGCAGACGGTGACGGTTCCGTCAATGTCGGATCGACAGAACAGTGGCTTTCTTGGATGGATTCCAACAAACTTTCCTGGTGCAACTGGGCGATCAGCAGCAAGGCAGAGGGCTCCAGTATTTTCGGCGGAGACGGCAGCTCGCTGACAGAAGCCGGCAACTACCTCAAAAAGATTCTGAATACACATGCTGAGAATGCAGTATGGCGTACAGTTCCGAAGAGCAGCACCGATCCCGAACCGCAGACAACAGAGCCTGATCCGCAGAATACCGATCCCGACCCGCAGACAACAGCATCTGACCCGCAGACCACAACGAGTACTCCGCAGACGCAGAACGTTGAGCGGCTTTCGCTGTCCGGCTCCGGCAATACGGTACTGGAAGCTGAAAACTATGCTTCCATGAGCGGCGTGGAGCTGGAGGACTGCGAACAGGGCGGAAAGAATGTCGGATATATTGAATCCGGAGACTGGATGAGCTATTCGATCTCTGTGCCGCAGGCGATGAAATATGAGCTGACGCTGGATTGCGCATCTGAAAACGGCGGGGGACAGATCACATTCTCCTGCGGCAGCAATACGCTCGGTACGCTCGATATTCCGGCGACCGGCGGCTGGCAGAACTGGCAGCAGTTCAAGGTGACGCTGGAGCTTCCTGCCGGCGAATCCGAGCTGAAGCTGAATGCACAGCAGGGCGGCTTCAATGTAGACAAGATTACATTCACGCCTCTCGGCGGACAGGCATCCGGCGGAGATATCAACCGTGACGGCAATGTGTCCGCGGCGGATGCAGTCATGCTGTGCAAATATCTGATCGGCAATGAGCAGCTGAACAGCGAGCAGGCAAAGCAGGCTGATCTCGATGACAATCAGGTAATCAATGCCGTTGACCTGACGCTGCTGAAGCGGATGCTTCTCAGACAATAACCGAATCATCACAGAAGGAGGGCGCCCTACGCAGCAGGGCGTCCTCTTGTTTTGACTGCGGCAGTTTGATATTTCGGATGTTCCTGCAAATCACGGCAAAAACCGTTTCTCCGCCTTTGTGCGGCAACAAATTGTCGGAATCGAAAAACGAAAAGCCATGTCCCCGTTAAGACTTTGATAAGAAAATTATAGGAATCCGGTAAAGACTCCGCGGCTTTTTTCGTGTATAATAAAACCATACCAAATACAAAGGAGTGATCGCAATGCGTTCTGTTCTGCATACTGAAAAACTCTGCAAGAGCTTTTCCAACGGCGGCGTTCAGCAGCATATTATCAAAAATCTCGATCTGGAAATCCGTGAAAAGGAATTTACAGTCATCATGGGCGCGTCCGGCTCCGGCAAATCAACGCTTCTCTATGCGCTTTCCGGTATGGATAAACCCACGCTTGGCAAGGTCTTTTTCGGCGAGGAGGATATCTCGGCATACAGCAGCGATCAGCTTGCGGTGTTCCGCAGGAAACACTGCGGATTCGTATTCCAGAGCATTTATCTGCTGGAAAATATGAATGTATTTGACAACATCATGACAGGTGCGCTTGTTGCGCAGAAGAATTCGCCGGAGCTTGTGAAACGGGCGGAGACGCTTCTGAAAAAGGTCGGCATTGACGAGATGCTGTGGAAGAAATATCCGAATCAGCTTTCCGGCGGCGAGGCACAGCGCGTCGGCATTGTCCGTGCGGTCATTAACGAACCGGAGATTCTCTTTGCGGACGAGCCGACAGGCTCTCTCAATTCCGCATCCGGCACGGATGTGCTCGATATCTTCACGGAGTTGAACGGCAAAGGGCAGAGCATCGTCATGGTTACGCATGACCTAAGAACGGCACTGCGCGGCAGCCGCGTCATTTTCCTGCGCGACGGCGGCATTGAAGGGGAACACAGCATGCCGCCCTACGGCAAAGACGATCTGAAAAAGCGGAGAGAGAACCTGCAATGCTTTCTCGACGAAATGGGATGGTGAACTGCATGAACAAGATCATGAGACTGGCGCTTGCCAATGTGCGGCGTCACAAAAAGGAGGCTGTTCTGCTCGGCTTTCTCATCATGCTCTGCATGGCGCTCCTGAGCGGCGCCCTCTCGGCAGAAAAAAGCATCCGGCGCATGTATCCCGATCTGGAAGCACGCACAGGCGCATGGCAGAACCGGTTATGTATCGTTGAGCAGGATTATTCTGCGGAGACGCTGAAATTTCTGCAAGCGGATGAACGAGTGGAGTCCTGCGCGGAATATCACTATATCAGCTCCGCATCGACACGCATCCTCGACAAAAACGGAAAAGAGCAGCTTTACATCGTCACATTCATGACAGAGGAAAATGAACGGATATTTGAGTATTACGAGCCGCAGACAACACTCTCTGCATCAGAGATTGCCGCAATGCAGCACCCGATCATTGTGCCGGTCAGTCAGAAAAAGCGCCTCGGTCTGCATGAGGGCGATGAATTTTCGTTCATCAATGACTCCAAGCGCTTTACATTCACGGTCGCGGGATTTTATGAGAGCGGCTATTTTACAGAGCCGAAATGCATTGTGAACAATGCCGATTATGCTGTCATGCGCAGCATCTTTGACCGGTATGCGGAGATCGGCTTCCGTGTAAAAGATGAAGCAGAGACAAAGGCGATCCTGGATGACTTTTATCAACAATGTGCGGACGAGGGCATTTACATCGAGCATCTGAATGAATGCCGCGCCGAACAGATGCAGTCCTCATTCAATACCGAGGTCGTGTATATCCTGCGGATTATGGAGATCATGGCAGTGATTATTCTGATCGCTGTCGCCGCCATGATCGGGTACAGCATCATCACTGATATCCGCGAGCAGATCGTCAGTATCGGCGTGCTGGAGGCACTCGGATACCGCTCCCGCGAGATTGCGCTTTCGTATGCATCAGAGTATGTTCTGATTGCGCTGGCGGGCTGCCTTGCCGGAACGCTGACAGGTATCGGATTGCAGCAGATTCTGATTTACAATGCAGAGAACATGAAGGGCTGTCAGGCAGACCGTACTGTTCCGCTTCTGACATATACCTGCGTATTCGCTGGGCTGCTGCTGACTGTTTTCCTGCTCGCCTTCGTGAAAGCGCGGGCTGTAAAGAAATATCCACCGGTGCTTGCCTTCCGGAAGGGGATTCAGAATCACCACTTCGGCAAATCGCATTTTCCGCTGCGGAATACAAAGAGCAATGTGCATCTCCGGCTTTCGCTGAAGGGCATTGCGGACAATGCCAAAAAGAGCGTCGGGCTGACCTTCGTCATGAGCATTACGACATTCGCAGTTGTCCTGAGCTTTATTCTCTATTCCTTCCTCGGACGGGGCATGAATGTAGTCAATGCAGTCGCCGGTCATGAGCTGGCTGACATTCAGATTGCAGCTGTGACAGGTACCGACAATGACGCATTCATCGCAGAGCTGGAATCCATGCCGGAAATCCGCAAGGTGCTGCCGACCTGTCAGATGTCCGAATACTGTATTGATTTGCCTGACTGCAATGACGGCGCCTATGCCGATATTTACCGCGACTATTCCGAGACGGAAAATATTTTCCCCTGCGAGGGACGCTTTCCGCAGCATGACAATGAGATCATGGTAGCAAAGCAGTGTGCGGCACAGCTTGGGCTGCAATGCGGTCAGAGCATTACCCTGCATTATGATGTTTCAGCCGAATTCATCATTACAGGCTTTGTCACAGCGGTCGTCAACTCGCAGGCGATCTATCTGACCGAGGACGGCATGAAGCGCATCTGTCCGCAGTTTCAGCCGGATTCATTCCAGATTTACGCCGCTGAGGGCGTCAGTTCCGAAACGCTGCGCGCAGAGCTTGACCGCAGATTCGGCAAGAGCGCGGAGAATCTCGGGAGTGCTGAGAATGCGGCGGCAGGCAGCTATGAGGAGCGTATCCGTGCAAAAGCCGAACAGGTGATTGCATCCATGATCGAGCAGGACGGTGCGGCAAATGTCGAATATGCCATCCGCTCCGGCGATACGGTCATTTCCGGCAACAGCAGCGGCATTAAAATCCGCTCATTCCTGAATATTCCGGAGCTTCTCAGCTATGCGCTAGAAATGCTCTGCACGGCAGTCTCCGTCACAACTGCCCTGTTCATGGGAATCTCGGCGATTGTTGTCATGATGATTCTTGCAATTCTGACGGAATCTGAGATTCGCAGACAGCGCAGGGAGCTGGGCGTGATGAAGAGCATGGGTTATACCTCCAAAGAGCTGATGATGCAGCTGGCATTCCGCATCATGCCGGCAGCGCTGACTGCTGTCGTGATCGGAACAGTGCTTGCCGTATCGGGTACCAAGCTGCTGGTCAGCTTCATCGGCAATGTGCCGGTCAGTATTCCGGCAGTACTGCTGCTGGACTGCGTGATTCTCGCATTCTGCTTCGGATGTGCGTATGTCAGTGCAGGAAAGATCCGGAAGATTTCTGTTTATGAACTGATGACGGAGTGATTGCATATGAAACAGAACAAAAGGAAAATCTGTGCGGGCGCAGCGGCAGTTCTGCTGCTGACCTGCGTCTGCGGCGCGGATGCGGCGGCTGCCGATGCGCCGAAGAATAAACCGCATCAAACGACGGATACGCTGTTTTCTGTCGGCTCCGTCAGCAAAATCTATGTGACGGCTGCCGCGATGCAGCTTGCCGATCAGGGAAAGCTCGACATTGACGCCCCCGTGACAGACTATATTCCGGAATTCAGAATGGCAGACAGCCGCTATAAGGATATCACCGTGCGGATGCTGATGAATCACCGTTCCGGTCTGATGGGGTCGTACTACAGCAATGATATCCTGCTGGATGACAGAAGCGCGGTACCGCACGACAGCTTTTTGCAGCATCTCAGCACAGAGCGGCTGAAAGCCGCGCCGGGCGCATACGGCGCCTACTGCAATGACGGCTTCGAGCTGCTGGAGCAGGTCGTCGAGCATGTCAGCGGCGAAAACTTCACCGACTATATCGAAAACCATATCTGCAAGCCGCTTGCTCTGGAGCAGACCGGTACGCCGTGGAATGCCTTTCAGACAGACGAGCAGACCCGCGTATTTCAGAACCGGCAGGAAACTGCGCCCGATTACTGCATGACAATCGGAGAGGGCGGCGTCCTTGCGACGGCAAAGGAGCTCTGCACCTTCGGCAGTGCATTTTTCACAGGCAATTCCGTGCTGCTTTCCGAAAAGGCAAAGGATGAAATGCGCACCCGTCAGGACAATGACCCCTATGAGGACGGCTTCGGTCTTGGCTGGGACAGCGTTTCAGATTCGGACTATGCTGCGGCAGGCGTACAGATCATCTGCAAGGGCGGTGATCTGGACTATCAGCATGCAGGGCTTGTCGTTGCGCCGGATGAACAGATCAGCGTTGCCGTGCTGTCGTCCGGCGGGAGCAGCTCAGCCAACGAGCAGCTTGCAAAAGCACTGATGGACATTGCACTGGAGGAGAAGGGCATTGTCATCAGCCATGTGCAGCCGGAGAAGCTCAGAACGCTTGACACGGTTCCGGATGCATATTTGCAGTACGAGGGTCTCTATGCGGCTGACCGCGATCTCTTTCAGCTTTCGTTTCCGGAGAAGCGTTATCTGGAAATGACCTGCCTGACAAACCCTGATGCTGACCCGATGCGGTATCTCTATACGGAGCAGGACAGCTTTGTGAAGGTGTACGGCAATGCGGCGAAGGGCGAAGCCGTGCAGCCCGCCGATTCACAGGATATTCTCGGCTTTGCAGAGCGTGACGGTACTGTTTATCTGACCGCTGCATCCGTTTCCGGTGACGCGCTGCGCGGGTATCATCGCGCACCGGCAGAATATCAGGCGCAGAAGATCGGTGAGAATCCCGTCAGTGAAGCGGCGCAGGCTGCGTGGGACGCGCGGAGCGGAAAAAAATGGTATCTCTGCGGAGACTGTGCCTCCTCCGTCATGTACGCCGGAGAGCCTTCCGTGAAATTCAGAACGGATGTATCGGGATACGCCGGCAATCTGAAAATCAAAGACAGCACACATGCGGAAAGCATGCTGCAAATCCCTTCCACAGTGAGCAGAGATCAGTCTGATCTGGAGATTGTCACGGAAAACGGCAGGGAATATCTGATCATGTCCGCGCTCGGTACCCGCTATCTCTCTGAGGATGCAATCGGGGAGCTGCCGAAGGACCTGACTGCGGTCGAGTTGACAACCGGCGAAGCGGTGTGGTATAATAACGGCAGCGATGCAAGCCGCTCTGTCCGGCTGGATATTCCGGCAAATGCGGCGGTGTATGTCTACGACAAAAGAGACCGCATGATCTATTCAAGCTGCATGAAGCATTACGGCGAAAATATCCCGCTTCCCGCAAACGGAAAGGTCGTGTTCATCGGGGAGACAGGCAGCACAGTCGGCTTGCAGCAAAACTGACCGCAGGGGGAATGTGCATGAACTATCAATGCCTGATGATCGACGATGACATCACAATCGCCGAGAATACCGCGGAATACTTCAATATCTTCGACGTCAGCACAGCATACGTCAACAGCTATGAGGAAGCAGAGGCGTTTCTGGAGCATCATCAGGTCTCTCTGCTCCTTCTGGATATCAATCTGGGCAGCCGCTCCGGCTTTGAGCTCTGCAAGCAGATTCGCAGGCGCTACGACATGCCGATTCTGTTTATCAGTGCGCGCAGCAGCGACGATGATATCCTCACGGCGCTGCACATCGGCGGCGATGACTTTATTGCAAAGCCCTTTTCTCTGAGCGTTCTGCTCGCAAAGGTGCAGGCAGTCCTCAAGCGATATGAAAAAGCAGCGGAAACGGCATCAGCCGTTTCCGCTAAAGCTGTTTCCGAAGCAGATACGCCGGAGCAGTATACGATCTCCGACGGGCTGATACTCGATACCCGTCTGCACCGCATCGTCCGCGGCGGGGAGCAGATCAGCCTGAAAGCAATGGAATATAAAATGCTGCTCTATCTGCTGGAAAACCGCGGGCGTGTAATCACAAAGGATGAATTCCTGCAAAATGTCTGGGGCGACACATTCATCGGAGAGGGGACGCTCTCTGTCCATATCCGGCATCTGCGGGAGAAAATCGAACCGAACCCCGCAGTTCCGTCTCTTATCAAAACTGTATGGGGCGTCGGCTATCTTCTCGGGGAGCCGGACGAATCATGAAAAGCTATCGGAGATTTCTGGCTGCGGCGGCTGTTGTGTTCGCAGTATGCATTCTGCTGACTGCCGTTCTGACAGGACAAAAGCAGCAGTACCGCGACAATATCCTGCTCAATGACATTGTGCAGACCGTGAAAGCGCATATGGATGCACCGGAGGAAGCCGTATCGCAGTATGACACGGACATGCTGATCTTCCAGAGTGACGGACAGCTGATCGCCGCATCGGCAGACGCTCCGGCGGAAATCCGCACGCAGCAGGAGTCCGTGCGGGAGGGCTGGCTCTGTCTGCCTGTCACGGAGGGGCGTACCTATCTCGGCTGCGTTGCCGTACCCGACCCGCTTCTCAATACCTATAGCCGGATGCGGAAGCAGCTCCTGCTGACAGCCTCTGCCGTCTGCGGATTCGTGTTTCTGCTGCTGGTCGGCATCGGTCTGTATCTGAGACGGCGCATCGTCAAGCCGTTTCGCAATATGCAGCGCTTTGCGGTGCGCATCGCACAGGGCGATCTGGACGATCCGCTTCTCATGGAGCAGGACAATCTGTTCGGCAGCTTCACAGAGAGCTTTGACATCATGCGGGAGGCGCTGCGGGAATCCCGCGGCAGAGAGGCGGCGCTGAAGCAGCGTGAAAAGGAGCTTGCCGCATCGCTCAGTCACGATATCAAAACGCCGGTAACGGGCATCCGTCTCATCTGCGAGCTGCTTGCCGTCCGGACAGATGACCCCTATCTCCGCGGAAAAATATCGGATATCGACCGGAAGGCGGAGCAGATTCATGTGCTCGCCGATGACCTGCTGACCGCATCGCTCAATGAACTCGGCGAAATGCAGCTGCACTGTCAGGATTCGCCGTCCTCCGTGGTGCAGACTTTGCTCAAAGAGCATGATTCACGCGGACTTGTCAGGGCGGAGACGATACCGGAGTGTCTGATCTGCGCGGATGCAGGCAGGCTTTCGCAGGTAATCGGCAACATCATCAGCAATTCGTATAAATATGCGGGTACGCCGATTGATGTGCATTACGCCTTCTCCGGCGGTTACCTTGCAATGGAGATTGCAGATCACGGCAGCGGCATTTCCGAGGAGGAGCTAACGCATATCACGGAAAAATATTACCGCGGCAAGAGCAATTCAGCCGGAAAGGACGGCAGCGGTCTCGGCTTATATATCGCAAACGAGCTGATGCAGCGGATGGGCGGCATGCTGAAATGCGAGAGCCGCGGCGGTTTTTCTGTCACGCTGCTGATTCCGCTTTCCCGCTGACCGGAATCAGACCGCAGTTACAGCTGAAAGAGCCGAAACGTGCTGTACGAATCATAGATTACAGAGAAGGGACCGTGAACTATGCGCAATATTGTCATTCTGGTCGGCAGCATGAGAAAAGGCGGCAACACCGATCTGCTTGCGCGGAAGTTTGCAGAGGGCGCGGCGGAGCTGCCGAACCTGTTTGATCCGATTCTGATGCAGTATCAGATGGTGCTGGACTTCTTTCATTTGCAGGATTGCGGCAAAGTGCTTGTCCGCGGCGTGAAGGACAAGGGCGACATCATCGGACGTCCGGAGATGGATGCGGCATATCAGCTGGGGCGAACGATCAAATGATGCCATATTTGTATCAAAGGCATTTATGTAATATAGTGACGGAACAGAACAGCAGATAAAAGGATGTTATATTAAAATCCAAGCGGCAGACAGCGAGCATCTGACCGCTGTTTCCGGCAGAAGGGAGGCGGATTGCCATAACACGCATGAAGAAGCATTTTTTTCTGTATTTTGCAATATTTCCGGCAGTCGCGCTGTTGAATATGCTGTTTCCTGCACAGCTCAATCAAAAGCTGCCGTATCTCCATGATATTCCGACGATTGCGCTCGCTGTCATGATGCTTGTCTGGGGCAGAACCCTGCACAGCCGCATCATTCATGCACAGACGCGGCGCTGTCTGGTTACTGTTTCGTATTTTTTGTTTGCGCTGTTTGTGATCCGCATTGCCCGTTGGGAGTATTTCCAGACAGAGATATCCGACCGGCTGCTCTGGTATCTGTACTATATTCCGTTTATTGCCGTGCCGCTGCTTTCGTATCATGCAGCACTGTATCTTTCACCGGTGAAGACCCGCTTTCAGAAGGTCAGTCTCAGCGCGGCATGGGTACTGAGTATTCTGATTGCAGCCGGTCTGCTGACGAACGATCTGCACGGCTGGCTGCTGCAAATTGTCAGCGGCGGAAAATACAGTCACGGCTGGCTGTATTATGTACTGTTTGCGGCATCGGTGCTCCTTTCGATCGGCGTGGTTGCCGTTCTGCTCCGGAACTGCCGTCTGTCGCAGGCGCGCAGGCTCGGATATGTGCCGGTTTGCATGTTCACTGTCCCGCTGCTGCTGCTTGTGCTGTATAATTTCATCGGAGGCGACCCGAAGGTGTTCGGCGTCAAGATATTCTATATGCATGAAGTCTATGCGCTTTGCTGCATCGGAATCTGGGAGGGCTGCATTCTGATCGGACTGCTGCCGTCCAATACAGGCTACCGGCAGTTGTTTGTCGAGTCGCATATCAGCGCAAAGCTGCGGGATGCCGGCGATGCGGTCTGGTATACCTCCGTGCAGGTGCAGCGCAGCGCCGATCCGGCAGATACCGTCACGCAGACGAAACCGATCTCCGGCGGCAGCATCACATGGACAGAGGATGTGCATACGATCCGGAGACTGCGGGAAGAGCTGGAGGAAGCAAATGCAGCCATCGAAGAGGAAAACGATCTGATTGAGGAGGAAAACCGCATCGCGGCGGAGCGCACACAGTATGAAACGCAGAACAGGCTCTATGACCGGATCGCAGCGCATTCCCGCAGGCAGCTTGCAGAGATTGCAGAATCCTATGCGGATACGGATGCATTCACTTCATATCTGCCGAAGAATCTGCTGCTCGGCACCTATATCAAGCGCTGTGCGAATCTGATGCTGCTTGCCGATGCAAACCGGCAGCTTTCAACAGATGAACTGATGCTTGCAATCCGTGAAACGCTTGATGCCCTGCGGCTTTCCGGTATCGACTGTATGCTGCAAAGCGGCGATGCACGGGAATATCCGTCCGGTCTGCTTGTATCCGTTTACGATCTGACGGAGGCGCTTGCGGAATCTGTTTACGGCAGATGCAGCACCTTCTGTGCATCGGTTGCACCGGATGCCGATACCGTGCTGCTGCTTGAAACAGATGCTCCACCCTCCGGCGCATTCCGTGAACGGTTGCAAACAGTCGGTTTGCGGCTGACGGAGAGCGGAACCGACGGCGGTTATCAGCTTCGGATCGGAGGTGTGCACCGTGTCTGATTACGCGAGTTCTGCGTTTTATGCACAACTGACCTTTGCCGAGGGACTGCTGATGTTTTGCGCGCTGATTCCGGTGCTGCTCTGGTGCAGCTGTCTGATCCGGCTGACTGAGCTCCGAATCTGCAAGAAGGAGAGCTTCGCCGCTGCCGCTGCTGCTGCGGTTTCGTTTGGCTGGTATGACGCCGTGCGGCTGCAAAGATTCGGGATGCCGCTTCCCTTCCTGATCGGCGGATTCGCGGTGCAGATTCTTTTGCTGATTCTGACGTTCCGTTTCATCCGGCGGAAAAGCCGCACGCAGCTTTCGGCAATGTCATTCAAGGAAGGTTTTGATACGCTCCCCGCAGGTCTCTGCTTTTATCTGCCCGGCGGGATGCCCAGAATGGTCAATTACAAAATGGATACGCTCTTTTTTCAGCTGAAAGGGGAGCATCTTTCCAACGCGGAGGAATTCTTCCGCGATCTGACTGACTGCCGGTTCCCAGGCAGTATCTCCGGCGGAGAGCAGCCGATCATCTCCCAGCCGGACGGCACCGCATACAGCATTACGCACAATGTCATTACGGTAAACGGCGAACCGGTGCATGAGCTGATTGCCTCCGACATCACAGAGCTGTACGGCATGACGAAGAATCTGGAAGAAAAGCAGAAGACAATCCGGCAGATCAATACCCGTCTCAAGGCACTCAATTCCACAATCCGCTATGTGATTATGGAAAAGGAAGTTCTCACCATCAAGACGCGCATTCACGATCAGCTGGGGCAGACGCTTCTGCTGAGCAGGCGATATTTGCAGGAGCCGGCTAAGGTCGATGCGGAAGAAATGCTCTCGCAATGGAAAAAGAGCTTCGGTCTGCTGCTGCATGAGGAACGCGAAACATGGCAGAAGCCGTATCGCGTCAATATCCGGCAGGCGGAGCTGCTGGGAATCCGGCTGGAGATCATCGGCGGTCTGCCGGAGGAAGAGCATCTGATTCCGGTGATTGATGCGGCAATCACGGTGCACACAACCAATGTGATGCGCCACGCCGACGGCAGGCATGCTGAAATCCGCGTTGAGGAGCAGCCTGCGTACTATTTCCTTTATTTTACGAATGACGGCAGACCGCCGCAGAACGGTGTTTCGGAATCCGGCGGTCTTTCCAATCTGCGCAGAATGGTCGAGCGCATCGGCGGGGGTATGAAAATCCGCTCGCTGCCTGCATTTGAGCTGATTCTCAAGCTGCCGAAGCAGGAAAAAGTCAGATATACCGTGAAGGAGCCGGTTCAGTCTGTCATGCCGCAAACGGATGCAGCAGAAGGCACACCGGCAAAGGAGTGAATGAATGACATATCAGGTACTGATTGCAGACGATTACCGCATGATTCGGGAGACCTTTGCGGAGATCGTTCAGAATAAGAATCATACTGCCGCAACCAGATATGAAGTGGCAGGTACGGTAGAGAATGCAGAGAAGGCAATCGAATTCTGCCGGACGCACCGCGTGGATTTGCTGCTCATGGATGTTGTCATGGGGACGGGTATGGACGGCATACGGGCTGCGGAAATCATTAAGGGATTCAGCCCCGAAACGAAAATTCTGCTCGTGACCTCCATGCCGGAGCAGAGCTTTCTCAGCCGTGCAAGGGCAGCAGGCATCGAGAGCTTCTGGAACAAGGAAACACAGGAGCTTCCGCTGCTCGACATCATGCAGCGGACAATCAACGGCGAATCGGTTTATCCTTCGCATACGCCGGAGGTCTGGTTCGGCAACACGGTCAGCACATGCCTGACGGAACGCGAGCTGGATGTACTGCGCGGTCTGGTCGGCGGCTCGACCAATGCGGAAATTGCGGCTGAACTCGGCATCTCAGAACGCAGCGTCAAGCAGCATATCACCGATATGCTGAATAAAACCGGCTTCAGAAGCCGGTTGCAGCTTGCGGTCAGAGCGCGGGGCGGCGGGCTTGTCATCAACGATCAGGACGAATAAAAGCATCCGGCGAAGCATCTGCTCCGCCGGATTTTTGTGTAATGTTAATATATTTACGTACTTGATGTTTGCATTTATCTGTTCATGAGGTTCCCTTTCGGACGATGTGCAGATTCCGGAAATCAGTTATAATGATACCATAGACAGAGAATGTCTGCACAATTTCAGGAGGTATATGAACATGAGAGAAATGAAGAAAGCATTTGCGGTACTGCTTGCCCTGACAATGGCAGCCGGTATGGCATCCTGCGGAGACAGCGGCAGCACAAGCACCGCTGACAGCACGCCTGCTGCGGAAAGCTCCGCTGCTGACGAGACAAGTGCACCGGAGACCACAGAGGAGAGCTCTGTGACGGAAACCGAACCGGTCGAGACCGAGCCGCCTGCACCGGCTGTTCCGGACGGCTATGAAACGGTTGATCTGGTCAGCGATTATCTGGGCGTCAAGGTATCGTTTGCAGCACTCAATGACGGCAGATTTGTCGGCAGCGAGATCAAGCCGAATAAAGCTGTTGATAAGTACGGCCGCACGGAGTTTGCAGTCAGCTACTATTCGGATGAAGAATGGAAGATGCAGAACAACGTGAAGTACACAGTCCGCATCAAGGCGATTGCCAACGACGCGGATGATCTGAACAACAAGCGCTATACGCCTGTTGAGGGCAGCAAATATGACGGCGTCTGGCACGATGAGATCGAGGACAAGACCAAGTGCCACTATGAACTCTATACGGAGAATGATTCCTATCTGGACGGCAAGATTGCCGTTGAGGTCGATATGAATGCCTATGCAGACTGGATGCCCATGGATGATTACAAGGCACTGACAAAGACCATGCTCGAAACCATGAACATCGAGGTCCTCGACAAGAACAATCTGAACGATGCAAAGGGCAACTTCCCGACCGCCTCCGGTCTCTATACGATTCCTGCAAAGGTGACAATCGCAGGCAAGGAATGCGAAACCTTCTGGTCTGTCAAGAACGGCGCGCCGCGTGCAACGGTTGCCTTCACGAATGAAAACGGCGATTCCTTCAAGATCATGGACGACGGTCAGAACGTCGCAAAGTATGTCACCAGCCGTCAGGGCGATCCGGATAAGCACAGATTCATCACCATTGACGGCAAGACCGCGATGAACGATATCGACGTCGGCGCGATCATGACCACAAGCATGCTGAAATCCGAGTACACCGTGATCTATGAAATGGACGGCGACAGTGAGATCAACATGACGTTCAATATCTTCATGGGCGGCTCCGGCGACTTCACCTACGACAAATTCAGAGAGAAGTACGGCGACGATGAAACCCAGGCAGAGCTGAATGCAATGTTTGACGGCTATGCCGAGGAATACGTCAAGCAGGTGATCTATAAGAACGGCGGCGAGGAAGAAGCCGCAGCAGATTCGGAAGAAGCTGCCGAGAAGCCCGCAGAAGGCGCTCCGAAGCAGGCAGAGGCTGCAAATACGGAAGCGTTTGCAGGCGGTCTTGCAGATGACGGCAGAGAGCCCGGCGAAGAAGATACAGCAGAATAATCCGAGATCAAACATACGCTGCGGATTTCCGCCGCTTACAGAAATCCGCAGCGCGACAGGAAGGAGTGTTTGAAGATGGCACAGAATTCAACACAGATGAACTGCCCGAACTGCGGCGGTACAATGGAATTTGATCCCGGTGTCGGCAAGCTGAAATGCATGTTCTGCGAATCCGTCTTTACGCAGGAAGAATGTGCGGCGTTTTTCAGCGAACAGGAATCGCAGGAGGCGGCAAAGCAATCCGGCAGCGACTGGGGCGATGACGCCGACGATATGAAGGCATATTCCTGCAACACCTGCGGCGCGGAGATTCTCGCCGATGAAAACACCGGTGCATCGCGCTGCCCGTACTGCGGTAATACGACCATTATGGAGGCACAGTTCAGCGGTGCGGCAAAGCCGGATTTCCTGATCCCGTTTGCTTTTTCCAAGCAGCAGGCAATGGAAAAATACAAGGAATACTACGAGAAGAAAAAGCTGCTGCCAAAGGCATTCCTGAGCGGCAATCAGGTCGAGGAGATTCAGGGCGTCTATGTTCCCTTCTGGCTCTTTGACGGCGCTGTGACGATTGATGCAGAATATGAGGCAGCCGATAAGGAAGATACCCCGACTGAGACCGTCCGCCGCATTTACCGTGCGGAGCGCCGCGGTACCATTTCATTTGAGAATGTTCCCGCAGACGCATCCAAGCGGATGCCCGATGCAATCATGGATTCCGTTGAGCCGTTCAAATTTGACGAGCTCAAGGATTTCAATATGATGTATCTGCCCGGATTCCTCGCCGAGAAATTCGACGTCGAGGGTGATGACGATCTGGAACGTGCCGAAAAGCGCGTCATCTCGACGGCAAAGCAGAAAACACAGGCAACCGTCAAGCATAATGAGGTGCACGAAAAGCGCGGAAACTTCGTTGTGAATTATACGAAGAAAAAGTACGCGATGCTGCCGATCTGGTATCTGACAACGAACTGGAACGGCAAACAGTGGAGCTTCGCCATGAACGGTCAGACCGGTAAATTTACCGGTGATCTGCCGGTTGATTATGCAAAGCTCGGCATACTGACCGGCATTGCGGCAGTTGCTGCCGGCGTGATCCTTTATCTGCTGATGAAGACGATTCCGGCAGCGCTCATCGCAGCGCTCATCGTCGGACTGATCGTATTCTTTGCCGGCAAGGGCAGTATGCGTCCGGTGCATAATGCTTCGCAGGCAAATGACTACATGGATAAGCAGGTGCGCCTTGTCTATTCGCAGGATCACTTTGTCCGCACGGAGCGCAAGCCCAAGCAGCAAGGCGGTCAGCCGCAGAAATAAACAGGATAAGCAGAGACAACGAAAGCCTGACAGTGTGATGCTGTCAGGTTTTCATTTTTGCGTAAACAAGCATTTATTCCAGCCATTCTTCAACCGCAAACGGATGCATATCACTGCGGCAGAATTTGACGGTAAATATGCAGGGGAAATATTCACCTGCCGCTTTGAAAGAAAGCGTGAAACCGTTTGTCACGGGATCAGGATCGTGCCCGTAGGTGTATGTGCCGAAGTACATTCCGTATACCGCAAAGCCCTGATCCAAAGCGTGAGGATACCACTTATCATTTTTCAAGGATACATGTTCCAGCCAGCCATGTGCCTTTTGGATGCATTTATCAAAATGATACAGTACGTCAATGATATATGGGATTCTCTCATGCAAAGAAATGCGGCGACAGCCTGACATGGGAATATGATTCTGAATCAGAAACATTGTCGATTCTCGGCGCAGGTGATATGTGGAATTATGAGAGCGGTAAGTCACCGTTCAATTTCAATGTCAAGAAGGTTGTGTTCAGCAAGGATATCACGAGCATCGGTGATTATGCCTTTTACAAATGCAAGATTTCCAGCGAGATCGAACTGCCTGCCAGCCTGAAAAATCGGAAATTATGCGTTTTACCAGGGCGGCGAAAGTCAGATTCTTGCGCTGCCGGACGGTCTGACCAGCATCGGCGAATACGCATTTGCACAGTCCGGTTTGAAATTTTGCGTGGTTCCGGACAGCGTGACGGAATGCGGGGGCGGTGTTTTTATTCAGAATACATCGCTGACTTCTATTACGCTATAGCTCTCAGGATGCGCATTTGCAAAATCATTCTTAACGCGCACCTTTCTCCCTACTCCTTCCTCCTTTTTTCTCATTTTCCATTGCACTTTTTATGATAATCTGCTATAAGGCGGCAGTGCCGCCCTCCATTGATCTAAAGTTCTCCGGCAGGCAGTTTGCAACCGGAAAGATTGCTTCTCTCAGCTTGCTTTTTGCGTAATTATATGCTATAAGCGGGTAGAACCCGCCGCCGTTTTCGCTCCCATGCAGTACATTATGTTTTTTTTTCGCTGTTCTCCCATTGAAATTTGCAGCTTAATATGCTATAATAATAGCAGAATCGGTCGGATAAGGGGGAGCGGTGCAATGGCGGCAGCGGAACAACTGAATGCGCGTGCACGCAGGCGCAGAACGATTCTGCTGCTGTGCATCGTGCTGCTGCTCTGCGGGATCGGCGCCGAAGGGTATCTGCTGATCCGGCGTGCCGAAAACGCAATCCCCGTGATGCAGTGCGATCCGGCGGCAGAGCTGACGGACGCAGTCCGCAGCGGTGATTTTGAAGCCGCAAAGCTGATCCGGCTGACTGATTTTCCGGACGGCATTGTCCCTGAATCGGTGACCGAAACCGTTACGGCGCAGGCACAGGCAGTCCGCGATGCCTATTTTCAGGGGCTGACCGATGCAGAGACTGCCGGTACACAGATTGCATCTATTGCAGCGCTCGGCATACCGGCTTTGACGGAAGCCGTGCAGCCGCTCTCGGAAGAAATCCGGATGCACGAGGCATGGCGGCTGATTATCCGGAAGGCGGATGCGTCATTCGCCGCCGGAAACTATGCCGATGCGTATACACAGTACGGCAGGATTCCGAACAGCGAACAGGCGCTTCAGCAGCAGATCGCGCCGAACTATACACAGAGCGCGGCACTGCTGACTGTTCAGGCACAGGCACACGCGGATGCGGCGGAGCAGGCTCATGATTATGATGAAGCAATCCGGCAGCTGAATCAGACGCTGCGCATTCTCGGCGGCAAGGATGACGGGCTGGAAGCACGCCTTGCCGATGTCAGACAGCATCAGATTATTTATCAGTATTTACTGGCTTGCCGGCAGGCGCGGATGCATTTTGATGCAGGGGAGTATGCAGCGGCAGCCGATGCGTTTTCCGGCACGCCGCAGATAATCTGGGAGGCAGCAGCCCGTTCGGATGTGCAGATTCACGATCAGAAGGACGTATATCCATACTTTTCGATGCTGTGCGATACGCTGCAAAGCTATCAGGATACCTATTTCCGCATCCTGATGCAAAAGCTGCATACGCTGCTTGCTGACGGCGATCTGACGCAGGCGCAGACGCTTGCGGCGGAGGCGGAGACGCTGTATCCCGAAGCGGAGCAGCTTGCAGCGGTGCAGGCACTGATGCAGCAGGCTGCGCCGAAAGAGCTGATTTCCTTCGGCGAACCGGCGCTCAGTGATTTTACCGCCGCGGAATCGGCGCTGACCGGCTCCGACGGCAAAACCTATGAGAGTGAGAGCGGAAATCTGTTTTATTCCTATGACGGAGCGCTCTCGGGCAGAAAGAGCTGTAGCGCGGAATTTACGCTCGACGGCACATACCGGCGTCTGACCCTGACCGCTCTGCCGCTCAATACCTTTGCGAAAGATACCGTCGTACTGCTGGAGATCAGCAACGGCGGAAGAATATTGGAAACCTACGCTGTTTCGCGCAAAAACGGCGTTCTGCATATTGATCTGGATATCACCGGTGCAAAAACGCTCCGGCTGCGCGTCAAGCCTTCCGGCATGGACGAGGATCTCCGCAATGCAGGCGTTATCATCGCAGACGCGAAGGTTATTGCATAATACACAGGCGGTTCAATCCGCAGAAAAGAGGCGGAAATATGCGTAATTCATGGATTTGTCCGCATTGCAATTCCGAAAATGCCGACAAGATGAAATTCTGTCAGCTTTGTCATAAGCCGCGCGAATATCCGGAGGGCAGTGAACCGACGGAGGAGAAGAAGATTCCGGATTCGGCGATTCCCGATCCGCGGATGCCGAAAAAGCCGAAGCCTGAGCCGGAGCCGGTCTATGCGCTGCCCTCGGCGGGCACACGGAATCTGGAGCGGGTTCTGATCGTGCTGAATGTGATTCTGCTGATCGTCAATGTGATCCTGCTGATTGTTTTTCTGCGATGAGCGGTGAAGAAAAAACGCAGAATGCGCCGCTTTTGGCGGTTGTGATTCTGCTTAGTATGCTTTGTGCGGCAGGCGGATATCTGCTGTATACCGGCTGGGTACCGCCGCAGACTGCCGCTGAATCCGAACCGGTAATATTGCCGGAAACGGAGCCGACCGCGCCGCTGACAACGGCAGCCGTCACAGCAGCGTCTGTGCAGACAACCGTCACAACGGCGGCACCCGATCCGCATGCGCCGTATCTTGTGTATCTCGCGGACGAGCTGATTCCGGTGTCCGGCAGGGCGGATATGAGCGCTGCATTGCCTGCGGACGGGCAGACCGGCATCGCAGGCGCATTTTATGCAGACCTGCGCGACACCGGTGCGGATGACATGGTCGTAATCCGGCTGGATTACACCGGTGAAAGCTGTGCCGCGCTGCCCGTTCTGCTCTGGTACGGAATGGAGAACGGCGAGGTTCAGCTGCTGGATACGTTTGAAGTAAAACCGCAATGGTCGGCTTACTGCATCCGGCGCGACGGAAAATCGCTGTATCTGAGCGGTGAATTTCTCGGGGAATCCGGCGAGGCGGATACATGGCGGTTTACGGAGATTGAGCTTGCATTCCGACCGGACCCCGACCTGACGATGCTGAATATGGTACAGGGTTCGCTCACAGACTGTCCGGTGCCGCTGTATCCGGAATCGGCGGAGCTGCTGCTGGAAATGCAGCTGGATACCGCGCTGCCGGTTGCGCCGATGAAGGAGCGCCGCTATATTCTGCGCGATTATACACAGGATTTTTCATAGTCCCTTTTTCAATTTGTGCTGCCAAGATAAATCAGAATTTGGCGGGGCGGTCGTGGGACATTGTGGGGACGCTGTCCCCACACCCCTGCCTAGGGGATACTATCCCCTAGGAACCCCGCTGCTGCTCCGTACCAGCCCCATAAAGGGGCTGATGCGGAGCAGAAATGGGATTCTC
>JAFZPP010000009.1 GCA_017550285.1 Oscillospiraceae bacterium
ATTCATCGAGAACGGTGACTACACGAAGATCAGCGGCGTCGATTTCGGCGAAAAGGGCGCTGCGGAATTCTATGCATCTGTCGGCTCTGCCGGCGACGGCGGAAAGGTCGAGGTTCACCTCGATAAGGTTGACGGTCCGATCGTCGGTACCGTAACAGTTGAGCCGACCGGCGGCTGGAATACCTTTAAGACTGTCAGCGGCAAGTGCTCCGGCGCAACCGGTACACATGATGTGTTCTTCCGCTTCTCCGGCGGAGACAGCTACCTCTTCAATGCAGACTGGTGGCAGTTCAAGGAAGTCGGCGACAGCTCCGAGGTCACACCGGGTTCGACAACCGAAAAGGAGGAGCCCGGCACCACCACACAGACTACACCGAACACCGATTCCGGCATCCTCGGCGATGTCAACGGCGACAAGGTGATTGATGCGGCAGACTTCTCCTATGCAAAGGCTCTGTTCATTAAGCAGGAAACCGATGCATCCAAGTTCAAAGCTGCGGATATCAACTGCAACAAGAAGCTCGAAAAAGAAGATATTGAGTGGTACATTCAGTATCTGACCGGCAAGACCGACAAGTATCTCGACAAGGTCGAGCCCGATGAACCTGAAAAGGACCTGAACGAGTTTACATCGTTCAATTATAACGGGAATGTTCAGGCGCGTGAATGCGACAACAGCTACTTCAACCAGCCGCAGAATCACGGTCAGGTTATCAAGGAAAACTACACCGGCATCAACGGCAACAAGACCATGTATGTCTATGTTCCTTACGGCTACGATAAGAGCAAGAAGTACAATGTCTTCTACCTGATGCACGGCGGCGGAGAGAACGAAAACACCTGTTTCAACGATGACAGCATCAACATTGACATCATGCTTGATAACATGATCGCCAAGGGCGAGCTCGAACCGATGATCGTTGTAACCCCGACCTTCAACAACAGCCCCGACGGCTCCGGCGATGTCTGGAAGGAAATGCGTCAGACCATTATTCCGTATGTGGAAGAGAAATATTCCAGCTGGGCAAAGTCCACTTCGCTGGATGATCTCAAGGCATCGCGTTTCCACCGTGCATACGGCGGCTTCTCAATGGGTGCAGGCTCCACATGGAGAATGTTCTGCAACAACCTCGATATCTGTGCATACTACATGCCGCTTTCCGGTCACAGCTGGGACGGCGCAAAGGGTATTCAGGATGCGATCGACAGAGGCGGTTATCAGAAGGATGATTATTACATCTTTGCTGCAACCGGTACCGAAGACCTCGCATACGGCAACATGGTTCCGCTCATGAATGAACTCAAGGGCGACACCAAGCGCTTTACCTATACGAGTGATTTCTCGAAGGGTAATCTCTACTTCATGGAGGCAAAGGGCAAGGTCCACTGGTGGCCGCAGGTTCGTCATTATATCTATGTCGGACTGCCGTACTTCTTCCACGAAGGCAAATAATCAAAAGTAACACACAGGATGTCCGGAAGGATCACTGAACCGTTCCCCCTTCAACGGATCAGCGATCCGACCGCGCCTGATGTGTCAAATCGTGAAATGAATAAGCCGCGAATCTCGTAATCGTGCTGAGATTCGCGGCTTTTCATATGACTGTAGAAATCTCTCTCCGTATGGCGCGGAGAGGGATTCTTTGCGGTATTGTTATGCAGCAGCCTTGCGGGCGCCGGAGAGCATCGGCTGCACTCTGCGCGCAACCGTCAGCGCGAGCCCGAGCTTGATCAGATCGGGCAGAATGAACGGGAATACGCACCATGAAAGCACCGTGCCGAGTCCGACCGCTCCGTTTGCCTTCGCATAAACATACATGAACCATGCCGTGCCGAATGCATAGCAGAGCGCGAGTCCGAGCAGCAGCGCGGTAATTTCAATGTACAGTTTATTCCCGAAGAGCTTTGTCATGAGCAGGTAGACCAGACCGCTCAGCAGAAATCCGAGGATATAGCCGCCGGTATTACCGAGCAGAATCCCGATGCCGGATGTAAATTCCGCGAAAACCGGTACACCGACCGCACCGAGCAGGATATAAACGAGAATCGACCATGTGCCCCGTCTGCCGCCGAGCGCCGACAGCACGAAAAAGACGGCAAAGGTTTGCAGTGTAAAGGGGACAGTCAGCGGAATGCTGATCCAGGAGCAGGCGGCAATCAGTGCCGCGCCGACGGCAATATATGCCAGATCAATCGTGCGGAATTTCCGCGCAGATGTGTTGATTTTGTCCATTTGAAACCTCCGTTTCCCTGCAAAGCGGATACCATTCGCAGCAGGAACAAATTGTATGAAATGCATCGGTCAGCAGGATGCGGCTGCGTGCAAGTGACGACAGATCAGCCCATGTGCCGGATGTATCTCCGGACAGTGAAGCGGCTTCGCGCACGCCTGCATCGAGGTGCGCGACCTTCTCCGCGGACTCGCAGATACCGTCCTGATTGTGCGGACATGCAGTGCACAGATCGTCGCAGCGGCAGATCAGCGTGACCGGCGTTTCGGGATGCAGATGCAGTTTTTGCAGCAGCGCGGACATATGTGCCGTGAATGCCGGACTGTAGCCGTGCCCTGAAAATTTCTGCATACAGAGCAGGTGATGCGGACGCAGAAACATCGCTGTACCTCGCTTTCCTTTGAGTGCCGACATGCCTATTATAACATATTATCACGCAAAAAGCAAGCTGAGAGAAGCAATCTTTGAAAAACAGAATGGTATATAAAAGCAACGCCTGATGCTTGATCATCAGGCGTTGCTTTTCAGGGTTATGTCATGTGGATATAGCTTTATGTCTCATCTTCTGTGCTGTCATCCGTGAAAAACGCTTTCAGCTTCAACAGGAACGGCATCGGCTCTGAGGGCTTGCTTTTTCCGAGCAGTTCATCCCATTTGATATTCTGTCCGGACAGCGTATTGCTGACATAATAGAGCAGAATATTCTGTGCATCCTCGACAGAGATTTCATTGTCCCCGTTGATATCGCCGGCGAGCTTCTGCTTTTCTGCCAGATGACTTTCCAGACCGGTCATTGCGTTGACGTATTCGAGCAGCGCAAGCTGCGCATCCTCCACGCTGACGCTGCCGTCATCATTGATATCACCAAGCAGATAATCCGGTTCCGTCGGTGCTGTTGTACCGGTTGCGGTCGTCGTTTCAGATGTATCCGTCAGCGAATCGCTTGTCACAGGCGCCGTTGTCGTGGCTGCCGAAGTAGTAGTGGTAGTTGTCGTGGTCTGCTTGCCGAATGTCAGGCTGCCGTTTCCGGTGAGTGTCACATCCTTTTCAGAATAGATGACAGGCAGGACCGAGCCCGATCTCGGTGTCAGCTCAAGATGATTCTCACCGATCAGATTCACGGTCAGTTCATCCTTTGAAACGATGACTGCGTATTGGTTGCGCGCATAGGTATTCTGCCATTCCGTATACGCAAGTGTGCCGTAATCCTTCAGGGTACAGTCTTTCAGCGTCAGCGTTTTGGTTTCGGGATCATAATGCCAGCCGTCATAATTGAGCTCACCGAGATTGCTGTCTGTGACCGGCGTGCGTCCGACAAATACGCCGTAATTCTGACCGGATGTCCGGAAGGTTCTGATATATGATTTGCCGGACATACCCTGACGGTAATAGAGATTGTATTCGGTATCAGGTGTCAGACCGGTGATGCGTGCGTCGCTGATGAAATGCTCGCCGTCCTGCGAAATCTGAATCCCGTTGATCTCGTTTCCGTCCGCATCCTTTACGCAGACATAAACAGAATTCTCATTGCTGCTGATTTTCGCGCTGTCAGCGGATACAGTCCTGACCGTATAGCTTTCGCCGTCAACGAAATTTTCGACGATCCGGTCTGCGCCGTTACCGTCCGCATCGTAGGTCACTGTATAATACAGCGTAAAGCTGTCGCTCTCCTTGCCTTCAAAATGCGGTGTTACCGTTCCGGCATACGTGTCATAGGCAAAACAGGATTTGAATTCATCCGTAAATGTGGATTCGTCAATCCGTACTTTGACATTCGGATCATCTGAGACCAGCAATGCTTCCAGATAAATCGTTTCATCCGAGACCGCGCTGACCGGCAGCATCTGATATGCCGGCATGCCGGGGACAGTTTTGCCGTCTGTCACAGTCAGCGTATCCGGAGCAAGCGCCGAAATCATACCCGAATGATAAACATCCAGCGAGCCGCTCTCTTTGCCGTTGACATAGAGCTTTACATCCTTTGCAAATACATCACCCAGCGCTCTCAATTCCTCCGGTATTCTGATGTATGCGCCGACACCGGTCTGCAAGCCCTTGATAAAGCTGCGGATGCGTTCACCTTCTCCTGCGTTGTCATTGCAGCCGTAGGAATCGGTAATGCTTCTCGCTTCCTCGTTGTAAATCGGATAAACACTATAGGTAATGCCATCATTGTAGCCGTTGGTGTAGATATGGGCATCCTTCATCCAGTCATTGTAATTTGTTCCTTCCGGCACTTCTGTCGGGAAATCCATATAGATTTTGTCGATGGTCTTGGCTTCGTGGTCTGTCTGTGCCGCATAGGTATATTTGAAATTGAATGTCTGACGGTAAACATACGCACCGTTTACGATGTCCGAATCCTGCCATGCATAATTTGTTTTATTGATCGCCGTATCGACTGCTTCGGGCGATGCACCGTCCGGCTGTTCCGCGAGCAGGAAATAGGACGCATCCTTTCGATCAGTTCCTGCTCATGCTCCAGCAGCTCATTTTCCATTGCCAGAATATCATTTGCATTTTCCAGTTCCTCGTTCAGCCGGTGCTGATTGCTTTCATCGGATGCGAAAAAGGCATATCCTGCCTGTAATCCCATTCCGGCAATCCTTGTGTCCGGCTCCGGATATATATGACCGCCGACTGCCTGAAGCATCTGCGCTTTGTCTGCCTGAATCGGTACTGCGCTCTGATAGACAGGCTCCATGTCACAATCGGTAATGCTGGCAGTTCAAGCTGTGAAAAGTATACATCATAGTTGATATTATGCGGCAGCAGTCTGTTCCGGATACAGAATTCCAGCACGCCGATCATGCAGAAGATCATGATTTCCGGCATCAGGAACGGCTTGGGCAGATCGGCGGCATCCAGTATCTTGTTGACTGTCGTCAGCAGCGGGATCAGCAGGATACACAGAAAGGGACGAATTGCTTTTTTCCAGTCCTTCATTTTGCGTGAAATGCCGAACAGATGCATGATACCCGCTGCGGTGATGCTGCCCGCCCAGATATACGCGGCATAAAACAGGACACCGTGCGTATACGTGCCGCTTTGCCCGATAAATTTCTCTATACCCGGATTCGGTTTGAATGCAAGATGATGCAGGTCATTTGTCAGGATGCCGAATGCAAGCACAATTCCCAGAACCAGCGGATAGCGTTTGATTGGCGGTGACCACGTGCCAATACGGTATTTGACTGTCCGCAGTACAAGGAACAGCAGCATCATTCCGCCGGCGGCAATGACATAGCTTCTTGCGCAGGACGGCAGCAGTCTGCGCCGGACAGATTGCAGCCAGTAGAGGATCAGACCGGAATAGATCATCAGAACCGTGCAGAACAGTCCTGTGCTGATGATATAATTATTACCCTCGGCGATGACACTGTCCATGACATGACAGAAGCCGCCCAGCAGCAGAACACAGACAAACAGCAGTATGCCTTTGGATTGTTTCCTCATCTGTGCGCTCCCTTCGTTCGGATTGAACAGCGGCATTATGAATGCTGCATACATTGTTTAAAGTATAGCATAGAATGCTGACAAAAGCAATATCCGTAAATTATTATTCGTATCATGAAGCAAAAATCAAAGCAAACGGGCGCTGTCCGCTTATCGCACATAATCACGAAAAAGCAAGTTGAGAGTATCATGCTTTATGTTACGTTCAACCTGCCGGAGAGCTTTAGATCAAAACGTGCGGGTGCTGCCCGCTTTAAACACATCATCATGCAAAAAGCAGGTTGAGAGTATCATGCTTTATGTTACGGTTAACCTGCCGGAGAGCTTTAGATCTATACCAGCGGGCGCTGCCTGCCGCCTTTAGATGATTTGTTATATTTTTGCTCTGAAATATCATTGCTTTGCGAATGGAAATATGGTATGATAACTGTAACAACGCAACAGAAAGGAACCCCAAAAAATGAAACAATTTCGCATGCTGATCAATGCGGCAGATACAATCGGACATATCGAGCCGGAGATTTACGGTCATTTCGCGGAGCATCTCGGCAGATGCATCTATCAGGGCATTTATGTCGGCGAGGATTCTCCGATTCCCAATACATACGGTATCCGCAATGATGTAATTGCGGCGTTCCGGCAGATTCATATGCCGGTTCTGCGCTGGCCGGGCGGCTGCTTTGCAGACGAATATCACTGGAAGGACGGCATCGGCGAAAAATCCGCGCGCCGGAAAATGATCAATACGAACTGGGGCGGCGTGACCGAGGACAATTCCTTCGGGACACATGAGTTCATGACGCTCTGTGAGCTGGTCGGCTGCGAGCCGTATATCACGGGCAATGTCGGCAGCGGCACCGTGCAGGAGCTGTCGGAATGGGTCGAATATGTGACCTTTGACGGCGTTTCGCCGATGGCGGAGCTGCGCCGCGCAAACGGCAGGGAGAAGCCGTGGCGGCTGAAATATCTCGGCATCGGTAATGAAAACTGGGGCTGCGGCGGCAATATGCGTCCTGAATATTATGCGGATGTATACAGGCGGTATCAGAGCTTCTGCAAGAATTATTCGGGCAATCAGCTTTACCGGATTGCATGCGGACCGAGCTGCGGCGACTGGCACTGGACCGAGGTCATGATGCAGAATCTGAATCCGACGCAGACGGATGCGATAGCGCTGCACTTCTATTCGATTCCGGATTGGGAACATAAGGGCTCGGCGACGGAATTCACGGATGATGAATATTATGCGATTGTTGAAAGTGCGGCATATATGGAAACACTCCTGCAAATGCATACGCAGATCATGGAACGCTATGACCCCGAGAACCGGATTGCGCTGGTCGTGGACGAGTGGGGGACATGGTATGATGTTGAGCTGGGCACGCATCCGGGCTTTCTCTATCAGCAGAATACGATGCGCGATGCAATGACGGCTTCGCTGACGCTCAATCTGTTCAACAGGCACAGCCGCCGCGTCAAAATGGCAAATCTCGCGCAGGCGGTGAATGTACTGCAAGCGCTGCTGCTGACAGAGGGCGAAAAGCTCGTCAAAACGCCGACTTTCCATGTCTTCGATCTGTTCAAGGCGCATCAGGGCGGCGACGCGGTCTATTGCTTCACCGAAAATGCGCCGCTCTGCGAGGGGAAAAATGTACCGATGCTCTCCTGCTCGGCATCGGTCAAAGACGGCGTGCTGACGCTGACTGCCGCAAATCTCTCGCTGCATGAGGAGGCGGAGATTCTGTGCGATGTCTGCAATCTGGATGTTTCTGACGTATCTGCGCGGATTTTGACGCAGGAGGTTCATGCGCATAATGATTTTGATGCACCGGAGCGTGTGACAATCGTTCCGCATCCGGCGGCGCTGCAAAACGGCAAGCTGCATATCACTCTGCCGCCCTGCTCGGTGACTGCGGTGACGCTGAAATGATGCCGGTCTGCAAACGATGTCTGCTCGCGGATATGGATGCAGACGGCGTATATCAGGCGATTCAGCGCCGCATTGCGCAGATGCCTGAGGAGCAGCGCACCGACGGGGAGACCTACCGTCAGCGTCTGGCATGCTGCCGCGGCTGTGATGCGCTTGTCAGCGGGCTTTGCCGCATCTGCGGCTGTTTCATCGAGCTGCGTGCCGCAAAGGCTGCGATGCACTGTCCGCATCCCGATCATTTCTGGTAATCAAAAAACAACCGCGGAATCAACGCTGATTCCGCGGCTTTTTATAGGATTATCCGGCAGGGACGGTCTCTGTCACCGTGACAAATGCAAGTCCGGCAGCACAGAGATCGCGTGCACAGGCTTCCGCGCGCTGCGGCTCTGCGCAGCCTGCAAAGACCGCTGCACCGCTTCCGGAGAGTACAGGATTCAGCCCGTGGCTGCGCATGATTCTGCGGATTGTTTCGACTTCGACAAGGTCTGTGATTGCGTCAAAATGATTGCCGCATACCGAAAACAGCGTATCTGCATCACTTTGCAGCGCATCCAGTACATGCTTTGTATCATGCGGCAGCGCTGCTTCATATGCATCCAGCCGACGGTATGCCTCCGGCGTAGAGATGCCCTCATTGCCCTTTGCAATGACAAGCGGATAGCGCGGCAGATCGGGCAGGGGAGTCAGTTCATCGCCGATGCCGCCTGCACAGCAGGTTCCGCCATAGAGGAAGAAGGCGCAGTCCGCGCCGAGCGATGCCGCAATCGCATGGAGCGCCGGATCGGAGACCGGAAGCGCAAACAACTGCCGGATTCCCTTGAGCGCGGCGGCACAGTCAGAGCTGCCGCCGCCCATGCCTGCCTGCGAGGGAATCTGCTTTTCAAGGTGAATTGTCAGTCCGCGGGGCTGATCGCCGAGCAGCCTGACCGCTGCCTTCCAGACAAGATTCCGTTCATCGCAGGGGACATCCGGCGCATTGCAGGTCAGTGTCATCGGCTGATCTGGTGCGGTTTTCGTCAGCGTCAGCGTATCGTAAATGCCGACCGTCTGAAAGACGCTGTGCATGGTATGGTAGCCGTTCGGCAGCCTGCCGGTGATATCGAGCGAAAGATTGATCTTCGCGGGAGTGCGGATGATCAGGGTATCAGGCATCGGATTTGCTCCTTTCGGGTTCTGTCAGCCATTCGAGTGCGCGGTCATAAAAATCCGCAGTTTCGTCATAAACGCCGTGACTGTAATCGTCAAACATGATGAGCAGACTGTCCGGAATCTGTTCTGCAATCAGCCGGGACGCCTCTACGCCGACGATCTGATCCTGACCGGCGCCGATCACGAGCGTCGGATTCCGGATGCCGTCGAGCAGATCAAGCACATCATGCGACAGGCATGAGCGGACGATTACATCAAAGCGTTCCGGCTCGGCGGGCTTTGTGTGCTTGTTGACAAGATTCAGCATCAGCTTGTTTTTTCGCAGATATGCCTCCGTATAGGAGCGCGCTGCGGTATCCTGCATGATATGCGCCCAGTCGTTCTGCTGTGCCCATTGCAGCCAGCCGGTGAGTGCCTGCTGCGTCATATCGCACATCCTTGCGGATGTGACGGCGAGTATGAGTCTGCCGACCTTTTCCGGATGCCGGATTGCAAGCTGCTGCGCGATCATGCCGCCCTGTGAAACGCCGAAAACATCTGCGCAGGCGATCTGCTTCTGCTCCATAATCTGTGCGATATCATCCGCCATATCGGCGGTCGTGAAGCCCTCGGGCATCCGGTATCTGCGGCTGATAAAGTAAACTGTGTATACCTTTGCGAATTTGCGGTAAAGGAGCGAGAGCGGGAGCGCCATGCCCTTGACGGTTTTGAAGGCGTCGCCTGCACCGGGCAGGATGATGAGCGTGCGGCTGCCGCTTCCGAATACGGCAAGCTCGGATTCTGCGCCGTTCACGCAGATGCGTTCATTCTTCGTATGCATCCGGATCGTCCTCATCAAATTCGTCATATTCCTGCGAATCAAGATAAACCTGAATCGGGTCTTCATCCTCCGTTTCGTCCGGTTCATCCGGTTCGGCAGGAACAGGCGCTTCGGCTTCCGGTTTCTCTGCCGGTTCCGGCTCTTCGGGTTCCGGTTCAGGGTCCTCAGCTTCGACCTTTGCAGCCGTGAGCATCATTCCGCCGAGGCAGCAGACCGCCAGCGGCAGCGTGATCCAGAGCCAGTCCTTGTTTTCGGCATGGGAGATTTTATCGTAGGCGATCATCGCCGTCAGATTGGCAATCAAGTGGAAAAAGATCGGATATGCGATGCTTTTCGTGCGAATCAGAATGAATCCCGCGATGCAGCCGAAGAGAAACAGATCGAGCATATTCGCGGTACCGGCGAGCAGATGCGGAATCATGAACAGAATCGCCGAGATCAGCAGCGCCGCCGCCGTCCGGAGCGGATCACGGCTCCTTTTGCGCAGCAGATTGAGAATTGAGAAGCGGAACAGCAGCTCCTCGCCGACCGGTGTCAGCCATGAGATACCGAAAAGCTGCAAGACCGAGAGCGGATACATTTTTCCGTAATAGCGCGGAAATCTGCCCGCATCGGTCGTGAACAGAAAGCATGCGGATATGCTCCAGAACACCGCCGCGAGAATCACGAACAGCATGACGGGAAAATTCAGGCTGTGACACTGCTCCTTGAACGGCACCTTGAAGAATTTGTCTGCAATCCATGCGGAAAGGACGCCGCCGAGCAGCAGACTGATGCTGTATGCAAGCGTTTCAAATGTATCGTCCTGACTCATGTAGACCATACAGGCAGCGAACAGCATCGGCGTAAAGCCGGCGATCAGCAGGATGATTGTTTTGACAGCAGAATCAACGATATAGGATGATTTGATAGAATCGCCCCCTTAGCGGATGAGAATGATTATTGCGCTGTGCCGGCGGCTACGATCGCACGCGCGAGCTTGGAGCGCTTCTGCGGAATCAGCGAGAATCTCTGCTCCAGCATCTCGGCATATGCGATGAACGCATCCGTGTCGCCGGATTTCAGCTCGAGTTCAATCTCCTCAAAGGGATGCATATTTCCGACAGCGCCGAGTACGCCGATATCAATCGAAAACTCTGCGGTGAATCCGGCATCTGTGCTGATTTCAAACAGATAGCTGTTGCGGATGAACTCTGTTCTGGCGAGCTCACGGAAGGTCTGTGTCGAGAGCATCATGCAGAGATCGCGGGGCGCACCGGCTTCGGGCAGCTTGATGAGTCCGCCTTCGAGCGTATGCGCTTCGACCTCATACTCCTCGCGGAGCGCCTGTGCACCCTCCTTTTTGAGTGTGCGTTTCATGCAGACGACAGAGCGTCCGTTTTCCTTCCGGATGCGCAGTGCCGCGCTGTTCCGGTAGACCAGATCATCCGGTGTGTCATAGTAGATTGCCGCCATGCGAATTGTCTCATGTGAGACGCGCTCTTTTTCTTCATGCAGATATCCCGCGAGTGCAGACATGGTATCCTGCGGTATTTTCCATTTATATTCCCGTTCCATACAATCTCCTTCAGACGGCTGCTTTTTTTGCGTGATAGCTGGTAAAATCGAATTTGACAAGGCTGTTGACGAAGGTCAGCATATCCGTTGTATCGACGATCAGCGCCTGCACGGAATCCTCATCGAGCGAAAGAAGGAAGTCGGCAGGGTAGCGCGATTCAATGTAGTAATGGTTGATCTGGCTGCAAAGCGCGATGCGGTCGCGGAAATTCGGGTCCTCCTGCATTGCCTGCTTGCAGAGAAAGGGGAGGTTGTGCCCGTCATAGAGATGATGCTTCCGCCAGAGCAGATAGCCCTTGAGCGCCTTTTCTACACATTGCTGACAGTGGAATGAAATGATATTATAGCAGCGCGTATCATCGAGCAGCAGCTTTGCCGCGCGCAGATCAATCGCGGCGTAATAAAGCCAGTCGAAATAGCGCTTGCTGTCTCCGTCACGAAATCCCCTGCTCATACAGTACACCTCCGGTTTCACGAATGGACCATGCAAATGTCCGCGGGTCATTGGAGAGCGTTTCCCATTCGCTTTCTTTGTAGAGCACGAGGTCATAGGGGTAGTTGCAGTCCACAGCGGTATAGAGGAAGCATTCCAGCTCGGAGATGCTTGCCGTTTTGTCCGGAACGATCAGCGCGAGCTTAAAGCTGATGAGCTCGCTGGTCGCATGGTTTGTCTTATGACTGATCAGGTAAATTTTCAGCGGCTTGCCGAGCCGTGCGATTTCATTCGCAGTTGCCTGAATTTCAGGATAAATCATGAATCTCACTCCTTTGATAAGTTTACACAAGGCTGCCCAGTGTGATGATCAGCGTCATGACGCCCGACAGCACGAACGCGATGACCGGCGAACCGATCAGGGTAAACATCCATTTCATTTTCTTGGTATGGCTGGGAATATAGGGCATAAGGTCCTCCGTTCCGGAAATCAGCCAAGCCTTTGTCTTTTCGACCCACCAGCCGTCGATGAACAGGCGGTCAAAGAGCCCTTCAATCAGCAGCAGAATGCAGATTTGCCAGAATCCGCTGAAAAATCCGCGCGTGCCGTTGATGCCGTAAACCGCAAACATCACGAAGATGTAAAACGGCAGAATCCCGAAGAGCAGGAAGTTCCGCTTCTGCCGGTCGATCTGATCTTTGGTGAGTGTACCGCGCGCAATGACACGCTGCTGCACATCCTTCTCGTAAAGGAACACCATACCGAGCGGACCGTTTGCAATGCCGGCAACACAGTTGAGCAGCACGATGAAACAGGCGGCAGCGCCTTCTGTCAGAATCAAACCGAACATACGAAAACCTCCTTATTTGTGGTACTTTCCGCCGGTACTGATCTGGAATGCGCGGTAGAGCTGTTCCATGAGCAGCACACGGGCAATCTGATGCGTAAAGGTCATCGGGGACATGGAAAAGCGCAGATCGGCAGCTTTTTTCACTTCGTCAGAGAGCCCGAAGCTCGAACCGATCACAAAGCTGACGGTGCTGTCTCCCGAGACGGCGGCACTGTCGAGCATTTCAGCAAATTCCTCGCTGCTGCGCAGTTTTCCTTCAATACAAAGGGCAATGATTTTGCCGCGGCAGCTATGGAGGATCGTTTTCCCTTCCTGCTGCAATGCCGCAGCAATTTCGGCATCCGAAGGGGATTCGGAAAGCCTTGCCTCCGGCAGCTCTGTCAGCGTCAGGCGGCAGTAGCGCTGCAAACGCTTGTCATATTCGGCGTAGGCGTCGCGAAGCCATTTCTCCTTGAGCTTGCCGACTGTAATCAGATGTATCTGCATCAAAATCCGATCATCCTTCCGTCAGTTTCGGGCGGAGCCGTCTCCATGAGGTAGTCGCTGCCGCGCCGGAAGTCTGCGAGCGCCTGCGCAACCGTCGATACCGCCAGCTCCGGCAGATTATTATGCTGACTCAGGTGCCCGAGAATCAGTCTGGTTGTACCGGTGCACAGGAGCATCTGCGCTGCTGCGGCACAGTCATCATTGGAAAGATGTCCGACCTCCGAAGCGATGCGCTTTTTGAGATAGTAGGGGTAGGGACCGGTGCGGAGCATCTCCCTGTCATAATTTGCCTCGAGCAGCACCAGGTCACATCCCTCAAGCGCTGCCGCAACGGTATCAGAGACATAGCCGAGGTCCGTGCAGACCGCACAGCTTCTGCCGTCCGGCAGCTCCATGCGGTAGCCGCAGCTCTGCGCGGTATCATGCGAGGTCGCAAACGGTGTCACGCGGATGCCGCCGCATTCGACCGTGCTTTCCAGTGCATAGGAAATCTGCTCCGGCTCGAGATATTTTGCATCATAGAGACATTGCCGCGTCACAGGCTGCGCATAGACCGGAATCTGATATTTCTTCGCAAATACGCGCAATCCGGCGACATGATCGACATGATCGTGCGTGACGAAAATGCCCTGTACCGCCGCAGCCGGAATGCCGCAGCGTTCGAGTGCGAGTGTGATTCTTCGCGCAGACACGCCGCAGTCAATGAGGATGCCGCCGGCAGGGGTTCCGATGAATTCGGCATTGCCGGAGCTCCCGCTGAACAGGGGATAGATTCGCGCCAAGTACATTCACATCCTTTGCATATGCAAACAGGGCGAAACAACGTCCGCCCTGTGATATTCCAATTATACCGCGTCCTGATGCGGCTTTTCCGGCTGAACCTCCTGAATAATCGGTTCACTTTGCTTCGTCACCGGACTGATCGGTTTTTTTTCTATGCAGGCACCGAGCGCACGGAGCTTGCCTTCCATATCGGCATAGCCGCGCTCAATGTGGAAGATATCTTCAATCGTTGTGACGCCGCTTGCGGCGAGACCGGCGATCATCAGCGCAGCACCTGCGCGCAGATCACAAGCCTTGACGGGTGCACCGGTGAGTCTGCCGGTTCCCTCAATGACGGCGACCTTGCCGTCTACCTGAATATCGGCGCCCATTCTGCGCAGCTCATCGACATACTGGAAGCGCTGCTCGGAGACGCCCTCCTTGATCATGCTGGTGCCTTCTGCAAGGCAGAGCAGTGCGGAGATCTGCGGCTGCATATCTGTCGGGAAACCCGGATGCGGCCGTGTTTTGATGCTTGTCTTAACAAGCGGACCGTCTACGGAAACGCGGACCGCGTCATCGAACTGCTCGATCTTGACGCCGATCTTTTCCATGACGGAGATAATGGATTCGAGATGCTTCGGGATGACATTCTTGATGAGGACATCGCCGCCGGTCGCAGCAGCCGCAACCATATAGGTGCCTGCTTCGATCTGATCGGGGATGACCGCATAGCTGGTGCCGCGGAGATACTTGACGCCGCGGATCTTGATTGTATCCGTACCGGCGCCCATGATATCGGCACCCATGGAGTTGAGGAAGCTGGCGAGGTCAACGATATGCGGCTCCTTGGCTGCATTTTCGATGACCGTCAGACCCTCCGCCTTGACAGCGGCGAGAATGGCATTCATCGTTGCGCCGACGGTGACACAGTCAAAGAAAATCTGATTGCCCTTGAGCCCATTCGGCGTGGTAATGTCAATCATACCGCGATCCTGCCGGCAGTCGGCGCCGAGCTTTGCAAACGCCTTCATATGCTGGTCAATCGGACGGTCGCCGAGCGGACAGCCGCCCGGTCTGGAAACGCGGCAGTGCCCGAATTTACCGAGCAGCGCGCCCATGAAATAATAGGAAGCACGCATTCTTCTGGCGCTCTCATAGGGAACGCAGTGATTCTGAATGCTGCGCGTATCAATCCGGTAGGTATGCGGTGCGATGAAATCAACCTTTGCACCGAGCTCGCGCAAAATCTGGATGCTGATTGCAACATCGCTGATTTCCGGCACATTCTCAATGATACACGGTTCATCCGCGAGAATCGTTGCGGGCAGAATTGCCACAACAGCATTCTTTGCACCGCTGATCTCGACCTCACCGTGCAGCACTCTGCCGCCGCTGATGACAAATTTCTCAGGTGTTTTCACGGTTTGTTCTCCTTGTTCATGACACAGATCGTTTTTATTTACCGGCAGCGAGTGTGTTTCTGTATTCGCCGCCGTCTCCATTATTGTATCCAAAATGACTCAATCATCCTTCGCTTTTTAATCAGAGGAAATGCTGATTTCCTCTCCGGCTGCATTGTACCAGTGCGGTACTGCGCCGTCATATTCCGTGACAATCGCCTTTTCAATGACGACAGGTGTTTTCGGCTTTGAGTTGCCGTCCACTGTGACCTTCTGGATTTCGAGACAGTGCTCGAGTCCGTCGAAGACCTGTCCGAAGACTTCGTAGCCGCCGTCGAGATAGGGAACACCGCCGGCGTGCTGATAGAGCTGTGTCGCCTCAGGGGAGAGCGACACGCCGTAATCACGGAGCTGCTGGAGATAATCAGGGGTAACCTCTTCGCCTGTGACGATATAGAACTGACTCTTGTTCATCTTATCGGAGCCGATCGCATAGGCGAGCGCACCGCTCACATGGCAGAGGTGTCCGGAAATGGTCTGTGCGAAGCCGGTTTCACTGCCCCACGCATCGACACCGCCGGTACCGTTGCCCTTGGGGTCGCCGCCCTGAATGACGAAGCCGTCCACAACGCGGTGGAAAATCAGCTCATCATAGAAGCCGCTTTTGACCAGCTCTTTGAAATTTTCAACGCCCTTGGGCGTTTCCTCCGGAAAGAGCTTGATTTTGACATCGCCGTAATCCTTGATTGTCATGACGACGATCTCTTCGCCCTTCTGCGGAAGCGTAAAATTTACGATATCAGATGCGGAGAGCGTTTGCTCTGTGATCTGACCGGTATTGTCATTGCTTTCGAGCGTGACTGTTTTCTGCTTGCAGCCCGTGCAGAGCAGCATCGCACCGCAGAGCAGTACAGCAGAGGCTCGTCTGAGATCCTGTTTTTGCATGAGAACAATATCTCCTTGTGAGCTTCCGGCGATCTGCGTCAGGGCGCAGTACATCCGCCGAACCATAACATTCATATTATATCACGTTTTTTGCGGTTTGTAAAGAAAATTTTCAGGATTCTGTTATCTTTTTCTAATAAAAGCAGGATGTGTCAGCCTGTTTTACAGCATTATGAGGAAAATCGGCAGGCGAATCTGCACGTTTCTTTATAAGAATGCACAAAACAAGGGGTTACAGCACTGTAACCGTCACGGCACGGTTGTAATGTCGATACGGGTGATGCGGATATCCTCGGCAGGCTTTCTCTGCTCGCCCTCGCCGGTAATCTTTGCATCGGTGATTGCATCGAGCACCTCAAAGCCCTCCTGTAGCTGTCCGAAAATTGCAATCTGCTGGGAATAATTCGGGATGCCGCCGTGTTCAATCAGCGCGTCGCCGACCTTCCGCAGTCCGTCATCCTCAACCGATTGCAGTCCCTGAATCATCTCATCGGTCATTTCGACGGTATCGACGACGAGGAACCGGCTGCCGGTGAAGGTATCGCGTGTTTTGGTGAGTGTTTTCCAGAAGCCGCCCTCGGTTTTGGTCTCGAGTGCGCAGAGTGCGCCGCGGAAGGGCCAGAGCTTCGGCGTAATCTCCTGCGGAATGCGCTCGCGGGAATCGGCTGCGTCCTGCTCGGAAAGCGTACCTTCCGGATTCTTTCCGCCGCCGGAGAAGAAAATTTGCGGCTCTACGTGGAATACATAAGTATCATTATAGTATCCTTCCTCCGCCAGCTTGCAGAATGCAGCGACGGTTTCGGGACACTGTTCGGGATAAAGTACAAAGGTCATATCGCCGCATGTCGTGTGCATGACGGCAAGCGGCGCGCCGGATTTCGGCTTTTCCAGCTGAATCAGCTCGATATCCTCAGAATCAATGACGGCAGAAAAACCGCCTGTCAGATTGGAGAAAAGCGCCATGCCGAAGGAACTGAGCAGCGTCAGCGTAAAGACGATGAGCAATCCCTTGACGATCTTCGATTTGTTTTGCGGCGGCTGGGACGCAAGATGTGGCATATCCATTTATCCTTTACGTAATAGTTATCTATTATTATACACTCTTTTCTGCGGATTGTCAAGGAATCGGCAGGAAAAATGCCGGATTTTGCCGAAAAATGTCTGACCGGCGGCAGCGTGATATCATCAGACTGCGCGCCGGTCAGAGGCTGCTTACTGGCTGAGCTGTGCGGAATGACCGGCGGCGTGCAGATTCCGCGGGCGGGGGATCAGACCGAAGCTGATTTCGAGCGCGTGATCGACCTGCCGCAGCACCTCACGCGGGATTTCGCCGGTATATTCCTTGAGCCGCCGCTTGTCGATTGTGCGGATCTGTTCGAGCAGAATGACGCTGTCCTTCGTCAGTCCGCAGCCCTCTGCGCTGAGGGAGATATGCGTCGGGAGCTTTGCCTTATCGCGCCGGCTGGTAATCGCAGCAGCAATGACGGTCGGGCTGTAGCGGTTCCCGACGTCATTCTGGATGATCAGCACCGGACGGATGCCGCCTTGCTCAGAGCCGACGACGGGGCTGAGATCGGCGTAATAGATTTCGCCGCGTTTGACTGTAATCATAATGATGCTTCCTTTCGGTTTTGCATTCTTGATGTAACGAATGCTGATCGTAGTTTGTCCCGAAACGTATCCGGATAATCACATCCGACAATATAATATATGCCGCTTTTTGTCAGATTGTGCCGGATGATTCTGACATTGCAGAAGCATCGCTGATGCATAAAAATACACGGAATCTCATAAAATACAAAGATTCGTGTATTTCGATTATGAAAGTCCGCCGGTGAGTATTTCGCGGAAATAGTCTTCGAGCGGCAGGGTTGCGCCGGAATGATGTCCGTCCGGCACGATACGGAAGCGTTCGTTTCCGAGGAGGTTTTTTGTGAAATCATGCGTGTCGATGACCTCATCCGCACCGCCGGTGATGCAGCTTACCAGCTGGCTGTCGATTGCAGAAAATGTGCCGAAGATCGGGATAAACGGTGCAATATCACCCGTATAGCCGAGCCGCGGCAGATGCAGAAACGGCAGCAGGCAGGGATTGACAAACATCGTCGGTAGATGAGATTCCGCACAGAGCGCCGCAGCAAAAAATCCGCCGAGACTGGTGCCGGTGATGCGGTCAATCCGCTGATCTTTGAGAATCTGCCGCAGCATTTGCAGCAGCTCCTGCGGCGAAATACTGTCGTAGTCGATTGTCGGAGAGATGACATTGCAGCCGAGCGTCTGCAAAGCAGAGCAGGCGGCGTTCTGCGGCGTGCCGTGGTAGCCGTGAATGTTGAGAATGTTCATGTGATGTTCCTTTCTATGAAAATCAAACCCGAAAGCAATTTACGGTTGCTTTCGGGTTTGTTGCATGAATCGTACATACAATGAGATTTCAAACGGGCGCGCTGACCGGTATCAATCCGTCTGAGACAACGCTTAATCTGCGAAATAGCGCACGCCGCTCAGGAAAATCTGCTGATCCTTCTTGCCGGGAACATTCTTGCAGACCTCATTGCCGATACGCTCACTGTGACCCATTTTGCCGAGGATTCTGCCGTCGGGGGAGGTGATACCCTCGATTGCATCGACGGAGCCGTTCGGGTTGAAGCGGATATCCATGGTTGGGCGGCCGGAGAGATCGACATACTGCGTTGCAATCTGACCGTTGTTTGCCATGCGCTGGAGCAGCGAGCCGGAGGCGATAAATCTGCCTTCGCCGTGGGAAATCGGAATCGTATGCAGCTCACCGACCTCACAGCCTGCGAGCCACGGCGATTTGTTGGATGCAATGCGCGTTGTGACCATCATGCTCTGGTGACGGGCAATCGTGTTGAAGGTCAGCGTCGGGGAGTTCTCGCTCATCTCGGTGATTTCGCCGTAGGGGACGAGACCGAGCTTGACGAGTGCCTGGAAGCCGTTGCAGATGCCGAGCATCAGACCGTCGCGGTTCCGCAGCAGGTTATGCACAGCCTCGGTGACCTTCGGATTGCGGAAGAATGCGGTAATGAACTTGCCGGAGCCGTCCGGCTCGTCGCCGCCGGAGAAGCCGCCCGGAATCATAATCATCTGGGAGTTGTCAATCAGCTTGACCGCTGCCTCGACGGATTCCTCGATTGCCGCTGCCGAGAGATTGCGGATGACCAGAACCTCCGGCACAGCGCCTGCACGCTCAAATGCACGCGCGGTATCGTATTCGCAGTTCGTGCCCGGGAAGACCGGAATCAGGACGCGCGGCTTTGCGGTCTTGACTGCCGGAACCGGACGGGTGCCTGCCTTGTGTGCATAGGGCTCGATGGTTGCGAAGGCGGTCTTGATGCGGCACGGGAAGACGGATTCGAGCTTGCCCTCCCAGGCCTTCTGGAGCGTATCGAGGCTGATTGTCTGCGTGTCGGAGAAGATTTTGTACTGCTCGGTCGTTCTGCCGATGACTTCCTCGCCCGCCTTTGCCGGACCGTTCAGCTCGATGATGAAGGAGCCTGCACACGGCTCAAAGAGGATGAATTCCGGCAGAACCTTTGTGAACTCGAAGCCGATGTGGTTGCCGAATGCCATTTTTGCAAGACCTTCCGCAACACCGCCTGCATCGACGGACCAGATTGCCTTTGCTCTGCCCTCGGAGACCAGCTTCTCGACATAATCGAAGACCGTGCGGACACTCTGCCAGTTCGGCAGACCGCTGGTGGAGTATTCCGGTGCAATGCGGATGACCGTGCTGCCGGTCTCCTTGAATTCGGTCGAAATGACGCGCTTGGTATCAGCCGTGGAGACTGCGAAGGAAACAAGCGTCGGCGGAACGTCAATATTCTCAAAGGTACCGGACATGGAGTCCTTGCCGCCGATGGACGCGCAGGAGAGTTCAAGCTGTGCACGGAATGCGCCGAGCAGTGCGGAGAACGGCTTGCCCCAGCGTCTTGGGTTGTTCTGGGTGCGCTCGAAGTATTCCTGGAAGGTCAGCCAGCACTGATGCCACGAGCCGCCCGCTGCGATGACCTTTGCAACGGATTCGATGACCGCGTAGATTGCGCCGTGATAGGGCGAGTGCTCAGAGATGACCGGATTGAAGCCCCAGCCCATGATCGAGCAGGTCGAGGTTTCGCCGGAGAGTACCGGAATCTTGGCTGCCATTGCCTGTGCCGGCGTCAGCTGATAGACGCCGCCGTAGGGCATCAGGACCGTGCCTGCGCCGATTGTCGAGTCGAATTTCTCGACCAGACCCTTCTGCGAGCAGACATTCAGGCTGCTCATGAGTTCGCGCCAGCCGTCCGGTGTATCCTCAAAGCGCTCGTCGCGCTGCGGTGTGCCGGTCGGTGCGGCTGCGATGATATTCGTATGCTTTTCTGCGCCGTTGGAATTGAGGAATTCACGCGACAGATCGACAATCGTCTTTCCGTTCCAGTTCATGCGCAGACGGTTTGTATCGGTTGCCTTTGCAACAACGGTCGCAAGCAGATTTTCCTTCGCTGCTGCCGCCATGAATGCATCGACATCCTCCGGTGCAACGACGACAGCCATGCGCTCCTGCGATTCGGAGATTGCAAGCTCGGTGCCGTCGAGACCGTCATACTTTTTCGGGACGGCATTCAGGTCGATGTCCAGACCGTCGGTCAACTCGCCGATTGCAACGGAAACACCGCCCGCGCCGAAGTCATTGCAGCGCTTGATGAGCTTTGTGACAGCCGGATCGCGGAACAGTCTTTGCAGCTTGCGCTCCTCGGGCGGATTGCCCTTCTGAACCTCTGCACCGCAGTGCGTCAGCGATTCAAGCGTATGGGATTTCGAGGAACCGGTTGCACCGCCGCAGCCGTCTCTGCCGGTTTTGCCGCCGAGCAGGATGATAATATCGCCGGGAACAGGACGCTCTCTGCGGATATTCTCAGCCGGAGCCGCGCCGACAACTGCGCCGATTTCCAGACGCTTTGCGACATAGCCCGGATGATAGACCTCGGAGACATGTCCTGTCGCCAGACCGATCTGGTTGCCGTAGGAGCTGTAGCCGTTTGCCGCGCCGACCGTGATCTTTCTCTGCGGCAGCTTGCCGGGGATTGTATCGGAGACCGGAATCAGCGGATTTGCCGCACCGGTCACGCGCATTGCCTGATAGACATAGCTTCTGCCGGAGAGCGGATCGCGGATTGCGCCGCCGAGGCAGGTTGCAGCGCCGCCGAACGGCTCAATCTCGGTCGGGTGGTTATGGGTCTCATTCTTGAACATGAGAATCCAGTCTTCCTGTCCCTTGTCGGTATCGACCTTGATCTTGACGGAGCAGGCGTTGATCTCCTCACTCTCGTCGAGCGCCGGAATTTTGCCGTCCGCCTTGAGCTTGCGCATCGCCATGGTTGCCATGTCCATGAGCGTGATCGGCTTGTTCTCTCTGCCGAGCTCTTTGCGGACATTCAGATAATCCTCATAGGCATCCTTGATATAGGGTGTCTCGATCTTGACCTTGTCGATTGTGGTGAGGAAGGTCGTATGGCGGCAGTGATCGCTCCAGTAGGTGTCGATCATGCGGATTTCGGTGATCGTCGGGTCGCGGTGCTCGGTATCGCGGAAATATTCCTGACAGAAGGTGATATCGTCAAAATCCATTGCGAGGGCATAGGTCTCGAGGAATTTCTCTCTCCCTGCCTCGTCCAGCTCGCAGAAGCCGTCGAGCGTTTCAACGGTCTCCGGCAGCGCATAGTTCATATCGAGCGAATCGACGGTTTCAAGCGATGCCTCGCGGCTTTCGACGGGGTTGATCAGATATGCCTTGAGCCGGTCGAATTCCGCATCGGTCAGAATGCCGGAAACGATATAGATTCGTGCATTGCGGACGCGGCAGCGCTCCTTGCCGTTGAGAATCTGGATGCACTGCTCACAGGAATCCGCGCGCTGATCGAACTGTCCCGGGAGATACTCGACGGCGAAAATGCGCTCCTGATTGGAGAGCAGCGGCAGCTTTTCATAGACATAATCGACAGCCGGCTCGGAGAACACGGTCGGGATCGCTTTCTGGAAGTCCTCGGCGTCGATGCGGTCGGCATCATAACGGTTGAGGACACGGATACCCTGCACATCCAGACGCAGGGCAGTGCGCAGGTCGGAGAGAACGGATTGCGCCTCTACGGCATATTGCGGCTTTTTTTCGGTGTAAATACGATAAACAGCCATGAACGAATCATCCTCCATGATCATATAATATGGTGAGAGATCGGAGACTGCCGTGCATCAGTCCGCAGAAGGGACCCCCAGCAGGCAATCATCCTCATACCCTTCTATTGTAACACAAATCGCGGAATTCTGCAAACCCTTTTCTGCATTTTCCGGAAAAATTTTCACAAGTGTACCATCCGGCGTATGCCCTTGGTAAAACCGCTGTGCATTTTGCTGTTTCTCACCCTCGACGAGGACGCTGACCTGCCGTCCGGTGAACCGGCTGAGATGTGCTTTGCGAATCTCATTTGCGATTTCGGTCAGCTTTCCGGCGCGCCGCATCCTGATTTTCTGCGGCACCTGATCGGGAAATGCAGCGGCTCTGGTGCCTTCGCGCGCGGAATACGGAAAAACATGTACCTTCGTGAATCCGATCTCCTGTACAAAGCGGCAGGTTTCCTCGAACTGTTCGTCTGTCTCGCCCGGAAATCCGACGATGACATCGGTCGTGAGCGCTGCATCGGGAAAGAGCCTGTGGATTTCTTCTGCCAGTGCGCGGTACTGCGCCGTATCATAGCGGCGGTTCATGCGCCTGAGAACGGCATCGCAGCCGCTTTGCAGCGACAGATGAAACTGCGGACAGAATTTCTCACAGGCAGCAAACCGGCGGAGCGTTTCCGTGTCCATGCGTTCCGGTTCCAGCGAACCGAGCCGGACGCGGAGGATGCCTTCCTGCGCTGCGCAGAGCCCGACGGCATCTGCCAGCGACTGACCGGTATCCGTGCCGAAGAAGCCGAGATTGATGCCGGTCAGCACGATCTCACGGAAGCCTGCTTCGGCAAGCGCCTGCACCTCGCTCCGGAGGCGTTCAGGCGGCATGGAGCGGCATCTGCCGCGTGCAAAGGGGATGATGCAGTAGCTGCAAAACTGATTGCAGCCGTCCTGAATTTTCAGGAATGCGCGTGTGCGCGTGGTATCGGCACAGGGCAGGGGAGAGAAGACATCGCCGCTGCTGTAGGTCGGAATGTTTTTCTGCGGCATATCTGTCTGCGCGGAGAGCCATTCCAGCAGTGCTTCGCGGTTCTTTGTGCCGGTGACGAAATCCGCCTCGGAGAAATCGTCCTCGGGAAACGCCTGCGGCCAGCAGCCGGTCAGCAGCCGCTTCGCCTTCGGATTCTTCCGTTTCAGGCTGCGCAGAAGCTGCTTTGTCTTGCGGACGGATTCCGCCGTGACGGCGCAGCTGTTGACGATCAGGATGTCTGCCTCGTCGGCGGTTTCCGCATCCTCGAGCTGCATGCCGCGCAGCACGGCGGCAAGTCCGGAGCTTTCTGCCTGATTGACCTTGCAGCCGAGTGTCAGTATTTTGAATTTCATAACGATCTCCTATGCAAATTGCACAAATTCAACAATAAAAGATTGTGCATCTCCTATAGTATATTTGGAATGCAAAAAAGAAATACGAATGTCCTCCGAAAAATCGGTCAGGTGTACAAAATGGTGCAATATTGCTTGACTTTTCACTATATATGGTGTATATTTTACGTAGGGTGATTCATGACAACCCTCCAACAAGATTCGGTGCGCGGGAGCAAGCGGCAGTTCTCAGCCGTGCATCCCCTCTCGTCACGCTGTGCGCGCGGCATCCCCGTACACCACATGTTTCTCCGATAATATCTGTCCGGTTTATGGAAAGGACTAAGTGAGGTAAGAACGATGTACGTAACCACCGTTTATCTTCCCGAAATTGCTGATGTTGCCGAGTTCGTCAACGTCATGAGCCAGTTCCGCTTTGAGGCACAGCTTCATGTCGGCAACTATTCCGTCGATGCAAAATCCATTATGGGTATTTTCACGCTCGACCGTGATCAGCAGATTCAGCTGGAGGCATCCGTGACCGATGCGTCGCAGATTGCAAAGCTGAATGATGCAATCGGCAGATTCCTCTATCATCCGGTACACTGAGACCGGAACTCAAGATTGTTTTCTACTTCTCAGGGAGGCAGATGCTGCTCCCAAATCCCCCTTTTTTCATGTTGCTCCCCAATGCTTCCGCAAGGGGGGCATCAACCCACTTGCGTGTCGTTCTCTGTGTGTTCCACAGAGAATGATGCGTGTTTTTTTTGCATTGCGAAACGGGACATACCGGATACAGTATACCACAAAACCGCATGAAAAGCAAGCCCCTGCACACAAAGAAATCACGCCGGCGTATCCGCTTGGGACGGATGCACCGGCGCTTTGTTTATACGGAATGCTGCTGCGCGAGCCAGTCGGTGAGACCTGCATAGAGCGTAAGCGCGACCTGATGTTGATAATCGGGGTCGGCGAGCTTTGCGGCTTCTTCGGGATTGGAGAGAAATCCGCATTCCGCCATGACCATCGGATGCTCGCAGAACCAGCAGAGGAACAGCTCCTTGCCGCAGCGCTTGATCTCGCGCTCGTTCTGCGGCTGGAGCAGCGTCCGGAACTGTGTCTGCATCGACTGCGCAAGGCTTTCGCTTCCGGAATTGGTCGGGGAGTAGAACATCTGCGCGCCGCTGTATTTCGGGTCGGTAAACTGATTCTGGTGAATCGAGATGCAGACGGCGTTCTCCGGTGCATTCAGGATTTTGAGCCGGTTATCCATATCGGAGCTTTTCTGATTTGCAATGCCCTCGATGCCTGCATCATGAATGGAGCGGTCGGTGTCGCGCGTGACCTGCACCTCAAATCCGGAGATTTCGAGCAGTCCGCGCAGATCAAGCAGAATGTTCAGATTGATGCCCTTTTCCGGAATGCCGTCCGCCGAGGAGCATCCGCCGTCCATGCCGCCATGCGGCGAATCAACTTAAACTAAGTCGTATTTTCTTCGCATCTTCGTTGTTTTTATTATATCACAATTTGAGGATTTTGTCAAGAGGGGGACCGTGCCTTTCTACTGCCGACAACGCAGAGAAGGCAGTTTTAAACATAAAGAATGTAATTTTCAACATTGACGCTCTATTGGGTTTATGATATAATAATATCGTTCGTGTTTGCGGACCCTGCTTTCGGCGCAGAGTCCGCACTTTTTATGCCATGAATGAAATAATACGATGAAGGAGCTGCTATGAAAAAAACGCGAAACAGGCTGTTTGCCGGCGGGCTTTCTGCATTTATGCTGATGAATGCTTTGCCGCTGCAAACAGCACAAACTGCATTCGCCGCTGAGATCGAAGCCGCAAGCCGCGGTGATCTCAACGGTGACGGAATAACAGACAGCGTCGATCTCGATGCACTGAAATCGCTGATCGGAAAGCGGCCGGACACGATCCTTGTTGAGACAGACGAAGTGCTGCCCTATGATATCACACAGGACGGCTTTGTCGATGCGCGTGATACCTATGCGCTGTCGCAGTATCTGTCCGGTGCGGCAAAGGAACTGCCGGTCAAGCCCGGCAAAAAGACAGATGCACGCATCGGCATGAATCTCACCGGTGCGACATGCTTCCCGGGCGATGAGGTCAGGCTGACGCTTTCGTTTGTGGAATGGACAAAGGATATCGCAGCCTATGAGATTACGCTTGGATTTGATACCGGTCTCAAGCTGAAAGATGTGCAGTTTTTCTCGGATGACTGTCAGTATGTTCCGGCGGCACGTACCGTCAAGCTGACCGGTCTGCACAAAATCGATACGCTGCACCGCGGCGATTTCGCAGTCCTTACCTTTACGACAGACAAAACGCTCGACGGCAAATTCCCTGTTGCCGTGGAAGCAGCAAATGTGTTTACTTCTGAATACAATATCTATCAACCGGTCAAACCCGAGACAACCGTTGAGGTCTATCCGCTCTATGAACCGGTCGCGCTGGAGGCGTCAGGTATCGGCAGCAAATCCGTTTCACTGAAATGGGATATGCCGTTCACCGATCAGCCTGTTGTCGGTTATCGAGTATACCGCGGTAAGGATATGATCAAAGAGACTGAGGATACATCGTTTCTGGATACCGGTCTGACGGTTGATACAGACTATATATATACGGTCTCCGCCGTCACAGAAAGCGGTGCGGAAACAGCACAGTCCCAACCGGTTCAGGTGCGCACGGCAGGTCCGAAGATTCTCAGCGCAGATTTCCCTGCGGAGACGGTCTCCGATGCGAACAGTGATCTGACAGTCCGGCTGGAGCAGGCTGCTCCGCTGAAATCGCTGACTCTGACCGGAAAGAGTGCGGACGGCAAAACCGTGACAGAATCTGCTGATCTGCAAGGTGCGGATCTCAGCACGGTCACGCATCACTGGAAGGTCAGTGAACTGCCGGACGGCGCATATACGTTCCATATTACAGTGACCGATACTGACGGTGCTTCGGCTTCATCCGAGGTCAGCGTCAAGGTTGAAAAGTCGCCGCTGAAACCGGTCACACTGAAAGGTGAAGCGGGCGGCGGTACCGCGGTACTGACATGGTCGCTGGCGGCGGAGGCTGCCGTGACCGGCTATACCGTCTATCGCCTGAAAGATGACGGCAAAACATGGGAAAAGCTGGCGGAAATCCCGAAACGGGATGCGCTTTCCTATACGGATACAAAGCTGACGGCAGGGAAAAAGTATACTTATGCTGTTCGCAGCAAGGACAATCTGGGACAGGAAAGTCCGGACAGCAATACCGTGACCGTTACACCGGAGGCAGATACGGTTCCGCCGGAGATCACACTGTTCAAGCCGGCAGGCGGTCAGTTTGTTTCCGGTGCGGTGACGGTCAGCGTCCGTGCAGAAGACAGCAGCGGTGTTGCTTATGTGGGCTGTGAGATTTCCGCTGATGACGGCAAGACATGGAAAGCAATCGGCAAAACAGAAGGCGGTGCCGGAAGCTGGCAGCTCAATACTGCTGATTATAAGGACGGAACATACAAGCTGCGTGCAGTTGCAGAAGATACGCTCAAAAATGTATCCGACGGCAAAAATACAGCCGAGCTGGCATTTGACAATACCGCACCGGCGCAGGTTCAGAATATCCGTGCCGTGCAGGTGAACGGCAGTGCAGCAACGCTTGCATGGGATGCGGTTGCCGATGCGGACTTTTCATATTTCGCTGTGATTGTTTCCGGCGGCGTTCAGAAGACGGAATATACGGTCAAAGATACGCTCGGCATCAATCTCAATGATCTGACACCGAAAACGACCTATGCCGTCACCGTATATGCCGTGGATGCTGCAGGCAATGCCGGAGCAGCTTCGGAGCCGTTCCGCTTTGTTACCACCAATGATACAGAGCCGCCGGTGATCTCTGCGATCAGTGCAAAGCCGTCTGTCGCATCGGCAAAGGTGCCGCTGACAGTCACGGTTTCCGCAGAAGACATTTCTCAGGTGAGTGCAGTCTATCTGGAATACTCGCAGGATCAGAAGAACTGGAAGCAGCTGAGTGCAGCAAATACAAAGCAGGCAGTTTTCAGTCTCAGTGATTCATCTCTGAAAGAGGGTAAGCTGTATCTTCGCGCATATGCCAAAGATCAGAACGGCAATACCGGCGATCCGAAAACAGCAAAGATTTATGAGATTGACGTGGACAATACAGCGCCGCCTGCACCGAAAAATATCGCTGCATCTGTCCAGCCGGCTGTCAATGTGATCACATGGCAATCCGGAGACAACACGGAGCCGGTCACATACCGTGTGGAATGCGGAAAGAGTAAGACGGATACTGCATTCAGGCTGCTTGCAGACCGCATCAGCGTAAGCAGATTCGAGGATAAAGAGGTTGCGCCGAATCATACATATTGCTACCGGATCACGGCGATTGATACTGCGGGCAATCTCAGTACGCCGGTCTATACGGACGAACTGAAACGCACGCCGGATACGGAAAAGCCTGTGATCCGGACATGCAGCATTTCACAGAACGAAATTGTCTGCTCTGCACATCATACGCTGCAAATCCTTGCTTCGGATAATATCCGTATTGCTTCTGTCAGCGCGGCTTACCGCTGCAAGGAAACCGATGAATGGAAGTCACTGAAAACCGAGCAGGTAAAAGTCAATTCTGCCGGCACCGAGCTGCTTGTACGCGCGGTACTGCCGGAGGAGGTTCTGCTGGCTAGCGGCGTGAACGTTATGGTGACGGCTACGGATGCGGCAGGCAACAAGGCGGAGCGTGAATTCGGTTTTCAGGTCGATGATAAACTGGCGGAGATCAAAAACTTTGCAGTCAAGCCGGAAAACAATCAGGTGACCGTCAGCTGGACCTGTCCGGATTCCTCCGGTGTCAGTGCATTTTATGTATACCGCAAAACCGGCTCTCAGGGCAGCGAATACTGTGTCGGCAAGGTCGATCCGCAAAAGGACGGCACAGAGTACGTCTGCATTGATGATAAGCTTTATGACGGCGGTGATCTGATTTACCGCATTGAAGCGGTCATGGATAACGGCAACAGTGTATCCGTCACGCTCGACCCGATCAGGACCGAAGCAAGACCGCAGGCGGTTCTGTACTATACGCCTTCTCAGGTGCTTGGCGCAGAATACAGCTATGACGCTACGGATTCCATGAAAGCATCAGATATCACAAAGCTTGTGATTGACTTCGGTGACGGCGAGCGCGCAGAGAAGGGCTCTGTTGAAAGCGCAGTCTTTACACATAAATATCTGAAAACCGGCACGTATACCGTGACACTGACTGTATCGAACAAATCCGGCATGACCGGTACGGAAACGGGTACTGTCACGGTTGCTGAACCGTCCGTAGCCGGAAAGGTACGTGTGAAGGTCACCAAAACTGACGGTTTACCGGCTGCAAATATCACGGTCTATTCCGATATCGGAACGGATCAGCAGGTTCGCTACCGGACGGACACAAACGGTACTGCGCTGATCCCGTGCACGGCAGGAACGCATGAATTCGGTGTGTTTGATAAAGGTTATCTTCCCGTCCGGAAAATCTGCACCGTGACACCGGATTCTGTCACGGAGCTTCCGTTTACCGTGCAGCCGGAGCAGCTCGTAAAGGCGGATTTCACGGTCAACCGGATGTCCCTTGCGGAGATTCAGGCAGCGGGTATTGATGTCAAGGATCCGGAAAACTGCAATCTGGTCAAAATTGATGTTTCTCTTTCCTATCAGATCACTTCAACCGTGACAGATCATATTACGATCTATTATGATGCCGACGGCAAAAAGGCCGTGGCGCCTCCGGTATACAGCGGCCACGGCGGCGGAAGCGGAAGGGGCACCGGAACGGATGAAAACGTCAGTGATTATCATTATCAGATCAAGGAAATCTCCAAAGACGTTGAGACGCTTGTTCTGATGCGTGTGCCTGCAAATGTGCAGTTCCTCAAGGAGTTCTTCAAGGTCGATATGATCGTGTTGAACAATGCCTCGAAGGAGTTTTCGCTGACGAACAGCGTTGCTTCGCTGAATCTGCCCGAAGGGCTCTCGCTTGTGGAGCATACGCCTGCATCTCAGCCGCGTACTGTCAGTCTCGGCACGATTGAAGGCGGTTCGCAGAGTCAGGTCAGCTGGATAGTCCGCGGTGACCGCAGCGGGGACTATGATATCAGTGCCGATTTCACGGCGGAGCTTCAGCCGTTCAAAGAGCATGTTTCCATGCATTTTCAGTCAGATAAGAAGATTTCGGTCAACGGAAACGAAGCTGCATCTGTTCAGATCAACTTTGATCCGGTTATCCGCAAGAAGAATATGATTGCGGAGATCGTGGTTGAAAACAATACTTCATCTGATATGAACAAGGTCGATGCATCGTTCGGGGATGTGCTCTCGCAGGCAGCAGGGGAAGCGGATGTCAAGTCTGAGCTGTATCAGACACGCATCATTGATACGAACGGCGCAGCACTGATTGTGGATTCGCCGGAGAAGGTGCCGGTGCTGCATCCGGGACAGAAGCTCAGCTTTGTGTATAAGATCGGCAATGTCCTTTCTGAAAGCATCGACGGCATCTATAAAAAGACCGAATCGGAGATCAAAGCAACTGCGAACAGCAAAAATGTGCGTGTTGCAGTAAAACATGTCAAGATCGAAGATGAGGACAACATTCTTTACGGTATCGCATTCGATCAGAAAAAGGACTTCCTGTTCCTGATCAGAAACAAGAACCGCGAACCGATTGCAAACGCGAAATTTGAGATGTATCAGCAGAACAATGAAGGCAAGGCTGTCATGACACCGTGCATCTCGGATGAGAAGGGCAGAGTGATTGTTCCGCGCGGTGAAAGCGGGCAGGATTACCGCATTCTTGTTACACCGGATTCGGAGCAGTATCTGATCTATGATGACAAAAACTTCCGTTTTTCGCAGTCGCTTGTCAAATACAGTGAAACAATCCTGCTGGACGGCAATTATGATGCGGATGACTATACAGTGAACCATGCAAGATACAGCGACAGCGAAAATCAGGTTAATCTCCTGACGCAGCAGCACACGATCAGCGTGTTTGATGAAGGCAAGTTCTCGATTACCGGTACTTCTGCGAATCCTGGTTCTGCATATGAGCTCTGGCAGGAGGGGAGAAAAGAACCGGTCAAAGTGACAGAAAGCACGGGCAATACCTTTGCATTCACAGATCTGAAACCGTCCTCATTTATCGCAGACCGTCCGGTGTTTATCCGCGTCAAAACGACAACGGGTGATCCGGTTGATACACGGATCGGGTTGAATTTCATCAATCTGAACCCGGATGATCCGCTTTCAAATGAAATGGTAAAGCAGGCAAGTGATGCAATAGTAGAAAGCGTCCAGACACAGGACTGGTGCTTTACAATTCCGCTTGACTGGATACCGGAATGCCTGAAAGAGGCAATCGCAGACTTTACAATGAACTGCACCGGTGCAATGGCATTGTTGCCGGATCCTGTACTGCCGGAAGGTCAGTTTAGTTTTGAAGAGAACGATTTCGGTGCAGGCTCTTACTTCAAGCGTGATCCGGATAAAAATACATTTGAATACGGAAGTATGGTAATGTTCATGAAACCGTTCAAATGGGGAATCGGTACACCTCCGTTTTTAGAGGGAGAATTTAAGTTTACGGTAAAATTTGGTGTGGTCTTTGATACCGCGCTGAATCGTGCAGTATCTGTCAAATTGACAGGTAATCCGGAGCTGTCCGCAAAAGGCAAACTGAATCCGGTACCGATTGTTCTGCCGTTGGGCGCAGAACTCGATCTGTTTGCGGAGGGCAAATTTTCCTTAGAGGTAATTTATGAACCGGAGATCTCATTTGATGAAAAATCGAATCTTCGCGTCAAACTGCCTGAGCATTTGAAGTACGGCTGGGAGGCCGTATTGGGCGCCAGAGCAGAAGCAGGCTGGCAGGTCGGCGAAGCACTGAATGCGATCATCTACGGATCGCTTGGTTTCCTTTTCACGAAGGAAGAATCGGATATTGACGGAAAATTTGACACTTATCCGTTTGATAAACTAGAATTAGACGGAAAAGTGGGCATTGAAGTTACGGCAATGGATTTTGCAAAATTGGATTTGACGCTGCTGCAAGGCAAGGCACTGCTCTGGTCGAATGCGGATCAGGTATCTGCTGCTTCCAGACCGCCGATGTACCTCGTGAGATTACAGACTGAGGACGGCAGAACGGTCGAAGAGGCATCGAAGGATGCAGCTGCTTATGTGCCGTATACTGCGGATATGATCCCGCAGGCAGGCTCATGGAATGCACAAATTAGTGAAGCTCTGACGGAGCTGCAAAGCGGCATTTCCAACGGTTCAGCACCGGTCATTATATGTGACGGCACAAATACGGTCATGGTCTGGATTGTGAAAGATGTTGCGCGCGGTGCTGAAAATGCGCCGTATGCAGTCTGGTCGCGCTATGACAGCAGTACAAAGACATGGTCTGAACCGAAGGCTGTCGATGACAATGGCAACGCAGATTCCTCGCCGATGTTGCTTGCAGGCAAAGACGGCATCCGCCTTGCATATCTCGAATCTGGAAAAACCTATGCAGACGGTGAATCGCCGGAGCTGGGCGAGCTGTTCAGCGGCTTTGTATTCAAGACAGCGAAGTTTGACGCGGAAGCCGGTGCGTTCACCGATTTCCGTACCGCGGAAATCAACAAGGACGGCGGCGTCGCATTCAAGCCGAAGCTCGCGCAGGCAGCGGACGGCACGACCTATCTGGTCTGGCAGTCCAATGCAAACGGTGATATCTTCGGCAATGACAGCAGCAACCGCATCCTCTGCGCAAAGGAAACCGCAGACGGCTGGGATACGCCGGCTGTTCTGGCAGAGAATCTCCCGATGATCTGTTCTATGACCTGCGGACAGAATGCAGCCGGTGAGCCGGTTCTTGCATATACCTGCGCAGAAGCTGCGGAAGACGGTACAGCCGAAGCGGGTCTGTATCTCACATCGCTTTCCGGTGAAACATTGAAACTTGCAGCAGGTCAGATTGATGCACCGCAGTTTGCAAAAATCCCCGGCAGAGATGCATCCGGTCTGGTCTGGTATCAGGACGGCAGTCTGTATGCGTCCGAAGATCTGACCAAAGCCGAGGTGATATGCAGCAGCGAGGATTGCTTTATCTCCAATCGTTTTGCGATTGCAGGCGACCGGATTCTGTTCCTCTCGAATGTCTCAGATGCCTCTGCACTGTTCAGTACGCAGTATGATGCGGAGACCAAGAAGTTCACTGCACCGGTCTGTATCGAAGCTGGAGAGAACTTATATTACGAATCGCTCTCGCTTGCAGATGTCAGCGGCGAAACACTCTATGCAATGGCACGCACGACGGTGGAAAGCAGTGAAGAGAATACAGCATATGCAACATCCCTGACCGGCGGTGTGCTTTGTGAAACCGAAGATATCCGTCTTGCTGAGGCAGCATTTTCGGTTTCGTCTCTGGAAGCCGGACAGAAGTTCCCGATCAGGACGCAGATTGCCAATGACGGCACAGTACCGGTCGAATCCCTGACCCTGCGCATTCTGGATGAGGCAGGCAACGAGGTTGCAGCCGATACAAAGGCTGCAAAGATCATCTCAGGCAATACGGAAACAGTCACCTTTGAGCCGGTGCTCCCAAAGCTGCCGACAGCAGCGGTCTATACGATTGCCGTCAGCACCTCCGGCAGTGACAGAACACCTGACAACAATGCAGCAGAGCTTGATCTCACAAAGACGGATATTGCAGTATCAACTGATCTGACTTATATCGGCGACAAGACGCTGGTGACGATCTATGCGACGAACCAGAGCCTTGTACCGGCTTCTGCGTCGATCCGTATTCGTCCGGAGCAGGCAGAGGAGGATACACTGACGCTGTATACAAATGAGATCGCACCGCAGACCACGGTTCTCTGGCAGTTGGATGCGGAGGATATGCTTGGCGGTATTTACCGTGATCTCGTTCATATCACGGCGGAAACGGATATTGAGGATGCTGCTCCCGAAAGCAATTCAGATTATGTGCTGATTTCCGACAGCGGCATGAATCCGTTCAAAATCGGTGATATCAATCTGGACGGAAAAGTCGATCTGGAAGATGCAATGCTTGCGCTGAACAGTTATACCAGAATCATCACGGAGCTTCCGGATACCGGTCTGACCTATTCACAGGAACAGTCTGCCGATGTCGATCAGAACGGCAGTATTGACCTGATGGATGCGATGACGATTCTGGAATACTATGCCGGCTGTGTGGCAGAAACCGCACCGGCAGACTTCCGGGAATTCTTAGATAAAAAACAAAACGGAGGTGCGAATCATGAAGCTGAATAACATAGGATCCGCACGGAAACTGCGCCGCACTGCTGCTGCATTTGCTGCGGCGGTGATGGCCGCTGCCGCGATGCATACGGCTTCTGTCGATGCAAGGGTACAGCTTCCGCAGTACGGACTGACAAATCCGGCGGTTCGCTTTGCAGCAGTCACTGCTGCTGAAACTGTGCCGGGGACAACCACTGTCGCGGCAACGACTGTATCTGCGGTCAGGACAACGACCGCTGCGGTTAATACGACAACAAAGGCTGCCGTCACTACAAGCGCCCAGACAACTGCCAAGGCTTCTGCAACGACAAGCGTGCAGACGACTGCCAAGGCTTCTGCAACGACAAGCGCGCAGACGACTGCCAAGGCTTCTGCAACGACAAGCGCGCAGACAACCACCAAGGCTGCCGCCGCCACAAGCGGGCAGACGACTACCAAGGTTGCCGTCACTATAAGCGCGCAGACAACCACCAAGGCTGCCGTCGTCACAAGCGGTCAGACAACCGTCACATCTGCGGCAACATCTTCTGCGCAGACAGTGACCACGACCACCGCGGATGACACGCAGAAAGATTTTACCTATGAGATCATGGACGGCAAGGCGACGCTGCTCAGATGGAACAGCACGGCGCCGGATGCAGTCATTCCGGAGCAGGTGGAAGGCTGTCCGGTCACCGCGATTACAAGCTATGCATTTCAGGATGTCCGCAGCACGCTCCGGACTGTCAGGATACCGGAGAGCGTGACCGTGATTCCGGCAAAGCTGTTTTACGAATGCAGTCAGCTGGATCATGCAGATATTCCGGAGACTGTAACAGAAATCGGCAATTCTGCTTTTGCCGGATGCTTTTCCCTTTATCTCGATCATCTGCCTGCCGCACTGAAATCGGTCGGCTCCGAGGCGTTTCAGTATATCGGAATGCTCCGGAATTTAGAACTCTCCGCAGACATCAGTTATGCAAGCAATGCGTTCAGCTGCGTGAATTGCATTCAGCGGCTTTATATTTCGTCGGATATCCGACTGTCGGATTACATGTTCTACGGCTGCGGCAATCTGGTTTATGTCTGCCTGACAGACAGCATCGAAAACTATAAACTTCCGGAAGGTTTGTTCTACCGCTGCCGGAAACTGCGCAGATTTGACTGGCACGGAACATGGAAATCCGTTCCGGGCAGTTTTTTCCAGGGCTGTGCTTCTCTGGAACTTGAAATCCCGAAGGAACTGACGGCGATTGGCTCGTTTGCATTTTTCGGCTGTAATCAGCTTGGACCGGAACTGATGATCCCGAACAGCTGCTCAGTCGGTATGTATGCATTTGGAGACTGTACCGGCATCCGAACATTCCGGTTTGCCGGAAGTGCGATCCTCAATGACGGCTGTTTCTCGAATACCGGCGTCACGACGCTCAATCTGCCGGAAAAAGCAACGGCTGTTCCGGCACAGGCATTCAAGAACTGCAAACAACTGGCAGAGCTTACATTTCCGAACACTGTCCGCTCGATCGGTAATGAGGCATTTTCCGGTTGTACCGCATTGAAATCGCTGGAGATTCCTTCCGTTCTCACCGGAATCGGTGAACAGGCATTTTTAAATTGCATTGCATTGGAAAAAGCCGGAATCTCGGATCAGAATGCGCTGACCGCTGTGCCTGCGAATATGTTTTCGGGCTGTACTGCACTGAAAGACATCACGCTGCCGGAGCATATCACAGAACTGAAAGACTATGCATTTGCAGGCTGCACGGCGCTGACCGGTATTCATCTCCCGAAGAAACTGAACACAGTCGGGGCGCATGCATTCAGCGGCTCCGGACTTGAATCAATCGTATTTCCGGATACGGTCAGAACACTCGGCGAGGCTTGTCTGTCCGGCTGCGGAATGCTGAAAAAAGTGACGCTTCCTGCGCATATTACCATTCTTCCTGTGAGCATGGTCACATCCTGCAAAGCACTGGAAACGATTACATTACCGCAAACCGTACATCTGATCGGAAGGCAGGCATTTGAAAACTGCATTGCGCTGAAACAGATCAGCATTCCGCAGAGTGTGACGTCTGTCGGAGAGGGTGCGTTCAAGGGCTGTACTGCACTTACGGAACTGCTCCTGCCGGATGCACTCCTTGAAGTATCCAATTCGCTCTGTCAGAATTGTACATCACTGAAATCCGTACAGATTCCGGAAAGCGTGACATATATCGGTGCTTCAGCGTTTTACTGTACGGCATTGGAATCCGTGAAACTGCCGTCTGCGCTGCAAACGATCCGCAGCAGTGCGTTTCGTCAGACACCTTTGAAAGAGATTCATATTCCGGATACAGTTACATCGCTTGAGTATGCCGCGTTTTCCTGCTGCAAGGAGCTGACCGCAGTAACTTTGCCGAACGGGATTACAATACTGGATTCATCCGTATTTGAGCTTTGTGAAAAGCTGACATCTGTTTCCATTCCGGATACGGTTACGGTATTCTCCATGCACTGCTTTACCGGCTGTACGGCACTTAAAGAGATCAAGCTCCCTCCGAACATTGGTGAAATCAAAGATCAGCCGTATAGAGATAGCAGCACGATTTACCAGGCACAGAAGGGTTCGCTGACTGCTGCATCTGCCGAAAAGGCAGGTATTCATCTGACGCTGATTGAGCCTGCCGTGACAACGACCGCACCGGTTGAGACTGGTATCACAACTACCACAACGACAGTCGTCACAATCAGTGAAAACGGCATCAGTTATACAAGAACCGGCAATTCGCTGTATGTCACCGGTTGTGATCCGAAGGCAAAGGAACTGAATATCCCCGAAAAAAGCGGCGATTTGCAAGTTGCGGGACTGTGGGCTGATGCGTTTGCCGGAAGCAGTGTCGAAACGGTCACGCTGCCGGATACGATTGCATATTTGCCGGAGGGTGCGTTCCGCAATGCTGCGCATCTGAAAACAGTAAAGTTCAGCAACAAAATTGAATCGATTCCAAACGATTGCTTCGACGGATGCACTGCTTTGACATCACTTCCGGCGGAAAACATCCGCTATATCAACCGGGGCGGATTCCGCGGCTGTACGTCTTTGAATATCAGCACATGGGGCAGTCTCGAATATATGTATACCGGCGCTTTTGAGGGCTGCACGGCATTGACATCGTTTTCAATTCCGGAAAAGATGACCGAGGTGCCGAATGCCTGCTTCAAGAACTGTACGTCACTGAAAAACATTGAACTGAACGACAAAATCACATGGATCGGAGTAGAAGCATTTGACGGCTGTTCCGCACTGACAACGATCCGTTTTCCGGCGGAATGTGGCTGCATCAGTGCTTATGCATTCCGCGGCTGTTCGGCGCTTGTTTCGGTTTGGCTGCCGGAAAAGCTGACCACAGTATATGAAAGAGCATTCGCAAACTGCACAGCTCTGGAATCCGTCACATCTATGACAAAGCAAACATTCAGTGTCAATACGGATACATTTCTCAACTGCCCGAAGCTGAAAGAACTGACATATCATTCATCGGGCCTTTCATACGGTTCACATTCGCTCGGATATCTGCTGGATGCAGACGGTAATTATACGAAAAATACGGTACCTGTGAATGTCATAGGTTTATACAACAGCAGTCTCGAAACGCTGATCAGTGAGGGCGTAATCACCTGTACCCCGGTCGGTCTGACCTACCATGTGATTCCGGAAACGGATACAATCTGCATTGACTTTATCGCTGTACCGGAAGGTTTCTCTGAGAATACCTGTTATATTCCTGCATCGATTGACGGAAAAACCGTAGCCGTGATCGGAAACGGAACACAGTGTGTTGCAGAGGAATCTTTCAAAAGCATCTATATTCCGGAGACCGTGACAGAGATCGGCGATTATGCATTTACCTGCTGCCGCACATTACGGAGCTTTTCTGTGAACAGAGACAGTCAGCTGAAACGGATTGGTTTGCAGGCTTTTTACGGTACCGAAATGCAAAAAGATGTACAGATCAGACATGGTGAGATGTATTTTGCCGGGATTCTGTACCGTTGCTTCACAGATCAGGAACAGTATACGGTGTCAACCGCCTGTAATCAGATTGCTGCGGATGCCTTTGCGCATAACCGTGATTTGAAGCAGATCGTTCTGCATGATAAAGTGACCGCGATTGATGACGGAGCGTTTTATGACTGCCAGAATCTCGAAACAATCACCATTCCGGATTCGGTTGTTTCGCTCGGAACCGGTGCATTTGTAGACTGTACAGCACTGAAAAGTGCCAAACTCGGCAGCGGACTTGCGGAAATCGGCAGTGATCTGTTTGCGGGTTGTACGGCACTGGAAACAGTGACCGCGCCGGAAGGCTCTGCCGCCGCAAAATGGTGCAAAGATAACGGCTATACCAAATAAAACACAGGACGGGATCCCTTTCGGGGTCCCGTCCTTGCTTATATATATATTGAAATTGACGCAGCTGTTTTGCGGCTTCAATAAGCCCCTGTCGGAACCGACGTGAACGCCATGCTGATCTGATCAGACAGCTTCATGGATTTGTCCACTGCAATCAGGATATTCCATGCAGCCATATCGTCTGACCCGATCAATGGGAAGTGCTCTTCAATCATGACAGTATCTTCCGTGATGTCGGTCACCAGAGGTCTGATTGAACCGCTGGTTTCCGTGAACACCGCGATGAGCAGATTATGTCCGCTGAACCATTCTTCTGAATAAGCAGCGGCTTTCTCAGCTGAAAAGGCATTCGTTTCCGCGATGTATGCATCGAGCTCCCAGCGTGAAGTGATCTTTTGAACGTGCGGTTCGATTCCGCTGTTCCAGTGGATACGGATATACTCCGCATGGAATTTGCCGTACAGCTCGTTCCATGAAGCCGGAATTTCGGCGAGTGTGTTGCAGACGTAATAAAGCAGGATCAGCTGTGCATCCTCAACGGTAATCTCATTGTCTCCGTTGACATCGGCTGCGGCTTTCTGCGCTTCCGTCAGACCGCTGTCCAGCCCTGCCATGCTGTTTGTATAGGCATTCAGTGCAAGCTGTGCATCCTCAATACTGACGACTGCATTCTGATCTAAGTCGCCGGAGACAACAGAGAGCAGTGCAGGATCGGTCTGGGTATCATCTAGCGCGGAGAATGTAAATCCGTGCTTGTTCGCGTACTGTTCGGCGGTAGAGCCTGCATAGCCGTGAATACAGCAGTGTTCAGTAAAATAGCCGGTTTCCGCTTGGATTGCGCCTTCTGTATCCGCGATTTTGCAGTCCGGATTGTATATATAGATATTTGCATTGCCGCTGAGCCCGAATGCAAGATCCTCAATGGAATCAACGCTCTTGGAAATGACAACGTTATTCAGTGGGCATTTATTAAATGCGCCGTATTCAATGGTTTTCACACCCGTCGGAATGACTACGCCTTTCAGATTGATGCATTCGCTGAATGCGCCCCTTCCGATGATGCTGACGCTTTCGGGAATTGTGACGCCTGTGAGCGCTTTATTCTCATAAAAAGCTCCGCCGCCGATACCGGTCAGACCATCCGGCAGAGTGACATTGCCGCTGGTCGTCGCTGCATCGACCAGAACATGATTGACAATGACCAGAGGATCCGTTTTTCGATGATTCTCAAGCCACGGTGTATCTTCAAATGTCAGACCGCCGAACCATGTCGCGCTTTCCGGAAGTGTGATGTCTGTCAGATTCGTGCAGCCCGAAAACGCACACTCTTCAATGCGTGTCACGCCTGCCGGAACGGTAACGGCTGTGATGCCTTTGATATCCGAAAACGCATATTCTTCGATGACCGTGACCGGTTTGCCCTGAAATACAGACGGAATTGTGACCGCGCCTGTATAGTCCTCGTTGCAGCAGTAGACCGCTGCATGATCGGCATAAACCGAATAGGTGAGCAGTTCGTTTTCATCCTCGATATGTTCATCGTTTTCTTCTGCGGCAGCCGTAAACCCGCCGATGCGGTCCGGCATACACGCGGCAGAGGCAGTCACAGCAAAGCTGAGTGCGCAGATCAGGGCGCCTTTTTGTAATTGCTTCATGAATAAACCTCCTGTCCTTTCTCATCAGTCGGAAAGATTATGTCCTTATATTATATCATATAACATAAGAAAATACAATAGGGGAACCGGAAAAAGATTCGGACAATGAACTGCATGGGAGATAAAACGGATGCAGGCACTGCCTGCTTATATCATATTATCATATATAATGCAAGACAGGAGATATATTTCATGTTCCGATACGCTTCTCGATGAGGTCCTTCGTGAAATTCTCGTAGCCGTCCCAGACGCCTTCGCCCTCGGCGTTCGTATTCGGCGAGACAATGACCATGGGTTTCAGCTTGCCGTCCGCGATCAGATTGTCCAGCATGACATTGGCTCTGCCGCCCCAGCCTGCCATCCAGTTGCCGCTGTCGCCGCCGATGCCGTGCAGAATATAGCAGACCGCATATTTCTGCTTCTCCGAATAACCGGGCGGCGTATAGACCAGCGCAGTGCGGTCGCTGTGCGTTGCTTCTGAGTGATATGTGATCTCCGAGACCTTGCCCTTTGCGGTATCCGCACGCTCCTGATCGTAGCCTTCCGGCGGCGTCACGCATTCATATTCGACGCTCTGCGCGGAGACATACGCCGGTGCGGGAACAAACGGCACCGGCATGATACCTGATACTGCCGATGCGGTCACAGCGAATGCCGCATAAACAGATATCCTGCGTTTCCGATTCAGCATTTTCAACCACCTTTCCCTTTCTGTCATGTACACGCTTTGGATGAAGGGGGTATCCTCTGCGTATACTGTTATTCTGTTTATACAATTCTTTTGCACCATTATACATTAATCTACGCACTATGTAAACTCACAAAAGCGATTTCCGGTGGAGAAAATCGACGAATCCGCCAAGCAGGGATACAAAGGAAACCGCCGTCCGAATTTAGATCAGACGGCGGCTTTTTGAAGGAATCATGGGGCTGCATAACGGAACAGCGCCCGTACAGGAAACCGGTACGGACGCTGTAGTCTGCATTTGCTTGCAGGATGCTTTTATGAAAGTATCGAATCTGACAGCGGTTCTGTCATTCAACAATCAGATCTTCGGTTTTTGCTGCTTCCTTTTTGAATGCGAGTACGGCATCTTCATAGGTATCCGCGCTTTTTGCGGCAAGCATAAAACTCCATGAAAGATCGTAATCAAGTCTCGAATAGTTTTCGGAGATGTCAAGCGCCTTTGCGTTCCGGTCGAGGACAGCAATCTCAGACTGACCGCCGAGCAGCGGATTAGACCGCTTCACTTTTTGCATCGCAGCGGAGCTGTTGACAAATTCGCCGGTTTTCTCCGCATAGGAAGCCATGGTATCCGGATTGACGACAAAATGCTCAATGAAATCATGTGCCGCCTTGCCGGAATTGCATTTGGGCGAAAGCGTCAGGAAGGCGCCGCCCCAATACCATGCCGCCGGACCTTCGGTGATATTGTACAGACCGTAAGTTTTGCCGTTTACATCACCCTCAACATTGCTCAGCATGGTACCTTCAAAGAGACACCATGTCGTGAAGAAGTAACCGAGGGTGCGGTCATTCTGTCCGACCGTGTACCAGTCATCGCTCCACTGTTCGGCATCGGTAATGTATCCGTTCTTCCGGAACGAGGTCATGCGCTGATAGAATGCCTCGGCATCCTTTCCGAATTGCAGCTTATTGTCTGCATCGGTCCATGCGCTGTGTTTGCCCTGTGTCCACGGGAATGCGGTGCCGGCAAAGGTCGCAGCCATAGCCGTTTTGCCGTCGGATGCGGTTTTGAGCTTTGCTGCGGTCTCCGTAAATGCATCCCAGTCCTTGACGAGCGGCTGCATTTCCTCCGGCGTGCTGACGCCGAGATACTTCTTTGCAAGGTCGCTTCTGTATACATAGCCGCCCGGCGTTGCCTGCCATGTGACGGCTTTCAGCACACCATTTGCATTCTTTCCGATTGTCAGCGTATAGGGATAATTGCCGCTGAAATCAGATTCCGAGAAGCCGAGATCGGTGATCGGTGCGGAATATTCGTCATTGTCAGTATAATCGCGCAGCCAGTTAAACTCCGTGACGTAAAGGTCAACATCCTCGTTGCCTGCAAAATAGCTGGCATACATCTCTCTGGATTCTCCGCCGGCGCTGCCGACATTCCAATATTCCACTTTGTTCTTATACTGCGGATATGCTTCGGTAAAGTGCTCAAACATCTTATGGATGTCGTCGTCGGTCCAGCAGAGTACGGTGAGTTGTTCGTCGCTGTTCGGAAAACGGTTTTCGGGCTTTTCAGGGCTGAGCAGCGATTCCCATGTGACAGCGGTGCCTGCGAGCGTATTGTTGACGTAATAGAGCAGTATCAGCTGTGCATCCTCGACGGAAACCTCCTTGTCTCCGTTGACATTGGCAGCGGCTTTCTGCGTTTCCGTCAGACCGCTGTCCATGCCTGCGACGGTCTGCGCATATGCGTTGAGCGTCAGCTGTGCGTCCTCGACGCTGACCTTGCCGTCGCCGTCCAGATCACCGCGCAGAACATCTGCCGCGGACGGACTGATGCGCGGACTGCCGGTACCGAATACGGCGAGTGCCGCGGCGATTGCGATTGCTTTCGTGATGTAAAGTTTCATAAGATGTCTCCTTTCGGATGATAAGTTGAAAAGCGGGCTGATTTGCCCGCTTTTCTATTATAGCATATTTGGTTATAAATTTCAATAGATATAATAAACAAATTGAAATATGAAAACGCCGTTATGAAAGCTGCTCCGCTCTCAAGGCTAACATGAGTCCCCGATTGGGGACTCATCAGTCTGTCGAACCGGAGAAAAATCCGGTTCGCTTTTTTATCACGGTGCGTCCTGCGCCTCTTTGCTCAATCCGAGCATCTCGTACTGCCGGAGCACCCGATCCGCTGCCTGCGCGCGGAAATCCGGCGGCCCGAGAATCTCCAGAACCGGACCGAAGCTCAGCAATTGAATCAGCAGTTCGGTTTCGTCCTGCTTATCGTAATAGAGCTGTACGGTAAGGGTTCCGGTCTCCACGTCACGCTCGGTGTGCTTTTCGTAGGAAGCGAATTCCATGAGAAACCGTTCGACGGCATTGCGCTCGGTTGTCACGCGTACGGTCACGGGTGTTCGGTTTCTGCGCAACTGAAAGTAATCTGTCAGCGAGATCTCGCCATCATAGTGCCTGCCGGTTTCAGTGACCTGCTCGATTCTGCCTAAATTGATTATTCCGCTGCCGGCGAGCCGGTTTCCTCGGATGCTGCGGCAGCATAAGCGGAATTTATCGTTTTTGCGTGAATATTCGATTGCCAGCGGGAGATACTGCATTGCCATGCGCCGCCCGCCGCCTGTCTGGAACCGAATTTGTACGAATTCTTTCGTGCGGAGCGCATGCAGGAGCGCACGGAAATGTTCTCTGTATGCTGGGTCTGTGAACGGGTCGCCGTCCGAAAAGCGGTCGGTATACCGGAAAAGATCCGGCTGCCACAGCGGTGAAACATCCTCAAGTGCGTCCGTCAGCGCTGCGAATGTTTTGTCATCGAAGAAAAGCTGCATTTTCGGGTCGGAGAGCCGCGCTTTCAGCCAGCGCTTTTGCAGCAGCGTCAGCGGCATGACCGGTTTGTTTTTGGTCACGGCAGCAAGGGTGCCGTCCGGATTCCGGCGCAGCAGACCCCAGTCGGATCCGTCTTTTTGCGGGAGCAGCTTTTGCGGAACAAAGAGCACCGAATCGCGGAAGCCCTCTTTTGCAACAATATCCTGCACACGGCGGTCGGTCAGCGGTGCCTCCTTCAGAACCCGCGCCGCGATCCGGAAATATGCGCCGTACATCTCATGAAACAGTGTCATCTGCGTCACCTCCGTACATGTCCCGCATCCGGCAGATATCATAATAGAACCTGCCGCGCATCTGCCGGGTTCCGCCCTCGACGGACACGATTCTGCCGATCAGCGTCTTTGCCCAGTGCATGACCTCGTTCGGGTCGAATGCATCAACGGTCAGCGTATAGAGTCCCTCGCCGGATTTTTCCAGCACACCAATGCGCTTTTCCCGTTCCAGCCGCTCGCGGATATAGCCCTCGGTGTACTCATTGAGTGCGATGGTCAGCCTGACCGGTTCCACTGCGCCAAGATCATGCCGCATCCCGAATGATACCCCGAACACATGCGCCAGATTCCGGCGGTAGGCCTCTGCCAGCTTGTCATAATCCGGCTCCGGTACGGAGCGCTTCACATTGCGGATGAAGTCCAGCCGGAACGCATGAAACCGCTTCTGCTCAGGGATATAAGCCGCGAGATAGCGCCTGCCAGTCTGCACGGATGCAAGAATCTGCATCGGCACGACCTCAAAGCTGCCGCCCTCAGAATCCGGACGTCGCTGCGTCTTTGCGCTGATCGTCCGGAAGCAGACGCGCCGCTTTTCTGCGGTTGCCGCGAGAAATTCCGGCAGCACGGCATCTTCGAGCGTATGGACAATATAATGGTGCTTGCGGTAAAAGATATCGTTCCGCAGACCGGTACTGCGGAGTATCTGTGCGCCGATGACGCCGAATTCCTCGTCCTCGGAATAAAACCGGACTGCCTCGTCCAGCCCCGGACAGTCTGCAAGCAGCTTTGCGACGGTCTCCGGCACGATGCGGTAATACGCGGTTTTGCCCTGCATTTCTGCGATCAGAAGCCCCTCTGCGGCATATTCCCGCAGCTTATTGCGCACAGTCTGCTCGTCAAACACGGCTGCGTATTCGTTGCTGAGCCGGTCTGTCAGTGTCCGGAGATTCTGCGGCTGTCCGTCTGCCAGCAGATCGAGCAGCAGAAAATGCAGCCGGATATCATTATCCGTAAAGCTTTTGGCGCCGTATGCCTGATACAGCGGGTTTTCGGGAATATGCCCGCTGTCCACGGAAATGGAGACCTGCCGCCCGTGTACGGAGTCATCATAGCGGATGACGTCCCCGAGCCAGCTTTCTGCGCGGCGCTTCTCATCGTCGTAGGTGCGGCTGCTTTTGCGGACGAATTCGCCGCGTGCCTTGCAGCCGTAAATAAAGAAGTCGCGGATATAGTCCCGTGTTTTTTCAAAGGTTTTGATGAGCTCCGAAAAGCCTGCCATGTTCTCACCTCTTTGCGTTTTTTTTATTGTATCATATTTTGATGTCCGATGCAAGCGCAGCGGAACGGTGCGCAGAAAAATTTACATGATTTTCCGATCCGGCTGTGATATACTAAGCACATGAACAGGAGAGAAACACAAGCAGCGGAAGCACAGGGCTTCCGGAAACTACACAAAGGAGCTGAGAAAGATGTTTGTGATCTCGGAACAGCATGCAGTGCCGGTGAAAATCTGGCAGGAAGGAAAAGATGTGCTCGACAACAAATGCATCGAGCAGGCACAGCATCTTTCCAAGCTTCCCTTCGCATTCAAGTGGATTGCGCTGATGCCCGATACCCACGCAGGCAAGGGCATGCCGATCGGCGGTGTCATCGCATGTGAGGATGCCGTCATCCCGAATGCCGTCGGTGTCGATATCGGCTGCGGCATGGGCTTTGTCCAGACCGATATTCCGGTCTCGGTGCTGCGGGAGACTGTCACTGGCAGCGGAAATCTGGTACAGGCGATCTGCGGGGATATCCTGCGGAATGTGCCGACCGGCTTTGGGCATTATCGGCAGCCTCAGGCATCCGCGGTGCTTGACCGCGCCAAGGCAGAGATGCAGAAGTATGAAGCGGACGCGGTGCTGCTCCCTCAACTTGATGAGGGATATTTCCAGGCGGGAACCCTCGGCGGCGGAAACCACTTCATTGAGCTTCAGGAGGACGAAAACGGTCTTTGCTGCATCATGCTGCACTCCGGCAGCCGGCATTTCGGCAATATCGTCGGGCAGTATTTCAACAAGATCGCCGCAGCGCTGAATGCAAAGTGGCATTCGGTGGTCGATCCTGCATGGCAGCTTCCGTTCCTGCCGGTGGATTCCGACGAGGGTCGGCGCTATCTGGAATGGATGCAGCTTTCGATGGATTTTGCCTACGAAAACCGTGCGATCATGCTGAAGAAGGTTAAGGAGATCTTCGCAAAGTATGTGGAGAAGTACACCGGTTCGGTACCGGTTTTCACCGGTGAGATCAACTGCCACCACAACTACGCCGCACTGGAGCATCACTACGGCAAAAATGTCTGGGTACACCGGAAGGGCGCGATCCGTGCACGCGAGGGCGAGCTTGCGATCATCCCTGGTGCGATGGGCTCTTACAGCTACATCGTCCGCGGCAAGGGCAACCCCGAGAGCTTCATGTCCTCGTCGCACGGAGCGGGACGTACCTGCTCCCGGACTGCCGCGGTGCAGAATTACCCAGTGCAGGAGGTCATGACCGATCTGCATGAGAATAATGTCGTCCTTGCAAAGCACTCCAAGAATGACGTGGCAGAGGAATACCGACTGGCATATAAGGACATCAATCAGGTCATGGCGCAGCAGTCTGATCTGGTCGAACCGGTCAAGCGTATGTTCACGGTCGGCGTTGTCAAGGGCTGAAAAAAGCCTCGCAGAGTTTTTTACATGATTTTCATGCCGCTTTGTGGTATGATACAGACATGAAAGGCTCATACAGCGATCTGAAAAGAAAACCAGATGCTTCACAGTGCCTTGGAAGTCTGCCGGATTGGTTCAGACAGCAGAAGCTTTGTCCCACGCGGAGGTGCGGGAGCGATCTTTGCGCCGCGTCAAAAACGAACCGCGTTTTGGCAGATTCCGACAAAGACAGCAGCAGCAAGAATGAATTGGTCCTTTGCAGGTTCGAATCCTGCCGTGCCGGTGCAGACCGGTATCGAAAATGCTGTCTTGTATTCCCGCAGAAGCCGGGCATTCTGTCCGGTTTCTGCAAAAATGAAAGAGCGGTGTATACAGCAAATTCGGCAGCCGGAAACGGCGGGTTCAACTCCCAAAGTACACCGCGAACACAAAAAACGATCGGAACGGCACATACAGCAACCAAAACATCACCTTTTAAGTGAATGACTGTGCCGTGTGAACCGATCTGAAAAAGGAGGATCACCATGAATTTTCTGAATCATATGAAGCAGGAATCCAACCTGACTTATACCGAGAACGGTGCACTGACGCATGCATCCTCCGGTTCTGAATGTCTGGATCTGTTCTTCCGTGCCGGCGGGATGCGCGGCGCGTCGGAACAGGAGATAGCGGATGTTGTCATCCGCGCATTTGCCGCAGACCCCGCCAAGGCGATGAAGATTCTGTTCTTCATCCGCGATGCCCGCGGCGGTCTCGGCGAGCGTCGGTTCTTCCGCGTTGCCATGCAGAAGCTGACGATGCTGGATGCTGCGGCAGTCCGCCGGAATATCGGCGTGTTTGCGGAGTATGGCAGATTTGACGACCTGTGTGCGATGCTGGGTACGCCCTGCGAGGCTGACGCACTGGAGATCATCCGGGAACAGCTGACCGCAGACTGGCTCGGCATGGAAAACGGTCAGCCGGTCTCTCTGCTGGCAAAGTGGCTGCCGTCTGTCAATGCTTCTGCTGCGGAGACCTGCGCGGCAGGCAAGCGGGTCGCAAAGGCGCTCGGCATGTCCGAAAAGCAGTACCGTCACACGCTGGCGGCGCTGCGGAAGTACACGGACATCATCGAGAACCGGCTGCGCGAGCGTGACTACACGTTTGACTACGCAAAGCAGGCATCCCGCGCAATGTTCAAGTACCGCAAGGCGTTCATCCGCAACGACGGCGAGCGCTATCAGGCGTATCTCGGCGCAGTGGAACGCGGTGAAGCGATCCTGCACGCAGACGCGCTGTACCCCTATGACATCATCCGCGCATGCGGCGGCAATGACCGCACTGCATGGACTGCGTTCCGCGACATTTCCGCTCTGACCGCTGAGGAGCGGCGTTCGCTGGATGCGGCATGGAAGAACCTGCCGGTATTTGGTGCGCGCAGCGAGAATGCGATCGCGGTGGTGGACGGCTCCGGCTCCATGTACATAAACGGCAGCTCGCCCCGCCCGATCGACGCGGCGCTGTCTCTGGGCATTTACTTTGCAGAGCACAACAAGGGTGCCTTTGCCAATCACTTCATCACGTTTTCCCGTACGCCGAGACTTGTGGAGATCAAGGGAAGAGATATCGCGGAAAAGGTGCAGTTCTGCGCGACCTTCAACGAGGCGTGCAATACGAATCTGGAAGCGGTCTTTGACCTGATCCTGCGCACGGCGGTACAGAACCGGATTCCGCAGAGCGAGATGCCCGCACGGCTGTACATCATCTCCGATATGGAATTTGACTGTGTCTCGGGCGGCAGCAATCAGACGCTCTTTGTGGCAATGCGGCAGAATTACGCGGCATACGGCTACCGTCTGCCGGAGATCGTGTTCTGGAATGTTGCAAGCCGGCATCAGAATATTCCCGTTTCGCGGTCAGAGACCGGCGCGGCGTTGGTATCCGGCGCATCGCCTGCGATCTTTGACATGGTGATCGGCGGTGAGATCTCTCCGGAGATCGTCATGGAGCAGATCATCGGCAGCGAGCGGTATGCAAAGATCTCATAAAAACGAAACCGGACAGGGCTTTGCGGCTCTGTCCGGACAGTTTGTTGAAAAAGTATGATCAAAACTTTTTTGATATATCGCATGTTTATCGGCAGTCTGAAATGAGTCCCCGATCGGGGGCTCATTTCGCAAGCTGTGATTTGTTCCGCAGCGATTGTGCTGTTGTTTACGGTTAAAATGCAAAGGCTGAATTGACACCGGTCAGGAAGCGCTGCTCTGCCAGATAGCCTCTTTGTGCGTACTTTGCAAGATCCCAGTCTGCCATTGTGATTTTACCGTCATTATTGATATCGCCGGCTTCTTTGGTATACATTCCGTTGAACGCCTGCGGATACTGATATGTTCCCTCTGCCATCTGCTTGATGATAGCGACATCCGTGCTGTTCACGAGTGTATCGCCGTTGACATCACCGGACATACAAGGACGGTCATACCAGACCAGCGAATATGCATTTGAGCCGATTTTGATCTTGTCATTCTGAACTGTTGCGCTGTTGTTCCAGCGAATCTGGCAGGTGTTATCCCAGTTACAGTCGGCAAATTTGATCGTACCGCTTTTTACCTCTGTGACGAAAATGCTGTGGTCAACCGTTCCGTTATTTGTGGGAATACGGATACGAAGCTGATCGCCGACGCGCGGTTTATAATTGGCGCAGCTGTGCTGACGCAGCCATACATTGCAGCCACCGTAGAAGTCATAGGCAAGTTTTCTTGCAAAGCCGTAGCATTGTGTAACATAGGTCATTATTTCCGTTTTAGGCAACTGCGTATAGCCAACGTTCACTGTGGTATTGAACTTAAAATGTGTGCAGTAAGTGTCTCTTGGTATCCCTCCGATGCGCCGGTGATTTTCCGCTGAACAGGGATGATCGGTATAGGTATCCGGATCGCCGCTGTTCCAGTATTTTCCATCAGGGAATTTGTACTGCTCACTCACCATGAAAAATGTCTGGTAGGGCGTGGTGAACGCTTCTGCCTGAATCGTTGTTGACTTGTTGTAGGTTGCAGATACCGGAAATGCCGAACAAACTGCAACTGTCGCAAGTAACGCTGCCCCGATTCTGATAAAATGCTTGTGTTTCATAATTATGTACTCCTTCTGTCAAAAAAATCAGTATCAAGCGATACTGTTATCGCCCATTATAGCACAAATAAACGAAAAATGCAAGAGAAAATCAAAATAATCAACATTATATCACATGCGCGAGCGTACAAATGAAGCTGCTTTGTTGAAATAAACCGTTTATTTTCAGTATCACATTTTTTCACGAAGCCGTTTTATCATCACCGGCATCCGGATATTGAGCGGTTTCAATCAGCAGATACTGTCTGAACCATGCGATGTCCTGTGCATCCACTGAACCGTTCTGATCGACATCGGCAGCCTTTTCCGCTGCGCGGTCTGCAAATCCGTTCAGGATGCCGCGCTTTGCGAGTGTCAGATCGACTGCGTTGATGATGCCGTCGCCGCTGACATCGCCTCTGAGCTGCTCCGATTGAATCCGCGACATGATCGTCGCCGTCAGAAAGATCATCGCCGCATTGCCGTAGATTGTATTTTCATTGGTTGTCCATTCCGCATCGCTGTCCATGTAGCACTTGCCGTCATACTTGGAAAGCTGCCGGTTGTTGTTCGGATTCGTTCCCTCCGTCACATAGCCCGACGGA
>JAFZPP010000010.1 GCA_017550285.1 Oscillospiraceae bacterium
GAGCGTCCAGCAGTTCACGCCGACAACTGTGCCAGCTATCTCCCATTCAAGGAAATTCGTCATACCCTTGAAACTTGCCAGCGCTCCTTCTGCCGATTCCATAGTGTCATCTGCCATTGTGAGCAAGAGCACTGCTTTTTTGCCGCCGTGCAGCAGTGCATCATTGGCGTAAAAGCGGTCAATGACTGTTTTCAGCTGTGCATTGATGTCATAGTAATAGATAGGGGATACGAGAACAACAGCGTCTGCTTCAAGCAGATGAGAATTCAGCTCAGTCATATCGTCCTTGAACACACAGACCTTAGCATCGCCGTGACATTTCTCGCAGGCAATGCAGGGATGAACATCCTTGAATGCGGCGTCAAAGCGAAAGATCTCGTGACCTGCTTCTTCAGCACCCTTGATGAACTGTTCCGTCAGATAGGCTGTGGTCCCGTTCTTGTGCGCAGAACCTGTGATGATTGTTATTTTCATAGTGATTGACCTCCTTGGGTTTATGATGATGCAGTGATGTCGAGCTTGTCATTTTGATCTCGACCATTCGATTGAATAGTATTTATGAGTGATATAATTGATTGAGCGGTGAACAACCTTTCCCCACACTCAACGCTATTTTGCAATCACCCGAATCGCAATATTTGATAAGTCTGTTTTTCTGCGATTCTACGAACTTTTCACTCTCTGACAACATTTTGACGCACTACCAAAAGCCGATTATCATTTTGACGCACTAACCTCAGTGTGCAGAAATGTTGTCAGCCGTTTTTAGTGCGTAGATGTCTTTCCGAATACAGCCAAAACCATACCAGCGCCCTATGTGCAGTTTAACTGTATAGCCGAAAACCACCGTAAAATCGGGCTTTTCAGCTTTCATTCCTTGACATCAATACTACGCACTCAACGTGCCCTGTCCGCGGGAAGAAATCCGCAGGGCGCAGGACATCCAGCGCATATCCCCTGCCGCAGAGATATGCCGCATCACGGGCGGCAGTCGCCGGATTGCATGAGATCATCACAATCCGCTTCGGCGACATGGTAAGACAGGCATCCAGCGTGACTGTATCGCAGCCCTTGCGCGGCGGGTCCAGCACGATGATATCCGGATGCGTGCCGTCGGCAGCAAATTTCGCCGTAATATCGCCGGCATCTCCTGCATAGAATTCCGCATTCGTGATACCGGCACGCTTTGCATTCTCCTTCGCATCCGCAACCGCCTGCGGCACGACCTCAACGCCGATCACCTGTCCGACGGCATCCGCCATGGAAAGACCGATTGCACCGGCGCCGCAGTATAAATCCAGCAGCAGTTCATTTTTCTGCGGCGCTGCAAGCCGCTTCGCCTCTGCAAAGAGCCGCTCCGCCTGCGCCGTATTGACCTGATAAAAGCTCTGCGGGCTCAGAGAGACCGGCACGCCGCAGAGTGTATCCGCGATTGTTTCGCTGCCGCAGAGACAGACTGTTTTCTTTCCGAGAATGACATTCGTCCGCTCCGGATTGACATTCAGCATGACAGAGCGGATATCGGGGAACGTCCGCATCAGCTCACTGCCGAGCGCGGTAAACTGTGCCGTGAGCCGCGCCGACTGCCTTGCCGCAACAAAACAGACCATGATCTCGCCGCTGTGATATCCCTGCCGCAGATAGAGATGCCGCAATATCCCCTGCCCTGATTCCTCGTCATAGGGCGTAAGCTGTGCATATTCCGGCTGCGAGAGCAATTCCTCGCAGATGCGCAGAATATCGCCGAATGCGCTGTGCTGCAAACAGCAGTCCGTAACCGGAATCAGGCGGTGCGAACGCGGCGCATAAAAGCCGAAGCAGGGCTTTCCCGTCTCCGGATGCACACCGCAGGGATACTGTGCCTTATTGCGGTAACCGGAAGGCTGCTCTGCGCCGTAAACCGGCAGGAGCTCCTTCGGGGTCAGATGTCCGATGCGTGCAAAGGCATCGCTGACAATCTGCGCCTTGATGCGGCATTCCGCCTCGTAGGTGATATGCTGAAACACGCAGCCGCCGCACTTCGGATACACGCTGCACTGCGGCGCCGAACGGTCCGGCGAGGGCGTTCTGATCTGCTCAATGATGCCATATGCGAGATTCTTCTGCACCTTCACAATCCGCACATCCAGCTCGTCCTCCGGCGCTGCATGGGCAACAAATACTGCAAGACCGCAGAAGTGACCAACGCCCTGGCCTTCTGCGGTCATACCGGTAATATGCAGCGGAATGATCTGATTTTTGCGGAGCAGCGGTGCTTCCCTGTCGCCGCGGCTCATCTGAGCTGTGCGCCGCAACCCGGACAGAATGCGTCCTGTGCGGAATTCAGCTTGCCGCAGGTCGGGCAGGTGACGGTGCCGCCGCGCTGCGCGCTCTGCTCCATGGCGAGCTGCTGCTGACGGAGCTCGGTGATCTTCTGGATCAGCATATTGATCTCATCCATGCTGGTGACGCCGTTGACGGCAGCCTCATATTCCGCTCTGCCGAGGCGGCGGTAGTAGTCATTGAGCTGGGAGCGCAGCTTGCCGCGCTCGACAAAGCCTCTCGAGCCCTCCAGTACATCTGCTGTGCGCTGTGCAGCCGAATCAAAGACGGAGCGCAGTCCGTTCATCGTATCATCAAGTTTCATTGCAGAAAATCTCCTTTCCGGTTTGGATTACTGTTCAAACTTCCACGGGGTACCCTTGCGGTCATGCTTGTTGTCCGAACCCTCGGTCTTGCTCATCATCACGCCGAAGAGGATGATGTTGTAAAGCACGAGTACGCCGCAGATAATTGCGATGATCCAGAACGGTACATCGAGAATGATCATGACCGTAAATGCAATCAGCTGTGCAAGCGTCAGAAGCAGCATCACGCGCTTGACACCTTTCCAGACTATATAATCCTTCTCATATTTTGTGATATGCGGGTTCATATAGTTCTGCGTCATTTTGTCCCATGTCTTCGCTTCACCCTTGAGCTTCAGCGCGGATTTTTTCGACTTGTTGCCGAGGAAAATTCCCCAGAGCATATCGCGGATAATCGCATAATTGATCAGTGTAATACCGACGGGCAGCATTGCGAGTAAAATAGAACGGGCATCCATGGTTTATAAACCTCCAAAAATGATTTTTAATGTTTTCCGCAGACCGAGCGGAGAAAGAGCTTATGTTTTTCTTCTGAGAATCTTGTTTACCGTTGCGAGCAGCGGCTTGAAATTGAAGACGGCGAGCACCAGCAGACCGGCTGCCAGCGCAAACGGCACATACACGCGCAGATGTGCATAATCGGCACGCGCCGGATCCGTATGATGCACCGCACTGCACATAAACAGCAGCACGAGCATATTCCCTGCCGTCCGCACATGTGATACACGGAACGGAATATAGCGCCGCGCATCGACAATACGAATCAGATAGCAGACGAAATAGCTTGCGAATGTCGCTATGATCGCGCCCTGCACCGCAAGCCGCGGAATCAGCAGCGCATTGAGCACCAGATTCACGACCGTTGCCGCGAGACTCGTCCAGAAGCTGTTCCGCGTATGCTTGGTGACGGTATAGATGCTGGAAAAGAACTGGTTGCAGCTCAGCATCAGCACGGCAAGCACCAGAACCGGCGTATAGAGATACGCATGCGCATTGGCTGGTTCCGTGCTGGTATCAATCAGGAAGCGCGAGAGCAGCTGATCGAAGGCGATGATGCCGCCCGCGCCGATTGCCAGCATTGCCTGATAGGCGTCATAGACCTGCTCATAGAATTTCGACTTGGCATCGGAATCATTCTCGGTGATCGCGCTCATGTTCCATGCCTGATAGAAGATCGTCGAGACCATTGCAAGCAGATTCGGGATTTTGGTCGCTGCACCGTAGACACCGGCTTCGGTCGCACTGACGATATTCTTGACAAAAATACGGTCAGCGAAACCGGTAATCAGCCAAAGCTCCGCAGTCGGAATCAGCGGCAGCGAGAAGCGCAGCATCGTTCCGAGCAGGTCTTTGTCGATATATTTCGGGCTGAAAAATCTGCCGTGCCTTGCGATGCACCAGACACCGATGCCGGAGACCGTATCGGCGATCATGCTCGAGAGCAGAAAGCCCGTAATGCCGAGCTGTAGCTTTGCAATCAGGAAGACATTGGAGATGCAGAATACCAGCGTACAGAAGATGCCGTCCAGCGCAAACAGCTTCACCATACCGCGCGCTCTTGCAAACTGCGTCGAAAGCTGCCGGAAGCAGGAGCAGAGCACAAAACCGACCAGCAGCAGCACATGCGGCCGGATGTCGGCATACAGCAGCAGCAGCGGCGAAAGCACCAGAAATCCGATACTGCCCGTCATCAGCGTCACGGCTGCATTGGAGAATACGGATTTCTGATCGTAATTCTTATCCAGTCCGTAGCGGATGACTGCATCGGCAATCGACATACTGATAATCGGAATCAGCATGTTTGCGCACATTTCAAGGATTTCCTTCGTATTGTAAAACGCGCCGTCAAAATACCTTGTATACAGTTTCGTCAGCAGAACCGAAAGAATTTTTGAGCCGAAGCTGCCGATTGCAAAGACAACCGTATTCAGCGCCAGCGTTTTATATTTGTTCATTGGGAATTTCCTTTTTGAGATTTACCTTTCAGGATATACGAATCTATTATAGCAGAATTTTCGCAGTTCGTCAACCGTTTTTTTCCGTCGGCGGGAATCCTCCATCTGTTCATCAGAATTTCATTTTTTGTTCACAGCTTATTCATATCATTGAACCGGAAATATAGTATACTTTATATTGTATAACTATACATATTTACACCGCACAAGGAGGATATTCAACATGGCTATGGAAAAAATCCTGATTGTTGACGATGAACCGAATATCTGCGAAGTTCTGCGCACAATTCTGGTAAAGGAAGGCTATACGGCAATCACCGCAACCGACGGCGAGGAGGCGCTTGCAAAGTTTGCATCCATACATCCGGATCTTGTGCTGCTCGACGTCATGATGCCCGGCATGAACGGCTATACCGTCATGCGCGAGATCCAGAAGCGCTCGAATGTGCCGGTCATTCTCGTAACGGCAAAATCCGAGCCGAATGATGAAGCACTCGGACTGGACCTCGGCGCCGAGGATTACATCACCAAGCCGATCGACAAGACCAAGCTGCTCGCCCGCATCCGCGCACGGACGCGCAAGAACGGACAGCCCGCACCGGAGCAGAGCCAGCGCCGCGGCAGAGTCGATTACGATAAGCTGACCGTCGATATGGACGGCTATGTGCTGCGCGTCAACGGCAAGGTCATCGAGACACCGCCGAAGGAGCTCGAGCTGCTCTACTGCCTCGCCTCCAATCCGAACCATGTCTATACCAGAGACCAGCTCCTCGATGAGGTCTGGGGCTTTGAATATTACGGCGACTCGCGCACGATTGACGTACATATCAAGCGTCTGCGCGAAAAGCTCGAGGGCGTCTCCGATAAATGGGGACTGCGCACAGTCTGGGGCGTCGGCTATAAATTCGCCGTGCCGGATGAATCCAAAGCCGCACCGGATGCCGCGGAGTAACCGATGCTGAACAGTGTTTACAGCCGCATTTTCTATCTCTGTACGATCATGCTGATGTTCGCCTGCGCACTGACAGGTCTGATCGTCGTGATCTACGGAAATCATATGCATGAGCAGGAAGCCTATGACCATTTCAACAGCACGGCGCGCATCATGCTCTCCAGAATCCGCTCTGATTATGAGGAGCTGGATCCGGAAGCACTCCGCGCAGGCATGCAGCTCTATACACTCAATGAAAATGTGGACTGCTATATATTTGATTCGGACGGAAAATGCCTTGTCCGCTCCGATTACAAGGATCCGGCGGATATGCAGCTCAGCGCACTCCTGCAAATGGAGGCACAGCGCGAGCCCTACTGCCAGATCGGCGCACCTGCCGGAAACTTTACCGAATCGACGGCGACCTATGTCGAACAGTTTGAACTGGATCAGTCTGTCTACTATCTGATGCTGCTCTTTCCGGCGGCATATGTCGATGCATATTATTCCAAGCTGATGATCGTTCTGGTCGTTGCCGTACTCGTGACGGGACTGCTCGGCGCACTGCTCTTCTATTTCAATACGAAGCAGGCGCTCAATCCCGTGCTACAGATCACACGGCAGGCGGAGAACTACGCCAAGGGTGATTTTTCTGCAAGACTTGAGCAGACCGGCGATCCGGAAATGGACCGGCTGATCATCACCATGAACCGCATGGCGGATTTCATTGACAAAAACGAGCGCAGCCGCAGACGCTTTGTCTCGGATGTCTCGCATGAAATGAAAACCCCGATGACAACCATCGGCGGCTTTGTGGACGGTATCCTCGACGGTACGATCCCGCCGGAACAGGAAAAGCAGTATCTCCGGACGGTTTCGGCAGAGGTACAGCGGCTTTCGCGGCTTGTCCACTCCATGCTGAGCATCTCGCGCTTTGAGGAGGGCACCTATGCGCCCGATTTCGAGCGGCTCGATATCACGAATCTGCTGATTACGACGCTGCTGCTCTTTGAGCAGAAGGTCGAGCGGAAGGAACTGCATGTCGAGGGGCTGGATGTCTGTCCGCGCACATTCGCCGAGGTAGACCGCGACCTGATCCAACAGGTATTCTACAATCTGACCGAAAACGCAATCAAATTCGTCAACCGCGGCGGCACGCTGTTCCTCGCAGTCGATTCTGACGAAACGCAGGCGCATGTCCATATCCGGAATTCCGGTGAGGGTCTGACCGAGGAAGAGATTTCGCATGTCTTTGAGCGTTTCTATAAGACCGATGAATCGCGCGGCAAGGATACGACCGGCGTCGGGCTGGGACTTTCGATTGTCAGCCGTATCATGCTGCTCCATAAGGGCACGGTCACGGTCAAGAGCGTCAAGGGTGAATATACCGAGTTCATTGTCAGTATGCCGCTGACACAATCCTGATGATACAAAGGAGACCGTTTCTATGACGGATGAAGAACTGAGCAGACTGCTCGGCGAGGATTTCCGCACGCGGAGGCAGGAGGAAAAAGCCGCCGCGCAGCATTCTCAGCCGCAGGAAGCCGCAGACGATGCCGAACCGGATGTGCCGGAACAGGAGACCGCTTCGGATATCCCGTCCACTGCCGAAACACCGGAAGCATCTGATATCCCTGCCGTTGAACCGGCTGCGCCGTCTGCCGAAAAACCGTTTTCTGCCGATATCGGCGATCTGTTCGATACACCGCGCCCGATTCCGGAACAGTACAGAGAACCTGCCGCGCCGGAGCCGGAAGCAGAACCGCTGCCGTATGCAGAACCGCTGCCGTTCAGCGATGAACCGTTTGCCGCATCGGCTGCGGAGCCGGTCAAGCCGCAGAAGCATACGGCGCTTGCCGTCCTGCTGACACTGTTCTGCATTCTGATGCTCGCAGCAGCAATCTTCTGCATTATCTGGGATGTCAGCCGCGGCACAACCGCAGGCGGCAAATACCGCGCCGGCGATATTGTACAGGTGTCGCTTGTGCAGCATGAGAAGCCCGAGATTGACAATACACTTGCCGATGCAGACGGCGTCTATTCGATTGAAGGCGTCGCAAAAGCCGTCATGCCGAGCATCGTGCAAATTTATACCTACTCGGACAGCAAGGCTGTCGGCAGCGGCTCCGGCATCATTCTGACCACGGACGGCTATATCGCAACGAATGCGCATGTCGTCAAAGATACCGATCACTATTCCGTCAAGCTCTTTGACGAGGCGAACAGTGAAACGCCCTATGACGCCGTGCTGGTCGGACATGATACGAAAACCGATCTTGCGGTACTGAAAATCTCCGCAAACGGTCTGACCCCCGCACAGCTCGGCAACTCCGATCAGGTACAGCTTGGCGAGACGGTCTGTGCACTGGGCAATCCCGCAGGTCTGAGCGGTTCGATTTCTATGGGCATCATTTCCGGCATGAACCGCAAGGTGCGTGCAAAATCCACGAATTTTGAAATGGACTGCTTCCAGACCGATGCAGCAATCAGCCCCGGAAATTCCGGCGGCGCGCTGGTCAATCTCTGCGGGCAGGTCATCGGCATCACCTCCTCCAAATACGGCAGCAGCACGATTTTCGACGGCAGCTATGAGGGTCTCGGCTTTGCAATTACGATCAACGAGGCGCTCCCGATCATTCAGGAACTCATGGAGCAGGGCTATGTCGGCGGCAGAGTCCGCATCGGCATCCAGTTCCTCGAAAACGAAAATGCCCACGAAGATGCAGCCGCGCACGGTCAGACGCTACCGAAGGCACTGGACGGAATCGGCGTCAAGGTCGTCAAGCTCGCAGAGGATTCCGATCTGCGCAATACGATCCTGAAAGAGGGCGACTGGATTCTCTCGATGAACGGCAAGGAGGTCTCGGATTACGATTCGATCAATGCAGCGATTGCAGGAATGAGCGCCGGTGATTCGGTGCACTGCCGCTGCGCGAGCATTCAGGAAAACGGTACCCTCAAAACCTATGAGATCGACTTCCGTCTGCTTGAGGACAAATCCGGCGAATACTGATCATCAGCAGACAGCGCCAGCCGATATACAGGCATTCTCACAAGTTATATCTTCAAAAACAGCGCCCGTGCAGAACGAAAATCCTGCACGGGCGCTTTTCTGTTATGTTTCGGACTGTGTATCACATGCCAGTCTGTAGCCTTCTCCGGCAGCAACGACCTCCTGCGTACCGTCAATCGTCATAACCGGACGGATATACAGCTTTGCATTTGTCGCCTCCGGCGCGTAACTCTCTCGGGAGGTTGCCCATACGCGGACATCATCATCAAAATACGCCGAGCGAAGCCAGTTCAGCTCCTGAACCTCATAAGCCTCCAGCTCCGGAATCTTGTTTCCGTCTTTTTTGTGGAGCCCGTTATTTCTTCCGTACTCGGCAATAGAGAGCAGAAAGCATTTCCGCCGGATCATCTCCGTCTTCTCTTTTTCCGGATGCTCCGTATTTGCGCCGTACACAACGGCGTCATGCGTCAGCACCTCGACATTGCTTTCCGTCAGCGCACTGCGCACCGGCTCCGCAAAGCGTTCCTCGAATTTCTCATGCAGAAACCGATCAACCGTGCTGTCAGGATAATATGCAGGTCCCGTATGATAGATCGCATCGCCGTTCCGGAAGCAGAAACGCTCCGGCAGCACTTCACGGCGCATCAGCAGACAGTGCCCGTCATAATCATCACTGATCACCAGATACGGCGTATCAGTCCCCTGCTCGGCGATCATGATTTCTTCCAGTCCGTAGGGATTGCCAATGACGAAATCGGCTACGCGCAGATGCGCCGGCGGTTCCTTGCTGACCTTGCCGACTTCATCCCCGTTGATTCGCACATGAAAGCCGCAGGAAGTCAGAAAAAGCAGTGAAAACGCTGCTGCCGCCGGTACAAAATGCCTTCTTCTGAACATATGCCATACCCTCACAAATCAAAATGTCAATGCTGTCCGTCTATACAAGGAAGCCGCTCCAATCTGTTGTATCACATGCCGGAGCGGCTTTCCTGTTACTATTATGGATTTGCAATTACAGTGCGCTGAGCATATCCTTGAGATTCTGGATCAGCGCCTTGACCTTTGCCTCACGCTCGCGGATATCGTTGACAACCTTCTCCGGCGCCTTCGACATAAAGCTCTCATTTGACAGCTTGACCTGTACAAATTCCAGCTCTTTCTCCGCCTTTTCGAGATCCTTCGTGATTCTTGCGCGCTCGCTCTCGACATCAATCAGTTCCTTGAGCGGCATGCAGAGCTTTGCATCCGCCGTCGCAACGGTCACCATGCCGGAAAGATCATCCGGCTCTGCGCTGACTGCATTCACGCCCGATGCACCGGCAAGTCTTGCGAGGAAATCGCCTGCCTCGGCATATTCCTCCGGATTTGCGGTGATAATCGTGATATGCGACTTCTTGGAATTCGGAACCTTGTGCTCCGAGCGGCACTCACGAACAGCCTTGACAGCCTCCATGATCTTCTCCATACGTGCCTCATCCTCGGGGAAGCTCAGCTCCGGACGCACCTCCGGCCAGCTTTGCAGCATCAGGAAGCCCTTGTCATGCGGCAGTGCCTGATAGATTTCCTCGGTGATGAACGGCATGAACGGATGCAGCAGCTTTAAGATATCGCGCAGCACATAGGCAAGCACGTTCTCGACATTCTGCTTCTTCTCCGCATCGTCGCCGTTAAAGCGGTTCTTCGCAAGCTCGATATACCAGTCGCAGAAGCTGCTCCAGATGAAGTCATAAATCTTCTGCGCGGCAACACCCATTTCAAAGTGCTCGAGATTGTAGGTCACTTCGCGGATCACGCTGTTCAGGCGCGAAAGAATCCACTTATCCTCCAGCGCAAGCTCCTCCGGCAGACGAATCTCATCAATCGACATATTCATCAGCAGGAAGCGCGATGCATTCCAGATTTTGTTCGTGAAGTTGCGCATTGCAAGGATTTTCTCCTCACTGTAGCGCATATCGTTTCCGGGCGAGCTGCCCTGCACGAGCATAAAGCGCAGTGCATCAGCGCCGTACTGCTCGATGACCTCAAGCGGGTCAATGCCGTTGCCGAGCGACTTGGACATCTTTCTGCCCTGTGCGTCACGGACAATACCGTGAATAACAACCTTCGAGAACGGAGCCTTGCCGGTATATGCAAGACCGGAGAAGATCATTCTGCTGACCCAGAAGCCGATGATATCATAGCCCGTGACGAGCGTGCTTGTCGGATAGAAGAAGTTGTAGTCCGGATTTTCGGTATCCGGCCAGCCGAGAATGGAGAACGGCCAGAGTGCAGAGGAGAACCATGTATCCAGCGTATCGGGGTCCTGCGTCAGATTCGTGCTGCCGCACTTTGCACACTTGCACGGTGCTTCCTTTGCGACATTGGTCTCGCCGCAGTCATCGCAGTACCATGCAGGGATGCGGTGTCCCCACCAGAGCTGACGGGAAATACACCAGTCGCGGGTATTCTTCATCCAGTTGAGATAGCTCTTGGTGAAGCGCTCCGGCACGAACTGAATCTCGCCGTCCTCGGCAGCCTTGACAGCCGGTTCTGCGAGTGTCTTCATACGGACGAACCACTGCTTCGAGATCATCGGCTCAATGGTCGAATGGCAGCGGTAGCAGGTGCCGACGTCGTGCTTTAAGTCCTCGATCTCTTTGAGCTGACCGAGTGCTTCCAGATCGGCAACAATCGCCTTGCGCGCTTCATCGGTTGTCATGCCTGCGTACTTGCCGCAGTCCAGAACCTCCGGCTCACCCTCGGTCAGACGGTTGCTCTCTTTCAGTGCATTGTATTCCGCGACATCCGCCTTGCCGGTCATATGACCGTCATAGGTGAAGCAGCGAACCATCGGCAGATTGTGGCGTCCGCCGACCTCAAAGTCATTGGGGTCATGTGCCGGTGTGATCTTCACGACACCGGTACCCTTTTCCATATCGGCATGCTCATCGCAGACAATCGGGATTTCCTTATTCAGCAGCGGCAGAATGACATGGCAGCCGTGCAGATGCTTATAGCGCGGGTCCGCCTCGTTGATTGCGACAGCGGTATCGCCGAGCATGGTCTCCGGACGGGTCGTTGCGATTTCAAGGAACTCGCCGGTCTCCTTGACCTTATAGAGAATATGCCAGAAATGACCGTTTTTCTCCTCGTATTCGACCTCTGCATCGGAGATCGAGGTGTCGCATTTCGGGCACCAGTTGACCATACGGTTTCCGCGGTAGATCAGCTTCTGGTTATAGAGATTGATGAAAACCTCCAGAACCGCCTTGGAGCACTGCGCATCCATGGTGAAGTGCTCGCGCTCCCAGTCGCAGGAGCTGCCGAGGGTACGGAGCTGCTGCACGATGCGGTTGCCGTATTTTTCCTTCCATGCCCATGCGCGCTCCATGAACTGATCTCTGCCGAGATCGGCTTTCGTCAGACCCTCCTGACGCATTGCCTCGACGATCTTCGCCTCGGTTGCGATTGCGGCATGGTCGGTACCCGGAACCCAGAGCGCTGCATAGCCCTGCATTCTCTTGAAGCGGATCAGGATATCCTGCATGGTATTGTCCACGGCATGCCCCATATGGAGCTGACCGGTGACATTCGGAGGCGGCATGGAAATGGAATAGGGCTTCTTCTTCGGATCAATGATGCCGCGGAAGCAGCCGTTTGATTCCCATGCTTCGTAGGTACGCTTTTCGACCTCCGCAGGGTTATATGTTTTTGGTAATTCTTTGCTCATCGAACTTATCCTTTCAAATTTGGATATATGCGAATTTCACTATAAAACAGAATCTCAAAAGTATCTCCGACGGATTCAAAATGGGGGACGCTGCCCCCATTCCGAATCATCGCACAGCGATACATCTATCATTTTTTCAGGCTGATATGTGCCTTTCTGCCGTCCTCATAGTCGATATCATATTCCGTATCGGGGGCTGCGATCTCACCGAGGCTGCTCAGCGTCTCATTGCAGATATACTCTGCCCATGCCTGCGGATAATCGCCCGAAACCGACAGCGTAATGCGGTCGGTGATTGCGCAGTTCATCTTGCGGCGCGCATCCTGAATGCTTCTCACGATATCGCGTGCAAAGCCCTCATCGCGCAGCTCGTCGGTGATTGTCAGATCAAGCGAAACGACGATGCCCTTTTCGCTGGCAACATGCTGACCTGCCTTTGCATTGTAGGTCACGAGGATGATCTCCGCGTCGAAGATCTCCTTTGCGCCGTTGATCTCGAGCTCTGCGCCGTTTGCAGTCAGCGCAAACTTGTTGCTCTTGATTGCCTTGATGATCTCCGGCACGCGCTGCGGATAGCGGTCACGAATCTCATTGAAGTTCGGTGCATACTTGACCTCTGCAACGCTGTCCACGCTCTCGAGCACCTCGACCTGCTTGACATTCAGCTCCTCTGCGATGATATCGCGGAATGCCTCAATGACAGGTACGCCTGCCGGATCGGAAATCGCAACGCCGAGCTTCGTCAGCGGCTGACGGTTCTTGACATTGTTCTTGCTGCGGATCGAGCGTGCCAGATAGATCACGCTGCGGACGAGCTTGACCTGCTCCAGCAGTTCATCATTGCGGAAAGATTCCGGAATCTCCGGGAAGCTGTCCAGATGCACGGAGAAGCCGCCGGTCAGGGTCTGATAAATCTTCTCGGAGATGATCGGTGCAACCGGTGCAAAGAGCTTCGTCGTGTTCACGAGGACATAGTACAGCGTCTCATAGGCATTGCGCTTATCCTCGGACATGCCCTTATCCCAGAAACGGCGTCTGGAGCGGCGGATGAACCAGTTTGTCAGACCGTCTACCAGCTCGATCAGGCTGTCAACATACTTGTTGACAAAATATGCATCCATATTCGTCCGGATCGTTTCCGTGACCTCATAGAGCTTTGCGAGCATCCAGCGGTCAAGCTGATTGCTGCTTGTCGGCGGCGTCAGCGTCTCCGGCTTGAAATCGTCGATATTTGCATAGGAAATGAAGAAATTGCAGGCATTCCAGTAGGGCAGAATGATCTGCTGATATGCATCCTGAATGCCGTTGTCATCAAAGAGCAGATCGCCGATCAGCATGGCATTCGTCTGATAGAGATACAGTCTGAATGCATCCGTGCCGTACTGCTTCATCAGCAGCATCGGGTCGGTATAGTTCTTCGAGGACTTGGAGAGCTTCTTGCCGTCCTTTGCGAGAATGGTGCCGTGTACGACGCAGTTCGAGAAGCAGGGCTTGTCAAACAGCGCAACGGAGAGAACGTGCAGATAATAGAACCAGCAGCGAATCTGACCGGTATACTCGACGATGAAATCGCTCGGGAAATGGGAATCGAACCATTCCTTGTTCTCGAAGGGATAGTGCTTCTGTGCGAACGGCACCGAGCCGCTCTCAAACCAGCAGTCCAGAACCTCCGGCACACGCACCTTCGTACCGTTGCAGCCCGGGCAGGTGCACTTGAAGGTGACCTTGTCCATATACTGACGGTGCAGGTTTGTCAGGCGGACGCCGCTTGCCTGCTCGATCTCGTCAATGCTGCCGAGGACGGTTCTGTCGCCGCAGGTATCGCACTCCCAGATCGGAATCGGTGTAGACCAGTAACGGTTTCTGGAGATATTCCAGTCGCGGGCATTTTCCAGCCACTTGCCAAATCTGCCGTGCTTGACGGTCTCCGGCACCCAGTTGATATCCTCATTATAGGCAATGAGCTTATCCTTGATCTTGCCGACATTGAAATACCATGCATCCATTGCCTTGTAAATCAGCGGACGCTTGCAGCGCCAGCAGTGCGGATAGTTATGCTCAATCGTGCCGTCTGCGACAGCCTTGCCTGCATCATAGAGGAAACGGATGACGGTCGGATTCATCTCGATGACGTTCTTCTCGCCGTCCTTCTCATAGAAGTCAGTGATTTCCTCGGTGAATCTGCCCTTGGCATCGACCGGATTGACCAGCGGAATATTGTTGTTCTTGCAGGTCCAGTAGTCATCCTCACCGAATGCCGGCGCGGTATGAACAATACCGACACCCTCATCGGAGCCGACATAATCCGCCGTGACAACTCTGAATGCGCCCTGCTCTTTCAGCTGTGCAAAATACGGGAACAGCGGCTCATAGGTTCTGCCGACAAGCTCGGAGCCCTTGCAGGATTTCAGAATGACCGGCTTCTTGCCGAAGATTTTTTCATATTTCGGGAGCACGTTCGTGCAGGCGATGAAGATTTCCCCGCCGACATCGACAAAGGAATAATCCAGTGCTTCACCGACTGCAAGGCAGAGGTTCGAGGGCAGTGTCCAAGGCGTGGTCGTCCATGCGAGGAAGAACACGGTCTTGCCGTCGATCACCTCATCGGTGCGGAATTTCGTAATAATCCAGCGGTCCTGACGCGGACGTGTGGAATCGGATTCACGGGTATCGGAAATGGAAAGCGAGGTCTCGCAGTGTGTGCAGTAGGGCGTGACGCGGTAGTCGCGGTAGATCAGACCCTTGTCATAGCACTGCTTGAATGCCCACATGACGCTCTCCATAAAGGTGGGGTTCATGGTCTTGTAGGCGCCGTCATAATCGACCCAGCGCGCCATCTGCTCGACATATTCCTTCCATGCTTCGTTGTTGCCGGAGACAATCTCGTAGCACTTCTCATTGAATTTGTCGATGCCGAGGCTGTTCTCAATGATATTCTTGTCATTGATGCCGAGCTGTACCTCTGCCTGATTCTCAATCGGCAGACCGTGGCAGTCCCAGCCCCAGACTCTGGGGACCTTATAGCCGCGCATGGTCCAGTAACGGGCAATCAGATCCTTGATAAAGGAGACAAGGATCGTGCCGTGGTGCGGCTTTCCGGTCGGGAACGGAGGACCGTCATAGAATACGACTTCCTCTGCATTCTCCTTGTTGACGGATTTCTCGAAAACCGATTCATCCTTCCAGAATTTCAGAACACTCTCCTGAATTTCCGTGATATCCGGCTTTCCTGCAAGCTCTTGATACTTCATTCTTTCACTCACCTTTTCTTGACGGGAGCTGTTCTCTTTAACTCCTGCCATAATTATGCATTCTACATTATAGCACAAAACCCGCGGCTTGTCAATACGCAGAAAAGCCTGCGATTGCTGTAACCGCAGGCTTTTTCTTATTTCATTTTCCCTGTTCCGTATAATTCTCTGTTATTCATAACGCAGTGCGTCAATCGGGTTGAGGTTTGCAGCCTTGATCGAAGGCAGCAGACCGAATACGATACCGACAACCGTCGAGAACACAACCGATACCACAATCGCCTTGGTTGATATGGATACCGGCACCTCGGCGAGATTCGCTATGATCTTTGACAAGGCTATGCCGAACAGTACGCCGATCAGACCGCCGATGCTCGTCAGAACGGATGCCTCCGTCAGGAACTGTGCAAGGATACGTTTTTTGCGTGCGCCGAGCGCCTTTTTCAGACCGATCTCTCTGGTACGCTCCGTGACGGACACCAGCATGATGTTCATAACGCCGATGCCGCCGACCAGCAGCGAAATGCTCGCAATCCAGATCAGCATATTATTCGTGGATTTTGAGAGGTCCTGCAAAGCCTTTGCCTGTTCGAGCAGGCTTTCGCTCTTGTATTCGACCGAACCCATGCCGAGCTCCGGATTCTCCGTCTCGCCCTCGCCGTCCAGAGACATCTTGCGGACATTCTCATTGAGGATATCCGCCGTCTTCTTGCCTGCCATGGTCATGCTGTCGGTATCGACCGCCTGTACCACGCAGTTCTGCGGCTCGTCATAGCGGAAGCAGATGCCCCAGTCATTTGTCGGCATGAAAATCTGACCGCTCGTCGTCTGGTTATACATAAAGTAATCATCGACGCTGTTGATCGTCGGCGCAAAGCCCGAACGCTTTGCGACAACACCGATAATCGTAAACGGCTCGCCGTAAATGTCAATGACCTTGCCGATCGGGCTTTCCCCGTTGAACAGTCCGCGCTCAATCGAGGAATCGACCAGCAGCACCTTTGAAAAATCATGATACTGCTCGTCCGTAAAGCCGATGCCTTCTGCGATCTCATAGCCCATTGTACTGAGATAATCCTCGTCAATGCCGATGATCGAGGAGGATTCCAGACGCTGATCGACATACCAGACGCTTTCCGCATTGCTGCGCGTGCGGTAGAGCGTGCAGGCGGAAATCTCCTTCTGATCGAGAATGCGCTGCTTATACTTTTCCGAAATCATCCGGACATTCTCGGGCGGCGCATTATACGAAAAATCATAGGGCCATTCACCCTGCATGAGCTGCACTGTGACGGTATTGTTTCCGGCGCCGATCAGGTTATTCTTGATCTGCGCGTTCGTACCCTCAATCGTTGAGACGATTGCGATAATCGCCGCAATGCCGATGATGATACCGAGCATCGTCAGGAATGACCTGATCTTATGCGATAAGATGCCCTGCAAAGAGAGCCTGATATTTTCAAACATTACTGTCTCTCCAAATTCTTATTTCATATTGCATGCTGAATCAAAATATGTGATCGTATCAGTAATTGGACGGATAGAGCACCTCGGAGGAATCCTGCGTTTTCACGCCCTCCTTGACATCGGTGCCGAACGGGAAGCAGATGCGGTCATTCTTGACATCCAGACCGCCGGTGACCTCAATGTAGTAGCCCCAGAGAATCTGTCCGACGCTGACATACTGCTTGACAAGGCGGTCATTTTCATCTGCCTTCATGATGTAATAGTCGCCGCCCTCCTGCCGGATATAGTGGATCGGCAGATAGACGGATTTGCTCTTGCCGGCATCCTGCTGATCCTTCGGCACCGTGACATTGACACCGTTTCCGATGACGAAATCCGTTGAATCCCTGAGCTTCGCATGCAGATGATACATCGAGCTGTTCGGATTTGCCTGCCACGGATTTGCGCTGTAGGCAGTGGGCTCCTCGTCAACGGAAGTGACCTCCGCCTCGGTGAATGCACCGTTCTGGTAGGACTGCACATTGAGGATTGTGCCGACCGGCAGCTCTGCCAGCGACAGCTCCGGCACCTCGCAGATGACCTCGACACCGCCCGCGCCCTCAATGACCGCAAATGCGTTGTCATCCTCTGTCGGCTCGGCAAAGGGGTCCTGCTCCTGCATATCGGGCTGTTCCTGCTGCTCCGGCTCCTCGCCCGCTTCATCAGAGCTCTTGCCGATCTTCTTGACGATGCCGTCGATTGTCGCAACGACCTTGCCGTCCGACTTCTGCTTTTTTGCAGTTTCAAACGCCAGCTTTGCAGATTTCAGATTCAGCTCAAGGGTCTTGATCTGATTCTCCTGTGCGGTGATCTGCTTCTGCAATTCCTTGCGCGAATACATATAATCATCGCCGTAATCGGGCATCTGCGGGAGCTCCGGCTCCTGCATCTCCGGTTCATCCGGCTCCTCGGGCATATCCTGCATATCCGGCTGCGGCAGCGCAAAGGAAAGCTGTCCGTGCAGCACACCGTCCGGACTGACCGAAATACCGCCCGTCTCCGGATCAATATTCACGCCGTCCGTGACGTTCCAGTCCGCCGCCTCCGCGAGCTTGATCTGCTCGCCGGAGATGATCCACTGGAAGAGGAAGCAGCTGTTTTCATCGTAAACACGCAGTGCAGCGGTACGCTTCGTGCCTGCAAGCGCTGTCATAAATGCCTTGCGGACGACGGTCTCCGTGCCGCAGTTGAAGACCAGCGGATCGACAGGTGTGCCGCTTCCGGAAACCGGCTGCAATGCACCGGTCAGTTCGGGAACGGTGACGATCTGCGGAATCTCCGGCTCATCCGGCTCATCCGGAATCTCGGGATCCGGCTGCACCGGCATATCCTCGGAAGGATGCATGCCGCGGAGCTTTGCAAGCTCCTTCTGCGCCATTTTGATATCCTGCTCAATCACCTGCACCTGATTTTCCTTCTGTGTCAGTTCAAGATCGACGACCGTCATATCATATTCGAGAATCGTGTCGCCCTTTTTGACTTCCTGTCCCTGCTTGACACAGACTGTCTTCACGAGCTTATCGGTATCGACGTAGACCTTCTGTGCATTTGCGGCGCTGATATAGCCCCATGTATCACTTCCGTCATACATGAACATATCCGAAGACTGCGCCATCATGCTGACCGGCACGACATCGACGATTTTTTTCTCATCGCGGCTTTTTTCATACTGACGGTATCCGAAATAACCGCCGCCGCAGATCAGGGCAAGGCAGAGCAGCGCGATAATCGCTTTTTTCATGCCTCAGCCGCCTCCTCCGTTCCCGATGCCGGAGCAGCCTCAGCCGCCGTTTCCGATGCAGCCGCCGGCTGATCTGCGCCGGCAGCTCTGGTATTGAATGCACCGTCATGCAACTGTCCGTCACGGATATACATTACACGCTTTGCACACTTTGCAATATCCGGTTCATGCGTAATCATGACAACGGTCACGCCCTCGTCATTCAGCTCCTTGAAAAGCTCCATGACCTGATCGCCGGATTTCGTATCGAGTGCACCGGTCGGCTCATCGGCAAGCAGCAGACGCGGCTTATTGACGATTGCTCTTGCGATTGCGACACGCTGCTTCTGACCGCCGGAGAGCTGCGTCGGCTTAAAGTACATTCTGTCCTCGAGACCGACACGCTTGAGCGCCGCGATTGCACGCTCCTTGCGCTCCTTCTTCGGAACGCCTGCATAGAGCAGCGGCAGCTCGACATTTTCCAACGCGGACTGACGGGGCAGCAGATTGAAATTCTGGAAGACGAATCCGATCTTGTTGTTGCGGATTTCGGAGAGCTCCTTGTCCGAGCAGCTCATGACATCTGTTTTATCAAAAATGAAGAATCCCTTTGTCTGTTTGTCAAGGCAGCCGATAATGTTCATCAGCGTGGATTTGCCGGAACCGGACGGTCCCATGATCGCAACATACTCACCTTCATCGACGGACATCGTAATATCCTTGAGTACCGGCACGGCTTCCTTGCCCTGCATATAATCCTTGTAAATTGATTTCAGTTCAAATACCATATCTCATGTCTCCTGTCAGTTTTCTTCGGGCTGTTCCGCTTCTGCTTCCTGCTGCGGTTCATCCTCCGGCACCGGCTCGTCCTTCATCCCTTCTGCATCGGCATCGCCTTCCGCATCCGGCATTTCACCGTCCTCAGCGAAGAGTTCCTCGCCGCCCTCGATCATATTGCCCTCGGCGTCGAATTTATAGACATTGCCGTCTTCATCGGTATAGACCATGTTGCCGTCCTCATCATAAACGACGTTATCCGGCATACCCATGCCGTCTTCCATACCCATGCCTTCCATGCCGTCTTCCATGCCGCCGTCCATCATATCATTGCCGACGTTTTCGGGGATATCCTTATCGGACTGGTTGGTCGTGGTCTTCATGCCTGCTTCGATATAATCGGCAGGATAGGCAATGTAATCATCAATATCAATACCGGAAAGAATCTGGCAGTCATTGTGCTCATCATCAATCTCGCCGAGGGTCACAATGCGCTTTTCGATCTGATCGCGGCTGTTCTTTGCCCAGACATAGTTCTGGTCGCCGTCCCAGAGCACGAAGGAGCTGTAAAGCCAGACGCCCTCCTTCTTGTTCTCGTCATTCTGACCATTGTCCAGCTCAATCAGAACATGCTGACCGAGCATAAAGCCCTCCAGCGAATCCGGCTTCACATAAAACGCATACTTTGAGGACTGCGTCTGCTCGTCGGAATAGCCGTAATACATGCTGTTATCGTCCTTCTGCGGCTTGGTGTCGATTTCCGTGACCTCGCCGCTGCGCTCGTTGCCGTCCACGCGGCTCTTGAGGAAGACCTTTGTGCCCTCGCGGATGCTGGATGCATTCTGCTCATTGAAGACACCCTTGACGCGGAAGTCACCCTCCGCCGCAATCTTCATGATCACATCGGCGTTTTCATCATAGCCGCCGTAGCCCATGCTTGCTTCTGTCGATGCAGACGGCTCCTTCAGATCCTTCACGGTGCCGTCAATCGGCGCTGTGACGAATGCATTGTTCAGCGAATTTTTCAGCTTGGTGATCTCGACATTCTTCGCCTTGATATCATACTCATTGCGTGCATTGTCAGACTGCTTTGACAGAATCTGGGTTGTATAGCTGACCTGTGCATCGCCGTTTGCGGTGCGGCGCTCCTGCTCGAGCGAAGCAATCTCGAGCTCATTGGTCTTGATCTCATTCTGGAGACGCTCGACCTCCAGCTCCGCCTCCTCAATCTTGAGCTGAATCTGCTCGACATTGTAGGTCAGGAGCTTATCGCCCTTCTTGACAACATCGCCCTCATGAACCAGAATCTCCTCGACCTGCTTCGATGTATCATATTTGACATCAACTGTTTTCTGCGCGACGATCACGCCCGCGAAATTGGTCGCAAACAGGTTTGCGCCGTCCACGGTATTGATCGTTGCAACCTTCTGTACATAGACCTTTTCCGAGCGGTCGGTCTGCGTACCGCCGTAGTGCTTATAGAGTGCCCAGCCGCCTGCGCCCAGACCGCAGATCACTGCCGCCGTGACGACTCCTTTGACGATTCCATTGGCTGACATAGTTTTCCCTCCGTTATTGTGTTCATATGCTGCAAATCATGAGTGCTGCAATCAACCCCATGCGGCAGTTCTATTATAATACGGCAAAGCAGCGCCTGTCAATGCAGCCCTGCCAATTTTAAGAAAGATTTAAGCGAGCTTTCAGGTTTTCTCAAACACTGAAATCATACCATACGGAAGTGACAACTGCATTGCTGCCGCATTACAATTCTGTCACTTTCATAAAAAAGGGATGCACCGGTTCGGGCGCATCCCTTTCAAAGCATCAGTAATACTTGATTTCCTCTGCGAGCAGCTCCTCATAATCCTCAAAATTCTCGATGATCTTTCCGGTTCCCTCCGCAACGCAGTCCAGCGGATACTCCGCGACATAGACCGGCATACCGGTTTCGCGGTTGATGAGCTTATCCATGCCTCTGAGCAGCGCGCCGCCGCCCGTCAGCGTGATGCCCTGCTCAATGACATCGGCGGAAAGCTCCGGCGGTGTATGGGCAAGCGTCTCGCGGATTGCATCCATGACGTCGCAGAGCGGCTCATAGAGTGCATCGCGCACCTCCTCGGAGGAGATCATGATATTCTCCGGCAGACCGTTCAGCAGGTTTCTGCCGCGCACTTCCATTTCGGTGACGGTCGCCTCGGGGAATGCCGAGCCAATGCCGATTTTGACAGCTTCTGCGGTGCGTTCACCGATCAGCAGACTGTATTTCTTGCGGATGTAATTGACGATTGCCATATCGAATGCATCGCCTGCCGTGCGGACAGACCGCGAGGCAACGATACCACCCATGGAAATCACGGCGATCTCACTCGTACCGCCGCCGATATCCACGATCATGGTTCCGGTCGGCTCCATGATCGGCAGACCTGCACCGAGCGCTGCCGCAATCGGCTCCGCAACGAGCTGCACCGGTCTTGCGCCCGCCTTTTCCGCAGCCTCCTTGACGGCTCTGCGCTCCACGGCAGTCACACCCGATGGAATGCAGATAATGACACGCGCCTTTGTAAAGGCAGTCCCCTTCAATGATTTTTTGATCAGCTCCTGAAGCATCGTCGCCGCGATATCGAAATCCGCAATGACGCCGTCCTTGAGCGGACGGACTGCAATGATCGAGCCGGGGGTTCTGCCGATGATATCCTTTGCCTCTTTGCCGACAGAGCACGCCTGATCGGTTTTGGTATTGACCGCAACAACCGACGGTTCACGCATGATGATGCCCTTGCCGCGCGCATAGATCAGGGTATTGGCGGTACCCAGATCAATCCCGATGTATCTGGTAAACATTGGTCTGCTCCTTTGTTCTGTTCATCTTTGCTTTCTGCCGGCATTCAGCGCCGGATTTTTGTCCACTCTTTATTTTACCACAAAACGCCGCATCCGACAACGATTTTTGCCGTATCGCAGCATTTTCAGCGCTTTGCACAAAAAATCGTCTAATGCAGCAGGAGAAATCGACCGCAAAAGAAGAGCGTGCAGCGGGAGGCAGGAGAAGAGAGAAAGGGCGTAAATGGAACCCGCGTCTCCAAGGGGGATAGGAATAAGGAAAGGAGAGCGCGAGGGGAAAACCGCAATACCATAAATTTGAATTATTACTTGACAGATGCCCGCAAAACGTCTATAATATAAATATCTGCTCCAATTCGCAGAAATCATCGCGTTTACAGGAGGAATACAACCATGAAAATCGAAACACAATGCCTGCACGCAGGCTACACCCCCGGCAACGGCGACCCGCGCGTTGTCCCGATCGTGCAGAGCACAACCTATACCTTTGATTCAACTGCTCATATTGCAGCGCTCTTCGATATGCCGACCGAACCGATCTATTCCCGCTTCGCAAATCCGACCGTCGATGCAGTCGAAAAGAAAATCGCTGCACTCGAAGGCGGTGTCGCAGCCATGTGCACCACCAGCGGACAGGCTGCAAGCCTGCTCTCGATCCTGAATGTCTGCAACGCCGGCGACAGCTTCATCTCCACCGGCACGATCTACGGCGGTACGGTCAATCTTTTCGCCGTCACGCTCAAGCGCTTCGGCATCGAGTGTATTTTCGTCGATCAGGAGGCTTCCCGTGAGGAGCTGCAAAAGGCAATCAAGCCGAATACACGCTGCGTCTTCGGCGAGACACTTGCAAATCCGGCGCTCTCTGTGCTCGATATCAAAAAATTCGCAGATTTTGCCCATGACAACGGTCTGCCGCTGATCGTAGACAACACCTTCCCGACCCCGATTCTCTGCCGTCCCAAGGAATTCGGCGCGGATGTCGTCATCCACTCCACCACCAAGTACATGGACGGTCATGCAGTGCAGGGCGGCGGCGTCATCGTGGACTGCGGCACCTTCCCGTGGGATAACGGCAAGTTCCCGGAGTTCACCGAGCCGGACGAGAGTTATCACGGCGTATGCTATGTCCGCGAATTCGGCAACATGGCATATATCATCAAGGCAAGAATGCAGCTGATGCGTGATTTCGGATGCTATCCGAGCGCAACGAACGCATTTTATCTCAACCTCGGTCTCGAGACGCTTGCAATCCGCATGAAGCAGTATTGCGAGAATGCGCAGAAGGTTGCAGAGTTCCTCACGAGCCGTCCGGAGGTCGAATCCGTCAGCTATCCGGGTCTCAAGGACGATCCGTACTATGAGCGCGCAAAGACCTACCTCAAGGACGGATGCAGCGGCGTCATCTCGTTCGTCATCAAGGGCGGCAGAACGACCGCTATGAACTGGATGGATTCTCTCAAGCTCGCATCGAATGTCGTACACGTTGCGGATATCCGCACCTGCGTGCTGCATCCGGCTTCGGAGACGCACCGTCAGCTCACCGATGAGCAGCTTGTTGCCGCAGGCATCAATGCCGGCATGATCCGTCTCTCCGTCGGTCTGGAAAATGTCGATGATATCATCGAAGATCTGACACAGGCATTTGAGGCTGTGAAATAATCAATCCCGTCATTTACAAAAAACCGCGGAATCAGGTTTCTCCCGATTCCGCGGCTTTTTTATTCCTGTACTTCCGGCACCGGATACAGAATGATTCCGGCACCGACTTCGTTAATCTCCGGCAGTTCGCCGTCCGGCTTGCTGATGAGAAATACATAGACGCCCTTGACGAACATATGAATCCCGTCATCCGGCTGTGCAATCAGAAGATTCAGCTTTCCGGAACCTGTCACCTCCCAAGAATGCAGCTCCATCGTCCATTTATCCGAAATCGTATAGACCGCAATGACGTCGCGGTTCTGCTCCAGATGATTCCGGAGATGCGTATTATATGCCTCCTCCGGCTCACGGAACTGCCGGAAAACAAAGCTGCCCTCCGGCATTTCATTCAGCTCCGCGATCACATCCGCGGGCGAATTCGGCTCCATGCCGCCGTTTTCAAACGGATTGAGTATTTCGACCTCCGGCAGCGTGTATACATATACGGGTTCCGTGCTGCTCGCTGCGGTCTCGGTCTGTGTTGCCGCGGTCGCTGTTGTTGTTGTACGCGGCGGCTCCGTGGTATCCGGCGGCAGCGTTGTTGTCGGCTGTGTATCGGATGCCGTCTGCGCGGTTGTATGTGCTTCTGTCCGCACGTTCTCTGTATCTGCGCCTGTCTGCGCGGTGCTGTCCGTTCCTGCTGCCGGTTCCGTATCGGTTTCCGGTTTTGCCGCAGTTGTTCCGCTGACGGTCTGCTTTGTCTGCAGCGCCGAAACGGCGGTTGTCACAGCAGCGGTCGTCTCCGATTCTGTCTTTGTTGCAGTGATTTCCATAATCTGCTCTGAGGAAGAAGATGCTGCCTGCATCCAGCCGCTCCGGTTCATACCGAACAGCAGCGCAATCCCGAGCACCGGCAGCAGACATGCCGCAGCAGCAATCCACCCGCTGTATCGCAGGAATTTCCCGCCGGACGCAGCTTTCTGCACGCGCGTCTGCCGGATGACGCTGCCCGCTTCCGGCTGCGCTGCCGTTTCAGCGGTCATTGCAGCCGCTTTATGAACATCCGCCGAAACGGACTGCATTGCAGCTTCGATATCCTCCGGTGCGATCTCGCTCATTGCCTTCAAAAGCATCATTGCATTCATAACGGTTCACCTCCCAAATAACGCCTGAGTTCCCCGCGTGTGCGGTAAAGCAACACCTTTACCTTGCTCACGCTGATCTGATTGCGCTCCGCAATCTCTTTTACCGGCAGCATATACACATAGCGCAGAATAAAAATATGCCGCGCCTCTGCCGGAACAGTCTGCAAAAACTGCCTGAGCAGCTCGCCGGTTTCCGCTTCTGTGATCTGTGCCTCCACATCATCCGGCGCCGCAAGACATTCCGCCAGCTCATCGAGCAGAACTGCCGTCTGCGTTCCGCCGCGCTTGTCCGCATGGAGCCGTTCGTAAAGATTGAGTGCGGCATTGCGCATCAATTTAACCAGATAGGCAGAAAAATGCTTCGGATGCAGCGGCGGTATCGTATTCCAGACCTTGAGCCATACATCGTTGCAGCATTCTTCTGCGTCCTGCAAATTGCCCAGAATCCGCAGACCGAGCTTGCGGCAGCGGACACCGTATTTCCGTTCGGTTTCCGTGATTGCCTGTTCATCGCGTGCGAAGTACAGTGCAATGATCGCTTCATCCTCCATAACTTTCTGCCCCCTTTCCGAAGACGTCCTCTATCTATTCAGACAGATTCCGCCGCAGTTTGGTTACAAAAAACAGCCCGCGATTTTTCGCAGGCTGCTGTTATGTTTATTTTCTTTTTCCGATTCCCGAGCCGTAGCGGACGATTGTTTCCGCACCGCTGCGGGAATTTGCAAGAATCTGTGCGTCGATGATTGCCGCATCCTTTTCCAGCACAATCACGATCGTCGAGCCGCCGAATTCAAAATAGCCCTTCTCGATGCCGCGCGCAACCTTCGCCCCGTGCGGATGATTGACGATTTTGCCGACAAACATTGCGCCGACCTCAATCATCAGCATCGTGCCGAAATGCGCAGTATGCAGCATCGTGACCGTCCGCGTATTGCGGTGATAGACCTTGACATCATGCTCGGCGGAAACCGGATTGACTGTATGCAGCTGTCCGGCGATGCAGCGCGTCTTGCCGATTTCGCAGGCATCCGGATAGCAGTAGCGGTGATAATCGTCCGGCGTCAGGCGGAAAATCAGAACCTGCCCCCCGCGAAATCTCTCCGCAAGCCGCTTGCAGCCGAGGAATGCAGCAAGGCTGTAGTCCGCGCCCTTGACCGTAAAATGCATCGCATCACTGACCGGAACGACCGTCAGCTTGGCATCACAGGGGCTGATAAGCACCTCCGGCGCAGTATCAATCGGGCGCGCCGAGGGCTTGACCGGCCGTGTAAAAAACGCATTGAAGCTGCGGAATTTCTCCTCCGCATAATCGCTCATCCGGATATGCTTTTTCAGGACAAACGGCGGAATCGCAACCGTTGAGAGCGGATGCTCCAGTGCATAACCGGCGATCTTCGAGACAACCGGCTTCGTCAGCACCTTGAGTGCCGCACGCCCCGGTGCCGTCCCGTAGAGCAGCCCGAGCAGCTTGCCCTCAGACGCACAGGAATCCGTCACCGGATTCCCCTCACGGTCACAAATCTGCGCACCTGCGTTCGATTTGACATCCTTCGGTTCCGACATGACGGATTCCTCCCCTTTTGTTCGATTTCATTCGATCAGCCGTGACGGTGCTTGAAAATCAGCAGAAGCAGCTCGAGAATGCCGATCAGGACAAACAGGAGCATGGCACGCATCTGCGGCTTTTTGATCGTAAAGCGCGTAATAAACAGACATGCAACAATCGCATAAACAGCCGTTGCTGTCATCGGAAACGCCGAGATGCTCACACCCTCCAGATCGCGCCGGAAGGCAAACAGCAGCGGAATAATCAGTGCAACCGAGGTCACCGGCAGTCCTTCATAGACCTTTCTGCGCTCGGTCGTAACCTGCTGGCGTTCCTCCTCCGTGACATTGAAATATGCGAGCCGGATCAGTGCTGCCAGACTGAAGCAGCAGAACACGGCGATGTGGATAGGCTTGTGCATTCCCGTACTGAATGCAATCATCGGGGGCAGCAGTCCGAAGCAGACCATATCCGAGAGCGAGTCAATCTGGATGCCGAAGCGGCATTCGTCCGGCGTGCGGTTTTTCTTCGTCTTTGCGACCTTCCCGTCAAACATATCGCAGAATCCGGCAAGCATCAGCATGATGATTGCCATATTGGTGCTGCCGTTCGCAGCAAAATATAAGCCTACCGAACCGCATACAAAGCCGATGTATGTCAGAATTACGGTATAGCTGTAAAAGCCGATCATGTTGTTCTCATCCCTTTGCTGAAAGCGCATTGCGCCTGATATCATTTGTCATTCTATTATTATACCAAATTATGTCGGTTTTTTCAAGGTCTTTTTCGGATTTTTATGATATTGTTAAGGAATCGCTGCACGGACAACGCGCTCGATGATGCTGCCCTGCCGCACGGCATTGCAGGCATCCGCAGGCTGGAACCATTTTGCCTCGCGTACCTCCTGCGAGAGCCGAAACTCCGCCGCATCCGCCTCCGCACAGAAGCAGAGCATCAGCTGCCCGCGCGCAGCATGCCATGCGCTGAACAGATAACGCAGTCCCGCAGCATCCAGCCCGATCTCCTCACGGATTTCGCGCAGCGCAGCCTCCTCGGCGGTCTCGCCCGGCTTCATATAGCCTGCCACGCCGACAAAGGTCTCCTGCTGCCCGTAGCTCTGCCGGATCAGCGCGATCTCCCCCGCCGGATTCTTCACAACAGAAAGCACGCAGGTGCTGAACATATCAAACAGCGGCTTCTGACAGTTCTCACAATACGGCACAGCGCCGTCATCGCCCATTTGCCGCGGCACGGTCTTGGCACCGCAGTCCGGACAATACATAAAATGCATAGAGCATACTCCCCGTATCATGCGGCAGCTTCCGCAATTCAGGAGAGCTTCCGCAGTATTTCCGTAAAATAGTCCGGCAGCGGTGAATCAAATTCGAGATATTCGCCTGTCACCGGATGCACAAAGCCGATCTTCTTTGCATGGAGACACTGTCCCTCCACGCCCTTTTCCGCTTTGCCGTAGACCGCGTCGCCGTAGACCGGATGCCCGATCTGCTTCATATGCACGCGAATCTGATGCGTCCTGCCGGTCTCGAGCCTGCACCGGATATGCGCATGGCGTTCGTACTGTGTCAGGACGGTATAATGCGTCACTGCATCCTTGGAATTCGTCGCAATCACGCACATTTTCTGCCGGTCACGCGGATCTCTGCCGATCGGCGCATGCACAGTGCCGGATGTCTCTTTGAATCTGCCACAGCAGACCGCCTCATATTCGCGCGTAAAAGAATGCACAGCGATCTGCTCCGCAAGCCCCAGATGCGCACGGTCCGTCTTGGCGACAATCAGCAGACCGCTCGTATCGCGGTCGATGCGGTGCACAATGCCCGGACGGATCACGCCGTTGATGCCGGAGAGCCGTCCCGCACAGTGATACAGCAGCGCATTGACGAGCGTACCGTCCGGATGCCCCGGCGCCGGATGCACGACCATGCCCTTCGGTTTGTTGACGACCAGCAGTTCCGGATCCTCATAGATGATCTCCAGCGGAATATCCTGCGGCAGAACATCGAGCGTCTGCGGCTCGGGCACCGCCACACGGATTTCGTCGCCGGATTGCAGCTTGTCATTTTTCTTCGCAGCCTTGCCGTTTCGGGTAATCTGTCCCTGCTCCAGAAGCTGCTGGACGGCAGAGCGTGTCATCGCAAGCGCGGGCTGTGCGGCAAGCCATGCATCGAGCCGTTTGCCCGTATCCTCCGCCGGAACGGTCAGAAGCTCCTCACGCGCCGGCATGTTCTTCGGTCTCCGCTGCCTCTTTTGCAGCCTCAGCATCCGCGCGCAGCGGTGCCGCCTCTGCCTCCGGCAGTTCACCTGCAAGCGGCAGCGTGCCTGCTTCCGGCAGTGCTGCCACAGTGTGTGCAAAGGGAATCCGCTCCGCATTTTTGAGCTTTTTCGCCTCGGGCGCCTCCTTTTCAAAGAACAGCAGCCCGATGATCACCAGCCCGACGCCGACCGTCACGCAGATATCCGCAAAATTGAATACGGCAAAATTGCAGAGCTGAAAATCGAGATAATCGACAACTCTGCCGCCGCGGAAAATACGGTCGATCAGATTGCCGAGTCCGCCTGCCGAAATCAGCGTCAGGGCGATTTGCAGCCAGCGGCGCGTTTTGCCGTGGCGATGCATCGCATAAAGACAGACGGCAATCATAATCAGCGGGAACACGATCAGGAATCCGCGGTTTCCGCTGAGCATACTGAACGCTGCGCCGCTGTTTTCCAGATAGCGCAGATGCATCCAGTCGAGACTGCCGATCTGCAAAAACGGTCTTGCGGGCTGTCCCTGCAAATTGGCAATCGCCCATATTTTAATCAGCTGGTCGATTACGGTCAGCAGCGCAATCGCCGCAGTTACGAGAAATACTGTCATATCGGGGAACCTTCCGCTCCTTTCCGAACCGGATAAAAAAAGGAACCTGCATGACAGCTATGCCGCTGCAAGTTCCCTTTCATCTTAAAAATCGAAACGCTTTCTGACATCGTCGCGTCTGGTTTCATCGCGGCGGCTGCCGAAGGTAGACTGTGCAACGCCGTCAAATGCATCTGCCGCAGCGGAAGCTGTCTGCTCCGCCGGAGTTGCAGCCTGTTCTGCTGCCGGAGCCGCTGCCTCGGCAGGTGCCTCCTCCTCGACCTCGACGATCTCAACAACCTCCTCGGTCTCCTCCTCCAGATCCTCCGGAGAATCCGGCAGGCTGGAAATCAGCGCAAGATGCTGCTTGTACATATCGAACAGCGCACGCTTGAAATCTGCAACCTGATGCTGCGTTCTGACGAGCGAAGCATTCTCCTGTGCGAGCTGCGCCGAAATGTTTTTCAGCTGTGTCTCGGAATCAATCAGCGCCTGAGACTTCACGGAATCGACGGAATTACGTGCTTCCGTAACAATCGCATTTGCCTTCTCCTCCGCCTCTGCAACGACCTGACGCGCCTGCTTCTGTGCAAGCAGCAGCGCATTTTTCAGATCCTCCTCGGAATCCTTATATTCACGGACCTTATCTGCGAGGAGCTGAATCTTATCGTTGGAATCATCGAGGTCCTGCTGCATCAGGCGCAGATCATTCTCAATCTGCGAGAGAAATGCATCGACCTCCTCCGGACTGTAGCCGAACTTGACCTTTTCAAATTTCTTTTTCTGAATATCCTTTGCTGTAATCATCGGGGTTCTCCTTCCGCCTCAAATAACATCAGATCAGCTTACATTATTACGCCGTTGGTTTCGAGTTCATTGACGAGGTCCTCGCCGATGAAGCCGACATTATAGGGTGTGATGATATACGTCAGATTTGCGACCGGCTTGAGGCTGCCGCCGTTTGCGTAAGCGACACCGACGAGGAAGTCGATGATTCTGCGCTTGTTCTCGGCGGATGCGGTCTCGAGATTGAGAACAACTGTTTTCTTGGAGATCAGATGATCCGCGATCTGCTTGGCGTCGGTAAACACCTCCGGCTTCACGAGAACGACCTGAAGCTGTGCAGTTGCCTGAATGTTGACAACCTTGTTATCGCGCTTTGTCTGTGCGAAATCAGACTCCGGACGATAGCTCTCACGAAGCGATGCAGGCTGACGGACCTCACGGGCAGAGCTCTCCTCCTGCTCACGCATGCTTTCCCGGAACGACTCGCGGACTTCTCTGCGGTCGCGGGAATCTCTCATTTCGCGCACCGGCTCGGTTTCGTAGGAATCCTCCTCCTGCGGTGCGAAGAAATCACGGACTGTGTCAAAAAGTTTCATCTGGATTCTCCTTTTCTTTCTGGTTGATATTTCCGGCATATCCGCAAGCGTCCCTTACGGATATGCAATCTGAAATCAAATCATTGCTGCGCCGACGGCGGATAGTACCGGGCGCCGAACAGCGCGCTTCCGATGCGCACGAGCGTCGCACCGCAGCGGATTGCCGCGGCATAATCGCCGGACATGCCCATAGAAAGGATTTTGAGCGGTGCAAGCTGCTGCATCTGCCGATAAAGCTGCTGCATCGCGGTAAAGGTCCGCATCTGCTCCGATTCGTCGGTGCACGGCGGCGGAATGGTCATCAGCCCGTCCGCACGGATGCCGGAGAGCTTCTGCACCTGTTCCAGCAGCTTCGGGAGTTCCTGTGCGGAGACACCGGATTTGCTCTCCTCGCCGCCGATATTCACCTCAAGCAGCACCGGCATCACGATTCCGTTCTGCTCCGCCGCTTTGCTGATTGCTTCTGCAAGATGCAGGCTGTCCACGGACTGGATCAGCGAGACCTTGTCAATAATCTGTCTGACCTTATTGGTCTGCAAATGCCCGATAAACTGTACCTCTGCACTGCTGCGGTATGCATCGCGCTTGGAAAGAAACTCCTGCACGCGGTTTTCGCCGAGCACATGCACGCCCTGATCAACTGCTAAATTGATCAGCTCCGGCGAGACAGTTTTCGTGACAGCCATCAGCGTCACTTCATCGGTCTGTCTGCCTGCTTCGGCACAGCTTTCTGCAATATTCTGCCGGATGACTGCAAGCCGTTCGAGAACCGCCTGCTTCTGCTCTGCGGTACAGGGTGCAAATTCATTCGCCATCCGCCATCACTCCCTTCACGATAATATCGTCATAGAGTGCGATATAGCCGCTTCCGGCATCAAGGCTGGAAAGATAGTAGTCATCTTCCTCGTAGACGACTTTGATTCTGCGGAATTCCGGCGTCTCGCCGACTAAGACGTATACGCCCATAAAGTCGTCCGTGACCTCCGTCACATTCCCTTCCTCATCCGTCTGCTCCACGGTCATCGTTTTGAAACGGATCGCAGAACGCGGAACGCGGATGCCTTCAATGGTTTCCCTGACAATCTCGACACGCCCCGAGCGATGCTGCACGATATCATGCGTGAGCTCATCGCAGCGGAAAATGCCCTGTGTCCGCTCGATATCGCCGGTAGAATGCAGCGATTCGACGCTCACGGTCAGGTTCTGCGGCACGGATTCCAGCCGGACGGTTGCCGACTCGCCCTCGGAAAGCCGCAGCTTGCGGTTATCAAAGACGCCGACAATATACCATGCATAATCCTTGATCAGCTTGCCGATGATCTGCTCGCCTGCACCTGCGGCAGAGAGCGTGCCGTCATCGGAAACGGAGCTGAGCTGCTCCGGTGTCAGCGTGCGCATGGTTTCCGGCGTGAGCATACTCTCATAGCCGTCCACATAGCTGACGAAATATGCACTTTCCTTCGCAGGAATCGTTTTTTCCGGCGCGGAAAGCAGCGTATTCAGTCTGGAAACCTCGTCCTCCAGCGCGACGATTCTGTCATTGAAATCGACGCCGGAGCCGGTTACCTTTTCATAGGTGCTCATCAGCACGGTCATATTCTGCTTCGCACTGCTCATCGCAGAATAATCCTGCCGCTCACGCAACCGGATCATATTCTTATACTGCTCGTCAATCAGCGAAGCGAGATTCGCCGGCTGTGCGTTTTCGCTGGTGCCGGGATTCTCGATTTTTCTGAGCATCGCAATCTCGTCCTGTTTTTCGGCGATGCGTCTGCGCAGGTCGATCTGCTCCGGATCGGAATAGACCTCTGCGATCACGCTGCCGACGCCGAGCTTTGCGCCGTCATCGACACAGTACCGGACGGCACCTGCGCCGGAATACGACTCGACAGTCTCCGAACGGACATAAACGCCCTGAAATCTCGAACCGTCGCTGGCCTCATAATAGGTCGCATTTTCGGTCTCAAAGTTCGTATAGAACAGGTGATAGAAAATGGACGAAGCCAGTACAACAGCGAATACCAGCAGTAAAAATTTGAGGATTCGCGTTGTAATTTCGTTCATGCTGTTTACTCAGCGTCCTCGCGCTGCTCCATCGCGTCCAGAATCGAGATCGGTCTTGCCGGAACGATCGTGGAGATCGCATGCTTGTAAACAAGCTGCTGTCTGCCGTCGGTTTCGAGAATGACGATAAACGAATCAAAGCCGCGGATGATACCCTTGAACTGATAGCCGTTCGTCAGGAAGATCGTCAGCGGAAGGCGCTCCTTGCGCGCCTGATTCAGAAATACGTCCTGAAGATTGAGTCCCTTGTTGGTCATGGTTACTTGCCTCATTTCTTTCATATTTACACCCAAATATGTATTTGCGGTTGTATTTTCCGTGCAGCCGCCGCAGGACATACTTCGCCTGTCAGCAATTACACATATTATATTATATCACACAGTTAGCCGTTTCGCAAAGTATTTTCAAACATTTTTTCAGCGTTCTCAAAAATTCGGCTTTCTGAACAGATTTCACCCCGCATAATCCATTGTATTTGCGGATTTCGACGAAACCATGTTCCCTGCCGTTTTGCATAGCGGCAGGTCTCCTGCTTGACACGCAGAATTCCCTCTGCAAGCGGTTCCTCGCCGCGCAGCCACGGCAGAAGTTCCTTGTAGCCGATTGCCATTGCTGCGGTCGCACGCCGTCTGCCGGAGTCAAATTCGGCTCTGACTTCATCGGCAAGTCCCAGCCCGAGCATCTGATCGACGCGCGCACGAATCCTTGCATACTGCTTTTCACGGTCTGCAAAGCCGATGCCGATGCGCAGCACCTCCCACGGCGGCGGGATTTCGCGGCTGCGTCTGGCATGCTCCGAGAGCGGGATGCCGGTCAGCGTATAGACCTCCAGCGCGCGGATGATCCTGCGCAGATTGTTCTCATGCAGCCTTGCCGCCGTCTCCGGATCGCATGCCCTGAGCCGTTCCAGCATGACTGCATTGCCCTCTGCCGCCGCTTCCGCATGCAGTCTCTCACGGAGCGCATCATCCGCCGGAATATCCGGAAACTGAATATTGTCCAGCAGCGAATCGACATACAGCCCTGTCCCGCCGACAATCACCGGCAGCTTATTCTTTGCGAGAATCTCCGAGATTTTCCCGCGTGCCATTTCCACATAATCCGCAACAGAGCATGCCTGCTCCGGCGGCAGTACCGAGATCAGATGATGCGGAATGCCCTGCATTTCGTCCGCAGTCGGCTTGGCGGTCGCAATATCGAGCCCTTCGTAAATCTGCATCGAATCCGCCGAGATGACCTCGCCGTTATACTTTTTTGCGATCTCAACGCCGAGCGCCGTCTTGCCGGATGCCGTCGCCCCGACAACTGCCGCAACCAGCGGTTTCTGCGCCATGCCTCTGCCCTCCTGTTTGATAAGATGTCTCCGACGGATTCATAATGGGGACGCTGTCCCCATTCCCCTGCCAAAGGACATTGTCCTTTGGAATCCGTTTCTATCGCAATACTGCCCTGATCTTCTCGCAGTACAGACTGAAATCAATATCCTGCTCATCGGAATACAGATGAAAATGATTGTCGCTTGCCGGATCTGCATATTCTTCGATCATAAAGCCGCTGAACAGCCCGTTTGCCATATCAAAATTCAGATTGCCTTTGATGTTATACAAGGTGAGTTCGATTTTATACTGCTGTTTCGCATCCGTCAGCAGCATCACGATCTGATTGGTATAATCGCAGAAGTATTCATCAATCATCCTTGCGCAGTATCGCAGCTCCAGTATCGTTCCGAAGCAATACCATTTTTGCAGCTCCGGCGGAATTTTTGCTTTCAGTTCGCCGATTCCGTCGATCCGTTTATATTCAAACATAGGATTTCCTCTTTACACTTCCCGATAATAAGGGCAGATATTCGCATAGCTGCCGTCGGGCATCCGGAATCCGCCCGCAATCGTGCCGAGCTGCGTAAATCCGAGCCGTTCATACAGATGCCGCGCATGGGTATTCCCCTCCACGACGGCATTGAACTGCAAAATGCGGAAGCCGTGCGCCTTCGCCTGACTGAGACAGTCGAGCACAAGCTGCTCCCCGATATGCTGTCCTCTGCATGCTTCGCTGACGGCATAGCTTGCATTGCAGATATGCCCGCAGCGCCCGACATTGTTCGGGTGCAGGATATAGAGCCCGCAGACCGCGCCGTCTTTTTCCGCAACGCCGGTATAGCTCTGCTGGGCAAAGAATGCCGCGCCGGATTCCGCATCCAGCGGCTCCTCCTGCGGGAACGCATCGCCCGCCGCAACCACTGCATTCCAGATTGCAAGCATCTCCGGCAGATCGGATTCCGTATATGCACGAACCGTCACAGCGGATTTCATCTGCTTCGGTCTGCCGCATTCCATGCAGAATTTGCCGGTATTCTCCGCACCGCATTCGCATGTCCAGACATCCGGCTTTTCCGGTGCAGCTGCACCGCATTCCGTGCAGAATTTCCCGCTGTTTTGGGTGCCGCAGCGGCAGATCCAGTGATCTCCTTCCCAGTGTACAGGCGTCTCATCCGCCGTATAAGCCGGCACAAGTCCCTGCATCTGAAAAATGGCAGACGGATTCTGCGGCGGTATCATATTCGGCGGACCGTACACCATGAACGCCTGCTCCGCCATGCTCTGCGTTTGCAGCGCTGCCTTCTCCATGGCTGCACGCATCTGCTCCTGCGAGACCGGCGGTCCGTAGACCAGCCCGATCATACGCGATTCCGCCTCCGGTGTCAGAGCTTTCTGTTCTTCCGGTGTTTTCATCATCATCCTCCTGACTGCGCTGCGGCAGATGCATCCTCGAGCTTCGGGATGCAGGGCGAAAATGCCTGCTCAATGCCGTGCGTGACCGTGCCGCGCCGGAATTTGTATACCTGCATATCATTGTCATGCAGCGGGTCCTCATCATCCCGCAGATACAGTACACCGTAGCTGCCGGACGCTGTCTCTGCGATGCGGCGGTATGTGTCGATCAGCGCATCTGTCTCCGCCGACCGGTGGTTTGCGGCATATGCCGTCTGAATATAGGTCTGCCCGTTCATATGCTGCAATTTGATGCCGCAGCCGCTCTGCCACAGTATTTCGCTGACCTGATTCATAATCTGCTGCTCGTGCTCCGGCGGCAGCGTATCCTCATCGGCGCAGGTCGGATGCACCGACAGCCATGCAAACATCTCAATCATGGTTCAGTCCTGAATCCGCTTGAACTGCTTTTCGATCTGGTATTTCGAGAGCAGGAACAGCACCGGACGTCCGTGCGGACAATGTCGTATCTGCTCATTTTCCCAGACCTGCACCGCAAGCGACTGCAATTCTTCTTTTGTATTATGCGTACCGGCGCGGATTGCCGCCTTGCACGCAAGATCATGGAACATATCATCCAGCAGATGCAGGTCCGGCTGCGACTGCTGCTTTGCACAGTTTGCCGCAAGGTCCGCCGCAATCTGATCAAGATCGAGCTCCGTGCAGGAAAGCGGCACACCTGTCAGCTGCACGACCGGCGATTCGCTGAAATCGAAGGTAAAGCCGCATCCAAGCAGCGTTTCCTCCATGTCCTGCAAGGCAGAGATTTCATCCGCTGTCAGCAGGACGCGCACCGGCGTCAGCAGACTCTGCCGGTCTCTGCATTCGCGTGTGCGGAAGCGCTCAAACAGAATGCGCTCATGTGCCGCATGCTTGTCGATCATGACAAACTGCTCGCCTGCCTCCGCAAGCACGTAATTATCAAACAGCTCGCCGATGACGGTGATTTTCTCGCGCTGAATCGCAGAAATCGCGGCATTGCGCGCTTCCGGCTCCTCCGGCAGAACGGCAGGTGCTGCGGGTTCGGATTCCGGCGGTGCGGCAGGCATCGGACGAGCCGGCACTTCGGCAGGCATCGGGCGAACCGGCACCGCAGGCTGCGCAATCAGATCGGGAAACGCTTTCAGCGATTCGGGAATCGCCGGCGGAACAGACACCGTTTCAGCTTCCGGCTCCGGTTTCCTGACAGGCGCCGGTACTGCGGAATCTGCTTCCGCTGTCTGTGGAGCATCCGGCTTCGGCGGCATCATTTCGGATGCCGGCACTGCCTTTTTGGCAAAAAGCGGTGCCGGCGTATTGTCATCCGAGCCGGAAACCGGTGCATGCCAGTCGCGCTGCGGACGCTGCGGCGTATAAATCTGCGGTGTAATCTTCGGCTGCACGGGCGGCACCGGCTTCTCCGATGTACGCGGCTGCTCCGGCTGCGGGAGCTGAAACTCATACACCAGATGATTCTGCTCCAGTGCGCCGAGCACGGCAAAATATACCGCGTTATAAATCCGCTTTTCATCGGAAAAACGCACCTCAGCCTTTGTCGGATGCATATTGACATCAACGATGCGCGGTGAGACGCGGATCATCAGCACACATGCCGGATATTTGCCGGTCATAATCAGCGTTTTATAGGCTTCCTCAATCGCGGAGATCAGTGTAAACGAGCGCACCGATCTGCCGTTGACAAAGAAAAGCTGATGCGCGCGGTTCGGGCGCGAATAGAGCGGCTTCATGACATATCCCTCGACGGATATGCCGCCGTTTTCCTCCTCCGCATATTTCACCGGCAGCAGATCGCGCGCAAAATCCTTCCCGAAGATTGCATAGACCGCCGAGAACAGTTCGCCGTCGCCGGGCGTGACAAATTCCGTTTTATTCTCGCGGATCAGCCGGAACGAAATTTCCGGATGCGACAGCGCAATCTTCTGAAAGATATTCGCCGCCGCATTGCCCTCCGCCGTGTCCTTTTTCAGAAAGCCCGCGCGGACAGGCACATTATAAAACAGATCGCGCACGACAACGGTCGTCCCCTCGGGGCAGCCGCTCTGCTCAAAGGCAGTCTCCTCGCCGCCCTCGAGCGCATAGTGCGTGCCGTATTCGGCGCCCTTCTGCCGCGTCAGAATCTCCATGCGTGAAACCGCACAGATCGACGCAAGCGCCTCGCCGCGGAAACCGAGCGTAAAGATCGTTTCGAGGTCTTCGGCGGTCTGTATCTTGCTTGTCGCGTGACGCAGAAACGCTGTTTTCACCTGCTCCGGCGCAATGCCGCAGCCGTCGTCGGTCACGCGCAGATAGAGCACGCCGCCGCGTTTTAATTCCGCGGTAATGCGCTTTGCGCCTGCGTCTATAGCATTCTCGGTCAGCTCCTTGAGCACCGAGGCAGGCCGCTCAATGACCTCGCCCGCCGCAATCAGCTCGGCAATATCCTTTGGTAATACATGAATTTCGGGCACTGCTTTTTCCTTTCTAAGCGAGCCTTTCGACGCTCACCAGTCCTCCTGTATCTCCGTATGCAAAAGCTGCTCCAATCCGTCAAATACCGTCTGAATCCGTGCATCCTTCCGGACGCCCCAATATAAGTCGTCTGTTGTGACAATCCCGATGTAATTCGTTTTTTCGGGATCATAGTCCTTGCCGCTCCAGTTGTCGTAATCCTTCACGCACATCGGCGAAATGCTGAGAAACGGATTCTGCGATGTGAACCGATCCGCCGGAAACAGCCCGTGCTGCGCAGAAAATCCTCAATTACGGCTGTATCCCATGTCTCGGAGATATCGCGTGTTTTGAAATGATAATAGACATAATCCATATTCAAAATCTCATAATAACGGGTTGTATGCGGCGGCGGAGAGCCGCCCCGACTGAGAGAGCAGCGAGCCGTCACACATGAAGTGCAGAATAAAGGCGAAGCAAAACGGCAGCCGGCACTGCCGGCTCAGTGCAGCATTGCGGTCAGATCAAGCAGCAGCTCGCGGCATTCGGCATCGGAAAGCTCATTGACATGCGTCTTGGAGAGCTGCGAAATGACTTGCGCATCCGCATCCGCCGAGAAGGACATCTGCCCTGCGGATTCCGCCGCAAGTTTTGCCGCATAGGATTCCTTCTCCGCCTTCGACTGTGCTTCCAATTCCGTCAGCAATGCCCGCGCACGGTTCGTCACCTGCGTCGGCAGTCCCGCCAGCTTTGCAACCTCGATGCCGTAGCTGTCGTCCGCGGCGCCGTCCACAATTTTGCGCAGAAAACGAATCGTATCCCCGTGCTTTTTCACGGCAACGCTGAGATTCCGCACGCCCTCGCACTGTCCTTCGAGCATCGTCAGCTCATGATAATGCGTCGCAAAGAGCGTCTTGCAGCCGATCTTCTTTCCGGCGATGAATTCTGCAACGGCACGCGCAATGCTAATGCCGTCAAAGGTCGATGTGCCGCGTCCGACCTCATCGAGCACGACAAGGCTGTTGACCGTTGCACGTTTCAGAATCGTCGATACTTCGTGCATTTCGACCATGAATGTCGATTCGCCTGCGGTCAGGTCGTCGGATGCGCCGACGCGCGTGAAAATCTGATCGACAACCGAAATTTTCGCGTAGGATGCAGGCACAAAGCTGCCCATCTGCGCCATGAGAACAATCAGCGCGGTCTGGCGCATATAGGTCGATTTACCGCTCATATTCGGTCCGGTGATGATCGCCAGACGGTTCGCCTTCTGATCGAGCAGGACATCATTCGGCACAAAAACCGAATCCGTCAGCATCTGCTCGACAACCGGATGCCGTCCGTCATGGATTTCGATTCTGCCGTCCACGGCGATTTCCGGCTTGCAGTATTCGTTTTCGAGCGCCGTCAGTGCGAGCGAACAGAGCACATCGACCTGCGCGACTGCCGCAGCGGTCTCCTGCACCGTTTTGAGCTGCTGCGCAAGAAATTCACGCAGCTCCGAGAAAATCACGCTTTCCAGCGCCAGTGCTTTATCCTTTGCGCCGACAATCGTATTCTCCGCATCGCGCAGCTCCTGCGTGATGTAGCGCTCACAGTTTGCGAGCGTCTGCTTGCGAATCCACTCCGGCGGTACCTGCTCGTAATACGAACGCGACACCTCGAGATAATAGCCGAACACGCGGTTATAGCCGGTTTTCAGGTTCTTGATGCCGGTGCGCTCGCGTTCGCGCGATTCGATCTCGTTAATCAGATCGGCGCCGTGGTTCATTGCATGGCGCAGTGCATCGAGCTCCTGATGAAAGCCGTCCCGAATGACGCCGCCGTCCTTGATCAGCAGCGGCGGCTCATCCACAAGCGCCCGCTCAATCAGATCGGAAATCTCCGTCAGCGGCGAGATATCGGCTTCGAGCTTTGTCAGCAGCTTGGACTGCGTCAGCGTCCGGAGCTGCTCCTTGATTGCCGGTAATTGCAGCGCCGTCTGCGAAAGCGCCTTCATATCGCGCGGTGTCGCCTTCTGGAACATCACGCGCGACATCAGCCGTTCCAGATCAAAGACCTGATCGAGCAGCGACCGCAATTCTGTCATAGCGACGCTGTTTTTCATCAGCAGTTCAACGGCATTCAGCCGGTCCATGATGCGGACGGGCTGCGTCAGCGGCTGCTCAATCCATGTGCGGAGCATACGCCGTCCCATGGCAGTCTCGGTCTTGTCGAGAACGCCGAGCAGCGAACCCTTTTTCTCATGGGAACGCAGCGTTTCCGTCAGCTCGAGATTGCGCCGTGCATTGGAATCGAGTCCCATAACGCCGTCCTTGCCGTGCACGGTGATCTCGGTAAAGCGCCCGACGATTGCGCGCTGCGTCTCTGCGATATACTGGAACAGTCCGCAGCAAACCGCAGCATCTGCGCCGTTTTCGGAAAGTCCGAGCGCCTTGAAGGAATCCGCACCGCACTGTTTCAAAACCGTTTCGCGCTGGTTGTTCACGGAAAAGCAATCGTCATCGCGCAGCGTGACCATGCAGGTCGTGCGTGTTTTCAGGAAGTCCGCAACGGGCTTGTAATCGAGAAAATCCTTCGTAATCAGCAGCTCGGAGGGATGATAGCGGTCAATCAGGCTGATGAGATCGTCGGTGCGGGATTTGCCCTCGAGCTTATGCAGATTCACCGCACCCGTCGAGATATCCGCCGCACAGAATGCAATCTCCTCATCCCTGCTCCACACCGCCGCAAGATAATTACAATTTGATTCGTCGAGCATGCTGGATTCGATCAGCGTGCCGGGCGTCACAACGCGGATGACACCGCGCTCAACAAGGCCCTTGGCAAGCGCCGGATCCTCCATTTGCTCGCAGATCGCAACGCGGTAGCCGAGATTCACAAGCCGCTTGAGATACTGCTCCACGGAATGATACGGAACGCCGCACATCGGCGCTCTTGTCGGCAGTCCGCAGTCCCTGCCAGTCAGTGTCAGCTCCAGCAGCTTTGATACGAGGATCGCGTCATCGAAAAACATCTCGTAAAAATCACCGAGACGGAAGAACACGATCGCATCCCCCGATGCATCCTTGACAGCCAGATACTGCTGCATCATCGGGGAGAGCTTGGAGCGGTCGATCTCGACTGCCATATCAGTGGCAGCCGCCGCAGGCGGAGCAGTCGCCGGAACAGCTTGCCGCAGCGGTCGGATCAAAGGAATCCGGATCCTGACCCGCTGCACTGTAGGCGATTACGCGGTTGATGCCGTCAAGGAGCTGCTCAAATTCCGCACGCGCTGCCTGATACTTCCGCATGGAATCATGCGCCATGATCTGCGAATAGAGACCGCGCACCTCCTCGCCGAGCTTTTTGACGCGCTCCTCGTCATGCTCCGGCTTATCCTCCTCATTGCCGAGGTCAAGGCGCTTCAGATTGAATTCGCCGATGAGATTCTGCAATGCTTCGTCTGCATCATTGTCTGCCGATGCCTTGCGGAATGCAAGGTAACGCTCGTCCTTTTGCAGCTCTCTGCCGAGCTGCTTTGCCATTTCCAGTAAATCTGCCATTTTCATTTTCTCCTTATATCAAATAATATCAAACAAAATTCATCCGGGCTCATGCATAGCCCCATGCGCCGTCCTTCAGCTCCCAGCCGCGCTCCGGCGTGTGCGTGATAATCCATTTCCAGCCGCGCTGCGTACAGCCCGCAAACGTCGGCTCGGAAAACCTGCCCGTTGTAAAATCAGATTCCAGCACGATCACATCGTCCACCCATTTATCCGGATTGCCGATGTAACACTGGAACAGGCGGTCGTATTCCGCCTGTTCCTGCTGTGACAATTCCTCGCTGTAGCTGAGCTTTGTCATCATGCAGCCTTCAAAATTACGGAATTTGTTGCGCGCCATGGAAACCGCATCGCGGATTTCCGCATTCGTATGCGTATTGGTTTGCTTGTCGCCGTAATCCACACGCGCAAACAGTGAGATGCCCTGTACCATATGCCAGACAAAGCCTGTGCCAAGCACCGTGGCACCGATGAGAATTGCCGTAACTGCTGACTTTTTCATCGCTGTTGACCTCCGTATTCAGATTGTTTCCTGTGATGATTGCTGTGTCTGATTCTGTAATGCAGTACGTGCTGTATGGGTCTCAAGATCGGCAAGGCGTGTCGGGAGCGGGATGCGGCTCTCTTTATCCGTCAGTGAAAGCGCTATATCGGTTGCCGTATCGAGCGAAATGCCGCTGCCGACCGATACAAAGACCGGCTTCACATTGTCATGCGTGCGCAGGGCTCTGCCGTAAACCTCTCCGCCGATCACGATATCGGTATAGCTGCCCGATTCCGGCGCAGGCTCCGTAAAATCCGCATCATGGACGCGATAATAGGTCTTTGCGATGCCGAAAGCAGGCTTTTGCAGCAGCAGCGCCGCATGCGATGCAATGCCCATATGCCGCGGATGCAGATAGCCGTTGCCGTCAAAGACAAAGAGCTCCGGCTCCGTTTGCAGCTTTCCGACTGCCTCCTGCACCAGCGGCAGCTCGCGGAATGCAAGATACCCCGGGCAATACGGTACGGTGATTGCACCGTCCGACCAGACCTTTTCGGTCACCTGCTTTGTCTGCATATCGAGCACGACGATGCAGCAGACGGCGTATTCGCTGCCGTCCGGCAGGTTCCAGTAGGCAAGATCAACGCCCGCAACCGTTTGCAGAGATGAAAAATCACGGCTGTCCGTCAGGCAAATCTGACGGCTCAGTTCCTTCTGCTTTGCAGCAAATGCCTTCTGCTCCGAATCTGTCAGTATCGTATTCATAGCAATTCTCCCGTCAGCGCCCAGTTCTTGACGCCGATCACGCGGACATCCAGCAGCTTTCCGATCTGCTCCGGCGTGCCCTGCGCTTCGAGCACAAGTCCCTCGCGCGTTTTGCCGAGCAGCAGTCCGGTCTCCGGATCATGCTTCTCTGCAAGGAACCGCACCTGCTTTCCGAGGAAACGCCCGTTGAATTCTTCGGATATTTCGCGCTGCCGTTTCAGCAGGCGCTCCATGCGCGCGGCAATCTGCTCCTGCGTGGAGACAAACGGCATCTCCGCTGCCTTCGTACCGCTGCGCGGGCTGTAGATAAATGTATAGAGATTGTCATATTTCACGCGCTCGATAATCTGCATGGTGCCCTCGAAATCCTCATCTGTCTCTGTCGGAAATCCGACGATCAGATCACTCGAAAAGCCGAAATCCGGCGACTGACTGCGCGCATAGTCCACTGTCTCCAGATATTTTTCAACCGTATAATGCCGGTTCATTTCGCGGAGGACGCGGTCGCTGCCGCACTGCACCGGCAGATGCAGATGATGCTCGATATGCTTCGATTGCAGCATCGTGTCAATCAGCTCCGGCGTAGCATCCTTCGGATGGGAGCTCATGAAGCGGATGAAATAATCCCCCTCGATTGCATCCAGCCGCCGCAGCAAGGCAGGGAAATTGATTTCCTCCCCGAGTCCTCTGCCGTAGGAATTGACATTCTGACCGAGCAGCAGAATCTCCCTGTAGCCCTGCCCGATCAGGCTGCGGACCTCCTGCTCGATCGCCTCCGGCTGCCGGCTGCGCTCTCTGCCGCGCACATAGGGCACGATGCAGTAGGTGCAGAAATTATTGCAGCCGTACATGACCGGTACGCTCGCCTGAAAGCCCGATTCACGCACCGTCGGGAGCGATTCGTCCGGCAGACCGGCAAATTGCAGCGTCTCATGCCGCTTTTCGCCCTGATAGACTTTCAGCAGGCTTTCCGGCAGCCTTTCCATTGCACCGGCGCCGAGAATCAGCTTGACAAACGGATAGGATTTTCTGAGCAGTGCCCGTACTGCCTCCTCCTCTGCCATACAGCCGCAGAGCCCGACAACAAGCCGCGGATTCTTCTCATAGATCGGTTTGAGTGCGCCGAGTCTGCCGATCACGCGCGATTCCGCATGGGCACGCACGGCACAGGCATTGAACAGGATGACGTCGGCATCCTCGGGGGTATCGGTCAGCACATAGCCGAGGTCCTGCAATATGCCCTTGTATTTTTCACCGTCACAGAAATTGAGCTGACAGCCGAAGCTCTGGACATGCGCCTTCGGGGTATGGGAAAAGGTTTCCAGCACCGAACGAATGCCTGCTGCGGTCTGTGCGCCGTGGTCTGTCATCTGGTATCTTCCTTTCTGTTTTCAGCCTCGCCTGCGGATAACAAGCCAACTTATATTATAGCATATCTCCGCCGAAAATGCAACCGTTCATATGCAATATATAAAGTAGGCGAGAAAGAGAAAGTAGAGTCAGAAGTTCGCAGTGAGGCGTTGTTCCATTCCCTTTCGCTTGCTATGATGAATCGGCGGAACATCAGGGTTTGGGGTGCAATTCACATTTTCAATCTATGCGCGCAGCGCATACCTTAACTCCTACTTTCTCCCTCCTACTTCCTATCTCCTTCCTGCTTTCATTGCACACAAATATAAAAAGCGGAGCACAGATTCCCTCTGCACTCCGCTGAACAGTATGTAAAAAGAAAAAACAACAGCGCCCCGGGATCACTCCGGAACGCTGCGTTGAAGAGGCGCGAACCAGATTTGAACTGGTGATCACGGTGTTGCAGACCATTGCCTTACCACTTGGCTATCGCGCCAAAAATATGAAGCGGATTACGGGGCTCGAACCCGCTACCTCCACCTTGGCAAGGTGGCGCTCTACCAGATGAGCTAAATCCGCATATAAACGACCTGGATGGGACTCGAACCCACGACCTCCGCCGTGACAGGGCGGCGTTCTAACCAGCTGAACTACCAGGCCAAAGTGGAAACTACAGGGCTCGAACCTGTGACCCTCTGCTTGTAAGGCAGATGCTCTCCCAGCTGAGCTAAGCTTCCATTTACGACGCTGATCGAACAGCGCCTTATTATTATAACCGATGATTCATCATTTGTCAAGAGGTTTTTGCAAATTCATATATAAAATTATCATTTAACTTTCATCTACCGGCGAAGCCTGTTCCTTCTCGGCGATCATCTGCCGCAGTTCATCCGGCGTGAAGACATATTTCTCATTACAAAAATGACAGCAGACCTCGATCTCCGGCATCTCGTCCGCCATTTCGCGGAGCGTCGGGATATCAAGCGAACGGAGCATCTTTGCCGTGCGCTCACGGGAACAGTCGCAGGCATATACAGGCTCGGATTCGTCGAGCAGCTCGGCTCCCAGCCCTGCCATGAGCTTCTGCGCGATGTCATCGGGTGTCATGCCGCTTTGCAGCAGATCGGTGACGCTTGTGACGTCTTTCAGATTCTCCTCGAGCTGCGCAATATCGCTCTCCGGCGCGAAGGGCAGCAGCTGAATCAGATAGCCGCCCGCACATGCGACCGTCAGGTCCGGATTCACAAGCACGCCGAGACCGCATGCGCTCGGAACCTGCTCGCTGTCAGCGAAATACTGCGTGATATCCTCGGCAATCTCGCCGGAAACCAGTGCCGTCTGACCGGAATACGGCTCCTTGAGCCCGCTATCCTTGATGACAAAAATGGTGCCGTCCGTACCGACCGCGCCCGCGACATCGAGCTTGCCCTTTGCATTCAGCGGCAGCTCCACGACCGGCTGATCGACATAGGATTTGACATTGCCGAGATCGTCGGCGACTGCGAGCAGGATACCGGCAGGACCGCCGCCGTCCAGACGCACTGTGACCGTATCGCCGGCATTTTTGAGCGTATAGCCGATCAGGGACGCCGCCATGGAAAGACGCCCGAGCGCTGCCGTGCAGACCGCAGAGGTCTTGTGAATACGCTCCATTTCGCGGCACATCTCCGTGCCCTCGAGCACTGCGCAGACGACTGCGCCGTCCTCGGATAAATAACGCTTTAGCTTGCCGTTCATAACCTATAATTTCCCCTTTCTCTTGGCTGCGCTGAAAGTGAGGAGTGAGGAGTTGCGGTGCGCCTTGCGGCGCGATATTTGAAATTATCCGCATCAGCGGACACCTTAACTCCTATCTTCCGAAATCACTTGTGATTCTTTCGGGTTTATGGTACAATAGAGCAGAAAGGATGTGGACAGGATGCAGAACCTGAACATGCGCCGTCTGGATATGAAGCAGGCAGCGCAGATTTATAGAGAATATATGCAGCAGGATTTTCCGCCGGATGAATTGAAGCCCTTTGCCATGATCGAGGCAGCGTCTGCACGCGGCGAATATGAATGCCTCGGATTTTACGATGCGGATTCGCTCTGCGGCTATGCATATCTGCTGCGGCACGGGCAGGATTATCTGCTCGATTATTTTGCCGTGCGTGCCGACCTGCGCGGCAGCGGATACGGCAGCGCGATTCTGCAAATGCTGCACGATGCCTGCACGGATGCAGCCGCATTCCTGATCGAATCGGAAAATCCGGATTATGCTGCCGATGCAGCCGAACTTGCCGTACAGCAGCGGCGGCTGCGGTTCTATCTGCATGCGGGCTGTGCGGATACGGGCGTGACGGCGCGTGTCTTCGGGGTGGAATACCGCATTCTGGAGCTGCCCCTCGTGAAGACGCATACGCCGGACGAAATCCGTGCGGTCTATATGCAGCTCTATCAGAGCTTTCTTTCTGCGCCGCGCTACAAGCAAAACATTTTGCTTCGATAAAGCGGAAGCCCCCGCGGGTATGATCTAAAGATTTCCGACGGCGTCCTGAAAGATTGAAAGTTCGGTTGTTTCCAAAGACATTGTGTCATTCTTTCTTTATCATTAGTCCTATCGTAAATTCCGCTGGGCGCGGTGCGCGAATGCGAGGGGAAGAACCACAGGGAGAGGGAAGTCTTCACAAGCTCAGGTCTCCCCTCTCCCTAAGGTTCTCCCCCACACCGTTACGCCGGTGTAAAGCTCCCTCTTTCCTTACCCTCTCCTCTCTAAGGACGCGGCTTCTGAGATGCGCGGAACTTAGGAGAATAGAGTTCATGGAATTTACCTGATTAAGGAACAAATGTCTTATTCAGCCCCCGAGCCTCCGGCGAGCTTCAGATCATTTCATGCAGGCGTTGCCTGCCCGCCGTGGGCGCGGGTGATGTACAGAAGGCGCTGGGTCGTGTCGGTCGGGGCTTCATAAGTATCACCGTCGAGGACTTCGAGCAGCGTGAAGCCGGTCTCAGAAAGCATCTGCCGCAGCAATTCCGGCTGCCGGATATGTTCCGTAAACTCCTCGGTCGAGCGGACATAGCGCCGCCCTTCGGTATGCTCAAAGAAATCCAGCCGGATCGTCACCGGATAATCGGGCGCGGTGTCCTCCAAATGATTCTGCCAGACGCACACGGCATCCGGCAGCTCATAGACAAAGCATTCGTCGGCAAGAATATGCCGGTGCTTGTATTCCGTATTGACATCAAACAAAAACAGCGCACCTGCATTGGAAAACAGATTGACACGCGCAAACACGCTGCGCAGATCATCCTCCGCCGGCAGATGATTGAGGCTGTCCAGCGCACAGACCGTCACGCTGATGCAGCCGTAGAGATCGAGCCGGCGCATATCCTGTTTCAAATACTGGATCGGCAGACCGCTGTCATATTTCTTGTCGAGCGCCTCGCTGAGCATCTCCTCAGAGCCGTCGATGCCGATGACATCCCAGCCGCGCTTTGCAAATTCCTCCGAGAGCGAGCCCGTGCCGCATGCAAGGTCCAGCAGGATATTGTCCGGCATATCCGGCGCTTCCCACTTGTGAATCAGGCGGTCAAGCTGCGCTGCGCGCTCGGCATAGTAGACATTCTGCGTCAATGCGTCATAATACTGCGCAAAGACGCCGTAAGCCGGTGTCATTTTTCCGCATCCCCGCTCTGCTTTTTCAGGCGGTCAAAGACGATTGCATAGCCGCCGGAGCTGACCATGCTCAGGGAACGGTTCACGCGGCTGATCGTTGCGGTGCTGGTGCCGGTCTTCTCGACGATCTCGGCATAGCGGCAGTCCTCGGAGAGCAGCTTTGCGATCTGATAGCGCTGCGCGATTGCGACAAGCTCCTGCGGCGTGCAGAGGTCCTGCATAAACATGGCAATCTCGTCTGCGGATTTCAATACGGCGAATGCCTCATAAAGGTCTCTGATATGTGCCTCATCCATTGGTTTGAACATAGGTCATGCCTCCTTTATAGTGTCCGGATGATCGGATAAACGATTGCATGCTTATATTTTAACACATTAGTCTGTAAAAGTAAAGAGGATTTTGAAATTTTCTGCGCTTTGTGCAAAAGTCATCCGGCAAAGCCCTGTGGATTCTCCCAAAATTTTGAATTACTGAGGAAAACTTTTCAGATTTTCACAAATCTGTCACAAAGTTGTTCTATAGTATAATTGTATATTATCGGGCAAATGCGCCGTATGTACCGAAACGGCGTGCCCGTACAGAAAGGGGTATTTTCTATGCACACATCTCTCACCTGCCGGAGAATCTTCTCCGCCGCGGTCAGTGCGGTCATGACGGCTGTGCTGCTCGTACCGGCAGCCGTTGTACCTGCATCGGCTGCGACTGTCACCGTCGGCAAGACGCTGACAACCAAGGACGGCTCGAATGCCTATCGCGGCGAGACCGCCGATCTGGCGACCTCCGGACTCAAAACGATCTCTGTCTATGTCACAGCGGATGCGCCGGGCAAGGACGAGGTCTCGCTCTCCTACGGCTTCGGCATCGGCATCGCCAAGGACCCGTGGTGGATCGAAATGGACCACGGAAAATTCACCCAGTCGCCGAAAGACCCCGATGACACCGGCACATCGGTCACGATTCCGGCAAATGAATCCACGCCGATCAAGATTGATGTCTCCGCGCTGGATGTCAAGTATGAAACAGGAAAGTATGCCGGCGAATATGAATTCCGCAATTACTACTGCGGCGGCACACTGACCGTGGACAAGATTGTGCCGAATGACTCCGGCAGTTCGACAAAACCAGACACGCCGGGCAGCTCTTCCAGCAGCAGCTATACCTTCACCGATAACAAGGACGGCACCGGCACGCTGAAAACCACGCTGACCGGCACGATCGACGATCTCGACTTCCTGCTGACCGCCGGCAAAGATGAGGAATCCTACATCAAAAACGGCGTATCGACATGGGAGGAGGGCGACCCGATCAACAGCCGCAGAATGAAATACAGCGAATTCGGTCTCCCGAAGCCTGACGACAAGACAATCGTCACGCCGGAATCCTTCACCTTTGCAATCGAATCCAAGACCGCAATGGATACCTTCATGTACGGCTGCGGTCTGAATGTCGAATACAAGTCGGATGCGGATATCGAATACTGGCTCAATGTCGATGACGATCCCGATACCGACAAGGGCTACTGGTACAATGAGCACGGCGACGATGAGGACGGCAATCCGACCGTTGACGAGAAGAAGGTCAAGGTCAAGGTCGGCAAGGGCACCACGCTCGAGGACTGCGGCAAATGGGCTGAGGTCACATGGAAGGTGCCGGAGGATATCAAGGAATTTGTCACCGCTGCGCCGAATGACGCGATCTCCTTCCAGTTCTGGTACGGCGACAACAAGGAGGACGGCTACACGCAGCTCAAATCCGTGACGCTCAAATCCGCAACCTGCACCTTCACCGTTGAAAAGACCTTCTCCTTCACCGATGAGAAATCCCTCGATGTCGGCAAGAAACTGACGCAGGGCGATGACAAGACGAATACCGCAAGCATCAGCTTCAAGGACTTTGAATTTGAGGAAGGCGATCAGCCGCGCGCTGTGATCTTCGATGTCACCTGTCCTTCTGCGATCAAGAAGCTGGTCTACGGCATGACGATCTCCGATAAGGCATCAACTGCAAAGTATACGCAGATGCAGTATGCGGTGCTCGAAGCGGGCAAATCCACGCAGATTGCAATTCCGGTTCCGGACAGCATCGAAGCGGATGTGCTCTACGGCGAGCTCGGCTTCGGCTACTATTACGGCGCCGATGACAAGGACAAGGAGGTCAGCTCGATCACGCTCAACAGCGTCAAGGTGATCTATGACAGCGTACCGGTCGAGACGACGACCACGACAACAACCACCACAACGACCACGACTACCACAACCACAACGACAACCGAGTCCACAGCGCCCGCAAAGGCGGACTGGGGCAATGCAAACTGTGCAGAAGAGGTTGACGTTTCGGATGCAGTGCTCGTTGCACGCTATGTCGCGGAGGATACCGGTGCGAACCTGACGGCACAGGGCAAGATCAATGCCGATGTGACGCATGACGGCAACATCACCGGCGAAGATACGATCCTGATTCTGCGGTACATCGCCAAAATGGTGACGCTTGCAGATCTGGAACCCTGATTTCTGATAGATCAAAGTACGGCATCCGTGCAGCAATGTGCGGATGCCTCATGTTTGCCCGAGGCATCAGGGAATTTTGGATAAAAATATGCTATCAATCTATAATAGCTGACAGTATCTGCGGCGCCTGTCGGTTATAATAAAAACATAAAATGTCCGCTCCCCCCTTCATGCGGACAACGGGAGGAAATATCATGAAAAAAATGCGCATCCTCGCTGCACTCGCAGCAACGGGTCTGCTGACCGCCTGCGGCACTACAGTCTCTCAGCCCGATGAGGCATCTCAGACTGCGGCGCAGACAACCGAAGCACCCGTCACCAAAACCGAAGCCCCCGACATCGACGGCTATAATCTGCTCTGGCACGACGAATTCGACGGTACTGCGCTCGATGAGTCGATCTGGAACCGTGAGCTGCGCGAGCCGGGCTGGACCAATGAAGAATTGCAGGAGTATACCGCCTCGGATGACAATATCTTCCTCCGCGACGGCTGCCTCGTCCTCAAGGGCATCAAGACCGAGAAGGACGGCAAGGACTACTATACCTCCGGCAAGGTCAATTCGCAGAATAAAACCGATTTCACCTACGGCAAGGTCGTCGCACGCGCAAAGGTGCCCGAGGGTCAGGGTCTCTGGCCGGCAATCTGGATGATGCCGCAGGATGAAGGACACTACGGTCAGTGGCCGAAATGCGGCGAAATCGACATCATGGAGGTGCTCGGCTCCGCAACCGAGACCGCATACGGCACCGTCCATTACGGCGAGCCGCATGCAGAGCAGCAGGGCACCGTTGTCCTCGACAGCGGCACCTTCGCAAGCGATTTCCATGAATACAGCGTCGAATGGGAGCCGGGCGAAATGCGCTGGTATATCGACGGCGAATGCTATCTGACCGTCAATGACTGGTTCACCGCCGTGCAGGGCGAGGATGAAAAGCCCTATCCGGCACCGTTCGATCAGCCCTTCTTCGTGCAGATGAACCTCGCAGTCGGCGGCACATGGCCGGGCAATCCGGACGATTCGACCGATTTCGACAAAGCGGAGTTTGAGATCGACTATGTCCGCGTCTACCAGAAGCCGGAATATGACACGAACGTCAAGAAGCCCGAGGTCGCATACCGCGAGGCACTCGAGGACGGCAACTTCATCTATAACGGCGACTTCGCAGAGGCGGAGGACCTGACCGATGAGGAAAACTGGAACTTCCTGCTCTTTGAGGGCGGCAAGGGCGCTGCCGAGATCAAGGACAATACCATGATTATCACAACCGAGGACGAAGGCACCGTGGATTATTCCGTGCAGCTCGTCCAGCGTGAGATGCCGATGATCAAGGGCAAGAAGTACCGCGTCACGTTTGATGCATGGGCGGATGAGGAGCGCGATATCATCGTCTGCGTCTCGGCGCCGAATGCAGGCTGGATCCGCTATTTGCAGGATACCACGCTGACCGTCCCGACCGAAAAGACCACCTTCACCTACGATTTCGAGATGAAGGACAAGAACGATCCCTTTGGCAGACTGGAATTCAATCTCGGTCACCGCGGCTCGACCGCAACCGTCTATATCCAGAATGTCCGTCTCGAGGAGATCACGGAATAACAGGCATTCAAAGCCCTCTCTGTACGCTGCCGCGGAGCTTCGGTTCTGCGGCAGTCTTTTTTTCGCCGCGGAGACAGACAGTCAGTCACCGCATAAAAAATCTGCGGCATACAGAACGCACACCGCAGACCGTTATCATATTCGCATTCACTTGGCAGGATTGATGTCCTTCCAGTAGGCTTTGAGGTACTCCGCGCCGGACCAGACCGTCAGGACGGCAGCGATCCAGAAGAGAATTTGCAGCACGACACCGGATACCGTATAGACCGCATCCGGCAGATTGAGCCCGAAGGCATGGAAATCGAGCACGAATGACCAGTAAACCAGCGCCGTAATCAGCGCGATCATCGTGAACGCCGTTTTCAGCTTGCCCGCAAAGCTCGCAGGTACGACGGTTCCCTTATTCGCCACGACCAGGCGCAGCGCGGAGACCATGAATTCCCGCGAGATAATCAGCAGAAAGCAGACAATATTGACCTTCTGCTGCTGCAAAAAGCAGGAGAGCGCCGTCACGACCAGCACCTTGTCCGCCAGCGGATCGAGGAACTTGCCGAAATCCGTGATCTGATTGTTCTTGCGCGCGAGATGTCCGTCCACGGCATCCGTGATTGCCGCCGCGACAAAGACGACCGTCGCAGCCAGATAATGCGCCGGAAAGCGCAGATAAAACAGCAGTACAAATGCCGGCACCAGCAGCACACGCAGCAGCGTCAGCTTATTCGGCGTATTCAACGCTTAATTCACCTCTCCGATCAAATCATAGTCATCGACCGTCGCCGTAATATGCACCTGCACATACTGCCCGATCTCATAGCCGTCATCCTCCGCGCCTGCGATATAGAGCCTTCCGTCGATATCCGGTGCATCGGCTGCCGTCCGCGCAAGCCATGCCTCCGCCTCACGGTCATAGCCCTCGATCACCGCCTCGGCATCCATCCCGACACGCGCCGCATTCAGCTCCGCCGCAATCTGCATCTGCTGCTCCATGAGCAGGTCTGCGCGCCGCTGCCGGATGTCCTCATCGACCTGATTCTCCATGCGTGCCGCGACCGTCCCCTCCTCCTCGGAATAGGCAAAGCAGCCGAGCCGGTCAAAGCGCATCTCCTGCACGAATTCCGAGAGCTCCGTGAACTGTTCGTCCGTCTCGCCGGGGAATCCGACAAGCAGCGTCGTCCGCAGCGTCAGCCCGGGGATGCGTTCCCTGAGCTTTTTGAACAATGCCCGCAGTCCGGCAGCGTCACATTTGCGCCGCATCGCTTTCAATACGGCATCATTGCTGTGCTGAACCGGTATATCGAGATATTTGACGATCTTATCCTCTCTTGCAATGACGTCGATCAGCTCGTCCGTGATGCGCTCCGGATAGCAATATAATACACGAATCCAGCGGAATCCGTCGATTTTGCAGAGCTCCGTCAGCAGCGCGGGCAGCTTCGACTGACCGTAGAGGTCTTCGCCGTAGCGCGTGGTATCCTGCGCAATGACGATCAGCTCCGTGACGCCCTGTGCGCTGAGCTGCGCCGCCTCTGCAAGCACATCCTCCATGGGAACCGAGCGGAATTTGCCGCGGATTGCAGGGATTGCGCAGTATGTACAGCCGTTCGAGCAGCCCTCCGCGACCTTGAGATACGCATAGAAGGGCAGCGTCGAGACAATGCGCTCGCCGGTCAGCGGCATATTGCATTTCGGTGCAAAGCGCGTGACGCGGATATCCTTTGTGATTGCATCGAGCACTTCGACAATGCCGGTCTGGTCGCCGATTCCGATGACAGCATCCGCCTCGGGGAACTGCGCTGCGACCTCCTCCCGATAGCGTTCGGCAAGGCAGCCGGTAATGACGATGCGTTTGAGCGAGCCGGAAGCCTTGAGCGCACCGAGCTCGAGCACGGTGTCGATTGCCTCCTCCTTCGCCGCCTGAATAAATCCGCAGGTATTCACAATGGCAATGTCAGCCTCTGCGAGATTTGTTGTGAGCGTATAGCCGCCCTCTTTGAGCCGGTGCAGCATCCGTTCGCTGTCCACCAGATTCTTGGCACAGCCAAGTGATACCATGCTTACAATCATACAATCAACATACTCCTGTTTTATTCACCGTGATGCATGTTATGCTTCACCGATCAAAGCGAAATAATCCTCCAGCGCATACCGTATCTGCTGATAGGTAAAGCCGCGCCGGACGAGTGCCGCCGTGACCTTTTCGGTCGATTTGCGGTCATCGGGGTCAGTCAGATACCGCGCATATTTCTTTTGCAGCAGCTCCAGCAGCATCGCAGAAATTGTCTCCGCATTGTCATATGCTGCAAGTGCATCGTCGATATCCGTCTGCGAAAGCCCGCGGTGCTTCATCTCAAATGCCGCACGCCGCAGCCCGTATTTCTTCCCTTCGACATAGTGCGCTGCAAGCTGCTCAGCATAGCGCGCATCATTGACAAAGCCGTAGCGCGTGAGCTTTTCCAGCGCTTGCAGAACGGCTGTCTCCTGTGCCTCGGGCGCGGTCATGAGCCTGTCATAGAGCTCTCTGTAGGAATAGCCGCGCTTCTCGAGCAGATACAGCCCGTATTCATAGGCACGGTGCTCCGCCGCCTGCTGCCGCAAATCGGCGATGCGTTCCTCTGTGAGATCATCGCCCGTGCGCAGACCCGCGCCGTACAGCAGGTCGCTGTGCAGCCACAGCGTCGAATCATCTTCGAGCCGGACTGCCCAGAGCTTGCCCTTGCCCTTTGTAATCTCCGTGATTTTCATGCCGATGCAGCGATTACTCCTCCGGTGCAAACTCCTCAAAATCGTCGTCCGAATCATTGCCTGCCGCATCAAGCGCCGCACCGGTCTCCGCGACGGCACTGTCCGCCTTGGATTTTGCCTCCGAGACCGCAGCCGCCTTCTTATTCTTCTTGGAAGCGAGGACAATGCTCTCCTTCTTCTCGAGAATCTGCTGCTCGACCTCCTTTGCAAAGGCGGTATCCATTTCCAGCAGCTCCTTGACGGCATCTCTGCCCTGCCCCAGCTTGCGTTCGCCGTAGCTGAACCACGAGCCGCTCTTATGGATGATATCGAGCTCGGTTGCAAGGTCGAGAATCTCACCGATGCGGGAGATGCCCTTGCCGTACATCATATCGAATTCGCACTCCTTGAAAGGCGGTGCGACCTTGTTCTTGACGACCTTGACTCTGGTGCGGTTGCCGATGACCTCAGCGCCGCTCTTGATTGCCTCACCCTTGCGGACCTCCATACGGACAGAGGAATAGAATTTGAGCGCTCTGCCGCCTGTTGTGACCTCGGGGTTGCCGTACATGACGCCGATCTTTTCACGCACCTGATTGATGAACACGGCGACGCAGTTTGATTTGGAGATGACCGGTGTCAGCTTGCGCATCGCCTGCGACATCAGTCTTGCGAGCATACCGACATGCGAGTCGCCCATTTCGCCCTCGATCTCGGCGCGCGTGGTCATTGCCGCAACCGAGTCAATGACTATGACGTCGATTGCACCGGAGCGCACGAGTGCCTCCGCAATTTCCAGCGCCTGCTCGCCACTGTCCGGCTGGGATACGAGCAGATTGTCGATATCGACACCGAGCGCCTGTGCATAGACCGGATCGAGCGCATGCTCTACGTCGATGAACGCAGCCTCGCCGCCTGCCTTCTGCGCCTCCGCGATGATCTGGAGCGCGACGGTTGTCTTACCGGAGGATTCCGGTCCGTAGATTTCGACGATTCTGCCGCGCGGCACACCGCCGATGCCCAGCGCCATATCGAGCGTCAGGGAGCCGGTCGAGATTGCCTTGACATTCTGCACATTATTTTCACCGAGCCGCATGACCGCGCCTGCGCCGTACTGCTTCTCGATCTGCGCGATTGCAGCCTTGAGCGCCTTTTCGCGTTCCTCCTTGCTCGCCTGCTTGACAGCGGTAATATTCTTCTTTTTCAGTTCAGCCTTTGCCATGTTCCATCGGTTCCTTTCCGCGGATCTTCTCCGCATCTGTGTTCAGTTTATTCCTCATCGTGAGGGATGCTGCACTGCCTGTTCAGTGTTCAGGTGTGCGGCTTGACATTGTCCCAGTTTTCGGCATCATAGGCGCCGATCATCCAGTTAAAGCCCTTGTGCTGCTCGACCACAACGTCATAATTCAGTGCACCGGTGATCTCGGTGCGGTTGACCAGCGCATCGACGCATGCCCAGTCCATGCGGTATATCCGGTCGGCAGCATCGAGAATCTCCTCCGCCGGACGCATCACCGTCAGCATCCGCAGCACATCGAAATCCTCCGCCGCGGCAAGAATCCGCACAAGCCCCTCAATCTGCGAGGGCTGCGAGGGATAGGGCAGCTCACCTTTCAGCAGTCCGCATGCCCAGAAAAGCGGCATGCACATCTCAATGCGCCATGAAAGCTGTCCGCCGTCTGCCGGTGTCAGCGTATTCTGCCGATCCGGATATGCGAGGTCAAAGAGCTTCTGCTCATCGGGCGTCAGATCGTTTTCGAGTCCGAAGAGCTCGAGAATATTCGTGAAAAACAGCGCACTTTCGCGCACATTGCTGTCCGATGCAAGATCGACCGCAATCTGGGAAGCGAGCATCGCCGCAACCGCGCGCCGCAGAATCTCCTCCGCAGGCTTCACCTTTGCATCCGGTGCAATTTCCGGCAGCACAGGGTTGATTTTCACCTGATGCGCCTGCAAATACGCCTCAGAGCGTTCTTTTCTGGTCATATGGACTCCTTTCGCCCGATTACGGTGCGTTCAATGCCGCCGAGATCGCGGATGCATTCAATCGCAGCGAATCCGTTTTGTGATAATATTGCGGCAACATCCGCCGCCTGATAGATGCCGACCTCAAAGGCAAGCAGACCGCCCGCAGAAAGCGTACTGCGCCAGAGGCGGGTAATTTCGCGGTAAAAATGCAGCCCGTCCGCACCGCCGTCGAGCGCCGCAGCGGGTTCAAAGCGAACCTCCTGCTGCAAATTCCGCATATCCTCCGCCGTCAGATAGGGCGGATTGCTGACAACCGCCGCCAAGTCATGATACTGCGCCGCGGTCTCCGGCTCCAGCACATCCGCTTCACATAACGCTGTATTTTGCAGCCCGAGCGCCGCCAGACTGCGCCTTGCATATTGCAGGGCATCGGGGCTGATTTCCAGACCGGTGATGCGGCTCTGCGGCAGGTGATGCGCAAGGCTCAGTGCAATGCATCCGCTGCCGGTGCAGAGATCGAGAATCTGCTGCCCGCTGCGGTCCGGCATACGCGAAAGCACCGCATCCACGAGCGTTTCAGTATCGGCTCTCGGAATCAGCACACCGGTTCCGACATAGAAAGGCAGCCCGTAGAATTCCCATTGCCCGAGCAGATATTGCAGCGGCTCATGCTTTGCGCGGCGCTGTGCGATTGCCTTTGCGTCCGCTTCGGATTTGGCATCCTCGAGAATCCATTTCGCCTCGAGCGCTGCATCGTCAATGCCGCCTTCTCGGAGCAATGCCGTCAGTTCGCGGTGCAGTACAGGGTCAAATTGCTTCATGATGATGTATCCCAATCAAGTAAAAGTGAAAAATGCTGCCGCATAAATCCCAAATGCTGTCAGTACGCAGCAGACGAGCCATACACCTCCGCCGCACAGGCGCTGACTTCGGTGCAGAATCGGAGGGCGGCACTGCCGCATAAATCCCCAATGCTGTCAGTACGCAGCAGACGAGCCATACACCTCCGCTGCACAGGCGCTGACTTCGGTGCAGAATCGGAGGGCGGCACTGCCGCCTACCATTCGTCGTCTTCGAGATTGTCGGGGATGCAGGGCGTCATTGCCGCGATTGCACACTCGATCTGCGAGGCATCTGGCTCCTTCGTTGTGATGCGCTGCATCCAGAGTCCCGGCGCCGAGAGGATGCGCGTCAGCGGATTGTCATATCTGCCCGCGAGCCGGATCAGCTCATAGCTGACGCCCATAATCAGCGGCAGCAGCAGCAGACCGAACAGCACTCTCTGCCAGACGATCTTATACGGATTGAAGCAGCCGAAGAAAATGCCGATCAGCAGCACGAGGAAGATAAAGCTCGTGCCGCAGCGCGGATGAAATCTGCACTGCTTTTTGACATTCTCGACCGTCAGCGGGAGCGCCGCCTCAAAGCAGGCAATCGTCTTATGCTCCGCGCCGTGATATTCGTAGGTTCTGCGGATGCTTTTCGCCCTGCCTGTCAGCCACATATACCCGACGAACAGAATAATCTTCACAAGTCCCTCCGCGCAGGATTTGATAATCCGGCTGTCGGTCAGCGGCTTGACAAACGATACGACCAGACGCGGCAGCCAGAGGAACAGCAGAAATGCCAGTCCGACGCCGATAACCATTGCAATCGTCATGATGATATTGAAGATTTTGTCGCCGAGCTTTTCATCGAGCCATTTCTCGAATTTGCTCTGCTCCTCGTATTCATAATTCTCGGACGCCTTTTGCAGATATGCCCAGCGTGCGCGGATGGTTCCGGCATCGGGGTCGCCCTTGACCTGATATTCCTTATCCTTTTTCAGCATTTCGAGGTCCTTGTTCCGGCGGTATTCGGAAAACCATGCGCTGAATTTCTCGAATGCCTGCTCCTCGGAGAGCCTGTCGATCTTCTCATGCTTCTTCCAGCCGCAGAAATCATCGACTTCCTCGTCAAACTGCTTCTCTGCCGCCTTCATCATGCAGCGGTAGCCATCCACCATGGACATCACAAAATTGACGCAGCCGCGTACCAGCGGAATCCGGTTATACCACTTGCGGACGATGCGCTGCTTACCGGTTTTCGGATCGGTCTCGAATGCAGCCGGCAGGTCCCATGTTTCGACGTCGATCTCTCCGCTCGGCAGTCTGCATGCCATTGCACCGCGGAACGCGCCCTTCATCATGACGCCCTCGATCAGCGCTTGTCCGCCGATCTTCGATTTATGTGCATATTCCGCCTTCGCAGCCGACTGCTCTGCCGATGCGTCTCTTGCGGGATCATGCTCCGCCGGTGCAGCGGTCTCCTCTGCGGTCTCCGGCTCCGGCAGCGATGCTTCGGTCAGCTCCGCTGTATCCGTCTGCGTTTCTTTATGCGCCGCAAACTGCGCTGCGGCATCGTTCTGTGCGGCAACCTGTGCCGCCAGCAAATGTTCCTGTTCAGACAAAATGTTACCCGTCCTTTCATCATGGGTATGATTTCAAATGCGGCATTCACGCCGCAGCGAGCAGCAGCGCGCCGATCACGCCGATCACGCCCCCCGCGATCACCGCGAGCAGCATCACGCAGAGCTCCTCCTCCGGCAATCTGTAATCATCCGGCTTCTCGGGATTGATCCACAGGATGACCTTGCCGTCCTGATTCAGCTTATGCTCCGGTGCCGCCGTCACAGATGCGCCGTGCGGCTTCGGGATATAGGTCACGCCCTCGTAAACATACCGGTACAGCGGCTTATAGTTATAACCGGCAGTATGACCGTGCTCATCGTATTGCTCATTCGCCATAAATGCGCAGAGCTCTGCCTCCACGCGCACGGAAAGCCGCTTCCGCCGCACGAAATACCGTCTGAGCATCAATGTGCCCAAGCAAACGCCGGCAAGCAGCAGGAGCAGTCCCGGCAGATAGAGAATGATCACAACCAGTGCATTCATAATCGCATTTATCATGAGAACCCCTCTTCTGTCAGTTCACTGCCCGAATTTATGATTCGGAATCCAAATCTGCGAAACCGCAGCGGCACCGAGGATCACCAGCAGGCAGGTTCCGGCAATGAGTGCCTTGTCGCGGCTGCCGCGGTTGAAATACTCCGCCGGATTCTCGGGATTGATATAGATTTCGATTCTGGAGCCGATCTCCGGCATCTGTTCCGAAGCCAGTGTCTCATAGACATCGGAATAATATTCACCTTCATACTGATAGGAGAAAATATGATCGGTGACGGTATAGCGTCTGCCTCGCCGTCCCCTGCGCTCATGGGTTGCGCCCTCCAGAACGGTCGCCGTCACAGGCTCCGTGCAGCGGAACCGCCGCAGCAGATTCGGCAGAAGCACAACGCCGCCTGCAATCAGGACAGCGACCAGAAACAGGATGCCGTTCCGCCGGTAATTGACATTGCCGTCAAGGCGCTTCTGCTGCGCGAGCTGCCGCGCCTGATATCTGAAGCTGGGCATATGCAGTCACTCCCTTTTTTGCTGTCGGATGCCGGTTCATTGCCGTGATGCCGTCAATAAAGATGCGCCGTTTGTCCTGTTTCTTATTGTTTGAGCTTCACAACCCCGACCACGGCGACAATCGCAAAGATAATCATCATAAAAATATTCGATGCACGGTTGCGCTTCTTCGATGCGATATATTCCTGCGGATTCTCCGGATTGACACGGAATGTACGGACCGTCCCGATCGGATCGCAGATGCCGTTGGTATTGACCTCCGGTCCCGAGGTATAGGTATTGCCTTCATAGGTATAGCTGAAAATCGCTGCCTGCATAGAATCATACTCAACATGATTCGGTGCCGTTCCGGGTGCATGATGTCCGCTGCTGTGCAGTGTCGTATAGGATGTCACAGTCGCCTCGACCTCGGCAGAGCAGCGCTTTGTTTTGCGCAAAGCAATCACCGGCCATACAAGCATGCCGCCGACGCCGAATACCATCAGCATGACACCTGTGACATTCAGCCCGTTGATAATCGTATCCATTGCAAGCACGGTTCAAGCCTCCTTCGACACCAGCATGTACACACCGAAGCCGATAAACGCAAGAAAGATTGTGCCCGCAAAGAGCCCGAGCCTTTTATCACGCTTTTTATCGGTAAACTCCGTGGGATCATCCGGATTGATATGCAGCGTGACATGCTGTCCTGCATGGTAGGTCTCCATATTAGAGGAGCCGCTGCCGCTGACCTCGTAGGTCTGACCGTTGAACGTATAGGAATAAAACGGCTGATATGTCACATCGCCGCCCGCACGGCATTCCCGCATTTCCACGACCTCCGCCCGTACCTCACGGACGCAGCGCTTTGCTTTTTTGATATAGTTTCCGCCGAAGAAAATGAGCACCGCGCCGAATCCGATCACCAGAAGCAGCCCGATGATCTTCTTTCCGCCGAATCTACCCTTTACCATGCCGATTCCCTCCTGTCCTGATGTTGTGTCCTCTGTACGGCGTCCGGATGCTTTTGCCGGAACCGCCTGCTGTATATCGCTTACTTTGCGTCCTTTGCCGGCAGCGTGATCGTCACGGTCGTACCGACGCCCTCCTCGCTGTCAATATCCAGCGTGCCGTTGTGCATCGCAACGATCTCATCCGCAACGGCAAGCCCGATGCCCGAGCCGCGCCGCGTATGATTCGGCTTATAGAATTTCGTCTTGACCTTTCCGAGATCGGAAGCCTTGATGCCGCAGCCGTGATCCTGCACGACGATCCGCACCGCGCTGTTATCCTCCGCAGCCTCCGCAGAAATCTGCACCAGACCGTCCGCATCGGAATATTTGATTGCATTGTCGATGATATTGATGAAAACCTGCCGGATGCGGTTCTTGTCGCCGTAGACAAAGGGGAGCATTTCCGGCTCTTCGTAGATCACGCGGATGCGGTCCTTTTTTGCACGCTCCATATAGATCAGAACGGCATCGCCGAGCTCCGCGAGAATATCCATGGTGTCCATTTGCAGCGTGAAATGACCGTTCTGCATCCGCGAGAAATCGAGCAGCTCCTCGACCATATCAGAAAGACGCGCCGTCTCGCCGACGATGATATGCAGACCCTTCTGCATCATTTCGGGGTCGGCTTCGGTATTTTCATCCGCAGCCATATCGGTCAGCGTCTCCGCCCAGCCCTTGATCGCCGTCAGCGGCGTGCGCAGCTCATGCGAAACCGAGCTGATAAATTCGTTTTTCATTGCCTCCGCGGCGGAAAGCTCGTCCGCCATATGGTTGATGCCGGCGCAAAGCTCACCGATCTCATCCTCACTCTCCTGATTGATCCGCGCGGAGAAATCGCCGAGTGCAAATTTCTCGGTATTGCTGTTGATTTCGCGGATCGGGCGCAGAATCGAGCCCACGAAATAGAGATCGGACAGTCCCAGCAGCAGCAGCACGGCGATTGCAACAACCGTCACGCCGAGCACAAATGCCGCGATTGTATTGTCAATGGTTTCCAGCGAGGTCACCACTCTGATCGCGCTGTACTCCTCGCTGATATCGCTGATCGGGAAGCTGACCGCCATGATCCGCTCGCCGTTCTCGGTGCGGCTTGTGCTGTAGCCGTAAGGCTCCGTTTCCCGCATCGCCGCATCATAATCCGGCATCTTGATCGCATAATCCGGCGAAAAACCGGAGGAGGTCAGCACGATCATGCCGTCATAGTCAATCGCCATGAGCTCCATTTTGTCCTTATCGGAGAAGCTCTCGAGCGTACTGCGGATTTCGGCATTGAGATTCGTGCCGGAATCGGCTGCATAGCGCGTCAGGACGCCGTTGACGGCATTGATCTTCGAGACCAGATACTGCCGCGCGGAATTATAAAAATAATTCTGCACCGCATAAATCAGCGCCAGCTCGATCACCAGCAGAATGAGAATGATAACAGCCAGGTTGTTGGTGATCCAGCGGCGCGTAATGCTTTTTTTCCTCATTCGGCGCCTGCCTCTTTATCTGTGATTTTCCGGCTTCTCCTCCCACTTGTAGCCGTAGCCCCAAATGGTCATAATATAGCGCGGCTCGGAAGGATCGTCCTCGATCTTCATGCGCAGCCGGCGGATATTGACATCGACGATCTTGTTATCGCCGTAGTAGCTGTCGCTCCAAACATTCGAGAGAATGCTGACGCGGTCGAGCGCCGTATTTTTATTTTTCAGGAAATACGTGAGTATTTTGTATTCGACATCGGTCAGCTCAATCGGCTCGCCGTTCTTCGTGACGGTTCTGCCGTCGAGATTGATGACGAACGGACCGGATTCGAGCATCTTGATGCCCTCCGAATTCATCGAGTTCATAATGACTCTGCGGTAGAGCGCATCCACTCTGACAGTCAGCTCCGAGGGTGCAAACGGCTTTGTGATGTAGTCGTCCGCCTCGTTCATCAGCGCATTGACCTTGTCCATTTCCTGCGACTTTGCCGAGAGCATGATGATGCCGAGTGTCTTGGATTTTTCGCGCAGGCGCTTCAAAACGGTAATACCGTCGATACCGGGCATCATGATATCGAGCAGCGCAATATCGAAATTGCCGTTCTCCTGATCAAAGACCCTGAGCGCAGCCTCGCCGCTGTTGACATCGACAACGTCATAGCCTGCACGCTTCAAATTGATGACAACAAATTCGCGGATCGTATCCTCATCCTCACAAACCAGCAATCGCTTCATAAAAAACGCTCCTTTCCCGATTGTTTTCGTATAATGCAAAAAGTGTGTATTTACTGTAAAAAGCGCATAGAGACCAGCAATTCACTCGGGGTCAGCCGCATCGACCGGCTGACGTCCCCGATTTTTCCGAGATAATACCGGCTGTTCTTCTGCTGCAACAGCAGATAGCCGTCCGACTGCATCGCATCCGCCGCAACCGGATCGGAAACGACCGCCAGCCGCAGCAGCGGTTCGAGCAGAACCGCCTCCGAATGCGCGGAATCCTCTGTCTCCGTCCATGCCGGTGCTGACGGCTGTTCAAAGCTCCAGAAAACGATTTCATCGTTCTCCAGCCGCGCCGTCACGCTGCCTTCCCAGCGCTTCGGCAGCAGGAAGACAAAGCCGTCCTGCGCGGAATAATACGAAGAATATTCGCGCATCAGCAGCTTATTCCGGCAGACATACCAGTTCGTCATCTTCGGCGCAACCGCCTCCGGCAAAACGGACTGATCATAAAACGCAAAGCGGACCGGAATCTCCGCCTCGCCGTCATCGTCAATGTCCATTGTCAGTGCGCCGCCGGAGCGCTCGGTTTTCGGATAGCGCTCGGGGCTGTCTGCATAGAGCAGCGACAGTGTTTCGTCGCTGTAATTGAGGACAACGGTCTGCACGGTTGTCGCACCGGTGATACCGTCCATATAGATCGCAGGAATCGTCTCCTGTCCCCTGCCGGTCGGCAGATTGCCGTAAGCGATCCGCGTCACATCGGTCATCGTATCGGAGAGTCTCCGCGAGGCAGGCATTTCCGGATAGTTTCCGTTTTCATCCATTTCATAGACAAACGCCGTCGCCGGTTCGGAATCCTTTGCCGCAGCCGCAATCAGAACCTCCGTTGTACCGTCCCCGTCCAGATCACGCAGCTCCATGACGGAATACGGCTTTTTCAGATTCTCGGCGAGCTCGCCGTTTTCATAATGCAGCACCTGCACGGCATGCTCGAAGCCGTCCACCATGCTGTACCGGATAATCAGATTCTGCCGCGGATTTCTGCCGAGCCGCTCGATATCCACACGGTCAATCTCGGCGCCGGCAGCAGGAATATGATCCACCGCCGTCCATTCGCCTTCCTTCTGGTCAAACAGCGAAATGCGCAGCCGGTTCTCATTCAGGGAATCTCTGCCGAATTCATAGAAAACGACCGCCTCATCGGAGCCGTCTCCGTCCAGATCATCGACAATAAACGCTGAGAGCCGTTCGCCGGATTTCGGATATTTCAGGCTGATCTGCGAGCCGATCGACTGCTGCAATGCCTGATAAATCTGCTCCTGCTCCACGGTCAGACGCGGCGGGCTGAGCATGGATTCGACGCTCCCGCTGAAGCTGCATCCCGGGAGCTGTGCCGTCAGCAGACATGCTGTCAGGCAGCCTGCAATCAGCTTCGCAGTCATTTTCTCTCGCTGAGCGGCACATAGGGCACCGCCTTCGCCACGGACTTATATGCCGGGCGAATGATTCTGCCGCCGGTCAGCACCTCCTCAATGCGGTGTGCAGACCAGCCTGCGATACGGGATACCGCAAACATCGGCGTCAGCAGCTCGCGCGGAATGCCGAGCATTTTATAGACAAGACCCGAATACAGGTCCACATTTGCACAGATGCTCTTGGACGCGGCGCGTGCGGATTTCTCTGCAACAAGCTGCGGCGTCAGGCGCTCAATCATATCCAGCAGACGGAAATCCGCCTCAATCTCCCTGCCCTCTGCGAGCGCGAATGCCTTTTCCTTGAGCAGGACGGCACGCGGATCGGACAGCGTATACACCGCATGCCCCATGCCGTAAACGAGACCGGCACCGTCGCCTGCCTCCTTGCGGAGCACCTTGCGGATGAAATCGGCGACCTCGCCTTCGTTCTCGGTATTTTTGATATTCGCCTTGAACAGATCAAGCTGCTGCATGACCTTGATATTCGCGCCGCCGTGACGGAAGCCCTTGAGCGCACCGATTGCCGCCGCATATGCGGAATACGGGTCGGTACCGGAGGAAGTCAGCACGCGGCATGCAAATGCGGAATTGTTTCCGCCGCCGTGCTCTGCGTGCAGCATCATGCAGATATCCAGCAGATGCGCTTCTTCCGGCGTATACTGGCGGTCGAGACGCAGCAGCGACAAAATCGTCTGCGCATTGGTCTCCTCCGGACGCAGCGGATGCATGACAAGGCTTTCGCCGTCAAAGTGCTGCCGCTTAACCTGATATGCCGCCGACATAATGACCGGCAGATGCGCGATCATCGAAACGGCAATCCGCACCTCATTCTCGAGCGACTGCACTTCGCAGTCATCGTCGTAGGAATAGAGCGCCAGCACGGAACGCGCCATTTTGTTCATGATATTATTCGATGGCGCCTTTGCGATCATATCAATGATAAAGCCGTCGGGCAGTTCTCTGGAATCGGAGATCAGCTTCTGGAATTCCGCAAGCTGCTCTGCCGTCGGCAGCTTGCCAAACAGCAGCAGATACGCGGTTTCCTCATATCCGAAGCGGTTTTCCTTTTCCACAGCACGCACCAGATCGGTGATCTGATATCCGCGGTAGATCAGCTCACCGGGGATCGGCTCGACCTCTCCCTCATTGAGCATATAGCCGTGGACATTGCAGATTTTCGTAATACCGGCGACAACACCCGTGCCGTCGGCACGCCGCAAACCGCGGTTTACCTGATATTTCTGATACAATGCCGGATCAAACGCGGAATATTCGCGCAGACCTGCACATAAATTTACAATAGATTCCTTATCAACCATTTGAGACAGCCCTTTCCGGCGTATAGCTACACCATTCCACAATATTGCATTCTACTTTATTATACTGCTTTTTGCCTCTGTTGTCAAGCAAAACACGAATTTCAGGGAGTGATTATTTTGTTCGGGAGAATCCGGTTTTTGATATTGAGCGCAGCATTGATGCTGCTGCTTCCGGCAGGGATGATGCAGCGGATTCCGAAGCCGGATGCGTCACCGGAATCAGCAGCCGATTCTGCGCCGGAACCGACGCTGACAGGCTCCTATCTTGTCCTGCAAAGCAGCACGGGATCGGTCTGCGAGGTGCCGCTGCGGGACTATCTGATCGGTGCCGTCGGCGCAGAAATGCCTGCCGATTATGCACCCGAAGCACTGAAAGCACAGGTCATCGCCTGCCACACCTATGCCGAACGTATCCGGAAACAAAATGCCGCTGCACCGGACAGCGCACTCTGCGGCGCGGATTTTTCCGATGACAGCAGCAAATATCAGGCATTTTTCACAGAAGATGCCATGCGGCAGTTTTACGGCGATGCCTATGAGGAAAGCTATGCAAAAATCGCGGCAGCTGTCGATGCAGTCGGCGATCAGCTCCTCTGCTTTGAAGGGGAACCGATTGCAGCGGCATTCCACGCCGTTTCATCCGGAGAGACCGAATCCGCAGAAACGGTCTGGGGCAATGCGCTGCCCTATCTGATCTCTGTCCCCTCTGCGGCAGACCGGAGCGCACCGGATTTCGAGGAGACCGTCAGCATTCCGCCGGAAACGCTGCAAAAAGCGCTCAGCGCACAAAATCCGGACTGCACATTTCCCGATGATCCTGCGCAATGGTTTTCAGCGCCGGAGTGCACACCGGCAGGAACCGTTTTGCAGATTCGCTGCGGCGACCGGCAATGGAGCGGGCAGCTTCTTCGAGAGGTACTCGGGCTGCGGGCTGCATGCTTTACAGTGCAGTATGACGGCATACAGTTTCTGTTTACAACGCACGGCCACGGACATGATGTCGGCATGAGCCAGTACGGCGCGAATGCAATGGCACAGGAAGGCTGCGGCTATGCGGAGATTTTGCAGCATTATTATCCGAATACAGTCCTGCAACAGTCTGCCGATTGATAAAACAAAAACCGCGAATCTGCAGCAAAATCAGAGATTCGCGGTCGTGTTTTATTTTTTCAGCTTCTCAATGAGGAACATCACGAGGCAGGCACCGATCACCGAGAGCACAATGCCGGAAATCCAGCCGCCGCCGATTTTCAGGAAATTGCCGATCCAGCCGCCGACAATACTGCCGACGAGTCCGAGCAGCGCATTCCGCAGAAAGCCCTGCTTCTCGTGTCCCATGATCTTGCCGGCAATGCAGCCGATCAGCGCACCGATTACCATGAAAATAATCAACTTAATAAGCATCTTGAAATCCTCCCTGCAAAATGTAAATATAGAAATAACTCCCATACAAGCCGTATGGGAGTTATCATCTTGGCTCCCCCAACTGGACTTGAACCAGTGACACCCTGATTAACAGTCAGGTGCTCTACCGACTGAGCTATGGAGGAATATGAACAGTGCCGGCATCGATCTATTTTCCCGGGTCGTCTCCAACCAAGTATTTTCGACGCGAATGAGCTTAACTTCCGTGTTCGGAATGGGAACGGGTGGAACCTCATTGCCATTAACACCGGCTCTGCGTATATATTTCAGAAGCGATTGCTTCTTGAAATCTGAATGACCCGTACGGGAATCGAACCCATGATTACGCCGTGAGAGGGCGTCGTCTTAGCCGCTTGACCAACGGGCCTTTGGATGCACCATCAGGGACTCGAACCCGGGAC
>JAFZPP010000011.1 GCA_017550285.1 Oscillospiraceae bacterium
GAGAAGAGCGCCTGTCCGTCATACATATGGCAGATATCGGAATGTATACCTGTCTGATGAGGAGATGGGCACACTGCAAGCAGAGTTTCCGACTGACTGGCAGCAAAGGATTGAAGCGGTCTCGGAGTATGTTGCATCAACAGGTAAACATTACAAGAACTTCCTCGCGGTGATCCGTTCCTGGGCAAAGAAAGATCAGAAAACAGTGTCGCAAATCCCGACACAGGTTCAGCCAGTTTATAATCTGGAGGGGATTTTCTGATGCGGTCGGGACGTTAAATCACAATACCGGCAACTGTCATTCTCGTAATGGAGCCGCGCACTGCGCGGTGGAAGGAGGGTTTACTTGAGGGTTGTCAGAAATATGTTTGATGTTCTTGCGACAAAAGCGGAAGAAGCCATCCCGATTCGGGACTGTGACTACACCGACGAAGCAACCGGACTTCTCATGTGCGGCAAGTGTCATACGCCGAAGCAGTGCCGACCGTTCCCAAATTCAGATGAAGCCGTTTACTGCCTGTGTGCCTGCATGAAAGCCGATGATGATGCGATGCGTGAAAGACTTCGGCAGAACGAAATCGAACAGCGGCGGAACATCTGCTTTCACGGTTCCGATCTGATTCGCGCAACCTTCGCTGATGATGACGGGAAAGCGGCATCCCTGACCGAGACCTGCAAAGCGTTTTCTGAAAGAGTGACCGGAGACAGCAGCCGTGACTGGCTGCTGCTCTGGGGCGACTGCGGGACAGGCAAGTCATTCATGGCGGCGTGCATTGCGAATGCTGCGATTGATGCCGGCATGACGGCGCGGTTCATCACAGTCTCCAAAATCGAACAGCATCTCTGGAACAACCCGGACAAAGCAGCGGTCTATGATGAAATGAATCACACCGGGCTGCTCGTGATTGACGACTTCGGCTGCGAGCGCCGGACAGATTACATGGACGAGATCAAATTCAATCTGATCGACGGACGGCTCCGAAGCGGAAAGCCCTGCGTCATCACAACCAATCTCACGCTCAATGATTTTGCAGCGCCCGCCGACCTCACACAGAAACGAATCGTCAGCAGAATGTTTGAGCGAGCGACGACGTTTCATGTGCAGGGGGAGGACAGACGCTTCACCGCGCTCAAAGAAAGAGCCGCCCGATCATCATCATCAAGCCAAGCAACAACGGAAGAGGAGTGATGCAGGAATGGCCGGATTCAAAAACAAGCTCGGTCCGATCAAAGTTTGCCTTGAGAGAGATCAGGTCAACGCGCTGCTCTCGATGCTTGACACGATGGTGCTTGGCGGCAGTGAGTGCGCGTTCGGTGACATAGCAAAAGCACTCCGCGACAAAATCACGCGCTACGGAAAACCGATCCGGCGCGGTGAATTGGATGAGGTGCAGATCTACTTCTTCGACAACGAAGCCGAGAAGATGATCTCGCTGATGAGCCTGTACCTTGCGCTGACCGCAAGAGATATACACGACTACTATCCGGAAATCGGGCATCGGTATTGCAAAGGGTTTGGGAATTCCCAAGCTGCGGAGCTGACAGAGACCACCTGAGAGCCCCTGAAATCAGTAGTGCATGGACGGACACCCGTCATGCATTACTGATATTGGGTAATCTATTGGTTAAGTTTGCAAAACGGTACAAAAAGCGTGATTTCAGCTGTTCTCCGGCTGAAAAAAGAGAGAAGGAGGACAAATGGAACGATTCAGTATCAGCGTCACACTCGGCAAAGCAAGTAATCCCCACGGCGCAAACCTCGCACACAATAACCGTGACTTCATTGCAAGAAACATCCGCCGCGATCAGATGCAGAACAACATTTTCTTCAAGCAGCAGGATGTCCGGGAAGCATACTCGGAACTGTTCGGCGCAGCAATCGACGATTACAATGCAAAACAGAAGCAGCCCTGCCGACGCATCAAAGACTACTACTCGCACATCAAATCCGGCAAAAGAGAGGAGCCGTTCTATGAAGTGATCGTGCAGCTCGGTGACTGCAAGGACACACCCTGCGGAAGTCCCCGCGCAGAAATCGCTCAGAAGATTCTCGCAGAGTATGCTGAGAAGTTTCAGGAGCGAAACAAAAACCTTCATGTGTTCAACAGCGTCATGCATCTCGACGAAGCATCACCGCATCTGCACATTGACTTCGTGCCGTTCTATACTGAGGGACGACAGCGCGGACTGAGCAAAGGCGTTTCGATGCGGGCTGCATTGAAAGAGATGGGAATCACTGCAAAGAACAGCGGCGTCAATCAGTTGGTGATCTGGGAGGAGCGTGAACGGCGTGAGTTGGAACAACTGCTCCGGCAGCATGAATGTCAGCGCGAAGACAAGCAAGCACATCATCATCATCTCACAGTTGAGGAATACAAGAGCTGGCAGGACGCCAAACGGAACTCGGCAGTCTTTCGTGAGAAGCAGCGTGTTGAAGCAGAAGATATCCGGAACGCACTCCGGATGAAACAGCAGATTGAGCAGCTGACATCCATCAACGCTACGATGAAACAGCAGATGTATTCACGGTACAAGTCGTTCTTCTATGCGGATGATGACAAGCGATCGTTCGTGCAGGCGGCACTCGATCGGGAGAAGATCCCGTACCGCGAAACAGAGAACGGCTTTGAGGCGCAGGAATGTTTTGTCGATGCGATCAGACGAATTGAAGCGCAGTACAAGAAACAGCCGACCTCCCGGCGTGACAAACTTCGCGATGACATTGATCGGATGCTGATGATGTCAAAAGATTTCGATCAGCTTTTGCAGCGGCTCTGCGATTCGCACTACGAGATCAGGCTCGGCAAATACATTGCAGTCAGACCGGCGGACGGCAAGAATTACATCCGGCTGAAATCGCTCGGCAGCGCTTACAGTGAGGATGTGCTGCGGAACCGGCTGGAGATCAAGGCATCCTATGAGAGAAATCTCGCACAGATGATTCAGGCGGCAAGAGATATGCACGCGCCAAACATCCGCGTTCTCGAAATGATGCAGCGCTACACGGTTTGTTTTTCAGACGGGTACCTCCCCGTCCGCAAGAAGAACCCGAAAGGCATTCTGTCGTGGCAGAATGATGCCGAGCTGGATAGACTGACCGCGTTGAATGCGAAGATCAATCAGGGCGCGACGCTCAATTCGCTGCGGCGGGATGCAGAGCAGAAGCAGCAGGAGGTCAACGAGTTGACAGAGCGTCTGGAAGAACTCGACAGCTATGTGCGGCATCATGAGGATTTGGTGGAATGTGCGCAGATTGTGTATTACGACAAGCAGTCCACCCGGTTCACGCCGGAAGAGGCACGCGAAATGCTCAGGAAGGAGTCTTATCTTAACGCGGGCAACTGGCGGGAATCGGAGCAACGGATTGAAAAAGCCAAATCATACCGGCAGAATGTGACTGACAATCTGCGGCAGGCAGAAGCGGAACTGCGCGAGGCGGTCGGTTATCTGACCACTGCAGAGCAGGTGCTCGGCGGCTCTTTCCTGCAAGTGCTGGAACGGCAGGAGGATCAGCGACGAAAAGCGGAGAGCGGTGCTGTCCCGAACGGTCATACCGATGCCGATGCGCCGCAGGAACCGCCGCGGATGTCTTCGCGGCGGAAATGAGCTCCAACAACAAAAGGGTATAACGAAACGGGAACCGGCTGTGTGTCGGTTCCCGTTCTTCATCGTATTACTTTTGTATCAGCATTCGTTTGAGAAGTGTCAGATCAATGGCATTCAGCTTACCGTCGTTGTTCATGTCACCGGCTCTCCAAATTGTCATTCCAACTGAATCATCGGTTGTCAGCCACTTCACCAGAAGTTCTGCATCCGCTGCGCTGATCTTTCCGTCTGCATTGATATCGCCTTGTACTGTCTCATCAAGCGAAACAAAAGTATACCCGTTTTCAGCGGCATAAAACTGTGCTTCCGTATCAGAATACCCTTTGATGACGCAGTCTTCATCAGCAATCAGAATCTGCTCTGCGGTCAGCGGATCAATCAGCACACCTTTCTGGATATACGGATTATGTAGCACGCCCACGATTTCAGTGCTTTTCGGAATCGTCAGTTCTCTCAGGGCTGTACCGGAAAAAGCATCCTGCCCTAAATATTTCAGATTATCCGGCAGCGTCACTTCTTCCAGTTTGGACAGATCTTTAAATGCCCAGCAAGCAATTTCCTCTGCACTGGTGATTACAGCCGACTTTACTTCAGGACATCGCGGACATACACGTAACCCAATCTTCTTTACATGCAGACTGACGGATTCCAGTTTCGGACAGGACATAAAGAGTCCATCCGAGAGTTCCAGTTCCGGCGCATAGATTTCCGCTTCCTTTAGATACGGCATATTGACAAAAGTCTGAACATTGGTATAACATTCCGGAATCACCAGTTTCGTAATTCCGGTATCTGCGAGTCTTGCGGATATACCGGTCACAGTATATCCGTCCAGTTTATCCGGCAATATCACCGGTTCAGTAATCGGCTCCACATCGCTTCCATTCGGCAGCGTACATCCGATGATCTGCGCCGTTCCGGCGGCATCATCCGTTACGATGTATTCCCAGAACCCGGAAGTATGCACCTCCAAGTTGTGATTCTCAATCCATCGCTCAGCTTGGATGTCACCGGCATAGAGAATACCTCCGTCTGTTTGTTCTACCCAGTTTCCGAAACAAAAATCTGCAACACGATCCGCTTCTTCCGGATCCGGCATCTTATCAAATCTGATTTGATAAAATGGACCGCCTGCACCTGCCTGTGCGACCACACGCTCACGCCCGTTATCATCTAGCCAATATTCATCAATCTCGGATGGCTGACCAAATTCATATGCGGCGTATAAATCATAGTACGCAATATCAGGATAAAAAGGAATGGGGCTATATCCGGTCATATCAGCAAGCAGTTTCTGATTATCCAGTGAAATGCGTTCCGGCGCAACACCAGTTTTGATCGTCTGCCGCGCATACGGACACAGAAGCAGCTGCGGCGCGCTGCGCTCTGTAAGAAAGATCGTTCGGCACATAGCTAGCTGTTCCGAAGACAACGCATCCTTATCCGTTACACAAAGACTGTATTTGAGAAATCGATCAAACAGTTCATCATCTGTTGGCAGCACGGTCTGTTTCTTTGGCAGCTGGTTTTCCAAATAAAGGGAGCGCTGATATTGCATAGCCTCGTCATTCTCAGCATACGCAAATACTGCTTGCTGAGACATAAAAATGATTGATGCCAGAAGCGAGCTGATTATTGCTAACATTCTTTTTTTCATATCCATCACCTTCAAAGTATAAAGCATACATGAATGTATTTCATGGGAACGGTTGAAAAAACATCTGTCATACTAATTATACATTAGTATAACGGCTGTTGTCAACCCAATCCGCAATTGGCATCATGTACAAAAAGCGGACTCGAATTTCTCTGTTTTCAACAAACGCCATTTTCGCAAGAATTTCCTAAAATTCTCAAAAAACCGGCTCGTTGTTCGCTCAAAAAGCGCGCAGCTTGGTGTCCAAATTTCTCCGTAGTGTCCAAATAGTGTCCAAAGCCCATTTTGCAATAAAATACGCTGTTCTCCCGATACAGGAAAACAGCGTATTTACGAAATATTCATGAGTGAGAAATGAGGGGCTCGAACCCTCGACCCTCTCCTTAAAAGGGAGATGCTCTGCCAACTGAGCTAATTTCTCATCTGCAACTTAGATATTATAGCATAAAACGAGCGATTTGTCAAGTGGTTTCGGATAAATCACAACAGTCCGGAGAAAAACAGCGCTGCTGTTTTTCTCCGCTGCGTGAAATCAGAAATCAGACACCAAACTTCGTGGTGAGAACCGGAACACCGACGCCCATTGTAGAAGCAACGGTGACAGAGCGCAGGTAAGTACCCTTTGCTGCTGCCGGCTTTGCCTTAACGACTGCCTCGAGCAGGGTATTGAAGTTCTCCTCGAGCTTCTCAGCGCCGAAGGAAACCTTGCCGATCGGGCAGTGGATAATGTTGGACTTATCGAGTCTGTACTCGATCTTACCGGCTTTTGCCTCCTGAACTGCCTTTGCGACATCCGGAGAAACGGTACCGGCCTTCGGGTTCGGCATCAAGCCGCGCGGACCGAGAACCTTACCGAGACGACCGACAACGCCCATCATGTCCGGAGAAGCGATGACAACATCGAAATCCATCCAGTTTTCCTTCTGGATCTTCTCAACGAGGTCCAGACCGCCGACGAACTCTGCGCCTGCTGCCTTTGCAGCCTCATACTTATCCTCCTTGCAGAAGACAAGCACGCGAACGGACTTACCGGTACCGTTCGGCAGAACGACAGCGCCGCGGACCTGTTGGTCTGCGTGACGGGAATCAACGCCGAGGCGGATATGTGCCTCAACGGTCTCATCAAACTTTGCCTTTGCGAGCTGGCAAACAGTGCCAAGAGCCTCATTCGGCTCATAAAGCTTTGCCGCATCGAGTGCCTTTGCACTCTCGACATACTTCTTACCGTGTTTCATCTATGAAATACTCCTTTATCATCATTCTGTGGTATACCGGAAGCAGGGATTTGCTTTCCGGCTTGGCGGAAAAATCCTCCCACAGGGCAGATGCCCTGAAGCGGATCAGTCTGCAACAACGACGCCCATAGAGCGAGCGGTGCCTGCGATCATGCTCATTGCAGCTTCGAGGGAAGCAGCGTTCAGGTCGGGCATCTTCTTCTCAGCGATCTGCTTGATCTGCTCTTTGGTGATGGTTGCAACCTTATTCTTGTTCGGAACACCGGACGCCTTATCAATGCCGCAAGCCTTCTTGATGAGGACAGCAGCAGGCGGAGTCTTGGTGATAAAGGTGAAGGAACGGTCTGCATAAACGGTAATAACAACCGGAATGATCATGCCTGCCTCATTCTTTGTACGCTCATTGAACTCCTTGCAGAAGCCCATGATGTTCACGCCGTGCTGACCGAGCGCCGGACCGACAGGCGGAGCAGGAGTTGCCTTGCCTGCGGCGATCTGAAGCTTAATAAAGCCAACTACTTTTTGTGCCATGGTATTTTACCCTCCAAATAATGTGGTGTATGGCGGGATATCCGCACATCCGGTGCTGAATATCTCTCCCACGACAGCGGGATTTATAAGGGATGCGCTGTCTGCATCCGAAAGGACGGTTCTGATTAGTTCTCGCGTGCGACTTCTGTCAGTGCGAGCTTGGTCGGTGTCTGCTGACCGAACATCGAAACGAGCACCTCGCAGGTACCCTCCTCGATATTGATGCTCTGCACCACACCGGTAAAGCCGTCCATTGCAGTACCGACGATCCGGACGGAATCTCCGATACTGAGATTGATCTCGACGGTTTCTCCGAGATCGACGCCCATTGCCGCGATTTCGCCGGCTGTCAGCGGAATCGGCTGATTGGGGTCTGCACCGAGGAAGCCCGTGACGCCGCGGATACTGCGGATCAGGTAGGCGACCTCATCATCGTGGATCATATGCACGAGCACATAGCCGGGGAAGATCTTTCTGGTGATCTCCTTTTCCTTGCCGTCGGTAATCTCGCGCACCTGTTCAGTCGGAATCTGCACCTCAAGGATTTTATCGGTGAGCTGCTGATTTTCCGCCTTTTTCACAATGCTCTGCGCAACCTTGTTCTCATAGCCGGAATAGGTATGAATTACATACCACTCTGGTTTCGGGGTTTTATCACTCATTACGAATTCCCTGCTTTCTTCGATCATTGCGCTTTCGCGTTGGATTGTGCTTCGCAGATCGCATCATCTTACGATTTGCCGCTGATTGCAAGCTGGAAGAGCCAAAGGAAACCTTTGTCCAGCAGGAATGTGAAAGCGGCGAATCCGAGCATGGCTGCGAACACAACGATGCTGTTGTTTACAACAGTTTTCTTGTCAGGCCAGACAACCTTTTTCAGTTCAAGCTTGAGATCCTTGAACCACTTGGAAATTCCGCCCTGCTTCTTGGACTTGTCCTTTTTCTTGCTGTCTTTTTCCTTCTTTTCGGAAACAGCAAGCTCCTTGTCCTTCGCCATGGTTTGTTCCTTTCTGCTGATACATCCGGATTGCCGGAATGCATCTATGCGGTTCCCGGATTCTTACTTTGTTTCCTTATGCAGCGTATGCTTATTGCAGTGTCTGCAGTGCTTCATCATTTCGATTCTGTCGGGGTCATTCTTCTTGTTCTTTTTAGAAACATAGTTTCTGTTCTTGCACTCTGTGCAAGCAAGTGTGATTTTCACGCGCATTGTCGGCACCTCCTGTATGAAATTTTCCGCATTGCATGCGCCGCAGGGCACAAGCTGCGGAAGAAAGTTTGCCTCCCTCTTTTTCGCAGAGAGCAGTTCAGACTGCTGCCGAAGCACAAAGGCAGCTGTGCAGACTGCAAGGCACAACAAAAGCGCCTCTGCAAAGAGGTAAAATAATCATACCACAATTTGCGGCATTTGTCAAGCATTTTTCAAGCTGCAAAGCGGATTTCCGATGTTTTCGGGGATTTTGCCAATTTGCCGCCGGATTTCAGGCGTTCAGTCGGCAATCTGTCAGCGGTTTCCATAGATATAATCTTTATATATCAGCTTACCGTGCCCAATCAATCACATAAAACCATAAGCGTCACTTTCCCCCACGGAACGGGGGTGACAACCAAAGGGGCAAGGGAGATCGCTCCCGTTGGTCGCTCATTCTCCCTTTCCCCTTAGGTTTTCGCCCCCGAACCCCCGCTTTCCTTACCCCTTTCCCTCTTGATGCGAACCCGCTTCATGAACAAACTATGCGGAAAATGTTTCTTTCGTCAAAATAAGGAACTTCGCCCTTAGAGGTAAGAGGATCAGGGAAGGGAGAGCTTTACACCGGCGTAACGGTGTGAGGGAAACCCTAAGGAGAGCGGGGAATGCGAGCAAAGCGAGTTTCCCTTCTCGCCTTGGGGTGTCTCTCTCGCATTCGCGCCCAGTTAAAATGAGCGTTGGACAAACGATAAAGAGAGAATGACTGAAATAAAGCGAGATCAAAATCATTCAAAAAACCAATCTGCGAAAACAACCGGACTGATCAATCTCTCGGAACGCCGCCGGAGGACTTTCGATCACCGCCCGCCAGTGCATCGTTCAGGCGCAGGAGCGTCTCACGGTCAAGCTGCTCAAAGCGGACGGTCTCCTTCTGACCGCATTCTGCCAGTGCAGCCGTGACCTGCTCCTTCGGGAGCGACAGACCGGCAGAGAGCGCATTGACTGCCGTCTTGCGGCGCTGCGCAAAGCCCGCCTTGACGACCCGCAGCACCCTGCTGAGCTGTTCCGGCGTACAGACCGGCGTCTCATAGGGCGTGATGCGGATGACAGCCGAATCGACCTTCGGCGACGGATAAAACGATTCGCGCGGCACTTCAAAGAGCTGTTCTGCCTCACCGCGCAGCTGTACTGCCGCAGTCACCGCGCCGGCGCTCCGGCTGCCGATCTCGGCACAGAGCCGTTCCGCAGCCTCCTTCTGCACCATGACCGTGATGCTTTTCAGCTTCACATCGGATTCGAGCAGATGCATCAGGATCGGGGATGTAATATAGTAGGGGAGATTCGCGCAGACGGCAACCTCCCGTTCTCCGAACTGCTCTCTGATAAATTCGCGCAGATTGACCTTCATGATATCCTGCCAGACGATGCGGATATTTTTGAAATCCGCAAGCGTTTCGGCAAGGACGGGTTTCAGTCGGCGGTCGAGCTCGACGGCGACGACCTGCTCCGATTTCAGCGCAAGCTGCTGCGTCAGGACGCCGAAGCCCGTACCAATCTCCAGCACGCCGCATTCCGACGACGGGATGCCGTATTCTGCGATTGCGGGGCAGACCTCCGGATCAATCAGGAAGTTCTGTCCGAGCCCTTTGGAAAATGAAAAATCATGCCGCTTTGCCAGTGTACGGATGATTTGCATATCAGTCAGTTCAAGCATTGTTATACACCTGTTTATCTATAGATTCAAATAATCAGAAGCCGGATTCCGATTTGTCTCAGCAGCCCGAAATATAAAAAAATGCTTTCAGCTTGCTTTTTGGTTTGTAATATGCTATAATAGCAATAATACAATGAAAAGGGGGATCCGGTATGGATCGCAGGGATAAAACCAATTACTATCTGGATATTGCCGAGGCAGTCTCCGAGCGCAGTACATGTCTGCGGCGGAAATTCGGCGCAATCGTCGTCAAGAACGATGAGATCATCTCAACCGGCTATAACGGTGCGCCGCGCGGCAGAAAAAATTGCAGCGACCTCGATTACTGCTACCGCGAGCGCTTGCAGGTTCCGCGCGGTCAGCGCTATGAGCTCTGCCGCAGCGTCCATGCCGAGGCGAATGCGATCATCAGCGCAAGCAGAGCCGATCTGCTCGGCTCCGTGATTTATCTCGCCTGCCATGACGCGGCAACGAATCAGCTCGACGGAGCCGTCGAGCCGTGTTCCATGTGTAAGCGCCTGATCCTCAATGCCGGCATCGAAAAGGTCGTCATCCGGCAGGATCATGACAAGCATTTTACAATTCATACCGCAGACTGGATTGAGAATGACGATTCGCTCCTCGAGGATCTCAGCAAAGGGTACTGAGCTATCCGTTCTCAGATACGCGGTTCACGGAGAGTGCATAGATAATCGCATGGACGGCGGCTTCATTTTCCGCCGTGATATGCCGGAATAACAGGAGAAAAACCGTTTCGCGCACCTGTGCAAGGTGCAGAACGGTTTTTTCTTTTTCCGGACCTGCCGCATCCCAGAAGGCAGTCAGCACCGGCGAATAGCGCATGTAGCCGCGCTTGATCACCGGAAGACGGTCCGGCAGAGGAAGCTGCCCGAAGGCAAGCTGCAAATCCATTGCGGAAATGCTGTGAAGCTGCCGCCGGAACGGCAGGTGCATGACGGTCAGTTCCAGACCGGATTTGCTGCCTGCAAAATCAATGCGTCCCTTCTTCTGCTCCGCGGCGTAGAAATCAGCCGGAAGCGACAGCATCAGCCGCTTGCCGAAGCACCGCACGCGCTGCGGCAGCAGAATAACCTCGGATTGTTTGCCGAAAGGGGGGCATTTGCGCCGCAGCCATTCCTGCGCGCGCTGAAAGAAGCCCTCCTCACGCGGCGGTTCCTGTGCTGCCATGCAAACACCCCCCTTGTCATTGATTCGGTATGCAGATCTGTCAGCCGACAATCGCCGTGACGATAAAGCCGTCCACGTTGTTGCCGGAAATCTCATAGGTGCCGGTGCCGCTCGTCGGAACGGGAATCTTGAAATCGCCGTCCGGATCGGCAGGGACATAATAGATCAGATATTCCAGCTCGCTCGTGCTGTATTTCAGAACCGGTACGGAGCTGGTATAGAAATTATGACTGCCGCGGAGCATATCGAGATATTCCTCGAGGCAGAGATTGTTCTCCGCCATATACGCTGCATGCGGCACACCGACATAGCGGATCGCCGTATAGCCGCCGCGCTCATGGGTAATCTCTGCCTTGTCAGGCGGATACCGCAGCGTAAAGCCGTAGCTTGCCATATGGTCGAAGAGCCATGAATACGGCGTGACATTGGTTACGAAATCATATGTGCCGTTATCCCGTTTCAGATGAATCTGGACATCCAGTGCCGTTGCGGATTCCGGATTGCTTTTTTCCTTTCCGCTTTCGAGATAGCCGTAATTGAACATGATCTCGGTATTGTTCGTTGCGGAATAATATGCCTTCATCAGGCGGTTGAACTTTGCGAGCGCCGCGCTGTTGAGCGAGGTGTGACCGGGATAGGAAATCTCATAGGTGTCGGGCTTGTCCTTTGCGTAATAGACCTGCTCGAGATCCAGCTCATCTGCATTCAGGTGGCTCGGGTGAGACTGATCGACCAGAACGAGCGAGCCCTTATACAGTGCGCTCGGCTCGACACTGATCTCCTCATAACCGGCAGGCAGCGTATAGGCAGGCTCTGTCGCCGCGGAGCTGTCCGCAGCGGAAGTCGTCGTCGTGGTCAGATTCGCCGGATTATCGTCGGCATCGGTAATGATCATCGGGACATTGGCGAGCGTCGCAGAGGCGCCGTTCGGCGCAGTCGTCTCCGTAACGGGTGCGCCGCTTTTCTGCTCCTCCGTCGGGAAGGAATCCTGCTGCAAGGTTGCCGGATCAGTATCCTGATCTGCGCAGTGCTGCAAACAGGAGCCAAGCAGGAAGATCATGATAACCAGAACAATCGCCGCGACCGAGATACGGTCCCAGCGGATTCTGCGTTTTGAAGCCATTGGGAAACCTCCCTTTGTCAGAATCACGGGTTTTCGGAAAAAGGCACAGCCTCACGGTATGTGAGACTGTGCCGCAAGTTTCAGATCAGGAATCCGGATCAGACACCCGGTGCCTCCAGCGGAGCCTCAGCCGGTGCAGCCTCCAGCGCGCTGATTGCCGCTGCAAGCTCGTCGTTGACGGAAGTGGTATCCGCAGCAGGCGTCATACCCATTTCTGCCATCAGGCGCTCCAGCTCGGTATCAACCTTGGCATTGCGCTCAAGCTCCTCGAAGGTTGCAACCTCCTCGGGCTTGCCGTTGCCGAGAATCTCGCTGAATGCAGCAGCCTCTGCTTCCTTGCGCGTGATCTTCTCCTCCATTTTGGAGAGCTTGTCAAACGAGCTGTTGGTATCAATACCGCTGAGGGACTGTGCGAGCTCCTTCGTGGTATCTGCCATCTGCGAACGTGCGATCAGCATAGCCTCTCTGGACTTTGCCTCCTGCATCTTGGATTTCAGAACCTCGACCTGAGAGCGGATTGCCTCAGTCTGGTTGGAAATGGTCTCATACATTTCGCGGTAGTTCGTGACATCCTCATCCGCCTTGACCTTGCTTGCAAGCGCTTTCTTTGCGAGCTCTGCATCGCCTGCCTTCAGAGCAGCCTTCGCACGGGACTCCCAGCTTGCGGAGACGGCGCAGGCATTGCGGTACTGCTTTTCGACCATGCGCTCGCTGGCGACAGCCTTGCCGAGTGCCTGTGTCGATTTCGTCAGTTCCTTCTGCATATCGAGGATGATCTGCTTGACCAGCTTTTCCGGATCCTCTGCCTTATCGAGCATATCGTTAATGTTCGCCTTGAGAATATCACTGAGTCTGGAAAAAATACCCATTTTGAAGTAACCCTCCTGTTTCTGTTGAAGTATGATTCAAAATTTTGACTGTTACAATGCAGCGAATCGCTGCCGTTAGCCCTATTATACCAAAGAATCGGCAGATTGTCAAGTAAAATTCACATTAAGAATTACAGAATGTAATGCACAGGGCGGGCAGTGCCCGCTGCCGTCCAAAATGGCGCAGCCCTCTCCTGTATCACAACAGTATGCTTGACCACGTATCAAAGACGAGTATTGATTCATTATTTCATGGTGCACATTTCGGTGCAGAAATGGAAGCAGGCACTGCCTGCCCGAAACGGCGAAGCCCTCTCCTGTATCACAATAGTATGCTTGACCACGTACCAAAGACGAGTATTGATTCATTACTTCATGGTGCACACTTCGGTGTAGAATCAAAAAACAGCATCGGCGGATGAAACCGCTGATGCTGTTTGGTTCCGGTGATTATTTGTTCGGTGTGAGGACTGCCTTGCCGCCCATATACGGACGCAGAACCTCCGGAACGGTGACCGAGCCGTCTGCCTGATAGTGGTTTTCGAGCAGTGCGATCAGCATTCTCGGCGGCGCGACAACGGTATTGTTCAGCGTATGAACGAGGTAGGTGCCGTTTTCGCCCTTTGTGCGGATTTTCAGGCGGCGTGCCTGTGCATCGCCGAGATTCGAGCAGGAGCAGACTTCAAAATATTTCTGCTGACGCGGGCTCCATGCCTCGATATCGCAGGACTTGACCTTGAGGTTTGCGAGGTCGCCCGAGCAGCATTCGAGCTGACGAACCGGAATGCCCATGCTGCGGAAGAGCTCGACCGAGAGCTTCCACATCTTATTGTACCAGTCCATGCTCTCCTCCGGCTTGCAGAGGACGATCATTTCCTGCTTCTCAAACTGGTGGATACGGTAGACGCCGCGCTCCTCGAGACCGTGCGAGCCGATTTCCTTGCGGAAGCAAGGCGAATAGGAGGTCAGGGTCAGCGGCAGCGAGCTTTCGTCCACGATCTGACCGACGAATCTGCCGATCATCGTGTGCTCGGATGTACCGATCAGGTAGAGGTCCTCGCCCTCGATCTTGTACATCATCGCTTCCATTTCCTCGAAGCTCATAACGCCCTCGACGATGCTCTTGTGCATCATGAACGGCGGAATCATATAGGTAAAGCCGTGGTCGATCATGAAGTCTCTTGCATATGCAAGGACAGCCTCATGCAGGCGCGCGATATCGCCCATGAGATAATAGAAGCCCGTGCCGGCGACTCTGCCGGCGGAATCCTTGTCCAGACCGCAGAGGCTCGTCATGATTTCCGCATGATACGGAATCTCATAGTCCGGCACGACCGGCTCGCCGAAGCGCTCGACCTCGACATTCTCGCTGTCGTCCTTGCCGATCGGGACGGACGGGTCGATCATCTGCGGAATACGCTTCATGATATCGTCGAGCTTTGCGCTTGCCTCATCCATGAAGGCTTCCTTTTCCTTCATGATGCCCGCATTTTCCTTGACCTGTGTGCGGATTGCCTCAGCCTCTTCCTTTTTGCCCTCTTTCATGAGCGCGGGAACCTGTGCCGAGAGCTTATTGCGCTGTGCGCGCAGGTCCTCGGTGAAGTGCTTTGCGTCCATGATCTGTGCATAGAGCGCCGCAGCCTCGTCTACGAGCGGAATTTTGTCGTCCTGGAACTTCTTTTTGATGTTCTCCTTGACGGCATCCTTGTTGTTGATCAGAAATTTAATATCAAGCATTTGAATCCCCTCCGGAATGTATGAAAAGTTCTGTATTATTATAGCACAGTTTTGCCTTTCAGTCAAGAGCAGACGGAAGGCGCCTGCAAGAAGCGCCGCAAGCCGAATCACAGGCTCACGGCGCGTATTCTATTAAAATGTATCCTTATTTCACAAGCTGTTCGAGGGCTGCGAGCCTGACGCAGATGCAGAAAAGCTCCATTGCCTGCTTGAGCTCCTCGCAGACCGGATAGGTCGGTGCAATACGGATATTGCTGTCATCCGGATCGTTCTTGTAGGGATAGGTCGCGCCTGCGCCGGTCAGCGTGACGCCGCCCTCCTTGCAGAGCTGGACGATGCGCTTTGCAGTCCCCTTCGGCGCATTGAACGAGACGAAATAGCCGCCCTCGGGCTTTGTCCACGAAGCGATGCCGAGCGGGGCGATCTCCTGCTCGAGCGTATTCAGAACGATATCGAACTTCGGCTTGAGGATTGCAGCGTGCTTTTTCATATATGCGCGCATGTTGTCCGCATTGCCGAAATAGCGCACATGGCGAAGCTGATTGAGCTTATCGAAGCCGATTGTCTGGATGCCGAGGTTTTTGCAGAGTTCGTCGAGATTTGCCTTTGCAGTGTTCATTGCAGCAACGCCTGCGCCCGGGAAGGTGACCTTCGAGGTCGAGACGAACTGATAGAACATCCCCTCGCTGCCTGCTTCTGCACATGCCTGATTGATCGTCAGCGGCTGCTTCGGCGTATCGGTCAGGTGGTGGATGCAGTATGCATTATCCCAGAAGATACGGAAATCCTTTGCTGCGGGCTTGAGTGCTGCAAATGCGCGGACGGTCTCATCGCTGTAGACGATGCCGGACGGGTTTGCATAGATCGGTACGCACCAGATGCCCTTGACGGTCTCGTCGTTTTCGACATACTTTTTGACCATTGCCATATCGGGACCGTTGTCATCGGTCGGAACCGGAATCATCTCCACGCCGAAATACTCGGTCAGCGCAAAGTGGCGGTCATAGCCCGGGACAGGGCAGAGGAATTTCACCTTGTCGAGTCTGCTCCACGGTGTACATCCTGCGATGCCCTTGACATAGGCAATCTGGAGACATGCGAACATCAGCTCAAGGCTTGAATTTCCGCCGACGAAAACCTCTTCGGGCTTTGCACCGAGGATATCCGCAAAGAGCTTCTTCGCCTCGGAAATACCGGTCAGGACGCCGTAATTGCGGCAGTCATCGCCGGTCTCGGAGATCATTTCTGCATCGGAGGGCAGGGCGTTCATCAGCGGCAGGGAGATTGCAAGCTGTTCCGGACCGGGCTTGCCGCGCGCCATATTCAGGCTGAGCTTTTTTGCCTGAAATGCATCATATGCGCTTTTGGTTTTCTGAAGCAGATCGGCAAGCTCAGCCGCGGACTGCTCTTTCAACAGCTTCTTTTCCATATCGTGGAATCATCCTTTCAAATATTGGCTCGCTGTTATGTAACCGCACAGCGGAATCGGTATACCGTGCGAATTGACATTTTTTTCACAATCGAGCGTTTGGATTTATTATAGCATATCTTCCGTAAAAAAGCAAGTGTTTTTTTGAGAAAGACAGTTTTCACAGAAAATGAGAAAACTGCCGTGCAAAATTTGAAATTCCGGCGTCTGTTTAGGCAGACGGATTTGCCGGTTCTGTGCCTGCTTTTCTGTCATGATCCGCAGTCAGAAGGCTGCCGGTATTTCCTGTTTCCGGTTTCTGATTTCGATTTTTGCAATTCTCAGCGGCTTCCTCTTGAATTTTACGGGATTATATGGTATAATAAAACGGAATATTCGTTGACATGCGGAAGGAGGCGTACAGTCTTTGGTCGGAACCATACTCCTTATTATATTGTTTATTCTGTGCATGCTCCTGCTGCTGCCGGTTCGCGCAAAGGCGTCCTACGGGGACGGAAAATGGTCTGTTGCCGTCTATTACGCCTTTATTCGCCTGTTCCATAAGGAATCGAAAGAAAAGCCGCAGCCGGATCTGCCGAAGAAGCCGGAGGATTTGCCCGAGGGCGAAGCACCGCCGGTACCGGAGACGGATGCCGCGCAGACTGCGGAAAAGCCGAAGCCGAAACCGCAGCCTGTCAGTGCACCGTCGGAACAGGAAACGGAAACACCGGAGCCGGAAGCAGAAGCGGATGATTTCTCGGAGCCGCTCGATCCGGAGCAGCTTGCCGATACCGTTGAGACACCGGACATCAAGCCGGAGAAGAAACGCAGAAAGCGGAAGGCGAAAAAGGAAGAATCCGCTGCGGAAGTCGCCGATCCGGATGACCTTCCGGATTTGGATGCAGAACCGGAGCCGGAGAAGAAACCGCGCGGCATCCGCGGCTTTATCGAGCGCCTCAAGCCGCATTCGGTCTCGGATGTGCTCGGGCTTGCGGAGGACGGCTTTGCGGCGCTGACCCCTGCCCTGCGATTCCTGACAAAGCATATCCACTTCCGGCATATCAGGCTGTATCTTGCAATCGGCACGGATGATCCTGCAAATACGGCGACGCTTTACGGCAAAATCTGTGCCGCGGCATATAATCTGCTCGGCGCGATGCAGTGCTGGTTTGATGTGGAGGCGGATGAATTCCGCATTCTCGCAGATTTTTACAATGACAAGATCACCTTCCGCGGCGCGGTTGAGGTGCGAATCTCGCCGATGGCAGCGATCATTCTGGTGCTGATTCTCGGCTGCAAATTCCTTTGGCGGACGGTTTGCAGATTCCGTCGGGAGGATAAAGAGGCGAAGCTGCGCGAAAAGGAATCGTCGCCGCTTCCGCAGGCATAATATCAATGATACAGGATACAGTCAATCTTCCGAAACGGCTCCGGCTGTTCGGTAAATCATTTTTCAGGAGGATACTACAATGAGCGAACGCAGCAAAGAGCATCCGGTGCAGGAAACCCTGCGCGTCACAATGGATGAAATCCGCGGTATGGTCGATGCCAATACCATTATCGGCAAGCCGATCAACTGCGACAACGGCACAACCGTCATCCCGATTTCCAAGGTCAGCTTCGGATTTGCCTCCGGCGGCTCCGATCTGCCGACCAAGGTTGCAAAGGATATGTTCGGCGGCGGCGGCGGCGCCGGTGTCACGATCACGCCGATTGCGTTTCTGGTAATCATGCCGAACGATGTCAAGCTCATGCAGCTTTCCGTCAATGCATCCACGCCGAATGCAATCATCAATATGGTGCCGGATGTTATGGACAAGGTGACAGGCTTCCTTGCAGGCAGACAGGCAAAGCGTGAAGGAGAGACCGAGGTTGTCGGCGAATGATGCTGCTGACTGCGCGGCGGTATGTTCCGCAGCGCCCGAAACGATCAGGCTGACCTTCAACGGAGAATAATATGGAAAAAATCAGAGTTCAGAAACTGCTCTCGGATGCCGGATACTGCTCGCGGCGAAAGGCGGAGGCGCTGATCGCAGCAGGCAAGGTCAAGTGCAACGGGCATCCGGTGACGCTGGGCGATAAGGCACTCCCGACCGATCTGATTACGGTCGCCGGAGAGCAGGTCTATATCCCGAAGAAAAAGGAATTCCGCTATATTATGATGAATAAGCCGCGCGGCTATGTCACAACCCTCTCCGATGAGCAGGGCAGACGCTGCGTGACCGATCTGCTGGAGGGCGTGGATACGCGCGTCTATCCGATCGGGCGGCTTGACCGGAATTCCGAGGGGCTGCTGCTCTTTACGAATGACGGCGCCTTTGCAAACGGCATTATGCATCCCTCGCGCGAGGTTGCAAAGACTTACCGCGTGACGGTGCGCCCGCCGGTCTCGGAGGAGCAGCTCACGCAGATGTCCGCAGGCGTCACGCTCGATGACGGCTTCAAAACCGCACCGGCGAATATTGTTACGCAGGTCACGGAGCCGACCCGCGTCGTCCTGATGATTACGATTCACGAGGGCAAAAAGCGCGAAATCCGCCGGATGTGCGATGCAGTCGGGCTGGAGGTCGCGCGCCTGCGCCGTGTTTCGATCGGACCGGTCAAGCTCGGCATGCTGAAACCGGGCGAATGGCGTGATCTGACAACGGAGGAGCTGCGTGCCCTGCGCACCGCAATCGGAAAGTGAAGCGATGGGAGAATATCTACATTTTGAGGTGATGCCGGAGACTGTGCAGCGAAAGGACAATATTCTGCACGGCATCTGCGGCTACTGGCAGGGAAAGCCGGTCGTATTCATGTATGATATGTCCTGTCAGGATATCATCATTCCGGAGAGCTTAGAACCGGTGTATCCGGCGATTGAGGACGCAGTGATGCGCTTTCTGCGGCAGACCGGCATGATGCGGTGACATTTTTGAGGAGGACATACGATGCAGCAGACAAATTCGGTTCCTGTGAAAAAATCGGCACTATGGGGCATGCTTTCCGCACTGGCAGTCTGGCTGCCGGTGCTGCTGGCGGATGTCTTTGATGAATATGTGCTGCATGCAAGTCCGGCATTTTCGCTGCCGATCTTCTGCGCGGCGCCGGTTGTACTGACGGTGCTTTATGTGAAGCGGCGCAGGGCGGACGGTGCGCGCAGGCGGAATTTTGCGGTATGGCTGCTCTGCTATGCCGCCGTATTCACGCTTGTCTGGCTGCTGATCTGCACGGAAATCAATACGTATGATATTGCGGTCATTGTGCCGCAGCATCAGTTCGGGCGCGGGCTGGATTTCAACGGCATCGAATATGCGTGGTTCGGGATTCCTGCGCTGCTCCTGTTTCTGCTGAATATCGGCATCTATCATTTCAGCCGCTTTATGAAGCGCGGGCTGGCGCGCGCCAAGGATGATTCTCTCTGAAAGAAGGAAACAAAAAAGGGAAAGCTGTTCGCTTTCCCTTTGAGTTGAGGTCACATACTGTGACTGTGCTGTTTGATCGCAGCGCGTGCCTTGTTGACAATGGTTTTGTCGTTCTCGTATGTGAGCATGCTTGTGGCGCGGGCAATATCCACCCAGCGGATTTCCGCGATCTCCTCCGCCTGCGGCACAAAGTCATAATTGCGTGCCAGCGCGAGAAAATAGACGACGATCTTCTGTGTATCCCGCTTGGGCGAATAGGAGACAGTCTCCCGAAATGTCTGATCTAAGATGACATCCAGTCCGGTTTCCTCCTTGATTTCGCGTTTCGCGGTTTCGAGCTCCGTCTCATCACCCTCCACATGCCCTTTGGGAAACGACCAGTGACCGCTGTTGATATGCTTGATCAGCAGAATCTCGACATTGCCGTGAAACCGCCGGTACACGATCGCGCCGCATGATTTTTCGTGCAGCATTCCAAAGTTCCTTTCATTGGTTTTGCAACGGGTTGTTGTTACCTAATATTATAGCACAAACGGTTTGATTTGTAAACACCTTTTGGGCATGTTTTTTATAATTAGTAAAATATTGCGGTGAAAGGATGCCGCAGATACATATTTATTCACGAAAGGATTTGATTCTCATGAACAAGAAAACAGCTTTCAGCGCAGCGGATATCCTGCTGCCGAACAAGCAGAATATGTCCGATGTATGGGCAGTCTGCGCCTGCGACCAGTATACCGGTGAGCCCGCTTACTGGGCGGAGACCGACCGCATTGCCGGTGAAAAGCCCTCTGCGCTGCGTCTGATTCTGCCGGAGGTCTATCTTGAGGATGCAGACGTCACCGACCGCATCGCAAAAATCCAGCAGACCATGAAGGACTATCTCTCCGCAGATATCTTCACCGAATACAAGAACGCAATGGTCTATATCGAGCGCATCCAGAGCGACGGCAAAATGCGTGCCGGTCTGATCGGCAAGATCGACCTTGAGCAGTATGATTACAGCAAGGGCTCTGTTTCGCCGGTCCGCGCGACCGAGGCGACTGTTCCGGAGCGGATTCCGCCCCGTGTCCGCATCCGCCGCGGCGCAGCGCTGGAGCTGCCGCATATCATGATTCTGCTCGATGATACGAAGAAAACCGTCATTGAGCCGCTTGCATCCGAGAAGGAAGGCATGGAGCTGCTCTATGATACAAAGCTGATGCAGGGCGGCGGCTCGATCAAGGGCTGGCTGGTTCCGCAGGCGGCACAGGAGCGCATCATTGCCGCACTGACCGCACTCGGCACCGAATCCGGCGAGGCGAATCCGCTGGTCTATGCGATGGGCGACGGCAACCACTCCCTCGCAACTGCCAAGGCATTCTATGAGGAATGGAAGGCTGCAAATCCCGACGCAGATACCGAGAATGCCCCGATGCGCTATGCACTCGTCGAGCTGGTCAATCTGCACAGTCCGGCACTTGAGTTTGAGGCGATTCACCGTATTCTCAATCAGATCGACGCGGAAAAGCTGCTGCGCGACATGACCGCAGCGCTTGATCTGCGCACCGATGAGATCGAAACACAGGGCTTTACGGTCGTCTGCGGCGGCAGAAAGCAGCTGTTCTATATCCACAAGCCGACCTCGAATCTGACCGTCGGCAGCGTACAGAGCTTCCTCGATGCATGGCTCCGCGAAAACGGCGGAAAGATCGACTATATCCACGGCGCGGATGTTGTCGAGAGCCTTGCCGCAGAGAAGAACAGCCTCGGCATCCTTCTGCCGGATATGCAGAAATCCGAGCTGTTCCCGACCGTCATCAAGGACGGCGCACTGCCGCGCAAGACCTTCTCCATGGGTCATGCAGCCGACAAGCGGTTCTATATGGAAGCACGCAGAATTGTGGCGAATATCTGATAATTCGGTGAAAGCCGCGATTTGCATGCATTTTGCTTGCAATTTGCAGAAAGATATGCTATAATGGCATTGCAGTGTCCGCTGCCGCGGAGGAAACGGCTGCGAAAGAGGGCGCTGCACTGCCTGCCGCATATGCAGAACGGATATCCGGCAGGGCGGAAACAGCTTGCGTTTCTGCCCTCTTTTGCTGTGCAGGGGGAAAGATTCGATTTTGAGAGGGAGTTTTTCGGGTATGAATTTTCACGCATTTCTGCGCGGCGGTGCAGTCTGTACCGCAGCACTTGCCGCGCTGCTCTGTACGCCGCTGACCTGTTTTGCAGATGAGAGCAGCACAGCCGGTGAGATTGCCGCGGATTCGGACGAGGAGCCGGAGGCAAAAACCTATACCAGCGGCGACTATACCTATTCCGTTCTGGTGGATGCGGATGACGAAACGCACAGGGGTGCGCGCATCGAATCCTATTCCGGCAGTGAAACAGAAATTGAGATTCCGGCGGAGCTGGATGATCTGTCCGTGGTATCGCTCGGCGACTATGCCTTTGCCGGTGCTGCGGATGTGACGAAGTTTACGCTGCCGGAATCCGTGACGGAGATCGGCAAATACACCTTTGCGGCTTGTACCAGCCTGCTGGAATATGTCGTTGCGGAGGAGAATCCGTATTTTGAGGCGAAGGACGGCATTCTGTATGCAGACGAGGGCGAGAGCCTGATGCGCTATCCGATCGGACGGAAGCCGACGGATTACACCGTTCCGGACGGCATTCTGCGTATCGGTCATGCGGCATTTGCAGATTGCAGCTCGCTGACCTCGATCACATTTCCGGATGGGCTGAATTTCATCGGTACTGCGGCATTTTCTGACTGCACCGGACTGACGGAGGTCGTGATTCCGGACGGCGTGGAGCTGATCTCTGATTTTACCTTCAACAGCTGTACGAATCTGCGCTCCGTGACATTGCCGGACGGGCTGCGCGAGATCGGCGCGGCGGCATTTTCTGCGACGGCACTGGAGTCGGTTACCCTGCCGGAATCACTGATTGTCATCGGTGAGCAGGCGTTCATCGCAACTCCGATGACCGAGATTACCGTTCCGGGCAGTGTCAGCGATATCGGATACAGCGCCCTCGGCTGGGATGTCAAGCCGGACGGACAGCTCTACTGTAAGCCTGATTTCATTGTCCGCGGCTATGCAAATACTGCTGCGGAGGATTATGTCAAAGGCACCGAATATGAAAATATCTGCAAATTTGAGCCGCTGAATGAACCGGAACCGCAGAATGCGGACGGCGGCGATGCGGAAACCGAGCCGGAAAAGAAAAGCTCCGGCGTTGTCAAGGTGATCGGCATTTCTGCCTGCGGCGCGGCAATTCTCGGAATCATTGCAGCTGCGGCGCTTTCCGGCAGAAAGAAGAAGAAAACGCCTGCGCAGAAGGAAGAATTCGAAGAAACCGGTGCAGCGGAGCCGGATGATGCGTCCGGAGAAACGGATGCGCCGGAACAGGCTGCTGCGGCAGAAGAAGAGGAGACATCGGATGATGAAGCGTAATCAGTTGAAGCGGCTGCTTGCATTCTGCGGCAGTCTGATGATGCTTTCCGCCGTGACGGCAGGTCTGCCTGCATTTGCAGAGACCGATCCTGCCGAAGAAACCGTGACCGAAGCTGAGGCGGAAACGCCGGAGGACAGTGCAGAGGATGCCGCGGAGGACAGTGAAGAAGCGGACGGTGATGCCGCTGATGATGACGAAACGGATGCTGCCGAGGATGAAACGGACGCAGATGCTGCGGATGCAGACGTCATCACCGATGAGAATACCTTTATTGTCGGGAAGATCGGCTACCGGAAACTTGAATCCGGCAGGGAGGCTGCGGTCAGCTATGTCGATCAGAATGCGACGGAGGTCGAGATTCCCGCGGAAGCCGAGGGCTTTGCGGTGACGCGGATTGACGAGGGCGCATTCAGTCAGTGCACGGTGCTGGAATCGGTGAAAATTCCCGATTCGGTGACTGTGATTGCTGCCGGTGCATTCTATTACTGCTTTGCACTCAAATCTCTGGAGATTCCGGATTCCGTCACCGAGATCGGCAGCTATGCCTTTGCAAACTGCTATGCGCTGCACAGCATCAGGCTGCCTGCGAATCTGCGCACGATTCCGGAGTATGCGTTCTATTATGATATCGGGCTTGAAGATATCACGATTCCGCCGGCGACCGACAAGATCGGCACACAGAGCTTTGCTTACTGCTGCTCGCTGAGAAATCTGTCGATTCCGGCATCGGTTACAACGATTGACGATCTTGCGTTTGTCTCCTGCATGGGGATAGAGTCCTTTGCCGTGGATAAGGATAATCCGGCATATGCGTCGGATGAGAGCGGTATTCTGATGAATGCAAACCGGACGCGGCTTGTCGCCTATCCTTCCGGTTTGCAGAATGAATCCTATGAAGTACCGTCTACGGTCAAGTCGATTGCGCCGTATGCATTTTCCGGCGCGGTCAAGCTGAAAAACGTGTCGCTGCCGGAGAATCTGGAGGAGCTCGGAGACGGCGTCTTCTCCGACTGTCAGAATCTCGAGAAGATCACGTTCCCCTGCCGCGTTTCTGCGATTCCTGCCTGCTTCTTTGCGGGCTGTGCAAGTCTGAAGCAGTTTTCGATTCCGAAGACGGTTACCTCGATTGCCGAAAGCGCCTTCTACGGCTGCGAAAGCCTGACGGAGATGCTGATTCCGGAGTCCGTGACCGAGATTCGCGCATGGGCATTCTACGGCTGCACGGGCTTGCAGTCGCTCCGGATTCCGAACAGCGTTACGGAGATCGGCGACCATGCAATCGGCTTCTGCCCCGGTCCTGCGAAGGAGGACGGCACAACCGATACCGAAATCCACTCCGGCTTCCTGCTTGAGGGCGGCGCGGATTCCGCAGCGAAAACGTATGCTTCGGAGAACGGCATTGCCTTCAAACAGGTCGGTCTGAGCAGCAATATGATTACCGGCATCATCATCGGCGGACTGGTTCTGCTGGCGGCTGTTGTGATGCTTCTGCTGCATCAGCGGGCAAAAAAGACGGCTCCCGCCGGAGCGGAGGATGCGCCGGAAACCGTGCCGGAGCCGGCGAATGACCCGAATTATACCAGCATCCTCGAGGAGGATGAGGAGGACCCCTACGACAGAAGCTACGGCTTCCCGACAGAGGACCCTGAAGATACGGCAGACGAAGCGGCAGAGCCGGAGGCGGAGGACGCAGCCGGTGCAGCATCCGGAGAGGACGCAGAATAAACCGTTCGTTCAGACGGAAAGGAGTCTTTGTATCATGCAGACGGCGGAAACGCTGTATATGGTGATCCCCTGCTACAATGAGGAAGCGGTGCTGCACGAAACCGCCGCGCGCTTACAGGAAAAATATACGGCTCTGCGCGAAAAGGGAATGATCTCCGCAGAGAGTCGGATTGTCTTTGTCAATGACGGCTCGAAGGATCAGACATGGCAGATCATCTCGGAGCTGCACGCATCCGCGCCGGATTTCTTCTCCGGCATCAATCTCGCGCACAATGCAGGGCATCAGAATGCCGTGCTCGCCGGTCTGATGACCGTGAAGGAGCAGTGCGATATGGCGATCTCCATGGATGCCGATTTGCAGGATGATATCAATGCAATCGACGAAATGGTCGCAAAATACTACGAGGGCAATCAGGTCGTCTACGGCGTCCGCAGCGCGCGCGATACCGATACCTTTTTCAAGAAATTCACCGCTGAGGGCTTCTATAAGTTCATGTCGGCAATGGGCGCGGATGTGGTCTACAATCATGCGGATTTCCGTCTGATGAGCCGCCGCGTTCTGCAAGAGCTCGGGAACTTCCGCGAGGTCAATCTCTTTCTGCGCGGCATGGTTCCGCTGATCGGCTTTCAGAGCTGCAATGTATATTATGAGCGTGCGGAGCGCTTTGCCGGAGAGAGCAAGTATCCGCTGAAAAAGATGCTTGCCTTTGCAATCAACGGCATTACGTCATTCAGCATCAAGCCGCTGCGCATGATTACGACAATCGGTCTGTTGATGTTTCTTCTGAGCACGGCGGCGTTCATCTGGGCGTTTATCGTCAAGCTGACGGGGCATTCCGAGCTCGGCTGGTCGAGTACGATGTGTTCGATCTGGCTGATCGGCGGCTTGCAGCTGCTCGCACTCGGCATCATCGGCGAATATATCGGCAAAATCTATGCGGAGGTCAAGCAGCGCCCGCGCTATATCATCGCGGAGTATCTCAATACCGAAGCGGACGGCAAATCCGAAACCGAATAAATGTTCAGCCGGACTGTATCCTGACGGATGCGGTCCGGCTTTTTCCGCCGCAGGGGCGTCTCAGAGCGGCGGCGCGAAGGAATCTTCCGCAGATTGACGCAAATTATGCGGAATCCATGCGGTTTTTTCTGCATTTTATTTTTGATTTTTCCCTTGCTTTTTTTTGCTGTATAGGGTATAATATATAGTGTATGATTATGCGAACTCGCGGCTGCTGCCGTGCTGTCCGGACAGGAGGATCAACGTGGAAGAAAAAAAGCTCATCTCGATCATTGTACCTTGCTATAACGAGCAGGAAGTCCTGCCGATGTTCTATAAGGAAATCACCAAGGTCTCGGCATCCATGCAGGCGGACAATCCTGAACTCGAATTTGAATATCTGTTTATCGACGACGGCTCCAAGGACCGCACACTCCGTACCCTGCGGATTATGGCGAAATATGACAAGCGTGTCCGCTACATCTCCTTCTCGCGCAATTTCGGCAAGGAGGCGGGCATTTACGCGGGTCTCTCCAATGCAAAGGGCGATTACTGCGTGGTCATGGACGCCGATTTGCAGCATCCGCCGAAATTCCTGCCGGAAATGTATGCCGCTGTTTCGAGCGGAGAATATGACTGCGCCACGACGCGCAGAGTCAGCCGCGAGGGCGAATCCAAGGTTCGCTCGTGGTTTGCGAGACTGTTCTACAAGCTGATGAACCACATTTCGCAGACCGAGATCGTGGACGGCGCACAGGATTTCCGCTTTATGTCGCGGCAGATGGTCGATGCGGTGCTCTCCATGAGCGAATACAACCGCTTCTCCAAGGGCATTTTCTCCTGGGTCGGCTTCCGCGTCAAGTATCTGGAATATGAAAATGTCGAGCGTGCGGCAGGCAAGAGCGCATGGAGCTTCTGGGGTCTGTTCGGCTATTCGCTCGAGGGCATTATCGGCTTCTCGACCGCGCCGCTGACTGCAACGGCTGCAATCGGCTTTATCTCCTGTCTGATCGGTCTGATTCTGCTGATCTTCACGATCTGCAAGCGCCTGATCATCGGCGGCGACCCGCTCGGCTATCCGACAACGACCTGCTGCGTGGTATTCTTCGGCGGCTTGCAGGTGTTCTGCACCGGCATTCTGGGACTGTATCTCGGAAAGACCTATCTTGAGGTCAAGCACCGCCCGATCTATCTGGTGCGTGAGACCGAGGAGACTGCTGACAAGTTCCCTGAGCCGAAGGATGATGCGGCAGAGGATGCCGGTTCCGACGAGGACAGCGAAGCCGCAGAGGAGCGCTCCGCAGAGGCGGATGAAACCGCAAAGAAGCTCGAAAAGGCAAAGCGCATCAAGCAGGAGGCTGACGAGGAATTCAACGCAATCGTCGATGCTGCGTTTGCAGATGATGCCAAAGCAGAGGATGCGAAGGATGATGCATCCGAAGCTGACGATGAAGAAGCAGACGACGCTGAGTATGAAGATGATGACGCAGAAGACGATGATGAATACGAAGATGATGATGACGAATACGAAGATGACGACACAGAAGAAGACGATGATGAATACGAAGATGATGATGACGAATACGAAGATGACGACGCAGAAGAAGACGATGACGAATACGAAGATGACGACGCAGAAGAAGACGATGATGAATATGAAGATGACGATGAAGAAGATGATGATGAATATGAAGATGACGATGAAGAAGATGATGACGAATATGAAGATGACGACGAAGACGAATATGAAGATGATACTGATGATGCGGACGATGCATCTGAGAAAGACAGCGTAACCGCAGAACAGCCGAAGAAGGAAAAATTCGAGGTCAAGATCGACTATGACAGCATTGACTTCGATGATGAGGAGGATGTTGCGCCTGCAAAGCGCAGGGCGAACGAAAAGACTGCCGAAGAGAAAAAGCCTGCGCCTGCCGAGCCGGATTCCGACGATGTATTCGAGGATATCCCTGACGATGAAGCAGAGGCAGTGCCCGTAAAGGAAAAGCGCCGCAGCGATGCGGATGAGCTCGATGAGGATATGGCATTCTTTGAGGATACGCCGTCCTTTGCAGAGCGTGCCGGCGGGTTCTTCTCCTCGCTGAAGGAGAAGCTCGCGGACCTCAAGGATTCGATAGTGGGCAAGCTCCAGCATGATCCGCTTGAGGATGAGGAGTTCGCTGCACTGGCAGAGGAGCTCGACGACGACTTCGACGATGATTTCGACGATGACCCTGATGATCTGTATGACGATGCGGAGGATGATGCGGACGTTGCAGATACCCGCTACACCGCAAAGCATGCCGATGATGATGATTTTGATGAGACCGACGATGATTTCGATGAAGAAGAGGACGACAGCACCTACAAGGGCGCGCACTTCTGATCCCGTCATACGGTCTGAACGCTGTGGAAAGGAACGCCGCCTATGAACCGCCGCCTGAAGCTGCTGATTCTTGTGCTGATGTTTGCCGTGCTCATTCTGAGCGCCGCGATTCTCAGCTTCCGGCTGGCTTCTCCGGCAGGCGGAACGCCCGAACCGGAAGCGCAGCCCGCCGGCAACCGGAATTCCGTCACGCTGTTTGAAGGCGCGAGCGGTCTCTGGGGCGCTGCCAATGCAAACGGCAGAGTGCTGATCGAGCCGAACTGGCGCTATCTGCGCATCATGAGCGATTCGGTTCTGATTGCACGCAAAAACGGCAGCAAATCCAATGCATACGGATTGATCCGGACGAACGGTGAGCCGCTGGTCGCGTTTATTTATCATTCAATCACGCAGGCTGCCGCTGCAAATCCCGATCTCTGGATCGCAGCATTTGAGGAGAACGGCAGGCAGTATTATCATCTCTATCATGCGGACGGCACACGCTGGTCCGATACGGCATGGGATGCCTGCAATTATACCGGCGGAACGCTCACGCTGGAATCCGGCAGCAGCCGCAGGGAAGGCGTGCTGCATGACCGCTCAATCGAGTGGACGGACTGGCAGACGGAGTATCCCGTCGGGCTGCATGCGCTGACGGTCGGTTTTGACGAAGCGGCGCTCAAGCGTCTGCCGCCTGTGGAAACACTTGATGACATCGGCGAAGCATCTGCCGCGTATCTGCGCTATCTGTTCATTACGAAGCAGCCGGATGCGTCGATGATGCCGCAGGAAAACAGTGCCGGACTCCGCACCGATTACCGCTATATCTCCTGCCGCCTTGTCTCTGCGGAGATCAGCCGCGTCAAGGCGCTCGAAACCGAAGGTCTGCCCTCCTATTTTGTGCAGATGCAGGTAAAATATCAGGTTCTGAACAGTACGGGCGGCATTGAGGATGTCATCCGGACGTCCATGCAGCTGACCCTCACGCGCAATGCATCGACCGGCGCGCTGACCTATACCGGTTTCAGCGATGCGCAGATGCGTGCGACCGGTGCCGTGACCGGAAGAAAAAACACGGCAGCATAAAACAGTCAGAGATTCGCAGATGTGCGCAAAGCGGCGCCGTCTGGAATATTGATACATATTCACCCCCCTTGAAAGGAGCTATCTCAATCATGAAAAAGGTTGCAGTCATCATGGGAAGCGACAGCGATTTTCCTGTCGTCAAGGGCGCTCTGACGGAGCTCAAGAGCTTCGGCGTCCCGTTTGAGGCGCATGTCATGAGTGCACACAGAACCCCTGCACTTGCTGCGGAATTCGCGCAGAATGCCGAGAAAAACGGCTTCGGCGTCATCATCTGTGCAGCAGGCATGGCGGCACATCTTGCCGGTGTCATTGCCGGTCATACCACGCTGCCGGTCATCGGCATTCCCTGCAAGGGCGCACAGCTCGACGGGCTCGATGCACTTCTGGCAACGGTCATGATGCCCTCCGGCATTCCGGTCGCAACGGTTGCCGTGGACGGCGCAAAGAATGCGGCAATCCTCGCGGTGCAGATGCTTGCGATCTCCGATGAAGGACTTGCAGCACAGCTCAAGGCACGCAAATCCGAGATGATCGTCGGCGTGCGGAAGAAGGATGCAGCTTTGCAGGAGATGATCGCGGAGCTGTAACAGGTGATGTGATATGGTCATATGTTCGCAGTGCGGAAAGAATATTGCGGTGTGCTTTCCGGCGTCCGCTGACGGCGGAGGAACACAGGGCGAAGGGCTTTGCCTGATCTGTGCAAAGGAACGGAATCTTCCGCTGCGCACAGAAACGCCCGTCCGTGAGAAAATGACGGAGAATGAGAGCGCACAGGCGCCCGCAGAAGCGCCGGCACCGCAGTCTGCACAGGAGGAAACCTGCTCCTTCTGCCGGAAGCGGCATCCTGTGATTTTCTCGCAGGCACATGCATACGGGCTGTGCCGCGAATGCGCGTGGCTGCTGTATCCGCAGATTGACATTCACAGGGCTGAGACAGAACAGCTTTCTGTAGAAGCTGCGTGCGCAGATGCTGTTCCGCAGAATCCGTGCGGGATATGCGGCATACGCGATGCGCAGGTGCATACGTTTGACGGTGAATTCTGTATCGTATGTGCCAAACGGAACAGTATGCCCGAGGCGGACAAATCTGCACGCAGAATGGGCATTGCCGCGGAAGACCTTGCGGCATTTGTGCAGACGGTCGATGCCGCAGAGCAGCAGGTGCATACCGGCAAAACGGATGCGCCGGCTCCGCAGCAGACAGATGCACCGAGATTCCGGCTGCTGGATACCTTTGCGGTCGGCGATCAGAACATCCTGATCGTTGCAGATCGGGAGACCGGTGTGCAGTATATGACGAACGTGCGGTTTTCCGGCTTTTCGCCGCTGCTCGGTCCGGACGGCAGACCGCTGCTGTATCAGAAAGAGGATACAGAATGACGGAAATGATGCTGTGTGAACAGTGCGGCAAAGAAACCGCATCGGTGTTTATATCGGTGCAGCAGGGCGAATCGAAGCGGGAACAGGCACTTTGTCTTCGGTGTGCCAAAAAGAGTCGGATTACGTCTGTTCGGGAATATATCAAAGCGCAGAAGCATACAGATACCGCGCTCCGGATGTGTGAACAGTGCGGCGAATTGCCGGCAACAGTTTTTGCCGCTGTGACTGCGAACGGCAAAAAGCAGAAGCAGGAAGCGTTTTGTGCATTCTGTGCAAGGGAGAGGAATCTTCCGCAGGTCGCGGAAACAATGGCGAGCATGGAAATGTCGGACGAGGAACTCCGGCAGATTCATGCGGACATCCTGAATCAGGCACAGATGCAGAAGCCGAAGGGCATCCTGCAAAAGCTCAGGCAGATTTTCAAAAGCTGAACAATGCGGATTTTCCGCAAATTCATATGTAATCTATTTTAGGAGGAACATAAAATGGCAAATGTAACAAAAGGCGAGCAGCTCTATGAGGGCAAGGCAAAGAAGGTCTTTGCAACCAGCGATCCCGATCTCGTGATCGTCGATTACAAGGATGATGCAACCGCAGGTGACGGCGCGAAGAAGGGCACAATCAAGGGCAAGGGCGTCATCAACAACCAGATGACGAACGTCATGTTCCAGATGCTCGAGAAGGAAGGCGTCCCGACCCACTTCGTCGAGGAGCTTTCCGAGCGCGAGACGCTGGTCAAGAAGGTTTCGATCGTTCCGCTGGAGGTCATTGTCCGCAATGTTGCAGCCGGCAGCTTTTCCAAGAGAATGGGCGTTGAGGAAGGCAGAAAGCTCCTGACTCCGATCCTTGAATTCAGCTACAAGAACGATGAGCTGCACGATCCGTTCATCAACGATTACTATGCACTCGCACTCGGTCTGGCAACCAAGGAAGAGATCGACACGATTGCAAAGTATGCATTCAAGGTCAATGAGTTTATGGTCGGCTTCTTCAAGAAAATGAACATCGACCTGATCGACTTCAAGATCGAGTTCGGCAGATTCCACGGTCAGATCGTCCTCGCAGATGAGATTTCTCCGGACACCTGCCGCTTCTGGGATTCCACCACGCACGAGAAGCTCGATAAGGACCGCTTCCGCAGAGACATGGGCGGCGTCGAAGAGGCATATCAGGAGATCATGAAGCGCCTGAAGGAAAACGCATAAGCCGCTGCTTTGCGGTCACTCCCGCATAACGGGGAGCAATTTGTTGCAATCGGAGGAAGTTTATGGGCGGTATTTTCGGCGCGGTGTCCAAAACGGACATTACGGCTGACCTGTTCTTCGGAACAGATTACCACACACATCTCGGCGCACGCAGAGGCGGCATGGCGGTCTATGCCCCTGAAACCGGCTTTCAGCGCGCCATTCATAACATCGAAAACGCACCGTTCCGGACAAAGTTCGGGGACGATATGGATGCCATGCACGGCAATATGGGCATCGGCTGCATCAGCGATACCGATCCGCAGCCGGTCATGGTGCGGTCGCATCTGGGCAGCTATGTACTGACAACCGTCGGCAGAATCAACAATGCCGAGGACCTCGTTGAGGATATCATCTCGCGCGGCGGTCATTTCAATGAGCAGAGCGGCGGTCAGCTCAATCCGACCGAGCTTGTCGCATCCCTGATCAACCAGTGCGATACGATCGCGGAGGGCATCCGCTACGCACAGAAGCAGATCGACGGCTCCATGACGCTGCTGCTCATGACCAAGGACGGGCTCTATGCTGCGCGTGATTATCACGGCAGAACCCCGCTGATCCTCGGTCACAAGGAGGGCGCCTACTGTGCGGCGTTTGAATCCTTCTCCTATATGAATCTCGGCTACCGCTATGTGCGCGATTTAGGTCCCGGCGAGATTGTTTTCATGACGCCGGACTCCTGCGAGACGCTCAAGGAGCCGAATAAGAAAATGAAAATCTGCGCATTTCTGTGGATTTACTACGGCTATACGACCTCGTGCTATGAGGGCGTGAACGTCGAAGTCATGCGCAATAACTGCGGCGCGCTGCTCGCAAGACGCGACAAGGGCATTGATGTCGATTATGTTGCAGGCGTGCCGGAATCCGGCAACGGTCATGCAATCGGCTATGCAAATGAGAGCGGCATCAAGTTTGCGCGTCCGTTTATCAAATACACGCCGACTTGGGTCCGCAGCTTCACCCCTGCAAAGCAGTCGATCCGCGATCTGACTGCGCATATGAAGCTGATTCCGGTCGAGCAGCTCATTCGCGGCAAGAAGCTGCTGTTTCTGGATGATTCCGTCGTCCGCGGCACGCAGATGCGCAATACGGTGGAATTCCTCTATAACAACGGCGCGAAAGAGGTGCATATCCGTTCGGCTTCTCCGCCTTCGATGTTCGGATGTAAATATCTGAACTTCTCGCCGGGCAAATCCGATATGGATCTGATCGCGCGGCAGGTCGTCCGCGATTTCGACGGAGACGACCGTTACCTCAAGGATTACTGCACCGACAATACCGAGCGGTATCATGCAATGGTCGAGCAGATTGCACGCAGACTGAATTTCACCTCGCTGAAATATCATTTGCTGGCGGATGTCAAGACGGCGGTCGGCATTGATCCCGATTCGCTCTGCACCTACTGCTTCACCGGCGAAGAATAATACACACGGCATGTGCAGTACCGGTACCGGCTGCGGTTCGGTACGCGGATGATAAACCGTAAAATGATGCGGGTACAGCCCGCCGATAAGGAGATTATTGAATGGCAAACGAAAAAAACAGTTTTTCTGAGAGCTATGCAAAGGCAGGCGTGGATGTTACAGCCGGATACAAGGCGGTTGAGCTGATGAAAAAGCATGTCGCCAGAACCGCGACTGCCGGTGCAATCGACGGCATCGGCGGCTTCGGCGGACTGTTCCTGCCCGATATCAAGGGCATGGAGGAGCCGGTGCTGGTTTCCGGCACGGACGGCGTCGGCACGAAGCTCAAGATCGCCATGCTGATGAACAAGCATAATACAATCGGCATCGACTGCGTCGCAATGTGCGTCAATGACGTCATCTGCTGCGGTGCAAAGCCGCTCTTTTTCCTCGATTATATTGCCTGCGGCAAGAACTATCCGGAAAAGATCGCAACGATTGTCGAGGGTGTTGCAGAGGGCTGCGTGCAGGCAGGCTGTGCGCTGATCGGCGGCGAGACTGCCGAGCATCCCGGCATGATGCCCGATGATGACTATGATCTCGCAGGCTTCACGGTCGGTATTGCTGACCGCAAGAAGCTCCTGAAACCCGATACGCAGAAGCCCGGCGACGTCCTGATTGCGATTGCTTCGAGCGGCGTGCATTCCAACGGTTTTTCGCTTGTGCGCAAGGTGTTCACGGTCAGCGAGCAGAATCTCGCGCGCCACTTTGCAGATCTCGGCTCGACGCTCGGCGAGTGCCTGCTGACCCCGACCAGAATCTATGTCAAGCCGGTGCTTTCGCTGCTGGAGCAGGTCAATGTCAAGGCGATTTCCCATATCACGGGCGGCGGCTTTTATGAGAATATTCCGCGCAGCCTGCCGGACGGCATCTCTGCACGGATTCCGCGCAGCAATGTGCAGATTCTCCCGATCTTCGATCTGATCGCACGCACCGGCAATATTCCGGAGCGCGATATGTTCAATACCTTTAATATGGGCGTCGGCATGATCGTTTCCGTTGCGCCGGAGGATGCAGACAAGGCAGTCGCTGTTCTGAATGCAGCCGGCGAGCATGCATATGTGCTCGGCGAACTGGTTGAGAGCGATGAAGGCGTTATCATCGAATAAGAGAAGCAAAACGGGACAGCACGGAGGAGACATACTATTATGAAAAGGAAACAGATTCGGCTTGCGGCGGTGCTGTCCTGTGCAGCACTGCTGCTGACAGGATGCCGCACCGATACCTATGCAGATTATCCTGTTTCGCATAAGGAATATCTGGATTATTCGCTTGGTGAGGGATATCAGTTTTCAGAGCCGGAATATCATATGTATGCGGACGGCAGCCGCAGCTATACCTGCAATATTACGTATCAGCAGCAGACGCTCGGGAAAAAGCGCAGATTCGGGCTGGAAAGTTTCAGAGCAGGAGAACATTACTATTTCGACAACGAATATACAGAGAAGCTCGATTTTGATCACTGGCTGCTGGCTTCATTCTATCCCGAAGCGAATGCCGTGGCGATGCAGGAATTTGCCGATACCATACTGTCGAAATATTATCCCGCGAAGTACAATATACAGGCTTTTGCGGAGAATCTGGAAATGCACCCGAAAGCCAATGTCTGTTTTTCGGAGAAGACCTATTATCCGCTGCTTGAGCAGCATGTGAAAGCGGTCTCGCTGGCAGAGGATGCGGTGAAACCGGACACCGGTCTGAAACTGTGCACAGCGTCACTGAAAAGCATTGCGCAGGACAGTACCGTGATCCCGACCTTCCATTTTACGATTTCTGAGGAATCAGAAGTGCAGCCGATCTCCGGTGATCCTGCACCGTATCTGGAAGCTGTTGAAAAGATATATCAGGATTATCTGCATGAAACGGACAGCCCGCAGAATTACCGCTTTACCGTGATGCGTTCCTATAAAACGCATTCATTTTCAGAAGAATCCAGAAGAATCATCAAGGAGATTCTCTATGATAAGGCGGCGCTCACCGGCATCGGCGAATTCAGTGCTTCGGAGCGCTACGGTTTAGATGATATTCAGATTGCTGACCGGAAAATGTGTGAGGAGCTCGGCGAGATTCTTGCACAGCAGTCAAACGGAAATACATAACAACGGAGGTGCCGCATGGCACAGAAAAATATCATTGTTCTGGTGTCCGGCGGCGGCACCAATTTGCAGGCGCTGATTGACGCACAGGCGCGCGGCGAGCTCGGCGGCGGAAAGATCACCTGCGTGATCAGCTCAAAGCCCGGTGTCTATGCGCTGGAGCGTGCCGAAAAAGCCGGCATTGCGACCCGCGTGATCGTGCGGAAGGATTATCCGGATACCGCCAGCTACAGCGCGGCGATGCTCGATGCATTCCGTGCGGAACAGGCTGACCTGATCGTGCAGGCGGGCTTCATGACAATCCTGGACGAGCGCATCTGCAAAGCCTATCCCAATCAGATGATCAATGTGCATCCCGCACTGATTCCGAGCTTCTGCGGCAAGGGTTATTACGGTCTGCATGTCCATGAAGCGGCGCTGAAAAAGGGCGTCAAGGTGACGGGCGCGACCGTGCATTTTGTCACGGAGGTCTGCGACGGCGGTCCGATTATCCTGCAAAAGGCGGTTGCCGTCGAGCAGGGCGATACGCCGGAAACGCTGCAAAAGCGCGTCATGGAGCAGGCAGAGTGGCATATTCTGCCGGAGGCAGTCAGACTGTTCTGCGAGGGAAAGCTCTCGGTGCAGGATGATATTGTCACGGTTGCGGAATGAAAAAGAGCGTCAGAATCGCGCTCGGTCTGATCGTGTGTGCTGCCGTGCTGTTCAGCCTGATGCTGGATGCGACAGCGTGTATCATGGGCAGACAGTTCGGGCGCGGCGATTATCCGAAGGACCGCAGCTCGAAGCAGACCGCATTCGGCTGGTATCCGGCATATGAAGCAGACTATCCGCGCGAGGAGGTCGAATTCCCGTCCGGCAGGCTGATGCTGAAAGGCTGGATTTACGGCGCAGAGCATACCGACAGGCTGCTCGTTTTCGCGCACGGCATCGGTTCGGGACATGAGGCGTATGTCAATCAGCTCTGCTGGTTTGTCGATCAGGGCTGGTGTGTCTTCGCCTATGATGCGGCAGGCTCCGGTGACAGTCCCGGCGATTCGACGGTCGGGCTTGTGCAGTCGGCGCTTGATCTCAACAGCGCACTCGGATTTATCGAGCAGGACGACCGGCTGAAAGATATGCCGAAGGTGCTGCTCGGGCACAGCTGGGGCGGCTTTGCCGTCGGCGGCGTGCTGAATTTCGATCACGATATCAAAGCAGCAGCGTCACTTTCCGGCTATGCCTATCCGCTGGAAATGCTCGATCAGGGGGCAGTCAATGTGCTCGGAAAAGGCGGCGCAGCGCTGTTCCGACCGTTTGCGCATTTATACAATCAAATCGTCTTCGGCAAGGATGCAAAGCTCAACGCCGTGGACGGCATCAACAGGACAGATATCCCGTTTCTGGCATTGCACGGCGAATCGGATGCATTCGTGCTTTACAGTCTCGGTATCATTTCGCAGCAGGATCAGATTACGAATCCGAATGCGGAATTTTATACAATCAGCGGCGATTTTGCGCATCATAACGATTATTTTCATTCCGATGCATGCAACCGGTATGTCGCTGCGCAATATCCCGATGAAGCCCGGACGCAGGAGGAGCTGCTCGGTATATTCAGCAGCGAACATGCTTCGGATGCGGACAAGGAACTGTTCCGCGCGGTCAATGAGCCGCTGCTTACACGCATAGAAGCCTTTTACGAAAAGGCACTATCATAAAAATCGAACACAGGAGGAAATCATTATGGCTATGATCTCACTGGCACAGGAGCTGCAATCGAACAGCTATCCCGGAAGAGGTATCATCCTCGGCCGTTCTGCGGACGGAAAGCACGCTGTTGCAGCATATTTCATCATGGGAAGAAGCGAAAACTCCCGTAACCGCATCTTCGTTCCGGACGGAGACGGACTCAAGACACAGGCATATGACGAATCCAAATGTACTGATCCTTCGCTGATTATCTATTCTCCGGTGCGTGTGCTCGGCAATAAGACGATCGTGACAAACGGCGACCAGACCGATACGATCTATGAGGCACTCGATCATCAGTTCACCTTTGAGCAGGGACTCCGCGCACGCAAATTCGAGCCGGATGCACCGAACTATACGCCCAGAATCTCCGGCATCATCCGCTGCGAGAAGGGCAGCTTCAACTATGCACTCTCGATTCTCAAGAGCGCAGAGGGCAATCCCGATTCCTGCCAGCGCTTCACCTATACCTATGAGAACCCGATTGCCGGTCAGGGTCATTTTATCCATACCTATGTCGGCGACGGCAATCCGCTGCCGAGCTTTACCGGTGAGCCGAAGCTGGTCTCCATTCCGGATGACATCGAGGGCTTCACGCAGCTGCTCTGGAGCAATCTGAATCCGGACAACAAGATTTCGCTGTTTGTCCGCTATATCAATCCGGAGGATCAGAGCGCGGTCACAAAGATCGTCAACCGTTACTCCAAATAATTCTGTCGTACTGACAGCCGGAACTACCAATCAGCCAATGTCATAAATCTGTTTTTCGTCACTGCTTTTTGTTTTCTGAAAGGAGTATGACCTATGGGATTGTTTGATAAACTGATCAAGGACGCAGTCAGCGGCGCGGTCGGGAATGCCGTCAGCGAGGCGATGAAGCAGGCGATTCAACCCAAGGCGGATGAACTTGCACAGCAGGCTGTCAATCAGGCAGCCGGCGCGCTGAATCAGGCGCAGCAGGCATCCGCTGCAAATGCGGCGCCTGCGGAGAACCAGAATGCCGATGTACAGCCTGCCGGCGGAAATGCCGCGCAGATGCCCTCGAAAGAGGAAATGGAGGCTGCGCTCGGAACGCTCGGTTCCCTGTTCAGCGGGTTTGCGGCAAAGGCAGCCGAAAGCATGAAGCTCTGTCCGAAATGCGGCGAGCCCGCAGCGGCAGATAAGGCATTCTGTCAGAAATGCGGCGCAAAGCTGCCGGATATGACAATCGCAGAAGGGGCAAAATGTCCAAAGTGCGGCAGGCAGAATGATCCGGATACAAAATTCTGCGCCGGCTGCGGAGAAAAGCTCCCCGCTGCACTTGCCAAAGAGCAGGCAGCGGCGGAAGCGGATGCCGAAGTGCTTGCGCTCTGGAAGGAAAAACTGCCGGATTTCCCTGTCTGGAACTGCGGCGGCACAGAGCTTGCACTGGAGCAGATTCCGGATACGGATACCGAAACATGGCGTTTCAGCGTCCGTCTGGAATCGGATGCCGCAGCGCAGAATGCCGTCAGACAGTACCGTCAGCTTCTGATGCAGAACGGCTTTCAGAAGGAAGGACAGTACCCTTCGGACGAGCATCTCTACAAGCGCGTGAACGGCGTCAGTATGCACTGCGATACGGAGCATTGCTTTGAAGGCGATGCCGATTCGCCCGATTTCTATTTCAATCACAGTCAGCCATACGGCGGCTATGACTATAAAAAGCCGGAGTCCAAACCCAAGCAGTCCGGCGGTCTTCTCGGTGCGCTGTTCGGATAATGCACCGCACTGAAATCAATTTTGCGCGCGGCAAAGCAGCCGCCGGAAAGGAAGTTTTTACTATGGAAACCGAACGTCTTTTGAAATACGGATGCAATCCGAACCAGAAGCCTGCAAGAATCTATATGAACGACGGCAGCGCACTCCCGATCACCGTGCTTTCGGGCAATCCGGGCTATATCAATCTGCTCGATGCCTTCAACGGCTGGCAGCTTGTCCGTGAGCTCAAGGCTGCAACCGGTATGCCGGCAGCGACCTCGTTCAAGCATGTTTCTCCGGCAGGCGCTGCAATCGGCAGACCGCTTTCCGATACGCTGAAAAAGATTTATTTTGTCGATGATCTCGGCGAGCTTTCCCCGCTGGCATGCGCCTATGCAAGAGCCAGAGGCGCGGACAGAATGTCCAGCTTCGGCGACTGGATTTCGCTCTCCGATGAGTGCGATGCAATCACCGCAACGCTGATCGCACGCGAGGTCTCCGACGGCATCATTGCGCCGGGCTATTCCGAGGAGGCACTCGCAATCCTCAAGACCAAGCGCAAGGGCAATTATAATATCGTGCAGATCGACCCGAACTATGAGCCGCCGAAGGTTGAGCATAAGGAAGTATTCGGCGTGACCTTCGAGCAGGGCAGAAACGATCTCGCAATCAATGAGGAGACCATGCTCTCCAATATCGTCACCGAGAACAAGGATATCCCCGAGGACAAGAAGTTTGACCTCATCATCTCTTTGATTACGCTGAAATATACGCAGTCGAATTCCGTCTGCTATGTCAAGGACGGTCAGGCAATCGGCATCGGCGCGGGTCAGCAGTCCAGAATCCACTGCACCAGACTCGCAGGCACCAAGGCGGATAACTGGTGGCTCCGTCAGGCACCGCAGGTTCTGAATCTGCCGTTCCGCGATGATATCAAGCGTCCCGACCGCGACAATGCAATCGACCTCTATATCGGCGAGGATTATATGGATATCCTTGCAGACGGCGAGTGGGAGCGCGTCTTTACCGAGAAGCCGCCGGTCTTTACGAAGGAGGAGCGTCAGGCATGGATCGCAAAGAATACCGATGTCTGCCTCGGCTCGGATGCATTCTTCCCGTTCCCGGATAATATCGACCGCGCGTATAAAAGCGGCGTCAAGTATATCGTTGAGCCGGGCGGCTCGATCCGCGATGATATCGTCATCGAGCAGTGCAATAAGTACGGCATCGCTATGGCGTTCTGCGGCCTGAGACTGTTCCACCACTGAGTTTATAGTGGGGACGCTGTCCCCACGGCCATGCCAAAGGGACACTGTCCCTTTGGAATCCCATTGCAAAATCCCCCTGCCCCTGAGGGGCAGGCGGATTTTGAAGCGGGAGGTCCGGAGGGATAATATCCCTCCGGCGGGGTTTGGGGCGGAGCCCCATTATGAATCCACCGGAGGTACATTCTCCGGACGCAGGAGGACATAGCAATGACCGTATACTTGATGCGCCACGGTGAACCGACCTACCGCGACACGGCGGAGCTCGGGCTGCCGGGCATGGGTGCAGAGCTCGGGCAGCTCAAGCCGGAGGGCATACAGCAGGCGGAGGAAGCCGCAAAGGACGTCCGCATTCAGGATGTCGATCTGATCGTTGCATCGCCCTATCCGCGCGCGCTGCAAACAGCGGCGATAGTCTCGCGGCAGATCGACCGTCCGATTGATGTTGCGGTCGGCATTTTCGAGTGGCTGCCGCGCATCGACTATTCCGCACCCTCTCATACCGAGATCAAGGAAGCGTGGAACGAATACAAGGCAAACGGCGGCGTCCATAAGCCGGAGGACAAATATCCGCAGTGGGAGACCCATGCGCAGATGCGGAAACGTGCGCTGAAAGCAATCAGACCGTATCTGGAACGGGACGACATACAGAAGCTGCTGATCGTCTGTCACGGCGGCATCATGCGCGCACTGATGAATCAGCCCTCGCTCAAAAAGATTCACTTCTGCGAGATTCGGGAGCTGACACCGGAGATGCTGGAGGATACAGAATGACGACCGATGAACTGTGTGCAAAGGCGATTGAAATGGCACATGATGTCTTTTCCGTCGAGCTGCAATATCAGACGGAAGACCTCGACGTACTGGAGACAAGAATCTTTCCGGTACTGGAAAAAATGATCTCCGAGGGCAAGATCAATGAAATTGCGGCGGATAATCTTTCGGCATTTTTCGGCGCCTATCTCGGCGAGCTGATTCTGCGCGGATTTGCAGCAGAGCTCGGTTATGCGTGGTTCCTTCGGGAGGACGATGTGCCGATCATTGCCTGCGGCGCAAACAAATTCAATCCGCTTGCAAAGGTGCGCAAGCGTTTGACACAGGGCAAAGGCGATGACATCCGCCCGTTTTATAAGGTCTGTCAGGCAGTTGCGCAGGGAAATCTCAAATAAGCGAATCCGACATCCGTCAGACGGATACCCATTTGAAAGGAATTGTAAAAGTATGAAAGTATTAGTAGTCGGCGGCGGCGGCAGAGAGCACGCCATTATTATGAAGCTCAGCGAATCCCCGCTGGTCACCGGACTCTACTGTGCACCGGGCAACGGCGGCATTGCAAAATATGCCGAGTGTTTTCCGGTGAAGGCAACTGATCTGGACGGCATGCTTGCGCTTGCCAAAAAGCTCGCTGTTGATTGGGTTTTCGTTGCGCCGGATGATCCGCTCGTGCTCGGCATGGCTGATCTGATGCGCGAAAACGGCTTCAAGGTCTTCGGACCCTCGAAGGCTGCCGCAATCATCGAGGGCAGCAAGGTGTTCTCGAAGAATCTCATGAAGAAATACGGCATCCCGACCGCAAAATATGAGGTCTTTACCGATGCCGAATCCGCGATCCGTTATATTCAGGAGCAGGATACATATCCGACGGTCGTCAAGGCGGACGGTCTTGCACTCGGCAAGGGCGTCATCATTGCGCAGACCGAGCAGGAGGCAATCGACGCAATTCGCTCCATTATGGAGGATAAAATCTTCGGCGAGAGCGGCTCGAAGCTCGTCATTGAGGAATTCCTGACGGGTCCGGAGGTCTCCGTGCTGGCATTCACGGACGGCGAAAGCGTTGCACCGATGATCTCCTCTATGGACCATAAGCGTGCGCTCGACGGCGACCGCGGCAAGAATACCGGCGGCATGGGCACCGTCTCTCCGAATCCCTACTATACAAAGGAAATCGCAGAGCAGTGCATGCGCGAAATCTTCCTGCCGACCATGCACGCGATGAACGGCGAAAACAGAACCTTCCGCGGCTGCCTCTATTTCGGTCTGATGCTGACGGAGAACGGTCCGAAGGTCATTGAATACAACTGCCGCTTCGGCGATCCGGAAACACAGGTTGTCCTGCCGATGCTGAAGACCGATCTGCTCGATATCATGGAGGCAGTGGAAAATCAGAAGCTCGACGATCTGCCGATTGAATGGAAGTCCGGCGCATGTGCATGCGTCATTCTCGCAAGCGGCGGATATCCCGAGAAATATGAGACCGGCAAGGTGATCTCCGGTCTGAACGAAAAGGGACAGCTTGCGGATGCTGCGGTTTATCACGCGGGCACCAAGCTCTCCGCGACCGGTGAATTCCTGACCGCAGGCGGCAGAGTGCTCGGCATTACGGCATCGGCGGAAAAGCTGCGCGATGCGCTTTCCGCTGCCTATGCAGCCGCGGAGCAGGTCACCTTTGAAAATGTCCACTACCGCAGAGATATCGGTCAGCGCGCACTTGCCGCGAAGAAATAAGACCGTACTGCTGCCGGAAACGATAGGAGACAGCAATCATGGCAAAGAAGCAAGCAGAAACGATGCAGAAGCCTGCCGGCAAGCAGAAAAAACGGCAGGCGCCTGCTGCGGAAAAGCCGCAGAAGCAGCGCCGTTCTCTGGAGGATATCCGTGAGGACAGAGGTCCGCGCAAGTATACGCTCGCGGACTGCATGCGGTTCGGCAGAATTGCAAATATCCTGTTCATCGTCTTTATCATCATCTGTCTGATTTACTACTATTCGATTGCGAATAAGGGCAATTACTCGATTCCGTTCGAGGTCATTGCCTACAGCGTCGAGACGGCTGCATTTCTGCTGTTTTCGACCGGCGTGATCTGGCTCGACCGTCTGGTGCGTGCCAGAAAAATCATGAAGCTGCTGCTGTTTGCTTATATTGCCGTAGAGATATTCCTGATGCTGCTGGAATTCAGGCTGATTCCGATTAAAAGCTATAACGGACTGGACCTCTGGGTCATCGTTCTGCATGTGCTGTTTTCGGCGGGTGTATCCTTTTCACTGCTGCTGCTGGATTCCCAGAATAAGCATTTGCAGTGGATTGTCGGCATCACAACATGCATTATTCTCGGCGGTATGCTGTTCGCAATCGCAGGCTACCGTGTCTATGCAAGTATCCTGATCAACGCATTTGCGTATATTTTCTTCTTCACGGCAATGGAGCATCAGCTGCACCTCGAGGAGCTCGATATCGACTGCTACGGTGACAGCGCGAAGGTGAAGAACTTTGAATCGACGCTCTTTGCGGATACGCCGACCATGGTCGAGAAGCCGGTGCAGGAGAAAAAGACGCTCCGTGAGACCGCAAAGCGATTTGCGGAGAATCTGACAAGCGAGGAGCATCTTGTGCTGACGGATACGGACGAAAAGTTTGAATATGAATTCGGCGTCGATGAAGATGATGATGACGACGAATACGAAGAAGAAGCGGAGCACGATGCACCGGAGGATGAGGCGGAATGAATCCGAGACTCCCCTATTTGCAGCGGAAAACCGCCGTCCTGACGACCGAGCCCGGCGTCTATATCATGAAAAATGCGCAGGAGAAGATCATCTATATCGGCAAGGCGAAGAACCTGCGCAACCGCGTCACAAGCTATTTCCGCGATCATCCCGACCATACGGTCAAGACTGCGCAGATGGTCTCGCAGGTCTGGGATTACGATTTTATCGTCACTGCCTCGGAATATGAGGCGCTTGTGCTCGAATGCTCGCTGATCAAGCAGCATAAGCCGCGCTATAATATTCTGCTGAAGGATGACAAGGGCTATCACTATATCAAGATCTCGCCGCCGCCCTATGCGCGCATTACTGCGGAGCTCCGTGCCGACGGTGAGGGCACCTATCTCGGACCGTATATGAGCGGCTTTACCGCAAGACAGACCGTCAATGCGGTCAACCGCATGTTTCAGCTTCCGACCTGCAACCGTCCGTTTCCCGAGAGCTTCCGCAAGGAGCGCCCCTGCCTCTATTATCATATCGGGCAGTGCATGGGCGTCTGCCGCGGGAATATCTCCGAGGCGGCATATGCCGAAGCGGTCAGTGATGCCGTGCGCTTTATCAAAAACGGCGGCGATCATACCGTGACGGCGCTGGAGGAACGCATGCATGCCGCAGCGGAACGGCTTGATTTTGAAGAAGCCGCCCGTCTGCGGGACCGCATCGCGGCAATCCGCAAGGCAGGCGAAAAACAGGATATCATGGATGCCGTCACCGCCGATACCGATGTCATCGGCACCGCGGAATCCAATGACACAACGGTCATTGCCGTTCTGATCTACCGCGACGGCAGACTATACGATCAGAATTCGTTTGTGATCTCCTCGGAGGCACTCTCTGAGCATCCGCTGGATGATTTTCTGCCGCAGTATTACAGCACGCGCTCCGGTAGCGATCTGCCGAAGACCGTTCTGGTCGAGCAGATGCCTGCGGAGACGGAGCTGCTTTCCGCGATGCTTGCGGAGCGTGCAGGGCATGCGGTCTGTATTGAGCAGCCGGTGCGCGGCGCAAGACACCGTCTTGTGCTGAAAGCGAAGCAGAATGCCGGCGAAAAGCTCTCAATCAAAGCCGGACGAACGGGCAGAGAGCTGCTTGCACTCGAGGAGCTTGCCAGAGCACTCGGGCTGGAAAAGCCGCCTGTCCGCATCGAATCCTATGATATCTCAAATCTTTCCTCGGCGGCAATGGTCGCCGGAATGGTTGTCTTTGAAAACGGCAGACCGCTGAAAAATGCCTACCGCCGTTTTTCGATCAAAGAACAGACAGGGCAGAATGACTATGCTGCCATGCAGGAGGTAATCCGGCGGCGCTTTGCGGAATACTTCAAGGCGCAGGCGGAGACCGATGAAACCGCGAAAGCAGTCAATGCATTCGGCGTTCTGCCGGATCTGATTCTGCTGGACGGCGGCAGCACGCATGTCGGTGCGATTGCGCCGATCCTTGCAGAGCTGGGACTCAGCATCCCGCTCTTCGGCATGGTCAAGGATCAGAAGCACCGGACGCGTGCGATTGCGACAAACGGCGGCGAGATCGCCGTGCGTGAGAAGCAGGCGGCATTTGCGCTGCTGACACGCATTCAGGATGAAGTCCACCGGTACGCAATCACCTATATGAAAACAAAACATAAAAAATCCAGCTATGCGCTGACACTCACGCAGATTCCCGGAATCGGCGAGAAGAAGGCGCAGAAGCTCCTGCTGACATATAAAACCAGAGCGCAGCTGAAAGCGGCAACACCGGAGCAGCTTGCCAGAACCGCAGGCGTCCGGCAGGAGACCGCAGCGCAGCTCTATGCGCTGATTCAGGAGCTTCCGGACAGCTGACCGGAGATCAACAGCTCACGAACTGAGGGGAGGATTACCATGGAGCCTTTGAAACTGAAGCCTGCATTTCAGGACTATATCTGGGGCGGAACCCGCCTGCGCGATGAGTTCGGAAAGGAAAGCGATCTCGAACGGATTGCGGAGAGCTGGGAGCTTTCCTGTCATCCGGCAGGTGCGTCAGTCATCATGAACAGTGTCAGCAAGGGTATGACGCTCAAGGATTATCTTGAGCAGGACTGGGCTGCGCGCGTGGGAGAAGGCGCGGCAAAGTTCTCGAATTTCCCCGTGCTGATCAAGCTGATCGACGCCTGTCAGGATCTGAGCGTACAGGTGCATCCGGATGACCGGTATGCACGCGAGCATGAGGGCGGCGAAAACGGCAAGACCGAATGCTGGTATATCGTGGACTGTGAAGAGGGCGCTGCGCTCGCCTACGGCTTCAACCGTGAGCTGACGAAGGAGGAATTCCGCGCCAGTATCCAGAATGATACGCTGCTGGATGTCGTGCAGCTTGTGCCGGTCAATAAGGGGGATGTCTTCTTCATTGAGCCGGGCACACTTCATGCAATCGGCGCAGGCATCCTGATCGCCGAGATTCAGCAGAATTCCAATATCACCTACCGTGTGTATGATTATGACCGTGTCGGAACGGACGGGAAACCGCGTGAGCTGCATATTGACAAGGCGGTCGATGTGACAAAAACATGGGCGGCACCGCCGCGCAGACAGCGTCCGCCGGTGCAGTTTGACGGCTACAGCGCCGATGTGATCGCGGACTGTCAGTTCTTCACGACAACCAAGCTGCATATCACCGAGGAGGCGGCATTCCCTGCCTCAAACGGTCTTTCCTATACGCATCTGCTCTGTACCGAGGGCGATGCGGCGCTGATCTATGACGACGGCGTTGTGATGCCGATTTCCAAGGGCGAATCGGTGTTTCTGTCGGCATCCTTCGGTGCATATTCCATCCGCAGCAAAAACTGCACGCTGCTCAGCACGCAGACCCTGCCGCGGAAATAAGGAGGCAATATGGATCTCAGCAAACTCATGGGCATGTTCGGCTTTGATGCGGAGGACGCGCAGAAGCTGACAGAGGACCCGCAGCTTCAGAATATGATGCAGAATCCCGAAATGCAGAACGCTGTGGAACAGGCAATGCAGAATCCTGCCGTCATGGATATGATGCAGACATTTGACGGCATGTTCGCGCAGGGCGGCGTGATGCCGGATGATGTGGACAGCATCATGGACCGCGTCAAGGGCATGGAAATGGGCGAAATGTTTTCGCAGCTGGGCGATATGTTCGGCGGCATGGGCTTTGACGAAATCGACCTTGACGAAGAAGTCGAAGCGTATGAGCCCGAGGCAGTCGATGCCGGAGACCGTGCATTTGTCACCGAGCTGAAAGCATGGCTCAAGGATGCGCTGACCGATCTGCCGGCAGCGGATGTCTGTATGCTGCAAATCGCGTATCATCTCGGATATTTTGAAGATGAGACACCCTGCGGCGATCTCTGGCTCAGCTACAATACGGCGCAGACCGATGCCGAAAACCGTGCAAAATCCGCCGAGCGCTGGCACTTTGCCAACTGGACGGACAATTATTTCCGTTCGATTGATGACGAGCCGCTGACGGAATGGCTCGAATCGCAGGGCTATGATCTCGAAGAGGATGACGAGGATCTGACACAGCGCATCTATGATCTTGCAGCGCTCGCTGTCATGGAGCTGCACCGGGAGAAATTCACCGAGCAGCGCTTCGGGCGCAAGATTCCGTTCATCATTGAGGATTATGAGTTTAACCAGAAAACCGCGATCCGTGCGGTGAAGGCAAACGGCGGCAAGGAACTGTTTGACAGCGACTTCTTTGCGGAATGCGGATTTGAGCCGGACGATCAAGAAGCATGACGGAACTGTGCAGCATTTGCGCATTCTGCATATCAAAGCGGAGCGGCACTGTCCGTGCTGCTCAACGAAAGGGAATCTGACAGTATGAATCATAATGCACCGATGGATCTTGACAGAGTTTTTATGATGGCCATTTGTATGCTGCTGGCGGGAATTTACCTGACCTGCGGCCGGCCTTTCATTCTGCTAATCATTGCAGCGACAACGCCGGGATGGTACAGCATTCTCAAGCAGATGCTTATGGAGAAAGACACATTTTGGGAAGCAGTACAGGAATGCAAAATACAGATTGTCATTTCGATTTTGACCCTGGTTGCAGTGTGTATCTCATTCAGTGAATAAGCACCGATTCGGTGTGAAAATAATGGAGGAACCTTATGAAATATTACATTGGCATTGACCTCGGCGGCACCAATATCGTCGCCGGACTTGTGGACGAGAAGTATCAGATTCTGAAAAAAGTCTCGCGCAAGACGAACCGTCCGCGTCCGGCAGAGGAGATTGCTGCCGATATGGCTGCCTGTGCGCTTGATGTGATCAAGGAAGCCGGTCTGACAAAGGATCAGGTCGAATGGATCGGCATCGGCACCCCCGGCATCGCAAATTCTGCGACCGGTATCATCGAATATTCCAATAACCTCGATTTCCACAATGTCCCGATGGTCAAGTGGATTTCCGAGGCGACCGGTCTGCCGGCATTCGTCGAGAATGACGCGAATGCGGCAGCATACGGCGAATATGTCGCAGGCGCGGCAAAGGGCGCAACGAATGCAGTCTGCATCACGCTCGGCACCGGCGTCGGCGGCGGTATCGTCATCGACGGCAAAATCTATGCCGGCTCGAATTTTGCAGGCGCAGAGATCGGTCATACCGTGCTGAATATGGACGGTCCGCAGTGCACCTGCGGCAGAAAGGGATGCTTTGAGGTCTATTCCTCTGCAACCGGTCTGATCCGCATGACCAAGGAGGCGATTGAGGCGCATCCGGACTGCGAAATGGCGAAAACGGCTGCCGAAATGGGCAAGGTCTCCGCGCGTACCGCATTCGACTGCATGCGCAAGGGCGACAAGTATGCAAAGGAAGTTGTCGATTTCTACATCAAGGCACTCGCTGCCGGTATCACCAATACGATCAATATTTTCCAGCCGGATGTGCTCTGCATCGGCGGCGGCGTCTGCAACGAGGGCGACGCACTGCTCCTGCCGATGAAGGAGCTCGTCGCAAAGGAAATCTATACGAAGAATTCCGAGAAGAATACCGAGATCGTCATTGCAAAGCTCGGCAATGATGCCGGTATCATCGGCGCGGCATTCCTCGGCAAGGCTGTCTGAGCAATGGATGACCTGCAAAATCAGCATCAGGCACAGCCTGAGACGCCGGTCAAAGACCCGAACCGGTATATGACTGATGCAGAACGGCAGGCGTGGAGCGGCGTTTCGGAATGGCGCGATCCGCTGGAGAAGGAGCAGCCCGAACCGGCTGCCAATGACGGCAAGCTCTCTATGGCTTCGCTGCTGTGCGGCATTGCGTCGATTCTGACATCATGCACCGGTATTGCGAATGTACTGTTCGGCGCGGCTGCGATCCTCTGCGGCATTTTCGCAAAGAAGAAGCAGGAGAGCGCCCGCACGCTTTCGACAATCGGCATCATACTCGGAATCTGCGGCATCGGCGTGACGATTGCGCTGCTGCTTTTCCGTATATTTTTGGAAAACGGCAACGGCTTCGCGCATCAGTTCACTTCGATTTCATTTTTCCTGTGAGACAGATCTGCCAGAAACGGCAGACGGTATCTTATTTTCAAAAAGGAGTAATTATTCATGAGCAAAGCACCTGTGGCACTGTTGATTATGGACGGCTTCGGCATCAATCCGAGCGAATACGGCAATGCAATCAAAGCCGCAAAAACCCCGAATCTCGACCGCTATTTTGCGGAGTATCCGAACAATATCATCGGCGCATCCGGTCTGGATGTCGGTCTGCCGGACGGTCAGATGGGCAACTCGGAGGTCGGTCATACGAATATCGGTGCCGGCAGAATCGTTTATCAGCAGCTTGTCAAGATCACAAAATCCATTCAGGACGGCGATTTCTTTGAGAATCCGGCGCTGACTGCCGCCATGCAGAATGCGAAGGACAAGGGCACCGCACTGCATCTGATGGGACTCCTTTCGCCGGGCGGCGTCCACAGCCACATGACCCATATGTACGGCCTTGTGGAAATGGCAAAGCGCTTCGGGCTGGAAAAGGTTTACATTCACGCATTCCTCGACGGCAGAGACGTTCCGCCTTCCTCCGCTGCGGAGTACATGGAGGAAGCCGTCGCAGAGCTCAAGAAGATCGGACTCGGCAAGGTCGGCGTGATCTCCGGCAGATTCTACGCGATGGACAGAGACAATGCATGGGACCGCGTCGAGAAGGCATATGCAGCGCTCGTTTACGGTGAGGGCGTGCAGGAGGATGATCCGGTTCAGGCAATCAAGAATTCCTATGCAAACGGCGTCACCGATGAGTTCATGATTCCGGCGGTCGTCGCAAAGGATGCGAAGATTCAGGAGAATGACAGCGTTGTATTCTTCAACTTCCGCCCTGACCGTGCACGCCAGATCACCCGTGCATTTGTTGATCCGGAATTCAAGGGCTTTGAGCGCAGAAACGGTTATTTTCCGGTACATTTCGTCTGCATGGCACAGTATGATGCAACCATGCCGAATGTATCGGTCGCATTTCCGCCGGAGGAGCTGACCATGACCTTCGGCGAGGTCGTCGCAAAGCAGGGCATGACCCAGCTCCGTATTGCCGAGACGCAGAAGTATGCGCATGTCACCTTCTTCTTCAACGGCGGCGAGGAAAAGACCTTCGACGGCGAGGAGCGTATTCTCATCAAGTCGCCGGATGTTGAGAACTTTGATCTCAAGCCGGAGATGAGCGCCTATGAGGTCACCGAGGCGGTTCTCAAGGAAATCGCTGCGGATAAGTTTGATGCGATCATCCTCAACTATGCAAACTGCGATATGGTCGGTCACACCGGCATTTTCGATGCAGCGGTCAAGGCAGTCGAGGCGGTCGATGACTGCATCGGTCAGGTGACGGAGGCGATTCTTGCCAAGGGCGGCAAAGTTATCATCACCGCAGACCACGGCAATGCGGACAAGATGATGGAGGATGACGGCTCGCCGTTCACGGCACATACCACGAATCCGGTTCCGGCAATCGTCATCGGCAGCGATGCAAAGAAGATTCGCTCCGGCGGCGTCCTTGCAGACCTCGCACCGACGATGCTTCAGCTCATGGGCATCGAGCAGCCGAAGGAAATGTCCGGCAAGTCGCTGATCGAGGCATAAGCGTTTTATTACAGAAGAGGCGGAGACCCGTGACGGTTTTCGCCTCTTTTCTTCTTTCAGAATGTAACCGGAACCTCAAAAATCCCGTCCCAGTATATGAGGAGGTGAGATACGTTGGAACAGCATAAGGATACTGCGGTCATCGCACTGCTGCAGAAGCGCGATGAATCTGCGCTGGAAATGATACGGCAGGCATACGGCAGGCTTTGCGGCAAGATCGCCCATGATATCCTCGGCAATACGGAGGATACAGAGGAATGCGTCAATGATATGCTGATGAAGGTATGGCAGTCGATCCCGCCGAATCATCCGGAATGCCTGCGTGCGTATCTCATTACCCTGATCCGGCATCTGGCGATTGAACGCTATCGCATGCAGACGGCGCAGAAACGCGGCGGCACGCAGTTCGATGAAGCGCTCGAGGAACTGCGTGATACGCTGACATCGGATGAAAATGTCAGCGATGCCGTTGAACGGCGCGAGCTGACATGCGCCATTGAGCGCTTTCTGGATACGCTCTCGCTGAAAGCACGCAGGGTGTTCATGCGGCGGTATTATATGGCGGATTCCGTCTCTGAGATTGCCGCGCAGTATCATATGAGCGAAAGTGCGGTCAAGATTTCGCTGATGCGGACGCGAAACAGGCTGAACGATTTTCTGAAGAAGGAGGGATTCCTTTGAAACCGATTGATTTTATGGATGCACTCGGCGATGTGCAGGAGAAATACGTCCGGCAGATGCTGGATGAGGATGAATCAGCGCACGAAAGCGGGAAGGTCGGCGGCGCCGTTCTGAATACGGCGTTCCCGATCGAAACAGTTTCCGGCTCGGAAAGCCGCATCCGGCGCTCCGAAACAGGCAGACCGTTCGGCGGAAAGCTGCGCTATGCGGTGCTGCTGGCAAGTACGGCAGCATGTCTCGCAGCGGTTGTCGGCATCATGCATCTGCATCAGGACAGCAGTGAAAATATGATTGCCGAGTCGATGCTGCAAGAGCTGCAAATTGAAACCGGAACAACAACAGCAACCGAATCTGCGGCAAAAAGTACAACCGCGCAGACGACCGCTTCGACTGCATCTGCGGCAGCAATCGCAGATGCGCAGACGGAAACTGTCACGACTGCCGGTACAGCGCAGACAGAGCGCAATGCTGCGGCAGAGACGGAAATGCAGACATCCGTCAGCGCGGAAAAGCAGGAGAATGTCAAATCCGGAACCACAACGACGGTCGTCACGACGACAACAGCAACTGCGGTGACAACGGTTCCGGCAACGACAACCGTATTCATGACAAGAGTCGCTGATCTCATGACAGATGAGGAGACCGGTATCACAAAATGTACTGTGATCTATGAGCAGCCCTATCTGCTCGGCGATGTGGATGCAGACGGCGCAATCACGCTGCTGGACTATTTTCTTGCAAGAAGGGCAAATTATCAGCTTGCGAATGAATCCGAGCAGCATATTCTGGATGCCGCAGCATATGACCGTGCCAATCTTTCCCGCACGCTGATCAGTAACGATCCGGCTTTTTCCATTTGCTACAGTGAAATTAAGTATCTTGCGCTTTATCGCTCATATCTCGGTAAACCGGACCTGACTTATGCGGATTACATCAGAATGGCTTGCGAATATCCGGAGCTGGAGAATGATGATTATGAGTCAAGCGTCCAGAAGGATATGAAAAAGGTATTCAGGAATCATATGGAAGAGTACGGTTCATGGACCGACGAAAATGAAATCGTATCGGAAGCGGTGCCGAAGCCGGTGCGGGATTTTTATAATGATGCACATTACGCTGAACCGTATGACAGCTCTGAGAACTGGGAATATCATCCGCTGAAACTGGAACAATGGTCAGACGAAGAATTCCGGCAGAAAATAGATGAGCTCCGCACGCTCCTTGCACAATAAAAACAACATAATATGCCGATCCGCTGCCTGCTTCATAACGGGCAGCGGATTTTTTGCTTTACAAACCGCAGACAATGGTGTATAATAAAAAGGATTCCAACAATATGAAAAGGGGCATATGCATGGATTTTTCACTGGCAATCGGCGGCTTTTCACTGCTGACGCCTGCTGCACAGAAATCGCAGATTCTTGCGACGAACCGTGATGCGGAACGGTATTACGGTCTGCGGCTGACGGAAGCGGATGCGGAAATGCTCATGCAGACGGCGCAGAAGGCGGTGCGTTCGGCGGAGCTTGTGCAGTTCGGGGGCAGCATTACGCCGACGCTGATCCGCTGGTTCCTGCCGTCGGGATATTTCGGAAATGACTATGCGGCGCAGGCTGCGGAGCTGACCGAAGCCTTCTATCAGCTGAAAAGCGATTTGCAGGCGCTCTATGATGCAGGCGGCGATCCGGACTGTGTGCTCTCGGACAACGCGCTCCTCGATTATATGTACCGGTTCTATACGAGCCCGACCTGTGCAGGTGATGCGGGTGAAATGCTCGCGCAGGCGGAGCGTATCCTCATTCCGGCGATGCGGAGGCTGCTGGAGGTGCGTGCGGCGGAGCGTAAGCAGCATCAGGCAGAGCTCGGCGATCCGGAGCTGCGGATGCTCTATGCGGATAAGATTGCACAGGAGACCGCAGAGGATACATATGAAACCGAATATGAACAGGAACAGTATGATTACGCCTACCGCGAGGAAATGCACAAGGATATGTTCGGCAATTTCACGCGCGATTATGTGCAGGACCCGTCCGAGCAGCATACGCGCGGCACATTTGCCGAGGAGCTTGCCGAGGCGCTGTACCGGAATCCTGCGCTGCTGCTGCCGAGTGCGCAGCAGGAGGCGGAATGGGTACAGATGACCGAGGAATGGGAATCGCAGGCGCAGGAAGCCGGAAGGGAGGCGGAGTAATATGCCGGAACATATGCTGATGCGGCAGGAAAGCCTGCCGGATACACCGCTCCCGCATCGGGATTATACGATGCATCTGCTGCAATCTGCTTCGGAGAACGGTCTGCTGCCGCTGGAGACGCTGAACGCGCTGCGGGACGGTCTGCACAAAGCCGCAGCAGAACGCGCTGCACAGTATACCGCGGGAAAAAGCACGACGGTGACGCGCAGACAGGCGGAGGCATTTTATGCGTCTGTGTTCACGCAGCTGGACGCGGCTTTGCTCACGCTGGATTCCGATGCAGATGCGCTCGAAGCCCTGCACACGCAGCCGCTGACGGCACTGCTGGAACAGGGTGCCGTCCTGACAATTCGCGCATATGAATCGGCGAAGGAGCTGTTCCGCCGCGCATGGAAGCTGACAAAGCCGGTGCAGACATCCTTCTTTGCGGCGTTGCTCAAGGATTTTGAGCAGTTCTGCACACGGTATGATGCGCGCTTCAATGCAAAGGATACACATGTCGCATTTTCCTATCCGCTGCTTTGCGGCAGACAGATCACCGAAAACGGCGCAGTCGGCGTATGCGGCTATTATGCATCGCTCTGCCGTGAAGGCGAACTGCTGCATCTGTTTCCGGCGGAAGATATCTGCGGGATGATGCAGCGTTATGCCGCGCGCTTCCTGACAACACCTGATATGATTGCGGAGAATCTTGCGGAGCTCGTGCTGCGGCACTGGATGATCCGGCTGCTCTGCGGGCAAGCGGACTTTTCAGCGGAGGTCACGCCGGAGATGATTGCCGCGGTGCAGGCGGAATACGGCAGTCTGCCGCCGGAGATGATTGCAGACCGGCTCCGGCAGAGGATCGAGCCGCTGCTGTCCCCGTATTCTGCGGTGATGCAGTATCTTGCGGATGCACTGCCTGCGTTTTCTGCTGCGCTGCACAGCCGCATGGAACAGAACCGGCTGGAGGGCTGGCTCGCGCCGGTTTCGACAAAAAACTGAAAATCATATGAACATCTGATGAAAACACTTGCAAAATCTTCCTTTTCGTAATATAATAGAATCGAACAGAATTCTGCCGGTGAAAGAGAATGGAACATCAAACACAAGGGGGAATTCACATGATTCAGATTAAGGACGGAACGCCCGGTGCAGCCGTATTTCTGGCGGTGCTCGGGACGGTACTGATTCTGACGCCGGGCGCTGCGGTTTCAGCGCTTGTGCGCTGCTTCGGATTGGTACTGATTATGATCGGCACGTTTCGGTTCGTGCCGCAGCTGCACAGCAGGCTGCATCATGCGGCAGGCAATGCAGCGCTTGTCAGCTCGGCGCTGACAGTCGGGGCAGGCTTTCTTGTGATGCTCTGTCCGGAGAAGGCTGCATCGGTATTTCCGCTGTTTGCAGGCATTCTCATTCTGCTGATCGGCATGGTGCATCTGATGCATGCACTGGCAGCAAAGCGGTCCGGCGATCCTGCTGCACGCATGATGTTTGTATTCTCTGTGATTACGCTCATCTGCGGCGCAATGATCTGCCTGAACCCGTTTTCGGCGGTGACAACGCTTGTCCGGATGATCGGCGTGATTCTCGTGTACAACGGCATCACGGGCTTCTGGATGGAGGCAAAGCACTGCTGAGCAATCTTTTTTGTTTCATGAAGCGGCATGCTCCGGACAGGGAGGATGCCGCTTTGTGCTGTATGCGGGAGATTGCAATTTGGTATCAGATTCATGACAACCCGACGGAGACTCTTGCAATCAAGGGATACTTGTGATATAATGGGGACAGCGGCATCTGCCGGATGTAAAAAGGAGGATGTTGAAGGAATGACAAAGAAAGTAAAATGCATCATTGCAGCCGTTGCAGCCGTGCTCCTGATCGGGATTGCCGGTGTCATTGCACTCAGCGTGAAACATAAAAACGAAATGGCTGCCATGACGGCGGAGCTGAATATGCAGCGCGAGAGCGAGCTCAATCTGCAAAAGACCATAGATGCGCTGCAAAGCGACAATCTCTCGCTGACAAGCGAAAAGGAAACGCTGCTCGATCAGATCGAGGAGCTGACGACCGAGGAGGTTGTTGTATTCAATGCCGGCGCGGTCATGGAGGATATCAAGGGCATCAGCGAGCTGGCGTCGGTCGAATACCGCTATACGAATGTCGGCACGCTGGATTCCGCGCGTGTGTTCACGTTCATGAAGGAATGGAAGGTGCCGTTCTCGAAGAAGGCGGCGATTGTCACCATGGACGGCACGATTAAGGCGGGTATTGATCTCTCGCAGGTGAATATTGACAGCGATGAGAACAAAAAGACCATCACGGTCAGAATGCCGGAGTCAAAGATTCTCTCGAATGAGCTGGACGAAAACAGCTTCAAGGTCTATCAGGAGGATGAGTCGGTCTGGAATCAGATCACGCTGACAGACAGCAAGGCGCTGCGCGACCAGATCAAGAAGCAGGCGGAGAAAAACGCCATAGACAACAAGCTGCTCGATCAGGCATCCGAAAAGGCAGAACAGCTTGTGCAGAGCATCATTTTCGCAACGCCGGGCATCAAGGAGACCTATACGGTCAAATTTGAAGCTGCGAAGTAAAAAAGCATTCCGAACACCCCCATTGCTGAAACGGAGGATGTTGAAATGAAAGATGCTGCAAAGAAAATCGGGATCATTGTCATAGCTGTGGTCATTGCCGCCGGTGCTGTTATGTTCTGGCATCGGAAGAAAACGGAATCGCTGCGGCAGGAGCTGAAAGCGGCACAGGAAGCAGAGCTGGCGATGCAGGAAGCGATTGACGGTCTGGCGGAGGAATACGGCATTGAGATCAGGGAGAAAAGCGACATCGGCAAAGCGATCTCCGGCTTGAAGGATAAATTTGACAAGTGGTTTCAGCGGGATAACTATATCCTGGATGCCAGGGAGATTTCCTCGAAGATTGCAGAAATCAGTGAGCTTGCGACGATTGAATATCAGTATAACAATGTCGGGCTGCATTTCTATAAGGGTGATAAGCTGCCGGGAACCGAGCTTGTGATTCCGTACACCGGAACGACGGTTGCAATATCCATGGACGGCACCGTGAAAGCCGGAATTGATCTGTCGGAGGTCAGGATCGAATGCGATCATGAGAAGAAATGTGTGACCGTCCGCATGCCGGAAGCGAAAATTCTTTCCAATGAGCTGAATGAAGAAAGCCTGAAGGTATGCATAGATGATCAGTCGATCTTCAACAGGCTTTCACAGGAGCAGCACAATGAGCTGCGCAGGCAGATCAAGGACAAGGGCGTCGAATCGGCGAAAAAGAGCGACATCCTGAAACTTTCCGGAGAGAGAGCAAAGCAGGTCATTCGGGAACTGATCGACTCAATCCAGAAGGGCAAAGGTGACTATGAGGTCGTATTCAAGGCTGCCTGAGCAGCAGGAATCCATGAGAGACCGCTCCGGTTCTGTATCAGAATCGGGGCGGATTATATCTTCTGCACAGGATTTGCAAAATGTTCAGAATTTATTTCTTGACATTTTTTGCAGTCTGAGATAAAATATATAATAAATACGACAAAAAGCCGGACTGTGATCCGGCTAGAAAGAATACATGGAGAAAGAGGGGGCTGTCGATGAAGAACGGTGCTCCGCGCAGGCGCATTGCCCTGCTGATATCCGATCCGGGCGCAGATTATTCCCAGTCGGTGATTACCGGCATACGGGATCAGTGCGCGAAATACAATTATGATCTGCTCGTATTCAGTACCATGGTCAAGGTTTGTCATCCGGACAAGCCGTATCTTGACGGCGAGCGGAATATCTTTCGCCTGATCAATTATGATCTGGTGGATGCGGTACTGGTGGCGTCGCTTGTGCTGGTCGAGGATCAGGTGTATGAGGTGCTGGAGCAGCTGGAATCCGATCTGAAACAGCATTGCAGCAAGCCTGTGATTTCGCTGGATCTGCCGCTTGCGGATTATCCGGTTGTATATACCGATGACCGGAAGGCGGTCCGGCAGGTCGTGCAGCATCTGGTGCAGGCGCATCAGTGCCGGAGGCTGTATATGCTCACCGGTCCGAAGGATTATTCGGTTTCTGAGGCGCGTGCGGAGGCATTCTGCGAGCAGATGCGCGCAGAGGGACTGGAAGCATCCGCGGCGCAGATTTTCTACGGCAATTTCTGGTATACCGGCGGCGAGGATTTTGCAAACCGGCTGCTCTCGGGCGAAGTGCCCATGCCGGACGCCGTGGTCTGTGCGAATGACTATATGGCAATCGGACTGGCAAACAGCCTGATTGCGGGCGGCATCGGCGTGCCGGAGCAGGTGCGTGTCACCGGCTATGATGCGACCAAAGATGCAGCCTTCAATTCGGTCAGTATTACGACCTATAATCCTGATGTATACAGTATGGCTGCGCAGGCAGTCAATCTGGTGCATGCGCAGATTGAGCCGGAGCTGCCGGAAATCAAACCTGAGCAGCTGCCGCATTACGGCATACAGATCGGTGCGAGCTGCGGCTGTGCGCAGAATGCAGACGATTTGCGCCGGCTGCAAGGCTTCGGTCTCGATCCGAACGAGCGCAAGCGCAATCCGGACGGCAGCCTGACGGTCAATGACATGCAGGGGCTTCACGAAAGCTATATGTTTGAGACGCTGTCTGTCATCCGCGACAAGGAGCAGATTTTGCAGACAATCACCGATGTTTCCTATCTGCTCCAGCCTTACCGGCGGTTTTATCTGGTGCTGCGGCGTGACTGGAGCGATCCGGAAAGCCGTTGCTTTTCCGGTTATCCGGAGCAGATGCGCTGTGTGATCCGCTGCATTCCGCAGAATGAAGCAGAGAGTGAAGCGGAGAGCCGGTATGCCGTCGATTCGGAGGAATACAGCTTCCCGACAAAGCAGATGCTCCCTGCGCTGGATGAACCGCGTGAGGAACCGGTTGTCTTCTATTTCCTGCCGTCGCATTTCAGTGACGATACAATCGGATATGCCGTGCTGCAAACGTCGATGGATGCGAAGCGCTCTGCGGATGAGGTCTCGACGCTGTGGCTGCGGAATGTGAACAATTCGCTGCACATGGTCAGAATCGTCAGCAAGCTGCTGGACTATTCAATCCGCGATTCCATGACCGGACTGCTGAACCGCCGCGGCATGGAGATTGTATATCAGCGCCGCAGTGAGCAGATGCAGCCGGATGACCGGTTTATCATCTGGATGATTGATATGGACGGACTCAAATATATCAACGATCACTTCGGTCATGAGCACGGCGATGTCGGACTGATGACGATTGCAGAAGTGATCCGGACAGTTGCCGGAAAGGATGATATTGCGGTGCGGCTCGGCGGCGATGAATTTGTGATGATTGCCGCCGGAAAGCTGACAGAGCAGGACGGAGAAAAACGGGTTCAGGCGTTTGAGCGGATTCTTGCGGAAAAGAATGCCGGTCAGACGGGCAGACCGTATGATATTTCGGCGAGCATCGGCTTTGTATGCTATCCGGCATCGGAGAAGGATACGCTTGAGGCGCAGCTGACCGAAGCAGACCGCCGGATGTATCTCTGTAAGATTGCACATAAGAAGCAGCGCAGCAGCTAGGCGCGGAACGAAGTGTTCACGGCTCCTGCATGCGCGATGCCAAAAGAGACCGCCTGTTTCCCGCAGGCGGTCTCTGTGTTTCAGGGCAAAAAATCAGCCCGCATTCTCTGCTTGACAGAAAACACAGGCATATTACAATGACCGTATATATTATACAGCATCCGGCGCACCAAAGGCGCACCGGAAATCATTCCGCTGCCGGAAGCTGCTGCCAGAGTGCGGCGCGGGTCTCCTCGGCAAAGGCATACTGCGTCATATATTCGCCGTGGAAGGCATGCAGTGCGAGCGGATCGCCGTTTAAGAAGCGGTAGTAATCGCAGTCGAGCCGGTTGACATCGACGCTGATGCCGCCCTGCATCCGGATGAGGACGGTCTCCGCATCTGCCTGCCGGAGCGTCTTCGCCAACTCGGTGATGATTGTCCGGACCATGCTTTTGCGAGTTTCGGTCGGGCTGTCATCCGGCCAGAGATTGCCGATAATCATATCATTGCTGCAAACGGCGCCGTGCCGGTCAATCAGATAGGCAAAGAGCTCCTTGCATTTCTGCCGCGTGAATTTCAGCGGCTTGCCTGCATGAAAGACCTCAAAGCTGCCGAAGCACTGCACTTGCAAGCTGTGCTGCGCGGGCTGCGGCGCGGCATGATAGCGCAGATGACTCAGCGCGCGCACAACCGCCTGCTCGGTCACGGGCTTCATGATATAGTCGCTTGCATAGATCGAAAAGGCATCCGGCATATATTCCGTATGTCCGGTGATGAAGATAATATTGATCAGCGGCTGGAGCTGCTGGAGCTTTTTTGCGAGCGTGACGCCGTCTGTGCCGGGCATCTCGATATCCAAAAAAGCCGCGTCGATGCGCATATGTGCCGCATCCTGCAAGGCGTTGTCCGCCTCGGTATAGCCGGTGTGCGTGCCTGCCGGATCCACGCGCTTCAAAATCCGCTGAAGCATACTGACGACGGCACTTTTGTCGTCAACGATAATTGTCTGCAAGGGATGATGCCTCCTTTTCGGGTATCAGAATGACCGCCTTTGCGCCGTTTTCACTCAGCGAAACGGTCATCGAGCCGCCGCACTGTACGGCGAGCCGGTTTTCAACATTGTTCAGACCGATGCTCTGATGCGATTTCTGCCGTTCGGTCAGATTGGCAGATCCGGTACCGTTGTCCGTGACGGTAATCCGGACGAATTGACCGATGCGTTCGGTTTTGAGGACTGCCTGACCGGAGCCGTCGCGGCGGCTGAGCGCACCGTGCTTGATTGCATTCTCGACAATCGGCTGAACGGTCAGCGCCGGAATCTCGAAATCCGTGACATCAAGCTGATAATCGAGCGTGAAGGGCTGGTCGGTGCAGGCATGCTCAAGTGCCACATACTGCCGGATATGCTCCAGCTCCGTTTCAAAGGGGATGAGGCTGTCCGCGGTCAGTGCGGTCATATTGCCGCGCAGATAGCCTGCAAACTGCGCGATGCAGTCCGCAGCAGCATCCGCATCCTGATAGCAGAGATTCTGAATGCTCATCAGGACATTGAAAATGAAATGCGGCTGAATCTGCTCGGTCAGCAGCTTTGCCTGCCGCAGCTCGAGCACCTCCTCCTTGTGAAGCATCTGCGTACTTGCTTCATAGCGCAGGCAGGTGCTTGCCAGAAAGACAGAGAGCGAAAAACCGTATTCGATCAGATGTATCGTCGGAAAAAGCTGCTGTGCGGTACTTGCGAGCAGAACCGGCAGCACGGTGCAGGCGAGCATCGGGACGGGAATCGGCGTGGTGCGGTTCCGGAAGCGGATCTGCCCGTCCGGTTCGCAGAATACGGCAGCAAGCAGCATGACACCGCCGGAGAGTCCGATCAGAAACGAGAGCAGAAACAGCAGATTGCCGAGCGGCTGCGTTTCCGGTGCGGCGTCGGAGATATAGACGGAGACCGCATAGACCGTTGCAATGAGATGCAGCACCGCCGAGCCCGCAATCAGAAAACGGCGGCGGTCATATTTTCTGTGCAGCAGCGGCAGCAGCGCCGGAAACAGCATCGGGATTCCGGCGAGCATCAGCGTCGCGCTGACAGCCTTCGTGGTGTGCATATACCGGTCGCCTCCTTATTCCGAGAGTTCTGTAAGCAGCAGCGCAGTTTTGTGTGCATGCCATGCGATGCGGAGCTGTACGAGCAGCACAAGTATCGCAGTGCCTGTCAGGATCCATCCTGCCGGCTGTGCAGCAGGTTTCAGTGAGATCACGGCAATCAGCAGCGTGAACAGAATGCAGCTTATCACCAGCAGAATATGCGTCTGACGGAACTGCCTGTTTTGTGCCGCATCGCCGCCGCATAGCTGCCAGACCTCGCCGAAGCCGCGCAGAAGATGCCGCTTTGCAAGATAGTTAAATAATTGCAGGATAAAAAGATATACCGGATAGAGGCTTGTCAGCAGCAGATTTGCGCGGCTGGCTTCCCCTTCGGTATTGTTCAGAACCGTCATGATGATACTGAGCATCAGTGCGATTGCTTCCGTCACGCACTGCATCAAACACCAGTTTTTCGCGTGATAGAAATGCTGCGAGGCGGCTGCCGCTTCGGCAAGCTGATTTGCAAGCGTGATCATCAGCAGCATGCGCAGCGTGGTCGCCAGTGCGGCGCCGGGCAGCAGAAACACGGAGAACAGGCTGAACCGTGACCGTACAACTGCCGCCGCGACGGGAAACGGCAGCATAACGACAAAGAGGATTGCTTCTGTCCGGGCAATTTTCCGGAAGACGGAAGCGCGCAGAATATTCATGCAGCAGCTCCTTTTTTGAGATTGCAGGGCGCGGCGCGCCGTACTTCTAAATTATAGCACAGCGCCTGCGCTTTGTCAATGAAGCGCAGCCGTCCGGTTGATTTTCGGGTGAGATTATGCTATACTTAGGGCTGAAAGAAAAGTTTGAAAAATCTTTGTGATATTTTCCGGATTCGCGCGTCTGATAAATGAACGGCGAAAAAATCAGCAGAAGGGAGGCAGCCGAATGGAGGACATCGAAGCGGCATACCGGCAGCATTTCGACGATGTATACCGGTTCCTGCGCGGACTGACCGGCAGCGAATCGCTGGCGGAGGAGCTGACGCAGGAAACCTTTTTCTCCGCCATGAAGCATATCGGCGATTACCGCGGGGAATCAGAGCTTCGGGTCTGGCTGTGCTCCGTCGGGCGGAATCTGTACTATTCCTATCTGCGGAAACAGAAGCATATCTCTGCCGATGAGATTCCGGAGGATGCCTGCGCACAGGAAGCCGACCTGACCGAGCTGATTGCCGATAAAGAGCTCGCCATGCAGATTCACCGGATTCTCCATGAGCTGCATGATCCCTATAAGGAGGTTTTCTCGCTGCGGGTTTTCGGGGAGCTCTCCTTCCGCGAGATCGGCTCGCTGTTTGAGAAAAATGAACACTGGGCATGCGTGACGTTTCACCGTGCCAAGAAAATGATCCAGATGAAAATGAAAGGAGCGGATCCGGATGCTGGATTGTGAAGTTGTCAAAGACCTGCTGCCGCTGTATACGGAGCAGATGGTCAGCCCGCATACTGAGGCGCTTGTCAGTGCGCATTTGCAGAGCTGTCCTGCATGTGCGGCGCTGCACCGTTCCATGACGGAACCGGAACCGGCGGTGCAGTTCAGCACGGACAGCGCACAGCAGTTTGCTGCCTATGAGAAAAAGCAGAAGCGCAAAACCGGCTTGAAGGTCGGCACCGTGCTGACCTTCCTGTTCGGCGCTGTCACCGCAGCCGTCGTATGGTTCCTGCGGAAAGCACTTGTCACCGTTCTGGCGCTGTCCTTCTGCATCCCGCTGCTGATGCTGGATTCTGCACTGGCTCGCGTCAAGGTCGATACCGACCCTGCACATTATTCCGATTATATGTTTGATACAGCAAAACCGGAATACCGGCACAAGATCAGCGAAACAGACGAATCCATTTTCCCTGCAAAGCTGACAGACAATATGGACATCAGGGAATACAAAATGGTGTACTATAATCCGTGGGACCCGCAGTATCTGAGCTATCTGACGGTACACTATTCGCCGGAGGATTATGAAGCCGAAACGAAACGTCTGGCAGAATACGGCTGCGACTTTTATCAGGGCTCCTACGGCGTCACCGGTTTTCCGGGCGGCGAACCGCTTGCCGTTCATGCCGATGCCTACTACGGCTATGTCTACGCAATCAATACGCCGAATGCGGAAAGCAACACGATCACCTACTGTGAGATCATCTTCTGCAATTATTTCATGGATCTGAAATATGAAAAGTATATGCCTGCCGAATATTTCCCGCTGAATTTCAACGCAAAAAGTTCAAACAGAGCAAAGCAGGAGCAATACGGAAAAGCGCACCCCGAAATGGACAGTCTGGTTCAGAACAATATCGAGCTGGAGAAATGGACAAGGGAAAACTGTCCGGAGTATCTCGAATAAGCACAGCATAAAAGGAGAGAAGCCGCAATGGGTTTCTCTCCTTTTTTTGCCGAGTATCCGCTATTTGATTAAATTATTAGAAAATATCGTAAACCTCTTGACTTCTTATTCATTTTGTGTTATTATCACTATAGAAATAACAGAGGAGGAAAACAGAATGGATACCGAAAAAGAATTCCTGTCAAATTATCATATTGAGGATTATGAGCGCCCGTCCGTCACAGCAGACGTCGCTGCGTTTATGATCCGCACCGAGGATAAGACCAGCTACCGCAAAAATCCCGAAAACAAGCTGCTTCTGCTGCTGATCCGGCGCGGCGCACATCCCTTCAAGGACATGTGGGCGCTGCCGGGCGGATTCCTGCAAAAGGGCGAGACCGTTGAGGAATGTGCCCTGCGTGAGATTGCGGAGGAGACGACAGTCAAGCCGGTCTCAATCCTGCCGGTCGGCGTATTCAGTGAACCGGACCGCGATCCGCGCGGCTGGATCATCTCAAATGCATACGCCTCGATCATCAGTGAGGAATCCGTCAGACAGACCGGCTGCGATGACGCTGCGGATGCGCAGTGGTTTGCAGTCAGCTTTACCTGTTCCGCAGACGGAAACTATCTCCTGACGTTGGAATATGAGGACATCCGGCTGGAGGCTGTCCTTGCGGCGGAGAAAACGCGCTTCGGGCGCACAACCTTCCGCATTCTCGAAAGCGGCGGTCTGGCATTCGACCATGCCGCGATCATCGCCGCCGCATTGTCGGCACTGCGCGGGGAGGCGAAAAATTATGAAGCCGTATTCGATTTTCTGCCGGAGACCTTCACGCTGACCGCAATGCAGAAGGTGCAGGAAACGATTATGAATGTCTCCGTGCTGCCGGCAAATTTCCGCCGCATGGTCAGCGCATATGTCGAGGAGACTGACGAATATGTCCGCGGCGAAGGTCACCGTCCCGCAAGACTCTACAAGCGAAAAAAATGAACGGAGGGATCAAAATGGCACATACGAAGAAATGGGAAGCACGCACAGGCGGCGCGAATCAGCAGAAGAAAACCGGCTTCAAGCAGCCGACGCCCGGCTGGGTACATGTGGAATCCGGCATGAGCGGCTGCGAAAAGGAACTGATGTGCTTCGGCGTCAATCTCTATGATTACAAATGGGAAAGCACCGGTCAGAAGGTGCGTGTGAAAGACCCGCTGCACGGCGAAATCCATGAGTTTCCTGTCACCGCGGTGACAATCAACGGCAGACGCCGCCTGTTCGCATTCGGCGAATACTGCATGTGCATTTTCGGTCTCTATGCATACCAATACTGAGAAACAGGAGGGCTTATTATGAATTGCAGAGAAGTATTTGAAACGGGCTTGCTCTATCACCACTACGCAAACACCGCGTATCCGCTGACACCGCATTCCTTTATGCAGTACCGGCTGAACAACCGCGATGAAATCTATGACTTTGTCGTCAGCGAATGGCAGAAGACAGATGCACTGTCGCTGTATATCCACGTTCCGTTCTGCAAGCAGCGCTGCAAATTCTGCGAATACGTTGTTCTGGAGCATACCGATGACAATATCGAGGATGAATATGTCGATCTGCTGCTGAAGGAAATGCAGATGTATGCAGAGATTCTCAAGGGCAAGAGAATTGTCGGCTATGATCTCGGCGGCGGCACACCGGTAAAGCTGTCGGTGCGCAATCTCAAACGCATTACCGATGCCGTCAATACGCTGTTCAATATCGAACCGGATACAGTATTCAGCGTGGAAACCACGCCCGTGATTGCAGCCAATGAGCCGGAGAAGATTCAGGCGCTTTATGACCTCGGCTACCGCAGAATCAGCATGGGCGTGCAGACTGTCTCCGAAAAGCTGCTGAGTGCGCTCGGCAGAGAGGGCTCCGCTTCGGTCTATGAAAAGGCGGTTGCAAATATCCGCAAGGCGGGCTTTCAGAGCTTCAATATCGACCTGATGTACGGCTTTCTTTATCAGACCGACGCCGATTTCGGCAATACGCTCCGTTATGCAGTCGGGCTTGCGCCGGAGCACATCACGCTCTACCGCAACCGCTATAAGGGGACGAAGATCGAGAGCGAGGCAGGCGGCGTGTCGATCTATAAGGCAGTATATCAGTATCGCCTCGCCTATTCGATCCTGACCGATCACGGCTATATCGCAAATGTCGGCAAAAATACATTCAGCAGAGTGCCGGACGATTACGGCACGAGCGACTACCTGACCAAGCGCGTGATTTACGGTACGCCGTATGTCGGCATGGGGCTCGGCGCGCAGTCCTTCGGCATGGATTATCTCGCCTATAATCTCGGCGCGGCGGAAAAGCGCATGGAGCGCTACAGAACCGCGATCCGCGAGGGCAGACTGCCGATTCAGGATATCTACCGGCTGCCGAAGGAGGAAAGCATTGCAAAAATGGTTTCCGTCGCGTTCTATTTTGCATTCGTCGATCTGGCGGCATTCAAGGCGCGCTTCGGGCTCGATTTCTGCGAATACTTCCGCGATGAAGTGGATTTCGTCCTGCAAAACAAGCTCATGGAGCTGAAAGACGGCAGACTGTATCTGACGCCCCGCGGTGCGGACAATATCAACGGCGTGATTCCGCTGTTCTATTCGCCGCGCTCCAAGGAGGAGCTGAAAACCGCATTTGCCGCAAAATCGCTCGGCGAGGAGAATGATGAGCGGCTGTTCCTCGATGCCTATAACATCGACAATTATTTCCGCCCGTCGCTTGCGGTCGATATTGCCGTATTTGCGCAGCAGCCCGATGCAAAGCAGATTCTGCTGATCCGCAGAGGCGATCACCCCTATATGAATCACTGGGCACTCCCCGGCGGCTTCCTGCGCAGCGATGAAACCCTTGAACAGGCTGCCGCAAGAGAGCTCCGCGAGGAGACCGGCGTGCAGAATGTCCGGCTGCTGCCCGTCGGCAACTACAGTGATGTGGCACGCGATCCCCGCGGCAGAATCATCAGCGCTGCCTATACTGCAACGGTCGATCCGGCAGAGGTTCATGTGCTGAGCGGCGACGATGCGATTGATGCAAAATGGTTTGCGCTGGAAGTCACGCAGGACGGCGGCATTTATATGCTGACGCTCCGCAATGATGCCAAAACGCTGACCGCAACGCTGCAAATCACGCCGGAAGGCACCGAAATTCTTGCAAATGACGGGCTCGCATTCGATCATGCTAAAATTATACTTGACGCATACCGGCAATCTGCTGTATAATATACTTGGCTGACAGAAAGAGGGTGCATTTCCGATGACGGATACGGCTGATTTTATCAGATATTATCACGGCAGGATTCTCGGAGAGATGAACGGCGTGTTTCTTGTGCATTACGGAAACGAAGAAGCCGTTTATTACGGCGTCGGAAGTATCGTGCATAACGCGAAAAGCGGCACAGAAACTCCGTCATTGCGCAGTGAAGATGCGGCAAACCGGTTCTGGGCAGACCGGATCAAAAACTTGCAGGCGCATCCGGAAACGATCACCGAATTTGTCAATCCGCCATACGCCGGCGATCTGACGCCGCTGCCGCTTGACGAAACAAATTTTGCGGCACTGATGCAGCATATCAAACAGGAGAATGCGGACTGGAAGGTTCTGACGGTGTTTTCCGATTTCCTGATTGCCAAACGCACACAGCAGATTCAGAACGACCGCTATGCAATCGTGACCTATCGGGAGCCCGCCCGCTTTGAGGGCGGACCGCCGCTCTGGGATCAGACGATCTCCAAGGATGATGCGGAAATCTACAGCCGCAATCTCAATGAGATGTATGCTTATTATCTGGCTCTGAAAGCAGAGGAGGATGCGCGCCGCCGTCTGGCTGCCGCACAGCGCGAACAGGAAATGCGCGAGCATCCCGAGCGTTTTTCACGAAAGCCAATCCCGAAGCGCAAACTGCGCAGGATGAAAAAACGGCTGAAATACGAACATCCTGACACATAACCCAATTCTTAACAGAAAGGATAATAAAAATGAAACTCGAACCGATTGTGATTTCTTTGCTGGATACTGACCTGTATAAATTCAACATGGATCAGGTCATTTTCCACAAGCACACCGATCTCTGCGGACAGTATTATTTCAAGTGCCGCAACAAGGGCGTTGTCTTTACGCCGGAAATGGTGCAGGAGATCAATGAACAGATCGACCACCTCTGCACGCTCCGCTTCAAAAAGGAGGAGCTCGATTATCTGCGCTCGATCCGCTTCATCAAAAAGGATTATGTCGAATTCCTGCGCCTCTGGCACCCGATCCGTGATTACGTCACTGCGAAGCTCGATGAAAACGGTGAATTGCAGATTGTCGTAGACGGACCGCTGTTCTCGGCGATGCAGTTTGAGATTTATCTGCTGGAGATCGTCAACGAGGTCTATTTCCGGATGCAGTTTGATTATGACCGCCTGCGCAAATCCGCGGAGGAGCGTCTTGACAAAAAGATCAAGGCGATGAATGACGGTACCTATACCTTCAAATTTGCGGAATTCGGCTGCCGCAGAAGACTCTCCCGCGAATGGGAGGATGTTGTGGTCAGACGCTTTGTCACCGAGACAAAGAACTGCGTCGGCACCTCGAATGTCTATCTTGCAATGAAGTACAATGTGACGCCGATCGGTACCTATGCGCATGAATTTGTGCAGATGTATCAGGGCATTGATTCGATCCCGCTCTCCTATACGAATCACTATGCCATGCAGGACTGGTATGACGAGTATCAGGGCGACAACGGCACCGCACTGACAGACACCGTGACGACCGATCTGTTCCTGCTCGATTTCAACCGTTCCATGGTCAACAACTATACCGGCGTCCGCCATGACAGCGGCGATCCCTATGCATGGGGCGAGAAGATCATTGCACACTACAAAAAATACGGCGTTGATCCGAAAACAAAGCTGCTGCTGTTCAGCGACAGCCTCGATTTCGACCGCGCCCAGAAGCTCTATGACTATTTCTGCGAGAAGACGAAGGTCTCCTTCGGCATCGGCACCTTCTGCTCGAATGATACCGAGGAGACCGCGCTGAATATCGTCATCAAGCTGCAATATGTCAACGGCAGACCTGTCGCAAAGCTGTCGGATGATATCGGCAAGGCAATGTGCCGCGATGACGCATATCTCGATTATCTCAAGCGCTCTGTCGCCTTCCGCGTGGAGAATGCAAAATAAGGGAGACCGCATATGACACTGAAAGATGTAAAAGAACAAAACGGCTGGCTGTTCTCTGAATGGCTGCTCGCCTACCCGACCGGCTGGGGTTCGATCTGTCAGGCAGCACGGCTGCTCTGGCGGAATCTGGTCAATCCGGAGATTCTGGTCGATGATGAGACGGTAAACATCAGCAGCGAGGATGCGATTCTGTCGCTGGCGGAGGCAGGCAGGCTGACAATCCGCGGCATGTCGGAGCAGCTCGGCGTACCGGTGATGCTTGCGTTTTTCAATCAGACCGTGACGGTCAGAGCAACGGTTGCCGGTGCGACTGCGGAGTTTGCGCAGGCGGATTACAAGCGCTTCAATCAGTCCATGGGACAGTTTATGGATTCCGTTGAGATCGCCATGCACACGGCACGCTGATCAGATCAGAACTGCCCGAATTTGCATCATAAAAGAGCCGCTTCAATCAGCGCCAATGTCTGATTGAAGCGGCTTTGCTTTATGCCTTTTCCCGATACTGCTCCAGCAGCTTATCAAAATATGCAATGATGTCTGACATATCCGCCTTTGTTGTCTTTTCCGTGCCGTTGTCATATGTGATGACAGTATTGAAATAGAATGCATCCCTTGCAAAGGTCTGGCGGCTTTCATCATACGATGCGATGATCTGGTCATAATCCAGCGACATGATCTCATTGTACGATACCGGCGGAATTTCTGCCGTGACAGAATCCGGCTGCGGCGCACTCAGGCGCCGGTCCAAACGGCTCAGAATGCATTTGCCGTCCTCCTGCGTCAGATTCCATTCCTCATTGACGCCGCCGTATCCGCCCGTCCGCTGGATATTGATTGTTACGGGCTTTGCCTTTGCCGTAGATGCATACTCTGCAATCTTCGCAAGCAGCTTCTGCTTCATCAGGCTCAGATCGGCGGCAGTCAGTTTGTTGTCTATGCAGAAATCTGCATTCGCCCAGTTGCCGAGCGAGTCAGTCGATTCGCCTGTCAGCCACTTTGTCAGCGCGACCACATCGGCAATCGAGAAGAAGCCGTCGCCGTTTGCATCGCCGGAAACCTTCAGCTTCGTTTTGAATACGATGTCCATAGAGCCGTCATCATGTACCGTGACCTCCGGCTGATCGTCACAGACGAAGCTGAATGCATCTGCGGTCTGATAGAACTTTGCAAGACTGTCCTGCACGGTATACGGATTTTTTGTGATAAGATAGATCGGACCGGTCATCATGTATTCTTCCGGATTGACAGGGTTCTTGATGCGGATATCCGTCCCGAGCTGGAACGGATGCGCTGCAAGAATCTCCTCCGGAATCAGTTCGCCGGTATCACGGTCAAGCAGCGTGATTGTTGCAGAATACTGTTTCACCGGTGCCGCAGCCTTTTTCAGCCGGTAGATGATATCCTTTGCGCCGTTGTCATAGTAGCGGATTGTGACATAGCCTTCCGGCAGCGTATAGCCCTTCGGGATTTGGCTTTCACTCAGGTTCATCTGAAAAATATCAGCGTCTTTGAATTCGGCAATATCCCAGAAATACGGATTGCTGTCTGCGCGCAGAGCCAGATCGACATATGCATAGATTCCTTCCGCCGCTGATTTGAAAGCGATCTCAGGCGAAAGATTGACCGGAACCTCCGCACTCGGGAAATCCAGCAGTGCACCGGTATCCATATCTTCAAAGCGGATTCTTGCCTTATCGGAAAGCAGAACGGTCTCTGCGTTTTCCAGAACGGCACAGTCGGCGGTCTGCGTTTCGGTGATTTCGGGATTATTCAGCGCATAGGAGCCGAGATTCCAGCTGATCTTTGCGTTGCCCTCCTTCACCGCGGTGTACAGCCGGATGGTCTGCGAGGAACCGCCTTCAACCGGAACCGGTTGTTCCAGTGAGCAGCCGTGTATGCCGTCGTATTTGAGATATTCTTCATATTCCTTGTCGGCTTCCTTCCAGCTGTAGGCGGTGCCGACGCCGCATTCCTGACAGAACACAACATGATTTTCATGCACCGAGACTGCGCCGTTCTGCTTGACATAATCCTTGAATTCGGTATAGCAGTCCGGCAGCCAGCTGCAAAGATCAGTCTCGCGGACATGCTTTTCATTGTCCACTGCAAAGGTATATACGGCTTTCTCCTCGCCTTTATCCCGCAGCGCGATGCGGAATTCGCCGGGTTCCGTCGGATGATAGAGCCGTACTTCATAGGAATATCTGCTGTCTATATCCCCGAAGCTCTTGGTGTATCCGAGTTCCATGACACCCTTTGTCGTGATCACCTCATACCGCGGATTGAATGCAACATTTCCGTCGAGTACGACCTCCTGTTCCTTCCGGAATACGACGCAGACCATATCGTCAACGATGCGTGTTGCGCCGTAGTTGTTGCGGAATTCGATTGCCGATTCAAAATCCGTCGGGTGCCATTGCTTTGCTGTGCCGACCGTACCGACTTCCTCTGCGGACACGGCGGAAACATTGCACAGCGCATCCGGTGCAAACGGAAGCACTGCCATAACGGCAGCCAGCAGCGCTGCCATCGCTTTCAGCTGTTTCATTGTGTTCACCTTCCAATCTTTCGTATTTGCGGCATATCTGCCTGTTCTTATGATAACATACCGTGCGGGCAAAGTCAAGCCCGTGCTCTATCAATATAATCGAAGGAAAGGCAGGGAGTGTTACATGCTTTTTGTATCAATAAAAAATGCGCAACCTTTTCGGTTACGCATCTAAGATTGTGACTGTCATACAAAAACGATCAGCTTGCAGAAAAGGAATCACTCCCATACATTTCTGTATGGGAGTGAGATTGGATGCAGGCATTGCCTGCTGGTGGACCCGAAGGGGATCGAACCCTCGACCTCCGCGTTGCGAACGCGGCGCTCTCCCAGCTGAGCTACGAGCCCGTTTTGACACTTGATTATTATAGCACAGATTCCCTGAATTGTCAAGACCCTTTTGCAAGAATGCGAGGGATGGAATCAGAAAAGAGAAATTGCGGATATCCGCATCACCGGCTGGGTGCAGTTTCTCATTTTTAATTATTGGCAAACCGCTTTACAAAAGGCTGATTTTGTGGTATGATAGAGAGGTATCACATGCAAAAGGAGGAAAGCATATGCTGCGTTTTCATAAGCTGAAGCAGGCAGATCTGACGCTGACCGGCTGGGCGGCAGAACCGCTTTCTGCACTGCTGCCGGACGGTGCGGATTCCTATGAAAAATCACTGCACGCAGGCAATACGCTCTTCGTGCTGTATGATGAGCAGAAACCCGTCGGACTGCTGGAAATGCAGGCGGAGACCGTCGGAGACAAGCCGGAATGTGCGGTTGTCAGCAATGTGCTGCTGCTGCCGGAATACCGCAGGCACGGGCTCGGCAGAATGCTGATGTGTCTTGCGGCGGGTGAAGCGGTGGAGCGGCAGCTCTGGTTCATTGCCGGACGCATCCCGCAGACCGAAGAAGCGCTGGGCTTTGCAAAGGCGATTCACATGCAGCAGACGGAATGGTTCCGCGATATGCAGGTGCTCGATCTTTCGGATGTTGAGGGCTTGCGGCATGGCTGAGCAGAAGCACCGGAAGGCGCATTTCTTCTCCGGCACGCTCTCTGCATGGATTCTCGGGACGGCGACCGCCGTATTCGCAGTTTGCGCGCTGATCAGCGGAAACGGTGCGGAAGCCGCAGAGCATCCGGTCTGGCAGCCGCTGCTGCGCGCGCATGACCGGCTCTCGCTGATGCTCGGGAATGACCGTCTCGGCTCGGTCTATGTCACGGAGGAACGTCTGCTGCCGCATCTGGCGGAGCCGAAGCAGGATACCGTCCTTGCCGCGGCGGAGGCGGTCAATCTGTATGCCGCATCGGCAGGCAGCTCGGTTTACATGCTCGCCGTGCCGACATCTGCCGGTATTTACGGTGATATGCTCTCAGATGCCGCGCCGCTGACGAATGAGCATCAGATTCTGCGGACATTTTCAGAAGCATTGCAGGAGCCCGTTCTCTGGATTGAAGCCGCGAGCTGGCTTTCCGGCGAACGTGAAAACTATATCTATTACCGGACCGATTCGCATTGGACGGGCTACGGCGCATTTTGTGTCTACCGTTCCGCGATCCGCAAGCTGGGATTCAATGCATACGGTTATGATCATTTCAATGTCTCGCATTTCAGCTGCCGTTATTACGGTGCACTTTCGCACCGCAGTCATTTTTATGATCTGATGCCGGATACGGTCGATCTCTATGAAAGCGTCGGAGAACCGCAGACGCAGCGTGTGACGGTGCTCCGTCCGGACGGCTGTACCGTGCTCACAGGCTATTTTCTGACAGACCTGCCGGAAGCGAAGGAGCATCCGGAAAAGGTTTTTGCGCTGGAAACAGAGCGGGTTCTGCGCATTGAAACAGAGAATCAGAGCAGCAGGGATCTTCTGCTGCTGACAGACCGCTGCGGGAGCAGCATGATTCCGTTTCTGATGCAGCATTACCGGATGATTACGGCGGTCAATCTGCCGGCATGTGCAGAAAACGAAACAGACTGGCGTGCGCTGACGGACGGGAATTATGCGCAGGTATTGATTCTCTGCGGAACGGAAACGATTACGGCAGAGGACGGCTTGCAGGCGATGCTGGCAGTGCCGGAACATGAAACAGAAGAATAACAGAAACAGGGAAAGGAATCCGGTTCAGACTATGGGTAAGAATCAGAAACAGAATACAAAGCAGAAAATCGCTGGAAAACAGGCAGCGCGCCGTGCTGCGGAGGAAGCGCAGCGGAAGCTCGCCGAACAGGCGCGTCAGAAGAAGCAGACGCTGAAAATCGCGGGCATCGGTATCGGTGCAGCGGTGCTGCTGATCGGCGGAGTCTGCATCTGGCGCAATACCGGCAGCAGAGCGCTGCGGAACAAGGTGATTGCGGAGACGGAGCATTATGAGGTGACGGCGGCGATGTTCGCCTGTTATTTCCGGCAGTGCGCCGACAGCTATCTCAAATATGCTGCGCAGAACAGCGATATGTCAACCTATGACCCGAAGGTCTCGCTCAAGGAGCAGGAGTACAGCAACGGCGTAACGTGGTATGATTTGTTCATTGACAATACCATGAGCACCGTGCGGAACAATCTCCAGCTTGCCGAATCCGCCTATGCAGAGGGCTATGTCCTGAGTGCGGAGGACGAGGCAGATGTGCAGCGCATCATGGAAGCGGCAGACCTTTCGCGTTATCAGAAGGGTGTGCGCAGCGATGATCTGGAATCCGCCACGCGCCTGACGATCCTTGCGGAGAGCTACCAGCAGGCGGCGAAGGAACGGATCGAGGTCACGGATGACGAGGTCAATTCCTATTATCAGGCGCATCAGGAGGAATACCTGACCGCCAGCGTGCTCGCCTATTCCTTCCCGTGGGATCCGGAGGGAATCATCACCGGAGATTACGCCGAGCATGATGCGGCGATTGAACGCGCAAATGCCCTCGGCGAATGCAAATCGCAGCAGGAATTCACGGACTATGTTTACCGCTATCTGACGAAGGAGCAGGGCGTGGAGCGCGCCGAGGCGGAGCAGATGGCAGCCGACCTGACGCAGACACAGGCGATTCGGGAATTTCCGGAGGACGTGCAGAACTGGATCAAGGGCGGCGCAAAGCAAGGCGAAACTTATGTCCTGCCGCGTGAGGATTACTGCTATGCTTCGGTCTATATGCTGCGCGACGAGCCTGCGGCGGATGAATCGAAAACAGTGGATTTTCGTGTGATTTATATGTCCGCAGCGGATTTCGACGGCATCGACAATACCGTTGCCATTATAGATGAATTGCAGGAAGAGGTCAATGCTTCGGATGACCCGTCGGGAACCTTTGCGGAGCTCGCGGGCGAATATTCAGAGGATGTTGCGACCTATGCAAACGGCGGCCTTGTGACCGGCTATTCCGCCTCCAGCACGACCTACGGTGATGAGATTGCGGCGTGGGCATTTGACCGCGAACGGCAGCACGGCGACATGACCGTTTCTGCACGCAGCTCCGCGGCAATTCTCGCATTCTTCGAGGGAACGAATGACGGCACCGGCTGGGAGAATCAGGTGCACAACGATCTCTGGCAGAATAAGCTCGATGCATTCACGCAGTCCTGCGCGGAAAACGAGGTTACGGTGCATGAGAAGAATTATAAGTATATTGCGCCGAGCGCCAAGCTGCATATCGTCGAAACAGAGTGATCTCTCATATTGCGGATAAAACAGAACGCTGCTGCACCGGTTTCGGTACAGCAGCGTTTTGACTGCATGGCAGTTATCCTTCGATTGCAATGATCTTTTTCTCCGGAATTTTCGGGACAGGCTCCTTTTTCGGGATTTCCAGATTCAGGACGCCGTCGGTAAATTTCGCTTTGATATCTGTTTCGGTGACATCCTCGCCGACATAGAAGCTGCGGCTGAACGAGCCGGTATAGCGCTCTCTGCGGATATAATTGCCGTCAGAATCCTGTTCGTCTTGATTCTGCGCAGTGGTCGCGCTGACGGTCAGATAGCCGTCCTTCAGCTCCGCGTGGATATCCTCTTTTTTCACGCCGGGCAGGTCGATCATGAGCTGATAGCCCTGTGCGGTCTCCTTGACATCGGTTTTCATGGCATTGATGGATGCATGGTCGAATCCGAACGGATTGCCGAAGAAGCCGTCCGTGAAATTATCTCTGAAAATGCTTGGGAATAACATAGGTCAGTCCTCCTTTTACTCATTGTGCAGATCGGTTTATGAGCAACGGGACTTGGTGCAGGTTCCCGGGCGCCTGCGCCGGTTCCTTTGTTCTGAGGCTATTATAGCACATTGGATTAGCACTGTCAATAGGAGAGTGCTAATTTTCTGACAGGTTTCACATTCTGTCACAAAACCGACATGATTGTGCAGATTCCGGTCACAAAACACAAAGTCCCCGCATAGCGTATGCAGGGACTTTTGATTCTATACTGGAGATTTTCGGGGAATCAGCCTTTTGTTTCATCGGAATCGTCGGCGAGCAGCTCGGCGGCGCTGATATCCTTTTTTTCATTTTTGCTGCCGGCGAGCTCCGCAGCAGGTGTTTCATCGCCGGATTTCTTTTTGAACAGCAGACGTTTCAGCTTATTGCCGAAAATACCGATCACCGCGCTGACAGCGACGGCGACACCGACCAGAATCTGAATTACATAGTTTGTGGTTGTCGGATCAATATAGAATGCGGCGGACAGCAGATTGCACATGATCGCTCATACTCCTTTTTGAGATATTTTATCCGGTACAAGTATAGCATATTTACCTGCAAATGTCAACAGGGCGGGCAGTGCCCGCATCCATATTCACAACGAAATCAAACAATATTACTCCCAAGAACACTGCTCGTCTTTTGTACGCAGACAAGTGCTTGACTGTGATATCTGCAAGGGCTGCGCCTAACTGAGCGGCGGCGGAGAGCCGCCCCAAATGAACTGAGCAACGAAATTTTACACATAATCAGCGAAAGAAAGGCGAAGCAAAACGGCTGCCGGTTCTACCGGAAAATTCTGATTTATCCTAGCAACATTTTTCTGAAATGGGAGTTTTCAAAAGCTCGCGGTTCGAGGGCAGAGCCCTCGTTGCGCTCCGCAGAGCGGATACCTCTTTATTATAATAATTCCCGCTTAACCATGTCCTGCCGTTCCTTCCTCCTTTTTCTCATTCTCCCATTGCACTTTGCGTGAAATTGTGTTATAATGAGACAAAAAAGGGGGAGGATCGCCGCATGAAAACAACCTATGCAGACCGGCAGAGCATTCTGCAATTTGCCGCAGAGACCTATCAGACCGTGCCGGATTATCCGTGGCAGCGGACGCCGGAGAGTGCGGTGCTGCGCTGCCCGAACGGCAAGTGGTACGGGCTGATTATGCCGGTACCGCGCTGTAAGGTGACGGGTACATCGGAAGAAATCTGCGATATCCTGAACGTCAAATGTGACCCGATGATGCTCGGGTCGGTCGTGCTGCAAAAGGGCTTTTTCCCCGCGTATCACATGAACAAAAACAGTTGGATTTCGATTCTGCTGGACGGCTCCGTGCCGCTGGAGCGCGTGACGGCAGCGCTGAAAATGAGCTGTGCAACGGTCTCCGGCGGCAGCAGCGGAAAGCATCCGCGGACAGAGCCGAAGGCGTGGCTTGTTCCGGCGAATCCGAAATATGAGAATCTTGCAGAGACGCTTGCCGTCACAGGAGAAAGCCTGTGGAAGCAGAGCGGAAAATTCATCGTCGGCGATACGCTCTATATCTATGAGGGCAAACCGATCGGCGCCGTGACCTATGCCTGCGAGGTGACCGAGATCAATATTCCGTATCATTTCAATCAGGGCGGTCTGCAAATGGAAAAGGTTGTCCGGCTGAAGCTGCTGGCGCGCTACCCGCAGACGCAGTTCCCGCTGGAACGGCTCCGCGATTACGGCGTCGCATCCGTCCGCGGACCGCGCGGAATACCGGACGATCTGCTGGCTGCGCTGCTGCGGGAGGGTGCGGTTTAAGCGGCTGCATCAGCAATATACCGGCAGCAAATGATTCTGTATATACCACAAGATTCACCATACATTTCAGCAACGGAGGATATTATGAAAGCGATAACCGTGATCATCGGTATTATTTATGTACTGGCGCTGATTTTCGTTTCCGCGGCGTTTATTATGAAAAAGAATGTGTATATGGCATGCGGCGGATGCTGTCTGCTCCTTGCATCTGCACTGACGCTTGCCGGTAAAAGTAAAACAAAATAAGACGATATTGCTATCCCCTGAATCAGAAAGGAGATGCGGCATGAAGCATGAAAGCATCCTTCACAGAATACTCCCCGCACTGCTCTGTCTGACGGTTCTGACAGCCTGTGCAGATAAAAGCTCCTCCGGAACGGCAGAATCCCCTGCACCGGAATCGTCTGCTGCGGAAACGTCCGCGCAGTTTCCGGTCACGGATGCATTTGCATATACAGCCGGCGCACCGGAGCTGATCAGCGGGAACGACAACCGCAAGGAATATTATTTTTATCGGGACGGGCTGAAAATCTACGGGCAGCTTCATTTGCCGGAGGGCGACGGACCGTTTCCGGTGACGGTGATTGCATCCGGACAGACGGCGTCCTATACCTATTATTCGGATGAGGCGGCATATTTTGCGGCGAACGGCTGTGCCTGCCTGATCTTCGATTTCACGGGCGCGGTCGGGCGCAGCCGCAGTGACGGCGAATTGCAGGACAGCTCTGTTCTGACGGAAGCCGCCGATCTCAATGCGGTGCTGGATTCGCTGCCGCAGATTCCGCAGCTCGATACGGCGCATGTCTTTCTCTTCGGGCACAGTCTCGGCGGTCTCGTCAGCACCTATGTCGGATGCAGCCGCCCGCAGGCGATCAGCGGCATCATGCTGATTGAGCCGAGCTTTGCCTATCCCGATTATGCGCGGGCGGAGGACCCCGATCTCTCGCAGGTTCCGGAAGTGATCTATGATTCCGGAAAATACAATACGGTTGTTGGCAGACAGTTTGTGATTGATATGCAGTCGGTCGATATCTTTTCGATGATGCCGCAGTGCGACAAAGATGTGCTGATCTTCCTCGGCACGGAAAACTGTCTCGGCACCGAATGCCCCGAATACTATGAGCTTGCTGCCAAAACCTTCCCGTCCGCTGAAATTGTGACGGTGCAGGGCGCCGATCATTATTTTCAGGGCGAATACGGCGAGCAGGCAGCGGCGCAGTGCGCTGCATTCATCCAAAGCCACCTATAACCGCGGATCACGGATGATACCATGATGAAAAAAGGAAAGCTGAGGGTGCTGCTGGAAATCCTGAAGAAAACAACGCTGATACTCATAAAATGTATTTTGTTCTGGACAGCGGTTCTGTTTGCGGTATTTGTGCGCATGACAGAAAATCTGGTCGGGAAGGATCTGACGCTTCGCGTCTGGATACGCGAACCGGTTACCCTGCTCATAGCCATCGGCGCTGCGGCAGGACTGCTGCAAATCATTTTGCATATCAGAAAGAAACCGATTAAAATAATGCTGTGTATACTCTGGGCTTCTGCGGCATTGATCGGCGGTTATTTGGGCGTTGAGCAGTATAGGCTCAACCATGTATTTGAAATCAAAAACGATTGTGCTTCTGAGCATGGAGGCGGACCGTGCGTCATAGAGGTCTGGATCTGCGGCGGCGTATGCGAAGAAATACATTATGAAGCACACGGTCCTTTTTTGCGTGGCACAGAGAAAGTCTATGTATTATGCTGACCGCTGTTATCGCTGATTACGGAGGATACCATGATGAAAACAAAGATGCTGTGCATCCTGACGGCAATGCTGCTGTCTGCGCTGACTGTTCTGCCGCCCGTTTCGGCTGCGGATGCTGCTGTGACCGGTGATCTCAATGCAGACGGCACCGCAGATCAAAAGGATATTGCGCTTCTGCAAGGCTGGCTGCTGACATCCGGTACGCTGCCGGACGGCGCCGCGGAACAGGCTGATCTCAGCAAGGACGGCGTACTGAGCGCTGCCGATCTGACGATGCTCAAGCGGATACTCCTGAATCCGCAGACGCCGGATGCACCGGAGGGACTGCTCTGGAGCGACGAATTTGACGGCACTGCGCTTGATGAAAGCAAATGGTCATATGAGCTCGGCAACTGGAAGCTCGATGCGAACGGCAACTATGTCACGGGCGGCTGGGGCAATAATGAACAGCAGTTTTATACCGACAAAAATACGACCGTGCATGACGGCATTCTGACGATTGCGGCACGGCATGAGGACTATACGGATGCAGTGCAGGGCAGCTACGACTATACCTCGGCACGCCTCAGCACACAGCATAAATTCTCCGCATGCGGCGGCAGGGTCGAGGTGCGCGCCCGCTGCGATGCAGGAAAATCGCTCTGGCCCGCGATCTGGATGCTCCCCGAGGACAGTGTTTACGGCGGCTGGGCGGCGTCCGGCGAGATTGATATTATGGAGGGCTGGGGCAGTACGCCGGAGAAAATCTGCGGAACGATTCATTTCGGCGATGTCTGGCCGAACAATACCTATCTGACAAACAATTACGAATTTCCTGCCGGCAGCTCGTCTGCGGACTGGCATGTCTATGCGATTGAATGGGAACGCGGCGAGATTCGCTGGTATGTCGATGACAGCCTCTACAGCACGCAGACGGAATGGTCCTCGGCAGGACACGCCTATCCGGCGCCGTTTGACCAGAATTTCTATCTGATTCTGAATCTGGCGGTCGGCGGGCATTTTGACGGCGTGGACGGTATTTACGGCGATCCGAATACCTTTGCGGACGGCGAACGGCATTTTGATATCGACTATGTGCGTGTCTATGCGCTGGACGGCAAACAGATGCAGCCGACAGCGGTGACATCGCTGCCGCTGGAAGCGTATATTGAGGGTGCCGAGGCGGAGCTGCATAACCGCGACGGCGCAACGGAGATTACCGTGCGCAGCACCGGCACACTGCCCTACGGTGTCATGGGTCTGATCCGTGCGCAGCAGGTGCAGGCGGGCAAAGCCTATACGCTTTCGTTCGATGTGTCCTCGACGGCGGTGCGTGAGATGCTCGTGACGGCGGAGGATGCCGCATATACGCGGTATCTCGAAAAGGCCATCGCGCTGACGCCGGAGCAGACGCATTATGATCTGACGGTGACATTCCCGTCGGATATGGCAGCCGACCTGAAATTCCAGCTCGGTGCGCTCGGCGATGCTGCATCCGCAGGCGAACACACAGTCACGCTGAAAAATATCTCGTGGCAGGAGGCAGCGCCCGCCTGAATGCGAGATAACATACAATCCGAATCAATCGCAGGCAGATACTTCATATGCGGAGGTATCTGCCTGCTTTCTTTCAAAATAATTTTATTCTGTGCAACCGCGTACTGTTTTCGGGAATTATAATAACAGGAGCTCCTGATACAAAAGCAGAGGAGGGAATGCTTTGGACGATTCGCAGATTATCGCGCTGTATTTGCAGCGGGACGAACGTGCTGTTTCGGAGACGGACAAAAAATATAACGGTTACTGCATGCAGATTGCGCGTCATATTCTGCGAAGCGAACAGGATGCGGCGGAGGTTGTGAACGAGACGTTTTTCGCCGTCTGGCAGAGTATTCCGCCGAATCATCCGGAAACGCTGACGGGTTATATCGGCAGAATCACGCGCATGCTCTGCCTGAAACGGCTCCGCACGGCATATACGGCAAAACGCGGCAGCGGCGAAACGGCGCTTGCACTCGAGGAACTGAGCGGATGTGTGCGGGCTGCCGAGAATGTGGAGCAGACACTGGAAGCGAAGGAGCTTGCGCAGTATATCAACCGGTTTCTCCGGAATCTTCCGGCGGCGGAGCGGAATGCGTTTATATGCAGATACTGGTATTTCCATACGATTGAGGAGATCGCACAGCAGTTCGGATGTACAAAGAGCAAAGTGAAATCCATGCTCTTCCGGACCAGAAAAAAGCTGCGCGAAATGCTGACAAAGGAGGGCTTTCTATGAAAAACGAAACACTGACCGATGCAATCGGCATGATTGATGAGGATATGGTTCTTGCTGCCGGTCAGTACGGCATGATCCGGCAGACGCGCAGGAAACACCGCATTCTGGGCGCGGCTGCTGCGGCATGTGCCGCGGTTGTGCTCATGACGGGCGCTGCGTATGCATATTCGGTGTATCACAGGGAATCCGTGCAAAAATATTTCGGTGTACGCGGCGAGGAGCTGATTGCCGGTTATCCGACGGCAGGCGATGCGGTCTTTGCAAATGACGAGGTATCCCTGACCGTTGACGCACTGCTGTATGACGGGCGTTCTGCGGTTGCGGTCGTCACGCTGGAGGCGCTTGACCCTGACTATGCATTTGAGAAGGATAATTGCTATATGCCGGAAATTGTGTGCGATGCCGCGGGCAATGCAGTTGAGCCGAATATGAACGGTGAAATGCCGGACGGTGCATTTTTGAGCGGATACGGTGCATTCAGCTTCTGGAGCGACAGCGAGCAGCGTTCCAATCAGTGCCGTTTTATCATGGATTTTCACGATATGGCGGACTGGGACGGCAAGACACTTTATATGCGCTACGGCGAGCCGGATGAGGAAGAATATATCTATGCGTCCAGAGAAAAGGACAGAGCGCTGCTGGACGGCTTGATGATCTCGCTGACATTTGAGAAGAACTGCGAATTGTACACGCTGACAGCGGAGGACGGTGCGCAGGTTTATCTTTCGGATTTTGAGCTGCTGGTTCCGGCAGATGAAGCGGCGGATGTACGGCAGAAGGCATCGAAGCTGCACGGTGCGGATTACCGGATATTCTATGCCGACGGGACAGCGCAGCAGGTGTATGAACACGGGCTGTATATACCGGACGGCGGCAGAGACTGCGCGGTGACGCTGGCGACGTCGGACAGTAATTTCGACGCGGCGTTTACGTCGGTGTTCCGTGCGGAGCAGATTACAGCCGTAGAGATCAACGGCGTTCGGTACAGCAGATAAAAGCCATGATTATACAGCAGAAAGGGATGCCGGACTGATCCGGCATCCCTTTGCTTATTTCTGATCGGTGAAGGAAAAAAGCTCCTCAACCGTGGTTCCGAAAATGCGCGCGATATCCATAGCGAGCTTGAGCGAGGGATTATACTGCCCCTTTTCAAGCCGGATGATCGTTTCGCGCCGGACGCCGGTCAGCTCTGCGAGCTCCGATTGACTCATGCCGGTTCTGGCACGGTATTCGCGGATTTTTGTCTGCAGCTCAGGCATCGGTTCCCTCCTTGTTCCCGAAGGGCGTGTCCATGAGCAGGAAGCAGATGCTCCGGATCGCAAGCGCGGCAAAGATAATGACAATGAAAACCGCAGAGGGAATGGCGCTGTTCCGTGCAAACATGCCGATCACGGCGAATACCGTAAAGAGAATCCACATGGTCAGCGTATTGGCTTTGCCGAGATTCTGCTTTGCGAGCTCATCGGCTTTTTCGTATTTGCCGTCGAAGAACACGGCGACGGCAATCGGCAGCCAGACGATGATTTCCGACCAGTTGTCGAGAAAGAGCACAGCGAGTGTGCCGAGGGCGGAGAGCACCGCGACGGTTGCGTGATAGGAGCGCAGGGATTTGATTGTTTCCTGCTTTTTCGGAGATTGTTGTTTCATCATATGTCCACCTTTCCGAGTGATATATTTATCACTTCTTGTGACAATTATATCACAGTATCTGCGGCTTGTCAAGTGGAAAGTGAGAAATATATCACTTTTGGAGAGACGCACAAAATACGCTGCATCCTTTTGTGCAATGTGATATATTTCTCACAGTACCGTTCCGCGCTGCATCGTTCCATTCCTTTTCATGACGCGCTTGTGCTTTGTATGAAAGGCGGTTGCATTTTCTGCGATATCATGGTATAATATCTTTGATATGTATACACTGAAATCAAACGCTGAAAGGAGCATCATCATGGCAGGACGCAGACATTCACATCAGCCGAAAGCGCGCAGCAGCATGAAAAAAGCCGACCGCAAGGGCGCTGTGCGTTCCAAAAAGGAGTATGAGGAGCTTGCAGGCGTGCAGGTCTCCGAGGCGCAGATCACGCATTTTGCAAACCGCATTACGACGTTTCTGAATAAAGCGAACGGCAGACCGGTTTCGCGGGCTGACCTTGCAGCAAAGTGCCGCGGCAGAGGACAGGCAGCCTATCTGCGCGCACTGAAAAAGCTGATTACAGAGGGCGTGATCGCCGAGCGCCGCAACGGGTATGCCATGGCAGCGGCAGCGGGCATGTACCGCGCCGTGATTTCGCGCATCAGCCGGACCTTCGGCTTTGCAAAGCGGGAAGCGGATGAAAGGGAAGTGTTCATTGCGGGCAGAGACTTAAAGGGCGCCATGCCGGGCGATCTGGTTCTGCTGATGCCGACCGGCGAGCGCGGCGGGACGCCGGAAGCCGCCGTACAGGTTATCATTACGCCCGCATCGGTACAGACTGCCGGCATGCTGATTGAGGAATCCGGTGAGCTGCGTTTTCTGTCGGATTCACTCTGTCGTCAGCCGCTGCGGATTGAGAATGCAGCCGACTGGACGGAACATATCGGCGACAAGGTGCTTGCGACCGTGACAGCGCGCGGCGCACGGCATTCCGAGCATACGGTCCGCGTGGATGTCTCGCTCGGCAGCGCAGAATCCGCGCGTGCATGTGCCGAGGCGCTGGTGATCGTCAGCGGCGTCCCGACGGAGTTCCCGCCCGATGTCCTCGCCGAGGCGGAGCGGCTGGAGCAGCGCGGCATCCCCGATGAGGAGCTGAACGGCAGACTCGATCTGCGCGAGCCCGAGGATATCATTTTCACAATCGACGGCTGGGATGCGAAGGACCTTGACGACGCGATTTCGATTGCGAAGACGGAAAAGGGCTACCGTCTCGGCGTGCATATTGCCGATGTTTCGCATTATGTGCAGCAGGATTCCCCGCTGGACAAGGAGGCAATCTTGCGCGGCACGAGTATCTATTATGCCGATCAGGTGATTCCGATGCTCCCGAAGGCACTGAGCAACGGCATCTGCTCGCTGCATCCGGATGTAGACCGGCTGGCGTTTTCAGCGCTTATGGAACTGGACGAAAACGGCGAGATTATCAGCTATCGCTTTGAGAAAACGGTAATCCGTTCGGCGGTCAAGGGCGTATACCGCGAGGTCAATGCGCTGCTTGCCGGAACGGCATCGCCTGAGATTGAAGAAAAGTACGCGGCAGTCAAGCCCGCGCTTCTGATTCTGAATGAACTGCGCGAAAAGCGGCTTGCAGCGCGTGCAGAGCGCGGCGCACCGTCGATTGAGGCAGAGGAGAGCGCATTTGTGCTCGATGAAAACGGCATCTGCACGGATGTTGCGCCGCGGAACCGCGATGCAGGCGAGGAACTGATCGAGGAATGCATGCTGCTTGCGAATGAAGCGGCGGCACGGCTCGCAAAGTCGAAATCGCTGCCGTTTGTATACCGTGTCCATGCGCAGCCGCCGGAGGAAAAGGCGATCCGGCTTGCATCGGCACTCGACCGGCTCGGCATCAAGCATCCGGCGCTCGATGCACCGCGCCCGAAGGATTATGCGCAGGTGCTGAAAAATGCGGCAGACAGTCCGCTGAAACCTGCCGTGCATCAAATGGTGCTGCGCAGCATGGCAAAGGCGGATTACGAAACGGAGCCGGTCGGACATTTCGGGCTTGCGCTCGCGGATTATGCGCATTTTACGTCGCCGATCCGCCGCTATCCCGATCTTGCGATTCACCGTATCCTGACGGCGTATCTTTCCGGAGAGAAGCCGGAGCATGCACGGCAGTTTGCAAATGCGGCAGCGCTGGCAGGCAGCAGCACAGAGCAGCGCGCGATGCAGCTGGAACGCGACTGTGATGACCGTTACCGTGCGGAATGGGCGAAGCAGCATCTCGGCGAGGTGTTTGACGGCGTGATTTCCGGACTGACGGAGTTCGGCATTTATGTCATGCTGGCGAATACGGCAGAGGGCATGGTGCCGCTCGATGCGCTGACAACCGATGCCTATACCTATGACGGATTCTTCTCGATTCACGCAGAGGGCAGCGGCGTGAACTATACGCTCGGGATGCCGATGCGCGTGCAGATCACGCGGTCGGATATCAACAGCGGCAATATTGATATGGCGCCGGCAGAATAATCTGCCGCATGAAAACGGAGCGAACAAATGAAATATACAGATGATGAATTGGCGCGCAGACTGTACGGTCTTGCGGCGGAACGGATGCAGGCGGCAGGGCGGCAGATGCCCTGTTCGGAGGCGGTTTTTTCGGTTCTGACGGCAGCAGCGCCGGATGCAGTCAGCTATCGCGCAATGGAGACGCTGAACAATCCGGATTTTCTCGAGGCGGCGTATCTGCTGCTGCTCGGGCGTCCGGTCGATGCACCGTCGCTCGATGCCTGGAAGGCGCAGTTTTCGCAGCCGGAGCAGGAATTCCGGACGGCTGTGCTGAAAACGATCATCACATCCGCAGAATACCAGAAGCACCGCATTCCGCTGACAGGCTGTCCGCTGATGCTCGCGGAGGATGAGCCGCAGCAGAATCTGCTGATCTCGTCGCAGGCACTGCCGGAGCGTCTGGTGAAAATGTATCAGCATATGCCGCGTCCGCTGCAAAAGCTCGCAAAGAAAATCGCCGGAAAGGAGTAAGCAGATGACACATATCTATATTGATCTGTCGCGCCTCTGCCTGACGCCCTTCACGACCGGCATTCAGCGCGTTGCAAAGGAGATTGTCCTGCGGATGCTGCAAGATGCGCGTGTCTCCGTGACGCTGCTCTGCACACTTCCCTCGCAGACCGCATGGCGCGTGCTGCCGCATGATGCCTTTATCCGCTATTATACGGAGAAAACGGGCAGTCCCTACGGCGAGGGCAGACCGCAGCTTCTGACGCCGGAGGATATCCCTTCGGGTGCAGTCTTTTTCGATATTGACAGCGCATGGAATATGCCGATGCACCGCGGCTGGCTGTTCCCGATTCTGAAAGCGCACGGCGTCACGGTTGTACCGCATCTCTATGATCTGATCCCCGTGACCGATCCGCAGTATTTTCATGAGCAGACGATGCGGCAGTTTCTCTCGTGGGTGACGGCAGTTTTGCAGTATGCCGATCATATCATCTGCAATGCCGAGGCGACGAAATTCGCGCTGCATACGCTCTGTGAGACACTGGATATCGGCGCACCTGCGTGCTCTGTTGTGCCGCTCGGCGCAGATTTTGCGAAAAAGGCAGCCGCCGCGGAGGATGAAGATACCGCCCTTCTGGAGCAGCTTCCGCAGTACCGCTATCTGTTAATGGTCGGCACAATCGAGCCGCGCAAAAATCATCGTCTTTTGCTGGATGCGGTTCCCGCGCTGGCAAGTCGCGGCATCAAGGTTGTATTTGCCGGCAGAATCGGCTGGAATATGGACGCATTTGCGAAGGAAATGGCAAAGCATCCGGAGAAGGGGCGCAATTTCTTCTTCGCACAGGGACCCTCCGACGCAACGATTCAGGCGCTTTACCGCAATGCGCTGGCGGTCGCCTTCCCGACGAAAAACGAGGGCTTCGGCCTGCCGATTGTCGAAGCCTATATGAACGGCACGCCGGTGCTCGCTTCGGATATACCGGTGCTGCGCGAAGTCGGCGGCAGTCTTGCAGATTATTTTGACAATACGAGTGTGGATTCGCTGCTTGCGGCAGTAGACCGCCTGACCGCCGATGAAGCCGCATATCAGGAAAAGCGCGCGCAGATCGCAGCATACCGCCCGCGGACATGGGATACCGCCGCAGAGGAGATGACCGCGGCGCTTTGCAGATGCGGCAAAGACGAGGGGAGTCTGCCGGATGATCTTCGTGTATCACAAATGGTCGTGCTGACGGCGCGCAATGACGATCTGCTGCGCACACTGCCGTATCTGGATGCGCATATGCAGTTTATTGAGCAGATGCTCGTCATTTGTCCGCAGCGGAATGTCGCGGAATTGCAGGAGAAATGGCAGGGCAGAATCCGCCTTGATTTCTATACGGATGAGCAGCTCCTTGCAGGCGAATCGCTGCCCGAGGATCATACCACGCGCAATTTCTATCTGCGCTGCCTGCTGATGCAGAAAGCGCCGCTTGACGATGTTTTCATCATGACGGACGACGATTACCGTCCGCTGGTGCCGGTAACGCAGGAATTCTTTGTGCGGTCGGGGCGGTATCAGGCATACTATTGCTATGATCTCCGGCAGTGGCGCGGCACGCAGGGCGATTACACATCCTATGACCGCAGCATGTTCCGGACGCGGGATTTTCTCTGTGCGAACGCGCTGCCGACATTGCAGTATTCGTCGCATCAGCCGCAGATTATCGACCGGAAGCTGTATCTTGACATGCTTGCGGAATATCCGGATATCATGATGCAGGGACTCGATGAATGGAGCACCTATTTCAACCGCAGTATTGCGAAGGAGCCGGCGCGGTTTGCGGTGCGGCGTTACTGTGCGGTATGCTGGCCCGGGGCAGTTTCGGACTGGCAGCTCTGGTGCGAGCCGGAATCGCTGGTGTTCGAGAATTTCTATGATGTGCTTTATGGGGAAAACCGCGCTTTTGCGGGACTTTCCAAGGAATATGACCCTGAAACGCATGCAGCGGATGCGGCAGAGAAGATTCGCCGCTGGAGCGCAGAGCTTGCCGTGCAGAAGGCGGAGCGCAGCGCGATGCAGACCTATGCGGAGATGTACCGCGACCGGTATTACCGGCTGCCGGAATTTTTGCTGACGGTGCAGGAGGGTCAGCCTGTGCTGACGGTGCCTGCATTGCTGTATCTGCCTGCGGGAGCGGTGATTCGCCTGCCGCTGCTGACGGACGATGCAGCGCGCGCGGTGACGGAGCCGGTTGTATACAGCATCGACGATGAAAACGGCAGACATATCATGCAGCCGCGCGAGGTAATTCCTGCGGAGGTAGACCGCGGTGTCCCGCCGGAGATGATTCTGCCGCTGCCGCCTTATGCATTCCGCGGCATTCTGACAGTCAGCTGCGGCGAATGCATGGTGCACTGCGCCCTCTCCTGCGTGTAAAGAGGTGTCTCCGACGGATCAATAATGGGGCTTTACAGTATTGCTGCGCAAACTGTCCTCAAACTCCGCCAAAGGGATATTGTCTCTTTGGAATCCCATTTTGATATAATAAAAGCCGTTCAATCAAAGCGTTATGCGATGAGTGGACGGCTTCTGTTTTCAAATCATCCGCCGCAGGCGGATACCACAACTTCTCTCTCCTGCCTGCTGACTTTCTTCTTGCAAAGGAAGAGCAGCAGGACGATGCCGCTTACTTCACAAGTGAATCCCCGACATCGGAGACAATGCGGTAGCCTGCGGATTTGACGCGCTGTTCGAGACAGCCTTTGCACTGCGTGGCTTCTTCGCCGGTGCAGATTTTGTTCTCATAGAGGTCATAGAGCTTCCGGACGGCGGTCGGGCTGAGATTCGGCATCATGACGTTTCCGCCGGCTTTCAGCGCAAGTTCGCGTCCCTGCGGATGCATGGAGCCGAAAGCGGTTGTCGCCGGAATCAGCGCTTTGGGAAAGAGCAGCCGCAGCATTGCAATTATTTTGAGACTGAAATGCAGATCACCCGAGGGCATATCGGCAAAGGGCGTCTCCTTGTGCGTGATATAGGGACCGACGCCGATCATCGCGGGCTGCAAATCCTGCAAAAAGCGGATGTCGGCAAGCAGATATTCCGGCGTCTGATAGGGCGATCCGATCATGAAGCCGCTGCCGACCTGATAGCCGATTGCTTTCAGATCAAGGAGGCAGCGCTTGCGGTTTTCGAGCGACATGCTTTCGGGATGCAGCATCCGGTAATGCTCCGGCGATGCGGTTTCATGGCGCAGCAGATAGCGCCGCGCACCGGCATCATAATAGCGCTGATAGCTTTCGCGCGGTTTCTCGCCGATTGAGAGCGTAATGCGGCAGTCAGGGTGCTGCTTTACGATTGCAGCGACCAGCGCGCAGATTTTCTCATCGGTATAGTAAGGGTCCTCGCCGCCCTGTAAGACGAAGGTGCGGTAGCCGAGGGAGTAGCCCTCTTTGCAGCAGGCGAGGATTTGTTCATCGGTCAGACGGTAGCGCTCCGCATGGGGATTGCCTGCGCGGATGCCGCAGTAATAGCAGTTGTTTTTACAGTAATTCGTAAACTCGATCAATCCGCGCAGATACACCGCATCACCATACCATTTGCGGCGTTCGGCAGCGGCAGCGGCAAAGAGCTTTTCTTCGGGCTGCGGCTCGGTCAGGAATGTCAGCAATTCCGTATCGGTCAGATCGTGTTCGGTTTGTAGCTTTTCAATCAGTTCGGACAAGTGTATTTCTCCTTTGATTCAGATATCAGCGTTTATTTGTTCCATGAGAACAGACATCTGGAACCGCCCTGCTCATAGACATGGAACGCGGCATAGTGGATACGATCCTCGGCGCGCAGCTTCTCAAATACTGCATGGAACTGCCGCTCCATTTCCGCAAAATCGTTCAATTCCTGCAAAGTCTCGGTATCCTCACCAATCCGGACTCTGATAATGCCCTGATACGGTTTCCATACCGGCTTCGGATCAAACCAGTATCCGGACAGAATACCGCGCCAGTTCTTGCCGTGATCGGATATCAGCATACGCCGGTCTACCTCCGGCTCCGGTTCGGCGGTATCGCTCGGCGTGAACATCGTCAGGCTGCCGGAGGCATTCTCCAAAAACAGCCTGCCGCATTCGGGGCATTGGTAGATACACCGTTCCAGCAGATCGTAGAGTTTCCCGTGCAGATCATGCTGTTCATCCTTGGTGTGCGGCTTTTCAGCGTCTTCGATCAGATTCCAGAATTCATTGGTGTCCTGATCGGGCATAATTCGCGCCTTAAAGTACAGCTCGTCGGCGTTGTCATGGAAGCAATAGCCGCAGCGGCAAGAAAAATTCATAGTATCACCCCACCCAGTAACGGTCGTCCTGCGGAATCAGATGTGAAAAATCAGATTCTGCACCGCGCCAGCCTTCCGGCAGATAGCGCAGATAATCCTCATCGCCGGGGAACTGCGAATAGAAAACGGAATTGTCAAAGTCCACAAACAGTGCAGGAACGAGAGCACGGCGCTGTTCATCGGATTCTGCGCGCAGGAAATCGTAGGCGAGCTCACCGGCAGAGACCTCGTCCTTTTCGATTTTTTTGAGAAATTCCTTTGCGGTATCGCGGTCGAGAACGCGGATGCGGAAGCGGCTGCTGCTGAATTCGCCGAAGGAGCCGACCTCCTTGACAAAATCGAGATCACTTTTGCCGCGGTTGATATACAGATCGTGATAATCGTCATAGAGCTCGAGATAGTCCATTTTCCAGAGTGACTTGTCGGTGCAGTACCAGCGGTATTTTTTCTTGAAGAGGACGATGACGATAATATTTTCAGCAAATTTCGGTTCCATACGGATACTCCTTTCGCGGACAGAATCCGCAGTATTTCTTTTCGTTATTATACCATAACGCGAATGAAAAAGCAACCGCCGAGCACCGCCGAAAATGATAGCAGCAGTCTCAAAAGTGGATGATATGTATAAATTCTGGATAAAGCGCACCGATCCTTTAGCGGATTCCCAGATAAATCACGAATTTTGTTGCTATTGCACAAAAATGAAACGCAAGATTCTTCTAATACGCATCTTGAAACTTCCTGCGGAATCATGTATAATGAAGAGGAAGCATGATGTAAAATAGCTGTTTTACGGCTGATTGCACATCGAAAGGAGGACACTATGCCGCAGAATTTCAACGACCATGTGCCGAATCCGCTGGATACGCGCATCATGAAAACGCCGAGTGCCGTTGCGCGGCGTACCTTTTTCTATTTGCAGGAATGCGGTCATCTGAAAGCAGGTGACAGTCATCATACAAGCAGGCAGAATTTGCAGTCCTTTTTGTTCGCCGTCGTGCTGGACGGCAAGGGCAGCCTCAGCTATGAAGGGCAGCGCTATCAGCTTGAGGGCGGCGACTGCTTCTTCATCGACTGCCGCGCCGCGCATTCCTATCAGAGCGATGCAAAGGCACCGTGGGAGCTGCTCTGGGTGCATTTCAACGGCTGCACGACCGAGGAATACTATAAACTGTTCCTGACGCAGCAGCAGTCGGTTTTTCATCCGGTTACCGCGATGAAATTTGTGTCGCTGCTGCAAGAGCTGATGCGTCTGAATGCAGAGACCTATGCCGATACCGAGGTACTGACGTCGGGGCTGCTTGTCAATCTGCTGACGATGCTCCTGACGGTCAACAGCATCTCCGAGGAGAGCGATACCGCCCTTCAGGTCAAGCTCAAAACCGTTCTTGCGCATATCGACGCGAATTTTACAACGGATATCCGGCTTGACGATCTTGCGGAACGCTTCGATATCAGCAAATATTATCTGACACGCGAATTCAAGCGTGCATACGGCGAAACAATCTTCCAGCATATTATCGGGCTGCGCATCAATTATGCAAAGCGCCTGCTGCGTTTTACGGATAAATCCGTCGAGGAGATTTCCGCGCTCTGCGGCTTCAATGACCAGAGCTATTTCTCAAAGCAGTTCAAGAAGGCGGAGAATGTGACCTGTCTTGCATTCCGCCGCCGCTGGAGAGACTGAGATACCGGTTTCCGCTCGGCGCGTCCGGCGGAGCGAAGGCGAAGGCTGCCGCACGGTTCCGATGCACCGGCTGGATGATGTGCTCGGGGATTTCCCGCTGATCATCAATACAGTTCCGGCGATGCTTCTGGATGCGCGGCGGCTTCGTTTTATACAGACGGGGACACTGATTCTTGATCTGGCTTCAAAACCCGGCGGGGATGATGCAGGAGACAGAAAGGCGGTGGATGCGTGAAGGACAAATGGGGCATATGGATTGCAGCCGGACTGACTGTGCTGCTGCTGACCGGCGCCGCCGGATTGTATCTGGAACGTCCGCGCACGCCGCTGGAGATCACCGTACAGAAGGAGGCTGCGGCGACAGAAGCATGCACCTCTGCACAGACGACCGCGCAAACGAAGACGGCTGCGGCAAAACCGCAGACAGCTGTCACGACGGCGGAGACAGTCCCCGCGGAGACCGCACCGCCGGAGCATAATCTCAATCTTGCATCGGCAGAGGATTTGATGCGTGTATCCGGAATCGGCGAGGCGCTTGCTGCGGAGATCATTGCCGCGCGGATATCCCTCGGCGGATTTACGTCGCGGACGCAGCTTTGCGGGATTGCCGGCATCGGTGAGACGCTGATGCAGCGGATCATGGCGGAGTTTGAAATTCCGGACGAGGTGATCTTGCAGGATTCGGAGGATATTGCTGAGCCGGAGCCCGTATACTATATAAATGTATATGATGCGAATGCGGTCACGCGCGGGGAGCTGCTGACGCTGCCGGATATGACGGAAGCGAAGGCGGATGCAATTCTGGCGCTGCGCGATCAGCTCGGGCAATTTCGCGGGATATACGAGGTCGGGCTTGCGGAGGGCATTTCCGGCGAATATTTTGAGCATGTGCTGATTCATTACTTATATATAGAAGGCGATCCGGATTCGGTCGCACAGAAAACCGAAAATTAAAAATACCGCGCAATCCGTGCTGTTGTGCCGGATTGCGCGGTGTTTCTTTTGCATTACTGCATTCTTGATTCGGCTGCGGGGTAGAATTCTTCGCCGTCGATTCGACCGAACTGCCATGCATGAGCACGGCTCTGACGGGTCGCGGCGCCGCCGACGGGCAGATCGCAGACGAGATGCAGCGAAGGGTCCAGATCGCAGAGCTCACCGACGCTCAGGACAATCGCGTCCTCCTCGGTATGCGGGCTGCCGCAGGTGAATTCCCATGTGTTGTCATTGAAATGGTGACAGACGACGGTAACATCGCCGCCCTCCAGAACATGTGTGCAGGTCAGAACGAGCAGGTCGGCGCGCTCGCTGAACGGATAATGTGCCATAAAAATACCTCCAGTCGGGTTTCGTATACCCTTATCATACAGGAAATCGGTCGAAAATGCAAGCCGGAATGTGATAATCAGGTGAAAGTTTCCAAAATTGACCGAAAATTGCGGTCGGTCTTTTGACCCGAATGCGGAAATCCGCCTGAGAGCGTCAGTTTTGCGATGCGAATTTGTAAGAATTCGCGCAAGATTTGTAACCGAATTGTAACAAACTCGAAAAAAAACATGAAAAAACGGTTGCGAAAATGAAAACGTGTACAAAACGCAGCGGGTTCAGTTGTGTGATATGCACATTACGAACAAATAAGGTGACGAATTGGAGATTAGCATTGACTTTTCGTGCGATTTCGTGTATATTACAAGTATGAAAAACAGGGGTGCCCGCGAAGGTCTCCGACGGAAGCCTGACACCAGAAGATTCCGGAACCCGCAGCCTTGTTTTGGAGGAAGCAAACTCATAGATTTGAGCCGCGCTTCCGGGCTGCGCAAAACGCAGCGGAAATCCACGCCCGTCAGAACGGGTACAATTTTCAAGCGCTGCGAACGCAGCAAATATTCGCAGCAAAATGAAGGAGGAAACTTACAATGAACAAGCTTAAGAAGTCCCTTGCTCTGATTGCTACTCTGGCAATCGCTTCCACCGCTTTCTATGCATGCGGTGATGATTCTCAGCCGGCTAACACCGATTCCACCTCTGATTCCGTTTCTGAGTCTGAGTCCGAATCCGAGTCCGAGTCTGAGTCCGAGTCTGAGTCCGAGTCCGATATCGATGATCCGGCACCTTCTGCTGAGATCAAGGTTCCGGAGACCGGCGACAAGCTCTCCATCCTCTGCTGGACCGGCGACGACGTCGAGAAGATGATCGAGAACTTCACCGATAACACCGATTACACCGCAGACCAGGTTGAGTATGTCAACGTTGGTTCCAAGGGCGGCGAGGCTCGTGAGGAGTACGCAAACTACTTCGCAGGTGATGAGGACGCTGACCTCTTCGTTCTCGAGGCTGACTGGATCCTCGACTACATCAACAACGATGAGTACACCGCTCCGCTGGCTGACCTCGGTTTCTCTGAGTCTGATTTCGACGGCTGCTATGATTACACCGTTTCCATCGGTACTGACAACAACGGCGTTCTGAAGGCTGCTTCCTGGCAGGCAACTCCGGGCGGCTATGTTTACAGAACCGACCTCGCAGAGGAGTACCTCGGCGCAAAGACTCCGGAAGAGATGCAGGAGTTCGTTAAGGACTGGGATACCTTCACTGCAACTGCTAAGAAGCTGCAGGATGACGGTCACAAGATCGCTATGGCAGATACCCTCGGCGGTATGTGGCAGGTTTGGCAGTACAACCGTGCAAAAGCATGGCTGGATGCTGACAACAAGCTGATCGTTGATGACTACTGCAAGACCTATGCAGAGCTCGCAAAGGATTACTACACCAACGGCTATGTAACCAAGGAAGATCAGTGGTCTGACGGTTGGTACGCAATCGGCCAGGATGATTCCACCATGGGTTACTTCTTCTGCACTTGGTGCCTCGGCAAGGGCTCTATGCTCTCCAACGCTGAAGGCGGCGAGGGCGGCAAGACCTTCGGTAAGTACAACATCACTGCTGGTCCTTCCGGCTGGGCATGGGGCGGCTCTTGGCTGGCTCTGTCTCCGAAGTGCGACAATGGTACCATTGCTCACGACTTCATCAAGTACTTCACCGTTGATGCTACCACCGCAAAGGATTACGCTCTGTTCAAGTCCGAGTTCGTTAACAATCCGGACGTTATGAAGTCCATCGTTGATGACGGCTCCAACAAGAACGATCTCCTCGGCGGTCAGGATCAGTTCTCTGTCCTGTACGAGTCTGCTTCCACCATCGACATGGATGGCAAGATCACTGCATTCGATGCACAGATCAAGGACGCATTCAACCAGGCTGTTACCAAGTACGCGAAGGGCGACATCGCATCCTACGATGACATGGTCACCGAGTTCAAGACCAACGCTGCAAAGATCGAGGGTATCACCGTCGAGTAATTGCAACTCTAAATTCAGACATTTCCGCAGATAATTCTGAGTATGCCTGAAAAATAGCATAACCGAATATTTGCCTATTGGGCCTTACTGTGCCCAATAGGCGAATATTTTATCTGTATAGGGAATTTTTACTAATTTTTTCTTGAAAGGGTGTGCTGAATGGCTACAGCTGCACAAAGACGGATCAAATCCGTCAGCTACGCCAAGTACGGCTATATGTTCATCCTGCCGTTCTTTGTCGTATACTTCATTTTCAGCTTCTGGCCGCTGATCCAGACCTTTATTCTGGCATTCAGCGAAAACGGTACCAGAACACCTGCCCTCATCGGTTTCGATAACTTTAAGACCATTCTCGCAAAGCCTGCGGCGAATGACTTTAAGGCAATGGGTATCCATAAGTCGTTCTGGGACGGTATGAAAAATACCTTGATTATCTGGTTCGGTAACTTCCTGCCGCAGATCGCACTGTCGCTCCTGCTCGCAGTCTGGTTCACCGATCTCCGCGTAAAGATGCCCGGCAAGGGTTTCTTTAAGGTCGTTATGTACATGCCGAACATTATTACAGCTGCATCTGTTGCAGGTCTGTTCCTCGCTTTGTTCGGCGACTCCTCTTACAGCGTCATCAACACCCTCCGCGGCTGTGCGATGACGAAGGAACAGCTGCTCGCTGCCGGTCTGGATTCGGCACCCGAGCCGTGGAAGATTATCACGACTTGCTGGCCTTCCCGCTGCTTAGTTATGTTTATTCAGGTCTGGATGTGGTTCGGCAACACCATGATCATGCTGATGTCCGGTATTCAGGGCATCAACGAGTCTCTCTTCGAGGCTGCTGAGATCGACGGTGCAAACTCCACGCAGACTTTCTGGCGCATTACCTTCCCGCTCCTCAAGACCATTATGGTCTATACGCTGCTGACTTCCATGATCGGCGGTCTCCAGATGTTCGATATCCCGTACATGCTCCATACCGGTAACGTCGTCAACGACTACATCAAGACGGTTGCGGTCTTCATCTATGAGATGTTCCACAGCAACTTCGCAAAGCCGTCGTTCGGTTACTCGGCTGCTGCATCTGTCATTCTGTTCGTCATCACCTCGATCCTCGGCGCACTGGTCTTCTATGTCCAGCGCGATAAGGACGCAATCGAGAAGAAAAAGAAGCAGAAGCAGGCTGCAAAGGAATGGAAGCGTAAGCAGAAAGGAGGCGGATTCAGCATATGAGCAAGGTAACTTATGCATCCGATAAGGGCGGCTATCAGGCACATGTCATGGTAAAGTCGATTGCGATTTATGTCGTGCTGATCCTCCTGACGCTGATCTGCCTGATCCCGATCTGGATTCTGGTCGTCAATGCGACCCGTCTGCACAATGATATTATCGGCAATGTCTCCCTGATTCCGAGCACACATCTGTTCGACAATATCAAAACACTCAGAACGAACTCGCTTTATAACAAGTTCTTCTCGCCGCTGCTCGGTATGAGAAACTCTCTGATCGTAGCAGGCTGCTGCTGCGCCCTGACGGTCTTCTTCTCCGGCATGACCGCATACGGTCTGGTTGTTTACGATTTCAAGCTCAAGGGTCCGGCTTTCGTATTCATCCTCGCAGTTATGATGGTTCCGACGCAGGTTACTGCCGTCGGTTTCATGAGAATGCTCATTCAGATGAAGCTGCTCGACAGCTACATCCCGCTGATCGTTCCTGCGATTGCAGCACCGGCGATTGTCTTCTTCATGCGCCAATATATGCTGTCGTCCTTCCCGCTCGATATCATCGAGGCGGCACGTATCGACGGCTCCAACGAATTCCGTACCTTCCTGACGATCTCCATTCCGATGATGAAGCCGGCATTTGCCGTTCAGGCGATTTTCTGCTTCATCCAGAAGTGGAACGATTACTACAACCAGTCCATCGTGCTTGTTTCCGGTAAGAAGAAGCAGCTCACGATGCCGATGATGGTTCAGAAGGTTATTGCGATTGACCGTAACGCAGACTACGGCGCAAACTACGCCGCGATCTTCCTTTCGATCGTTCCGGTCGTTTTGATCTATGTTGTACTCTCCAAGTTCATCATCGGCGGCGTTGCAGCCGGCGGTGTCAAGGAGTAATATCGGTTACACCTGAATTCAACTGCAAAGCACAGCGCCCTCGGGTGCTGTGCTTTTGTTTGGAGGCGATTATGCGGAATTTTGAGGCGGCGCTTCGGGCAGCGGAGCGTGACATGGGCTGCAAGGGCATCGGCACCGTGGGTGAAAAGACGCTGCATCTTGCGCTGAAATACTATTTTGCGCCTGATCCGGAAACGCATGAGCGGCCGCTCGGCGGCTTTATTGCGGATGCCGTGACGGAGGAAGGCGTCATCGAGATTCAGACACGCGGACTCAGCCGTCTGAAACCGAAGCTGGAGGCATTTCTGCCGCTCTGTCCGGTGACGGTCGTGCATCCGGTTGCCGATCCGAAATGGGTCTGTCGGGTAGACGAATACGGCGAGCTGCTTTCGCGGCGCAAATCGCCGAAGCATGAGAGCGTGTATACGGCAATGCGTGAAATCTATACGCTGCGGGATTATCTGATGCATCCGAATTTCCGTATCTGCATCTGTACGGTTGAGCTTTCGGAGTATTCCGTGCAGACCGGCAGCCGGAAGCGCATGAAGCTGGACCGCGTGCCGGAGAAGCTGCATGCAGCGCAATATTTGCAGAGTGCAGCAGATTATGCTGCATTGCTGCCGGATACATTGCCGGAGCTGTTTACCGTGCAGATGCTGGCGGCAGCGATTCATGCGCCTGAAATGCAGACACGGATGCTGATTACGCTGCTTGTCCGTCTCGGAATCCTCGAAGAATCGGAAAAAACAGGGCGCTGCAAGCAATGGCGGCGATGTGTCTCCGACATCATCGGGGGTTGACTTTGAAGCCGCATCCGCGCTGGGCTTGCAGGTGATCTGGGCACTTTCCCTGCCGGGAAAAACGGCGCCTGTTTCCGCGGGCAGAATTGTCGCGCAGACGATTCGGGAGATTCTCGGGCAGGAGGGAGGCGCGGCGCATGACTGACCTGCATGGAATCCGGCTTGGCTTTGCTGTCTGCGGCTCCTTCTGCAATGCTGCAAACGCGATCCGCACGGCAGAGGCATGTGCAGCCGCGGGCGCCGAGCTTCTGCCGGTTGTCTCGGAGCATTTCGCTGCGGTCAAGACGCGGTTCGGCGCGCCGGAATCCTTTCTGGAGCCGCTTGCAGCGCTCGGCGGCGGCAGATTGATTCAGTCGATCTGCGAGGCGGAGCCGATCGGACCGAAAAACATGACGGATGCGATGCTGGTCTGTCCGTGTACGGGAAATCTGCTGGCGAAGCTCGCCGCAGGCATCACGGACAATACCGTAACCATGGCGGTGAAATCGCATCTGCGCGGCGGCAAGCCGGTGATTCTTTGTATTGCAACAAACGACGGTCTGGCAGCGTCTGCGAAAAATCTCGGGGAGCTGCTGAACCGCCGTCACTATTATTTTGTGCCGTTCGGGCAGGATGACCCGCAGAAGAAGCCGACCTCACTGGTCGCGGATTTTGCGCAGGTGCCGGAAACGATTGCCGCTGCGCTCGAAGGCAGACAGCTCCAGCCGATTCTGCTGCGCACCTGACCACTGCACCGTCACCGGAGGGGGTATCGTATCTCCGATGGATTTATAATGAGGCTCCGCCTTAAACTCCGCCGGAGGGATATTATCCCTCCGGACCTCCCGATACAAAAAGCAGCCAGCTCCTATATAGGGGCTGGCTGCTTTTTGAAATTGGATTCCCAAGGGATTAGTATCCCTTGGGCGGGGGTGTGGGGGCAGCGCCCCCACTATAATTCGCCGAAGGCACGCTATCCCTCCGGTGACGGTGCTGTGGTTATTTGACGTGCTTGGAGAGGTCGAGATTGAGACCCTTGATGCCGTTGCAGACGATGCCTGCGACGACGGTTGCGCCGTCCTCAGTGAAGTGCGTGAAGTCTGTGCCGCCGTTGACGCCGCCCATATAATAACCCTTGACGGTGTTATAATCGCGGTTGTTGAAATCATTGGTCATGGCGGAGCCGAGATCAAAATACGGAATATTATATTTTTTTGCGAGTGCGGAACAAGCCGAATCAATGTTGCGGTAGCCGACCTTGAACGGCTGCGACTGATTGCGGATCGAGAGTGTCGGGCTCATGAGAATCGGCGTTGCGCCCTTATCGAGTGCGCCCTTGATATAGAAGGTCATGTAATACTCGAAGGAGCCGTTTGCGGGGTTATCGACATTGTTGCAGACCGGTGCATAGCGCTCGGATTTCGAGGAGTCGCCGTCATTGATGCCGAAGTCAATCAGCAGATAATCGCCCTGCTTGATCTCATTGAGAATCGAAGTCAGTCTGCCGTTATCGTAAAAGCTCTTGGAGCTTCTGCCGGCAATCGAGCGGTTGATGACAGTGACGCTGTCGTCAAAGTAATTCTGGAGATAGTAGCCCCAGCCCTGCTGCGGCTTATAGCTGTCATTATAGGACTGTGCCGTGGAATCCGAAGCGATATAGACAGCAGGTTTGTCGGAGACCGGTGTATCCGTCTGCGAAGCGTTTGCATCATAGGCTTCGGCAATCGGTTCGTCGGTGAAGGTCAGGCGGAGATAATCGAAGTTCGGACCGCCCTCGGAGGTATCGGAAGTCAGCTTGATTTTGTTGATACCGGCTTTCAGCGGCAGAACGAGTGCACGCTCCTCCCATGTAGTCCAGGCGCCGGTTGTCAGGAAGCTCTGCTTCCATTTGCGCTCATCACCGCTCACTGTAATCATCATTGTGCGGTCATTTGCGGAGCCGTTTGCGATATTGAAGGTGCAGAGATAATTGCCGTCCTGCGGGACATTGACCGCGAAGGTCAGTGCAGAACCGGTCGAATTATCGAGATTGACATAATCCTTATACTTGTAGCCTGCATTGGTTTCCTCATGCCAGCCGTTCGTGATCGACTGCTCTGTTGCGGCATAGAGCGGCTCGGCGAATTTTTCCGCTTTGCCGAGCAGATAGTCACTGAGCAGCTTGATATCATCCGCATTTGCTGCGAAATCGCTGTTCAGATCCGCAGCCTGAATGAGATTATAGGCAGATTTCTGTTCGAGGATGACCGCCTTTGCGAGCGAGAGATCGGCAGCATTGATGACGCCGTTGCCGTCGAGATCGCCCTGTGCCAGCGGATCGCCCTGTTCTTCGGCAGGCGGAGTGTCGGGGTTGTCAGGATTGTCAGGGTTGTCCGGATTGGTCGGCTGCGAGCCGGAATTGATCGCCTCTGCCATGAATTTTGCAAGAACGGTTGCGCCCTGACGGTTCGGATGCAGACCGTCGGTCAGATACATGTTATTGACCTCATCCGCGCTCTTGGTCAGGCAGTAATCCTGCCAGAGCTTAAAGAGATCGACGACCTCGATATTCAATGCCGCACCGACTCTGTCGAGCGCAGGCGCATACCAGCGGTATTGCAGCAGCGGATTGCGCTGGCAGTCGCCGTTTCTGCCCTGCTGCTTGACGAGGATGACGCGCATACCCTTTTTCATTGCACGCTGCGCCATATCCTTGATGATTTCCTCATATTGTTCTTCGGTCGTATTGTTTTTGGAATTTGTATCGTTGATGCCGATTGAAATGACGTAGATATCGCCGGGCTGACCGTTCTTTTCGATGACGGTGAACTGTCCGGCTTCCATAAAGCCTCTCGCCCACTGACCGGATGCCGCCATATTCATGACCTGCCACTTGGTCTTGTCAATGAACTCCGGCAGCATCTGTGCCCAGCCTGCCTGTGCAGAGGAATCCAGCGGATAGTAGTTGCAGACGGTCGAGTCGCCGCAGACCCAGATTGTCGGATTGGTTTTTGCTTCTGTAGAAATCTGCTTGATTTCGAGTGCGGCGATTGAGAACGGATAGCCGTCCTTTCCGGCGCAGGCGCAGATATTGAGCTGACCGTCCGAGACCGGAACCTGCAAGGTATGGTAGGCGCCGTCTCCGGTCATGTTAATGATCTGGTACATATTTTCGATTGCGACGCTGGTGCGGTTTGTATTGCCGAGCCAGACGGACACCTGATAAAGACCGTTCGGAACATCGGCACAGAAGGTGTAATTGCCGGTCGGCGAGGAATTCTTGAACTGCACGGCATCGCTGAGCGCACCGCTGCCGGATGCGGCAACATTGGCGACATTTGTGCCGCCGGAGAAGCCGTAGCCGCGGCTCTGATTGTAGCCGTCGCCTGCGGAGACGCCGGTATAGCCGCCTGCGACACCGCCGCCGCCGAAGTCGAATTTCCAGTAGGTGTTTGCGGCGGAGACAGCCGGCAGATGACCGGCGAGTGCCGCACAGCAGGACGCCGCAGCCGCAAGTGATGTGACTGCCGCCGTCAGCTTTCGGATTATTTGTTTTTTCATACGATATCCCCCTTTGAAACAAAAACATGATATGCTAAATATCATATCTCGGTAATTATATCATACCATAAGAAAAGTGCGCTGTCAAGAAAAAACTGCCGTATTGCGAAAAAAAGACATGAAAAAAGGATAATCCAATATTTTGTCCGGAATAAGTTAAGGATCACGCATGTTCATAAAAATATTGCTATGTGTTCACAATTTGTTCATTTTGTATTCAGGTTTATTTTATGTTTATCTAGTATAATATTAACAAGGTTTTAAGGAACCTTGTTTCAAATCCCCCAATCCCCCTATGTTTTGTTGATTTCACTTCTCCTTGCAGCTATGTGACTTACGTCACATAGTTTTTCTTTTGCAGGAAGGGGAGACAGTCGAGTTAGAAGTTAGCAGTGAGGAGTGAGGAGTTGTTCTTTCCTCGGAAACAATCTGAATTATCAATCTCTCAGGACGCCGCCGGAAATCTTTAGATTAATACCCGCGGGCGCTGCCCGAAAAATAATGCCCCGAAGCATGTTCGTCAATCGCTTCGGGGCACTTATATTTTAATTATTGTGCAGCATCACGTTCGGCGTGAACTGCTCTTTTTTCATCATACATCCGGTTGTCGGCAGACCTGAGCAGCTGATCGAGGTCCGGTGCCGGAACGGCAGGAACAGCGAAAAATCCGATGCTCGCCGAAACACGGTAGGGCTTTCCGGAAGTGCTGTTGAACATTGCAAGCTGCGCTGTAAACTGCTGCCGGAACTGCTCCGCACGGATGTCCGTCAGCGAAGCCGGAACAAATCCGCCGAAGACGAATTCATCGCCGCCGAAACGTGCGCAGATATCCGCCGCACCGGCACAAGCCTGCAAGGCGTCCGCCGCGGCACGAATCGCGCAGTCTCCCTCGTTATGTCCGTACTGATCGTTGATCTGCTTAAGCCCGTTCAGATCAATCGAGACAAGAAATATCTGCATGCCCGTATCATGCAGCGCTGCGATACACTGCCGGAACTGCCGGAAGAAGCCGCGCCGGTTGAAGAGCCCTGTCAGATAATCGTGGATATAGAGCTTTTCGAGCTCTGCGTTGACCGTCTCGAGCTTCCGATTGATCGAGCGAATCTGCATCTGACTGTGGAAGGTGCCGAAGGATGCATCGAGCGCATTCATGAAGATATGCAGTTTTTCATAGTCATCAACGGTAATCTCCGGCTGGAATACGCAGTAACCGAGCGGCTGCCCGATGAAGTGCAGCGGAGAGACAATGACCGGCTCCTCGCGGCTGAACAGCATATCCGGCACGGGAATGAGCTGCTGCCGCGGGATTGCGCAGTTCTCCTTCTGATACCAGAAATACCGCTGGAACAGGATTTCGATGCTGTCCGTGAAGGCATTTTCGGAATGATGCTGCTTGCCGAAATCCGGTTCTTCAAAGATGTCATGATTGATCGCAAGGACAATCGTCGGGAAAATAAAGCGGTTGCTGAGCACCTCGGGCAGCTCTGTGACAGAGCGCATCCGCGCGATATCAGACTGCACCGCGCACATGACCTCCTGCCGTTTTGCGGCATTCCGGAGACTGTTATACATCTCCTGCGAAGCATCATTGATATTATGGAAGGAGACCGGCTTGCAGCCGCAGGACTGCGACCGGATCACCGAGAAGCCGATGACCTGACTGTGCGGCACGGATTCCCCGCGCTGCAAGGCAGTGACGGCATGTATGATTCTGCTGCCCATGGCATCGTAATCCTGCCGGCAGGTTGTGAGATTCGGGATATGATAGCGCGACTGCAAAATGCAGTCAAAGCCGGTGACGATGCAGTCCTCCGGCACACGGCAGCCGTGCTTCTGCAAATAGGAGCTGACGGCAATCGCCATGCTGTCATTGGCGCAGATGATTGCATCGGGATAGGGACGCCCCTCCTCCTCGAACCATTCGCGCATGACATTCAGTGCCGGACCGTCCCAGAAATCGCCGTAGCCGATCAGGCTGTCATCGTAGTACATGCCGCGCTCGGTGAGGACCTTGCGGAAGGCAGCGACGCGCTCATCGGAATACTGGTTATTCTTCACGCCCGCCATCATCATCAGATTTTTGGCGTGGTGATCGTCTACGATATGTGCGCAGAGATGCTCAAAGACATTGGCATAGGCAAAGCGGAAGCAGAGACAGCCGGAAACCTCCTTGTCGATTGTAATGACCGGAATGCCGTGCGCCTTGCCGTTTTCGATCACTTTATCGACGACCGGATCATTAAACAGCGCATGCGGGAAAATGATCAGTGCGCTGAGTGATTCATAGGGAATCAGCTGAAATACGCTCCTCTCGCCGTCATCGTTCGGATTGCCTTTGTCATAGAGATCGGTGCAGGTATTGAAAATCAGCAGCCGGTAGCCTTCAGCAACGGCGTGCTGATTGAGTGCTTTGATGAAGTAAAAGCGGTCCTCCATCTGGATAGTGGAAAGACAGACGCCGATGAGTTTGAAGGATGAGAGTTCTGCCATTGCGGCTCACCTCCTGCATATAAATAGTACTACTCTTATTTTACCATATTTTCTGATAAAAAGCAATATATTTTGTGATATTATTCTGAATGTTTCATAAGATTTCAGAGGGTGCCGCGCTGCTCTGTTTCCATTTCGGCATAGAGCTGCGTGAGCTCCTCGCGGCATTCGAGAAAAACCGCACCGAGCACCGGATCAAACAGCTTGCCGAAGGATTCCTCGATAATGGAAAAGACCTTGTCGATAGAATAGGCTTCCTTATAGCAGCGCTTGCTGACGAGGGCATCAAATACATCGGCGAATGCCATAATCCGCGCTTCTACGGGAATATCGTTTCCGGCGAGATGCTCCGGATAGCCTGTGCCGTCGAAGTGCTCATGGTGATAGTGCGCGATATTGACGGCGATGCGGACGAAATCCTCATCATCGACCTCGCGCAGCACCTTCCGCAGAATCTTGGCACCCTCCGCCGGATGCTTCTGCATCTCGGCAAATTCGGCATCGGTGAAGGATGCGGGCTTCCGCAGAATCACATCGTCAATGGCAATTTTGCCGAGATCATGCATCGGCGCCGCCTTTGTGACATTGTGCAGAAAGCGCTTCGAGAGCCCGTATTGCTCCATGATTTCCGGATGCTCGAGCAGCTTATAGGCGAAGGTATGAACGATCACGCTTGTCCGGTTGATATGACCGCCGGTGCTGTTGTCGCGGCTTTCGACGACGCTTGCCAGACCTGTGATAATGGAATTCTGCACCTTCCGGATATGCTCGGTTTTCTGCTCGACCTCGATTTGCAGGCGGCTGTTGTAGTTGTTCAGCAGCCGGACATATTTCTGCTGTTCGGTATCGTCCTCGAGGAGCAGTCCGTAGCCGACGAGAGCATCCTTTTTGCGGATTTCGGTCAGCTTGCGCTCGAAGGCTTCCTCGCCGAGCTCAAAATGCGTGGTATTCGCGGTAAAGAGCGTCAGGATTTCCGGCGGGATGCGGTCATTCTGCCGGAGTGTCCGCAGAGAGGGAAAGAGCGTTTTTGCATGCTCGTTTGCATCGAGATAGCCATACTGATTATCTGTGATGATATAAGGATTGTCCATTTGCTTGAAGACCCATTCGTGACCGGAATCCGTTACGCCGAAGAAATCGTCTTTCAGCATACTGAGAACAACGGAGAGCAGCGACAGGGAACAGAAAACCGGCAGCAGCTCGAGATCGGGCTTGATCAGGTTTTCGAGGACGAGTGCCGCCGCGAGCACGAACTGTGCACCGACGAGCCGGAAGAGATTGATGCGTTCGGCGGGCAGCTTGTTGCGCTTCATGCGGAAGGCGGAGTAAACGACGCCGGCGAGCAGCAGAATCAGCAGCGCGGTATTGCGCGCGAAAAAGAGCGGCGACTGCGGCGAAATATGCGCCGTGAACACATGGAAGGCATTGTGCCGGACGAAGTAATAATGCCCGATGAAGAGCTCACGGATTTTCCCGTTCCAGTGGATGACTGCGACGAGGCATTCAAAGACCGCCCAGCAGTAGATCGGCAGCTTCGGGGCACGGATGCGCAGATAGGCGATGATGAAGGTGATAAAGAAGAAGAAAAAGAGCGCATTTCCGAGATATTCAAACCGCACAGCCATAGAGGCTTCGGCTTCGGTCTGGGCGGTTTCCATGAGCAGCGCACCGATATTCATGACAAGGCAGCCGAGGCTTGTCAGGAGCAGCCGGATGCTGCTTTCGCTCTGCTGTTTATTGCGCAGCAGCGCGACGAACCCCGCGAGCGGAATCAGAATGGCAAGGATTTCGGCAATGACGATCAGCATATCCGGTTCCTCCTTTCCTGCATGATGAGATTATGCGAAATCAGAATAAGCTAGGGAGAAAGTAAAGTTAGAAGATAGCAGTAACTCCTACTTCCTGCTTTTCCCCCAAGGGTCTATTTTCATTATACCCGAAATCCGGCGGAAAATCAAGAGCCAAACAAGCGTCTTGACTTTCGTTCCGGCGCATGGTATAATAAAATCCAAGGCGCTCATGCGAAGGAGGAAAAGCCATGACAACCTATGAAATGCAGCAGGAGATCATCCGGCTGAAAAAAGAAAAGAATATCTGCATACTGGTGCATGCCTATCAGTCTCACGATATCTGGGAGGTCGCCGATTATATCGGAGATTCCTTCGGTCTGACGCAGCAGGCAGCAAAATCCGATGCGGAGACCGTCATTATGTGCGGCGTGCGGTTTATGGCGGAAACGGTCAAGATGCTTTCGCCGCAGAAGCGCGTCCTGCTCTCGAATGCGCAGGCAGGCTGCCCCATGGCAGAGCAGATGGATCGGGAAATGATCTTGCAGCTCAGGGAGAAAATGCCCGATTACAAGGTCGTTGCATATATCAACACGACCTCGGATCTGAAAACGGTCTGCGATGTCTGCGTGACATCCTCGTCCGCGGTCAAGATCATCAAGGTGATGCCCGAGAAAAAGATTCTGTTCATTCCGGACTGCAATCTCGGCGACTGGGTCAAAAAGCAGGTGCCGGAGAAGGAGATCGAGCTCGTGCACGGCGGATGTCCGACGCATGTGCGGATTACGGCGGAGGAGGTCTGGGCGGCAAAGGAGGCGCATCCGGATGCGCTGCTGCTGGTACATCCCGAATGCCGTCCGGCAGTCACAGCGCTTGCCGATTACGCAGGCAGCACGACCGGCATCATGTCCTATGCCGAGCAGAGCGACGCAAAGGAGTTCATCATCGGGACCGAGAACAGCATCGTGCAGCATTTGCAGATGAAATGTCCGGATAAGCGGTTCTATCCGCTCTCGAAGGACTGTGTCTGCCACAACATGAAGCTGACAACGCTCGGCGATGTCTATGACTGCGTCTGCGGCAGAGGCGGCGACGAGATTGAAATGGATGCAAAGCTGATTTCGGAGGCGCGCCGTTGTATTGACGCGATGCTTGCCTACGGCGGCTGAGTACAGACAGTATATGGGAAATCCTGCCGGTGCAGAGAGACCGGCAGGATTTTTTATGTGTTTACTTGTATTTCCGCAAATCGCAATATTTGATAAGTGTACGCATTTGAACAGTACAAGCGGATGATCGGTGCGGACAACTTGTGAAAAACACAACAATCGAATAGGATAATACGTGAACTTTTATGAGATGCGACGAACATCGTCTGCATTTTATCTATGTTATCTGAAAAAAATACATTGAAGCACCGGTCTGTATTTGTTATAATGAGAATGACACCGTATGTACATGTTCCGGCTTGACGGCATCCGGAGCGCAAAAAACGGGCAGGCTTGACTTGTCCAGTCAAAGGGGATTTGATATGATGAAACTGAAAAAAATGCTTGCAGCGGCACTCAGCGGCGTAATGCTGATGTCAGCTGCGGCAGCCGCCGTGCCGCAGGGCGCGTGGGCTGCGGGTGATTGTGTGGTCGATACCGGTACAACGTATCAGACGATCCGCGGCTTCGGCGGTATCAATCTGCCGGAGTGGATTTCCGAGGGCGACATGACCGATGCGCAGGTGCAGAAGGCATTCGGCAACGGCGAGGACGAACTCGGCTTCACGATTCTGCGAATCTATGTCAGCGACGACAGCAATGCGTGGTCGCGTGCGATTCCGACTGCCAAGCGTGCACAGGCACTCGGCGCAACAGTTTTCGCATCACCGTGGAATCCGCCTGCCGCAATCCGCAATACCGTCAACGGCGGTCTGAACGGCGGCAAGTATCAGCTCAAGAAGGACAAGTGGGCAGAATACGCACAGCACCTGAACAGCTATATCAAGTATGTTGAGGGTCAGGGCATCGACCTGTATTCCGTTTCCGTGCAGAACGAGCCGGACTACGCTGCTGAATGGACCTACTGGTCTGCCAATGATGTTGCGAGCTTCATCGCGCAGTACGGCAAGGCAGTCAAGGAGGGCACCAAGGCAAAGCTGATGTCCGCAGAGAGCTTCCAGTATCAGAAGCCGATTTACAATGCGATTCTCGGCAATCAGCAGGCAATGGCAAACTGCGACCTCTTCGGTACGCATTTCTACGGCACGCAGCGCAGCCAGATGGATTTCCCGCAGCTCGAAAACTGCGGCAAGGAAATCTGGATGACCGAGGTTTATGTTCCGAACTCCGACAGCAATTCCGCAGACCGCTTCCCGGAGGCAGTGCAGGTCGCGGAGAATATGCATAACGGTCTGGTCGTCGGCAACCTGAATGCATATGTCTGGTGGTATATCCGCCGCCAGTACGGTCCGCTGAAGGAAAACGGTCAGATTTCCAAGCGCGGCTACATGATGGCACAGTATTCCAAGTGGGTACGTCCGGGCGCAGTCCGCATCGGCGCAACCGAGCAGCCGAACAACAATATCCTCTGCTCTGCATATCAGAACGAGGACGGCAGCATCGCAGTTGTCGCAATCAACAAGGGCAGCAGTGCGGTGACGCAGAACTTCTCGCTCTCCGGCGTGGATATTTCCGATATCAGCGCATACCGCACCTCTGCAAATGAGAATATCAAGGAGATCAGCCAGTCTGCAAGCGGCAGCAGCTTCTCCTCGCAGCTCCCGGGCAATTCCGTCACGACCTTTGTCATCGGCGGAACCGGCAGCGGCAAGGCACCCGATGAGCCGGATGAAGACGGCAACCTCGCACATTACACCTTCGAGCAGAGCTCCGAGGGCTTTACCGGCAGAGGCGGCGCATCTGTCTCTCAGGTGAAATCCGATGCATATCAGGGCAGCGGCGCACTCTCCTGCACCGACAGAACTGCGACCTGGAACGGCGCTGCACATTCGCTGAATGCAAAAATGTGCAAGCCGGGCGAAGAGTACAGCTTCAGCGCAGCCGTCAAGTATATCGGCGGCAGTGCAACGGAGGACTTCCACTTCTCGCTGGAATACAAGGATGCTTCCGGCGAAACGCAGTATGACAAGATCGCAACCGAAACCGTCTCCAAGGGTGACTGGGTACAGCTTGCAAATTCCAGCTACAAGATTCCCAGCGGTGCGACCAATATGCAAATCTATATTGAGACCGATTCCGGCACCGTCGATTTCCTCGTCGATGAAGTGATTATCGCACCGAAGGGCAAGGAGATCGACGGACCGAAGGCAGTCGTTGTCAAGCTCGGCGACCTCGACGGCGACGGCGTCATCAATTCCGCAGACCTCTCGATCGCAAAGGCAGGCGCAAGCAAGAGCTTTGCAAGCGATAAGATCAAGCAGGCAGCCGATATCAACGGCGACGGCAATGTCGATAAGACCGACCTTGCATGGTATGTCGAATACATCCTCGGCAAGACTGACAAGTTCCTCGAGCGCGCCGCGCAGTCGGAAGTTACGCCGTCAGAGCCTGAAACGACCGAAATGCGTACCATTACCGAATATACCAATGCGGTCAAGAATACGCTTGCGATGTTTGAAACAGACGATTCCAAGACCAAAAAGGGCGGTGTGACCTATCCGCAGATTGTCAAGGAACAGTATTTCTCCAAGAAGGCAAACAAGAATAAGCCTTATAATATCATGCTTCCGGCAAACTACGATTCCAGCAAAAAGTATCCTGTGCTGTATCTGCTGCACGGCTACTATGAGAATGAGGACCGTATGATTCTGGAGGGCAATTCGCCCCCGATTCCGACCCCGCAGATCATCACCAACGCAATCGCAGAGGGTGCTGCAAAGGAAATGATCGTTGTTGTTCCGTTTGTCTTTACCAGCGCGACGATGAACGGTCCGAGCGGTATGGATAACCAGAGCAATGCCGCATATGATGCATTTGTGGATGATATCGTTGACAGCCTGATGCCGCATATCGAAGGCAAATACAGCGTTGCAACCGGCAGAGCGAATACCGCAGTGACCGGCTTCTCCATGGGCGGCAGAGAGTCTCTGCTCATCGGTATGAAGCACGCTGACAAGTTCGGATATATCGGCGCGATCTGCCCTGCACCGGGCGTCGGCGGCGACTGGACCTTCGGCGGCGAGGACAAAGCACCGTCTCTGATTCTGCTGACAGCAGGCGACAATGACCAGACGGTCGGCAGTACGCCGAGCGGCTACCACAATTCGATGACCCAGAAGAATACCCCGCATATCTGGCATTATGTGTCGGGCGGTTATCACGGCGACAACTGCATCCGTGCACATGTTTATAATTTCGTCCGTATGATCTTCAAAGCATAATACGGAAGCACATGCGGGCATCTGTCCGGTCAGCCCGATACAAAGCGAAAGCCGCGAATCCTCCGTGATTCGCGGCTTCGTCTGTTGACAGAGATTCCGGAGCGTATCAGCATATAGCAGAAAAAAGAGGAGACATTGCGGTCTCCTCTTTCGGTTCAGCGTATAATCATCAGCAGAAAGACTGTGATGCGCGTAATGACAAACTGCATACCGAGTACGAGTATGACATTCAGCAGACTGGTACCGCCTGCGGCACTGAGCAGCGTTCTGGATTCCGCGGCAGAGGATGCCTGCTGCCGGATATCCTTGATGCGGCGCTGCGCAAAGCGGTAATACATATAGTTTGCGCGCAGACACCAGAGCACCGAGATCAGCGCATAGATGATAAACGAGGCGGCATAGACAATGCGGAAGGCAGACGTATCGACATTCGCCCAGGGGATGCTGATATCCATTTGCTTATAGAGCACGAGGATTGTCGTCGGGAGCTCGAGCAGCGTATTGAGCAGGAGCGCCGCCATTGCGCAGCCCCACATTTTGCGGTTTGCGAAGAAGAACTGCGGGCAGAGCAGACTGATGAGATTGAAGGAATGCTTTTTGCCTGTGCGGTTCATCAGGCGGAACAGCGGCAGGTAGTAGAAGACATTGGTGCGGATGAAGGCAGAGGCTTCCGAGACTGTGATGCCGTCGAGCTGCTCATCGGGATCGAGCCCGAGGCAGGGGTCGCGGTCAGGCAGACGGAGTCCGTCATAGAGCTCCGGATTGAGAATCGGCGCCTCGCCGGATTCGCGTGCAGCGGCCTGCTCGGCTTCCTCGGCGCGGCGTTCATCTGCACGGCGTTTCTTTTCCTCTGCCTGATATTGTTTGATCCAGCTTGCGCCGTCAGCGTGCAGCTGTGTGTTGATGCATTTGCCGTTTTGCTTCCAGCACGCTCTGTGATAGGGCGTACCGCAGTCCGGACAGGTCACGATGTCATCCTGCTCCGTGAAGACTTCGCCGCAAACGATGCAAGGCTGTCCGATATATTCCTGCATAAACTCCCGCCTTTCGTATTCCGATTGCTTGCCTCTATTTTACCACATATCAGGCGGATTTACAAGACCGGCGGCATGTTTTTCATGCATTCTTCACGATTTGGGGCATTCCGGCAGCCTGATTTTGCATTCAGCCGCCTGAATGAAAGATTTTTTTGAAAAACACTTGCATTTTTCGGGAAAGTATGGTATACTAGAAGCAATCGTTTGCCGACGGCATAACTGTCGGCTGTGAAATGAACAGGGAAGAAAGGAAAGTCTGAACTCATGAGCATTATTGAAATTGCCGGCGGCATTGTCCTGCTGCTTTCGACTGTACTGATTATTATTCTCTGCCTGATGCAGGATCAGAAGCAGGATCAGAACATGACCTCCGCGATTACGGGCGGCAGCTATGATTCCGCATACAGCAAGAACGAGGGCAATACGAAGGAAGCGATTCTGAAGAAGTGGACCAAGTGGCTTGCAATTATTTTCTTCATTGTGACGCTGGTCATCACGATTCTTCCGGTATATCTCAGCTCGACACCGGAGGGCTGATCCGGCAGGGAAGTCCCGCAGGCGGGAATAGAACGAATCAAACAGCGCATAACGTCATAGTATTTCTGAGAGAGATTCAGAGGTACTATGGCGTTTTTGTCGGCAGTGCCGACAGCCGATGCTCTAAAGCATTGCACACTTGACAATCGTCGCAACATCTGGTATACTATATAACAAATACACCGACAGGGAGGCTTCACATGAAGGACGTTACACTGGTCCCGCTCGCTCCCTCTGACCGCGAGCAGTTCATCAAAGACAATCAGGATACATTCCGCTTCGGCGCGCTGGAAGAATTCGGACTGCGCGACGATCATATTGATGAGGACGGAGAGATCATTTCCGGCAGCATCATCGGGCAGTCGATCGACGAGGGCGCAGCATACCGCATCCTACAGCACGGCAAGCCGGTCGGCGGCGTCGTCATCCGCACGCAATTCGACCGCGGCGAGCTGGAGCTGCTGTTCACGGACCCCTCAGTACACAGCAGCGGCATCGGTTATGCAGCATGGTGTGCGATTGAGGAAATGTACCCGCAGGTCGCCGTCTGGGAGACCTCCACGCCGTATTTTGAGAAGCGCAATATTCATTTTTATGTCAACCGCTGCGGCTTCCGCATCGTCGAATTTTTCAACGAGCATCACTGCGACCCGCAGGAGCAGGAAGATGCGCAGTTTGATATGTTCCGTTTTGAGAAGCAGCTTCCTGCGTCGCCGGAGGCGGTCAGGGAGCAGATTCGCCGCGTGACGTATTTTGAGGATATCATGCAGCAGGCAGCGCAGATGCTGGAAACGGAAAAGGGCGCAGATGCGCCTTCTCCGGCACTGACAGAGCTTCGCCGCCAGCTCACGGAATATTACGGCAGCGATGCGTGGGACCGTGATTATGCCGCGGACGAAACCGGTCTTCTGCCGGAAAATCTGCATCGCGGCGTCTTATCCGAGGACGGTCTCTGGAATCTGCTGGAAGCGCTCGATGAGACATTCCCGCAGCGTGATACAGCCGAATCATAACGAAAAGCAGGGGCAGTTAAGTGCCCCTGCTGTTTTTTTGCTCTGACGGCTGTATGCTGCTGTCACTGATTTGCGTAATCAGTGGTGCTTAATATCTGCTGTGCATTTTCCCGATAAACACACAGCATGTCAGGCGTATGCAATAAGATGCGCGCCCCGTTGATATCTGCTTGTGATTCTTCGCGTAAAAAACAAATCGGAAATTTATATAACAGATTCTTCAGATCGGATATTCGATGCGCATTTTCGATATAGTAATACGTCAGCTCATAAATCCCTGTTGCAAAGGCGCATGCATCAAAAGCGTCAAACGCCTTTTCAACAAAACCGGCAATGCAGTTGATAAATGCCGGAAAATTCTCCTCGGTCAGTACAAGACCGAAAATACTGCATCTGACCTCGAAAAAATCATTGTCTTCGTAGTCGAATGTTTCAAAGACAGCCTGATTCTCTAAGTGCACCTTTTCAAAATACAATTCCTTCAAAACATCAGAACTGTTTGTGCTGTCAGGATTGATTTGCTTATCGCAAAAAAACGTAATTTCAAAGGATTCCATGATTCCGCCTTCTTTATTTCCATCGGTTTGACAATGATTGATCTGCATTGGATACTCTCATTGCAGAAAAGTGTTACAATTTGATTACAATTTCGGAACTGTTGTACGCAAACGTACAACTTTCAGACTGTTCGCCGCAGTATACAGAGGGCGCTGCGAATCCCGAAGCGCATCCGGCAGCAGACAGCTTCAAGTGTCTGCAGGAGCAAACGGGATTCGGTAAGCCCCGCAGTGTGTGTACAGAGGCAGCCTTTTCGTGTAAGGCACTTGCTCGACTCATGCATTCGGGAAACGCAGGATTGCGCTTAGCAGCTTGACAATTTCATAGCAGTATCAGCGCGGCATGCGTTACGCGGGCTTAATCGCTGTCTGTATCATTCTGCGGCAGGCTGATCCCCGGAATCGGAATCTCATCCGGATAGCGGACAAGCGCCGAGACCGTGATATTATCCTTGCCGCCGTTTGCGAGTGCGAGCACGACAAGCTCCTGCAAGCGTTTCGGAAGGGGCTTCGGCTTCGCCAGAACCTCCTCCATTTCAAAGGTCGTGACGTAATCGCTCAGACCGTCCGAGCAGAGAATGAGTACATCGCCGAGCCGCATGCCGTCCGGATAGACAATGACCTCCGGTTTCGGCTCCGCCTCAAGATTGCCGATCACGGGCATGACGATATGCCGGTGCGCATGGACGCGCTTCTCCTCAACGGAAATGCTGCCCTCCTCATAAAGCATCTGCACAAGCGTCTGATCGCGGCTGAGCTGCTCGAGCGTACCGCCTCTGTAGCGGTAGATGCGCGAGTCGCCGACATTGAAGCAGTGCAGCCCTTCATTTTCATCGACAGCGATGCCGCAGAGGGTCGTCTGCATATTGGCAGTGCTTTTCTGCATGACGCTCTGCTCCGCGATTGTGGTATGAATATCGAGAATGCGCCGTTTCAGATTGACGCGCGAGGAATAATCGACCTGCGAGAGCAATTCGAGGCATGTGCGCGAAGCAAGCTCACCTGCCTGCTCACCGGAAACACCGTCGCAGAGCCCGATGAGAAACGGCTCGGAAAGTCCTGTCTGCACGCCGCCCTCCGTCCGGACGCTTCCGCGGATAAGAAACGCATCCTCATTGTTTTCGCGTGTGCCTTTTTCGGTAATGCCGCAGCAAAAATACAATGCAATCACCTCAGATCTGTATAATGAACGGTACCGGCTTTGTCTGAAACGCAATCAGATATGTCCGAAAAGCCATTGCAGCAGCAGATGCAGCGGATACCAGATATAGAAAAAGTACTTGGAAAAAACGGGATATTTTCCCTGCTTCCCGTTATAGAAAAACGTAATGATAATTCCCGCCGTCATCGGCGCAGCATACTGACGAAGAAATGCATGTGCATTCGGGAAATACATCGTCTGAGACATCATGGCGAGGAACATCAGAACTTCAAAGACAGCAAGACGCAGCAGCGGCTTTTCACGCAGCAGATCAAACGCAATCATCAGCACGATGCCGCTGACATACCATTCCGCTTTGATCAGCAGACTGAATCCCATGAGCCCTGCGATTGCAAGGAACCGCAGCGGCAGCTTCCATTGACTGTGCAGGACAATCAGAGACAGCAGTCCGAGAAACAGTGTCATCAGAACGCTCCATTGCAAAAACAATGCTTTAACCGCGCTGCCTTCCGCAAGCAGAGAATGCGGAATCTGCGTGATGAGCGCGCAGATCAGCAGCCGCAGCGCATATTTTTTCTTTGATTTTGTATAATGATACCCTTCCGCGATGAAGAAGAAAAAGACCGGCGGTGCAAAGAATTGCACGGAAACGCCGAGCCGTATAAGCGGCTTGAACGGAATCAGCCGGTAAATCTGAAAAATCCAGTGACCGAAGGTCATCAGAATCAAGGCGAGAAATTTGAGGGCATCGCGGCTGAGAATCTGCATACAGAATTCTTTGTTCCGCAGCTTTTCATCAAAGGCTTTCAGGGGGCCGTGTTTTTTTGCTGTATCGGTTTCTGCATTCATGTAAAATCACCTTCGTTTCGTTTCCGGCATCAGAATGTCAAATGAAAATTGCTGAGGAACTGAATGATCGCAAAAATATGCACAGCCGTCCAGATTGCCGTGAATCCGAGCAGCAGCCGGTTGACGAGTTTTCCCTTTTTGTCATTGTTCCGCTTGTTCTCTTTGGCGCAGAGAATAAAGCAGATCGCGGACACAATCCAGCTGAGCGGAAACAGAATGATGATCGGCGATTCGATGCCGAAGGGCAGATAATACGAGATCAATACAGCGTTCTGCAAATCCTCACGCTCAAACAGCATGGCGAAAATCGGTATGATGAGATACGGCAGCAGAAATGCCAGTCTGCCGGCTTTTTTCAGATTGTTCATCGATCTGCCTCCTGTAATTCCTTAACCGTTCCGGAGCTTTCCGAGCTGACCGGAATACTGTGCGCGGAAATCGGCAAAGGTACCGGCATCGAGATGATCCCGGATCTGCTGCATCAGGTTATTATAGAACCAGAGATTGTGCTGCACGGCAAGTCTGCCTGCGAGCTGCTCGCCCGCCTTGAACAGGTGCCGGATATAAGCGCGGGAGAAATTGCGGCAGGTCGGGCACTGGCAGCCTTCCTCAATCGGGTTCGGGTCGGTTGCAAAGCACTGATTCGTCAGGTGCATGATGCCGTGCATGGTGAATACGGTTGCGTGGCGCGCGTTGCGGCTCGGCATGACACAGTCGAAAAGATCAATGCCGCGCGCGACAGCCTCGACAATATTCTGCGGTGTGCCGACGCCCATGAGATAGCGGATTTTATCCTTCGGCATATGCGGCTCGACATGCTCGATCATATCGTACATGACCTCGGTCGGCTCTCCGACGGCAAGTCCGCCGATTGCATAGCCGTCCATATCGAGCTGTGCAATCTCCTGCATATGGCGCTCGCGCAGATCGGCATAGGTGCAGCCCTGATTGATGCCGAACAGCATCTGGTGCGGATTGATTGTATCCGGCAGGCTGTTGAGGCGTGCCATTTCCTCCTTGCAGCGTTTCAGCCAGCGCGTTGTACGGTCGCAGCTCTGTGCGGCGTAGCGATAGGGCGCCGGATTCTCGACGCATTCATCGAATGCCATTGCGATAGTCGAGCCGAGATTCGACTGAATCCGCATGCTCTCCTCCGGTCCCATGAAAATGCGTCTGCCGTCTACATGGGACTGGAAGGTCACGCCCTCCTCCTTGATTTTGCGGAGCTTGGCAAGGCTGAATACCTGAAATCCGCCGGAATCGGTCAGGGTCGGACCCTTCCAGCCGGTAAAGCCCTGCAAGCCGCCCATGGTCCGGACGATGCCGTCGCCCGGGCGGATATGCAGATGATAGGTATTGCAGAGCATCACCTGACAGTTGACTGTTTCGAGATCGCGTGCGGACAGTGCGCCTTTGATTGCGCCTGCCGTTGCGACATTCATAAAGCAGGGTGTCTGAAAATCTCCGTGGACTGTATGAAACACGCCGCGGCGTGCTTTTTCTTCTGTTTTCAGCAGCTGATACATATTGCTTCTCCTTTGTATAATACTCCTTTTATATCATATCATAAAAATGAAAAAAATGCAAGCGAATCCGTGCCGCAGTCTCGTGACAAATGTCACACTTCCGGTTACATTTTTCATCTTGTGCCGATCCCCTCTCCTATGCTATGATAACAGCAGATCAGGCGAACGGAGGGATACAAATGAAACTGCTGACATTATCAGATCATCAGATCGCAATGACGTTTATCGCGCTTGCACTGCTGCTTGCATTTGCACATGTTTTCGGGACGCTGCTGGAAAAGATCAGGGGACCGCGCGTCGTCGGCGAGATTCTCGGCGGCATGCTTCTTGGCGGGAGCTGCCTGTTTCTCCTGCTGCCGGAGCAGATGAAGCAGATTTTCTTTGCTTATCCGGAGGAGGGGCAGGTGCTGAATATCTTTTATCAGCTCGGACTTGTCTTTCTGATGTTCCTCTCCGGCTATAACACCGAAATCCGGATCGGGAAACAGAATATCCGGACGATTTCGCTCGTGTTCATCGGTGCAACGCTTCTGCCGATGCTTGCTGCGGTTCCGTTTCTTCCGCTGTTCCGGCAGCATTTTACCGGAACGGCAGAAAACCCGCTTGCCTTTGCGCTTGTATTCTGCATCGGCGTTGCGATTACATCCATTCCCGTTATCTCGAAAATCTTTTTTGATATGGGTATCATGCATACAAAGTTTTCCGATACGGTGCTGACCGTTGCCGCCTTTCAGGATCTGTGCCTCTGGGTGCTGCTGAATATCGCAACGAAAATTGCCGTCTGCGGTGAAATCTGTCTCAGGCAGATGCTGCTGATCGTCTGCTCGACGCTGGGCATCTTTGCGCTAATTGCGTTCCTCTTACAGAAAATCGGCAGTGCCGGCAGATTCCGCGATGCAAAGCTGTTCTATCCGGTCTGCCTGATTCTGCTGCCGCTGTTTTGCGGACTGCTTTCACTCGCCGGCATCAATCTGATGTATTCGGCATTTCTCGCAGGCTTCATGATGAAGGCGGTGTTCGGCGGGAGCGGTCAGGCTGCGAAAGCCGCCGGAACACTCAAGGAGTTTGTCTTTGCATTTTTTGTGCCCGTCTATTTTGCGCTCGTCGGCATTCAGCTCAATGTAATTCATGATTTTTCGGTCGGACGTTTTTTGCTGTTCTTTGTCATCGCATTCGGACTGGAATTTATCGGGACATGGGTGATGCTGCTGTTCTCAAAGCTCTCCGGCGATATGAAGATGAATTTCGCTGTCACAATGAATGCAAGAGGCGGTCCGGGCATCGTGCTGGCGACCGTCAGCTACGGCGCAAATATTATTTCGCTCGAATTCTTCACGGTGCTGATTCTTACGACGATGCTGTCCTCGATGATTGCCGGATATTATCTCCGGTATCAGCAGAAGAAAAATCCTGCCGTTTTTGATCAGTTGTAAAATAGATGCCCCGAAGTGACTTTGCTTCGGGGCATCTGCTGTATGATATGAAAATCAGGTGCGTGTATAGCTGCCGGTCAGTGTGCCGTATGCCAGTACATTACCGGAGCCGTTTTCGGTTTGATCGAGCGCTGCGGTCATCTGCTCAAAGCCGCTGTTTTGATTGTCAAACCGGCTCTGTTCCTCTTTTGCCGGTTCTTTCAGCGCAAAGACACGAATCTCATAATCATGTGTGCCGGACGGCGGATACGGTCCGATGTATTCCGTATCGGGAATACTGCCCGCGGCAAGCGATGTCTCCGTGATGTTGAGCGATTTCCAGTGGAGCCAGTAATTTACAGTTGTATCGACCATATAGACTGCATAGCAGGATGCGCCTTCAACAGGCTGCCACGCAAGCTGCGGCGAACGGTTCGCGCCCTGCTTCGTATTGCTGATTTCCGAATCCCAGACGCCGTCATGCAGATTCTCGGAGGTCAGCATAATTGAGGGAAGGCTTGCGGGATGAAATGCTGCTGTTTCTTCGGATGCAGCGGAAGTCTTTGCCGGTTCTGCGGCGGATTCCTGCACGGCATCCGAAGATGCGCCGCAGGCTGTCATACTGAGCAGGGTGAGCAGCGCTGCCGCTGCCGGAAACAGTCGATTGATGTGTTTCATAGTGCAGTTCCTTTCTGAAATAAATGGGATATTACGGGCGGGCAGTGCGGTTCTCCGCCGCCGCCCAGTCAGGCGCAGCCCTTGCAGATATCACATTCAAGCGCTTGTCTGCGTACAAAAGACGAGCAGTGTTCTTGGGTGTAATATTGTCTGATTTCGTTGTTAATATGGATGCGGGCGCTGCCCGCAAAAATGTCATCGTATCTCCGGCTGTTATAACCGGAAATACGATGACAAAATCAATCTGTTCTTATCTGTGCGTCAGCTCAATGTAATTGATGCCGCTGCTCGATTTGCGGTAATACCGCAGCAGAAATCTGGCGACATCCTGCTCAGAGGGATCGCCGTTTTTCAGTGCATTGCCGACCGTTGCGCCGACAACTGCGCCGATTGCCGCTCCGACCGGTCCTGCAATCAGCAGTCCCGGCAGCGCGCCGACCACTCCGCCGCCGAGCACATCTCCGGATTTTCTCTCGTAATACTGTTTTGCGTGTGCCTCCAGACGAATCACGGGTTCATCGCGCATGACGGCTGCCTGAAGCTCTGCATAAGTTGTAACCGTTACCATTTTGACTCCTCCTTCTCAGATGACTCTGAATACATGTCGATTTACGGTTTCCTGTCAGCGAAGTCTGCCTTCGCCTGCCTCCATTATACAGCAACCGGCTCGGTTTGTCAAGTATTCCTGTGCCGCAGCAGGATTTCCCGCTGTACGGTGCCTTCGGCGGATTCATAGCGGGGGCTTTGCCCCCACGCCCCCACCCAAGGGATACTATCCCTTGGGAATCCCATTTCAAAATCTGTCAGCCCCTTCATGGGGCTGGCAGATTTTGCAGCGGGAGGTCCGGAGGGATGATATCCCTCCGGCAGGGTTTGGGACGGAGTCCCATTATAAATCCATCGGAGATACCGTATAAAGGGGGAGCCTGCTGCGGCACGGGGGTCAGTCAAAATAGAAAAGGTCCTCGAACTTCTGATCGAGCGCAATGCACAGGATCAGTGCGAGCTTGGCGGTCGGCTGGAACTGTCCGGTTTCCAGTGAGCTGATCGTATTGCGCGAAACACCGACCATTTGCGCAAGCTGTGCCTGCGAGAGATTCTGCGCCGTCCGCACTTCCTTCAAACGGTTTTTCAGCACAAGCGAATCGTCCATATCAGGCACCCGCTTTCCAGAAGTTGACCGTTCTGATAATCGCAAGCACGACCATAACCGTCATAACTGCGCCGTATATGAGCCATACCCAGCTTTGCTTCTGACAGCCGCGCTTCCGCAGTAGAATGAATTTGGATAAGCCGTGTGATGCCCAGTAGGTAAAGATCATGACCCAGATTTCCGGCACCTCTCTGTCATAGTACATGTTCGCAAACAGACCGATGAGTGAGCCGCACAGAATCACCGCAGCACCGGCAATGCCGTTTGCCTTTGCGTTTGCCTCCAGCATCACGATGTCCGCACCCTTGTTTTCTTTTCTCGCCTTTGCAAGAATATCCTCTTTTGTCATAATGAACCTCCTTCTGCCAAGTTTACTTGGCGCTGTCATTGTCTGTATTATAGCACTGCCAAGTGTACTTGTCAAGATGTTTGCCAAGTTTTCTTGTCAAATTGTATCAATACACAAAGAAGGCGGGTTCTATCCTGCTCAGCATTGTTTATATTGACGGAGATTGCGGCGCGGGTTCATCGTCTTCTGTCATCAGATAGGCGCGGCAGGGGGCGCCGTCGCAGCCGCCGAGATTCAAAGGCGCTGCACTCAGAACATATCTGCCCTCCGCGACACCGCGCAGAACAACGCCTTCCAGCAGCACGATCTCTGCGCCGAGCATGATCAGATGCACCTCCTGCGGGGCATCCTCCGGTCCGACGGTCTGGCTTTCATTGCCGAACAGCAGGATGCCCGCTGCCGCAAATTCCTTCGCTGCTGCCGCCGTCAGAACAGCTTTTCCTGCAATCAGGATGCGCGCCGATGCGCCGGCTGCCTTCGCCTTTTGCAGAATGCAGGCTGCATCCGCTGCCGTGAGATCGCCCTGATGATGTGCGACATAACAGGCGCCGGCAAACGGTTTCAGTCCCATTTGATCGACCGTTTTGCCGTCTGCGATAAAATGAAACGGTGCATCGACATGTGTGCCGTTGTGTGCACACATCGAAAACTGCGTCAGGTTGCAGAGATCGCCGCGCGCAATCCGCAGCGGATGTGACTGCGCCGGATGCGGGTCGCCCGGATAGACGCTGCATGAAAAGATTTCCTGTGAAATATCAATCAGCACGGTTGCTTTCTCCCCTTTCGGATGATCGTTATGCTCATTATACTGCATCGCCTCTGCAAAATCAAGTCTTGCGGAATGAATATAATTCTCTGCGCAGCAGCCGGATTATTATGCCGCTGAACCAAAAAATGCAAAAGAAACTTGCGCGCCGTATGCGGAATGTGGTATGATGAAGCTGACATACCGCATGACCTGTGCTCCCCCGAATATGCACGGGACAGATCGGATTCCGGCGCTGTGTGCCGCGGATCAGAACAGATACAGGAGGTAAACATGAAACGAAAAACAATGTGCAGGGCGCTGGCTGCTGCGGCAGTCACGCTGCTTGCACTGCATCCGGTGACGGATGGCATGCTGACTGCTGCTGCTTTGCAGACGGCATACGCTGCTGCACAATCCGGCGATGCCGATACAGGAAACTGGACAGAGGACGGCAGACAATACAAAGTCTCCACGAAAACCGATCCGCTGAATATGCGCGCTGAGCCGAGCCAGTCTGCCATGATTATCACAACGATTCCGAGAGGGACAACCGTCAGGGTATTCCGCATTTGCAACGGCTGGGGTGAGGTGCAGTTCGGCTCTGTCGTCGGCTACTGCGCGATGGAATGGCTGACGCTTGTGACGGACACTGCCACGGAGCCGGTACAGAATCCGGAGACCCCTTCGGATCAGAACAGAGTCAATCATCCGGAGGAAAATGAACAGACAATCTTCCGCTATCTGACGGAAACACTCGGCTTTTCCGCTGCTGCTGCCTGCGGCGTGATCGGCAATATTCATGTCGAAACAGGCGGTACCTTCGATCCGGAGGCGCATAATCCCGAGGATACCGGCGGAACACAGGGCTACGGCATCTGTCAGTGGAACAGCGGCGCGGATGCCGGATACCGCATGGAGGAGCTCCAGAATTATTCGCCTGCATGGAAGACGCTCGATTGTCAGCTTGATTTTATCCGGAATGATCTGCTTCATAATAATTATCTGATTTCTCTGCATCTCTATGAGGATATGAAAGCGCTCGGCAATACCGAGGAGGATGCCGTTGCGGCATCTGATATCTGGGCGGCGCGCTATGAGGGCTGCGCAAAATGGACCTATGAGATGCGGCGCGAAAAGACAAGGCTCTATTACAGCCAGCATTGCGGCACTGCTGCACAGTGGAGCGATGTCAGCCGGACATGCATCATCGCAACACAGTCCGGCAGTCTGAATATGCGCTCTGAGCCCTCGCTGTTCGGTACGATTCTGATGACGATTCCGAAGGATACGGAGGTTTCCCTCACGCGCATTTCGGATGACGGAACATGGGGCAGGGTTGAATACAGAGGTGTTTCCGGCTACTGCGCCATGGAATATCTGAAAGAAAAATCTGCGGAACAGCCTGCTGCGGTGAATGTCATCCGCGGCGACCTGAACGGGAACGGCGAGGTCGGTGCCGATGATGCGCAGATTGCGCTCAATGCCTACGCTGATCGCATTGCCGGAATCAAAATGAATCTGACCGATGCGCAGATCAAAGCCGCTGACATCGACGGGGACGGTCAGGTCAGCGCGGAGGATGCACAGCTGATCCTCGCATACTATACTGCGAAAAATGTTTCGGCGATCAATGTCACATGGGAACAGCTGCTCGGGAAATGAACCGAACTGTATATTATGTAAACAGCGCACTTTGCCGCGGGTAAACGTGCGCTGTTTTTTTGCACGTTTTGACTTGATGAAACGGCAGGGTTATGCTATAATGAAACAAAATCAAATCTGAGAGGAAAAGCGAAATGATCGAAACAAACAGATTGAACATATATGCCGCATCGCAGGAGATGATGGAATCCTTCATCGCAGCGCAGACTGTCGATGTCCTGAAAGCGGCTTACACAGAAATGCTGAACGGCTGTCTTGCACATCCCGATCAATGGGACTGGTATGCGGTCTGGATGATTGAACGGAAAGACGGCACACATATCGGCGAGCTCTGCTTCAAAGGGCTTTCTGCAGACGGCATCGCAGAAATCGGCTACGGAATCTCCGAAGAATACCGGAACAGCGGATATGCAGCCGAAGCAGTCAAAGCCGTATTGGAATGGGCGTTTTCGCATCCGGAGGTCACCGCTGTCGAAGCAGAGACCGATTCCGATAATACGGCGTCAAAAAGAGTGCTTGAGAAATGCGGATTTGCGCTGAACGGAATCATCGGCGAGGAAGGTCCGAGATGGGCGGTTTGCAGATGAAGCGGTTCGCAGTCAGACATATGCGCCTTCTCTGCGCTTGACAGCTGTATCAAAAAATGGTATAATATTGCCGGCGGTCTGAATCCGCTGAATGATACGCCGGTCAAACCGGCAGAAAGGATATTCAAAGCATGAACAAACACACTACAATCTCCAAAAAAATCGCAGCATTCTCTCTCGCAGCCGTTTCCTGTGCATCGCTGATGCTTGTACCGATGAACGGTATCGCCGCACCTTTGCAGCACTACTGCATCACAGCCAGCGCAAGCTCCGACAACTACAAAAAGGACACAATCGTCCTGGACAACAATCGTTCTGTCACGCTGTCTGCCGGAAAACAGAGGCACTGGTTCTCCCAGAACGGAAAATATCAACTGACGCTGACTGCTTACGGCAATCTCGTCCTGAAGGAGACAAACAGCGGAAACACAATCTGGAGCACCGGTCTCGGCAATGACTACAGCTCCAACCGTTCATTCAAGCTCGTCATGCAGACTGACGGCAACCTCGTTCTCTACGATAAAAACTCCAAAGCAAAATGGGATTCCCGCACACTCATCAAAGGGGGCGGAAATTCCTATTCACTGCGTCTCTCCAATGACGGCGAGCTCTATGTCTATCACTATGAAAGCGGACACAGCCTCTGGAGCTCCAGAAGCGAGATCGAATGCACTGCAAAAAGCAATACTTTGCTCCGCCCGAGCCAGTGCCTTACCTCGAAAAACCGCCTTTACTGTGCAATGATGCAGCAGGACGGCAATTTTGTCATATACAGAAGAAACTACGGAACCGATTCTGTAGTCTGGCACACAAATACTTACAATCACAAGGGTGCATTCCTGGCATTGCAGCAGGACGGCAATCTGGTTGTTTATCAGAGCGGAAGAGCGCTCTATAACTCCGGAACGTGCTACTCTCCCTATGCAGCCTATAAGCTCTCGCTCGGCGATGACGGCATTCTGCGCCTTGTCCGGAAATCAGATATGCGCGAAATCTGGAATGCTTCAAAAGGCATCAACAAGATTGAGAAAATGCTGGACTGGGCGGTTAAGATCGCTGCGGATGATACACACGGCTACAGCCAGACCAACAGACTCGGTCCGAACTATGACTGCTCATCCTTTGTCTCCTCTGCCGCAAAACAGGCAGGCTTCCGTGTCAGTGCAGATCTGAATACCCGCACCATGAGAGAGGCTTTTAAAGCAGCGGGCTTTGAATGGATTACGTGGAGTGATATCGGCGGTCCTGCAAACCTCAAGCGCGGCGATATTCTTCTGAATGAGGATTCGCATACAGTATTATATCTCGGCAATAACAGATGCGTCGCCGCACGCGGCGTAAAAAACAGAACGAAGGCAGAGCAAATCAGTGAACACGACTATTATGACGGTAACTGGGGCGGCGTTCTCCGCTATAACGGCTGATTCCCTGCAATCCTGAAATATGACAAAGAACCCTGCTGTAGTGATACGGCGGGGTTCTTCGTTCGGGAGATTCTGTGCATCTGTGCAAAGCGGCTGCTTTCGGGACAAAATAAACAGGAGAATTCATCATTGCAAACGCATTTTGGATACCGCAAGACCGGTACACAGGGCGTTGAATACTGTATCGGAAAAATTGACCCGAAGAAGAATGAGACAGACTACGTCTGCACGGATGACAAGCTGTATGACAGCGGTGATATGATCTACCGCATTGAGGGCGAAATGGAGAGCGGGAATACGGTTTCCGTTACGCTTGAACCGATTAAGGTTGATGCAAGACCGATGGCAGATTTGCAGTATACTTCGGAACAAGTCGTCGGAGTCGAATACAGTTATGACGCAACCGGTTCCATAAACGCAGCAGATATCACCAAAGTGGCAATGGACTTCGGTGACGGCGGGCATGCGGAAAAGTCTTCCGTTGAAAGCGCAGTCTTTACGCATACTTTTGAGAAAACCGGCACCTTTACGGTTTCTCTGACTGTTACAAACAAATCCGGCGGCTTCGATACGAAGACGGTGACGGTTACAGTATCCGAACCTTCCGTTTCGGGCAATGTACTGGTGAAGGTCTCCAGAATGGACGGCTCTGCTGCCTCGAATGTCACAGTCTATGCCGATCTCGGAACCGATCAGCAAACCCGCTACAAAACCGATGCAGGCGGCACAGTCCTGATTCCGTGCGCGGCGGGCACCCATGAATTCGGTGTGTTTGATACCGGCTACCTGCCCGTCCGGAAATACTGCGCCGTTGTACCGGATACCACATCCGAGCTGCAATTCACGGTGCAGCAGGAGCAGCTCGTCAAGGCTGATTTTTCGATCAACCGGATGTCTCTTTCAGAGATTCAGGCTGCCGGCATTGATGTCGAGGACCCGCAAAACTGCAATCTGGTCAAGATCAATGTTTCTCTGACCTATCATATTACGACGACGGTGACGGATCATATCGTTATCTATTACGATACGAACGGCAAAGAAATGCTCGGTACGCCGGCAGGCAAAGGCAACAGAAGGGGCGGCGACGGCATTGATTACAATTATACCGTGAAGGAAGTCTCACGGGATTTGGAAACAATCGTCCTGATGCGCATTCCTGCCGATGTTCAGTTTCTCAAGGAATTCTTCAAGGTCGATATGATCGTGGTGAACAATGCATCCGCAGACTTTTCGCTGACAAACAGTGTTGCGTCGCTGAATCTGCCGGAGGGACTTTCACTCATGGAGAATACGCCGGCATCCCAGCCGCGGACGGTCAGTCTCGGCACAATCGAGGGCGGTTCGCAGCGTCAGGTCAGCTGGATTGTCCGCGGCGACCGCAGCGGTGAGTATAACATCAGCGCAGATTTCAAGGCGGAGCTCCAGCCCTTCAAGGAGCATGTCTCCCTGCATTTTGATTCGGAGGAACCGATTTCGGTCAAAGGCAATGAAGCGGCATCCATTCAGATCAATTTTGATCCGGTCATCCGCAAGCAGTATCTGCTGGCAGAAATTGTCGTGGAAAACGATACTTCGATTGACATGAATCAGGTTGATGCATCGCTCGGGAAAAATCTGATTGATTCAGCGACTGCATACAACGCCAAGGCAAAGCTGTTTCAGACACGTTTCATTGATACGAACGGTGTTGCGTTGATTGTTGATTCGGCGGAATCGGTGCCGGTGCTGCATCCGGGACAGAAGCTCAGCTTTGTCTACAAGGTCGATAATGTCAGCGCGCCGAACATCAACGGTATCTATAAGAAGACCAGAGCAGACGTCAGTATTCAGGCGAACAGCAGCAATGTACGTGTCTGCGTCAAGCCTGTTCAGATCGAGGATACTGCGGATTCCTGTACTTCGACGAGAACGGTATGCCGCTGGTCGCGCTGCACTGGGAACACCGTTTCAACCGAATGGTCAGCAAATACAACGAGATTTACCGCATCCAGATGCCTAACATCACGCCTCATATATGCCGCCATACCTATTGCAGCAATCAGGCGAAGGCGGGCATGAACCCGAAAACGCTGCAATACCTGATGGGGCATAGCGAAATCGGCATAACGCTTGACGTTTATACGCATCTTGGGTTGGAGGATGCTGCTGCGGAGCTTCACCGCATGGAGGAAGTCCAGAACGCCCGACAGGAGATGAACAGAACAAAGGATGAAGCAATATGATATGCTTTCGGCTACGGCTCACTTCGGTGAGCCGCACGTTTTGCTATGCAAAACTGCGCAGTTTGCCGCAGGCAAACGTGCGCTATTTTTTTGCCCGTTTTGACTTGATGAAATGGAAGGATTATGGTATAATGAGAAAAACGAGAGGAGAAGCTACGATGTCCATTGAATCCAAAATAAGTGCTGATGTATGCACTTTTCATATATCATCGCCTATACACATAGTACTCTACGGGTATCCGGAATACGATTATCTTAATCCCAATCTAAAAGCTATTATGGATACTATGGGCATATACATTGATGCAGAAAAGCTATTTGACTTCTTCTTTGATCAAAAATCCGGCGAAGGCGACCTCTGGGTAATTGGAAATCACAAAAACAACTGCATGGTGTTCAATCTTTACGCAGATCCGCATGATCAGATGGATGTCATTTCATTCGGTGTTATATGCAAAAAGGAGCATAGCGATCGTATCTATGATCTGATGAGTGTTATGAAAGAGGAAACACAGAAAAAACTCCGTTTTGCTTCGTATGACATTACAGAAAAAACCGGTCGGTTATCTGCTGTATTAGCCGGTGAAAACGAATATACCACAGGTACTTTTACGCAAAAGATCAGATATGCAGAATCATTCGCTGATTTTTGTGCACAGAATAATATTTGAAAAGAATACTACCCCGAAATCCTTAGTAGTAAAACACCCCGATTTTTACTACTATTTTACTACTAACGACGTCCGCAATTTGCTAAAACTTGCCGCGTTTTGTAGTTTTCGCCCCGTTCTGCCAAATTGGTAGTAGGAAAGAAAAGCTTCGATATACCGCGCAAAATACGGCAATACTGAGCAAATC
>JAFZPP010000012.1 GCA_017550285.1 Oscillospiraceae bacterium
CCCGTAATCGTGCCGATATTGCAGGTGGTTTCGTCGTCAATACGCCCCTGCGGCAAGCGGGCAATTGCCTTTGCTGCCGCAGCAATGGCATGGATTCCGTTTTCCGGTGCAAAGCCGGCATGAGACGCTTTTCCCTTCACACTCACCTGAAATGAAATTAGCGACGGGGCGCGGACTGCTGCACTTCCGACCTCCCCGCTCATATCCAGAACATACGCCTCTTTTGCACGGATCCGGCTAAAATCAAATACGCCGCTGCCCTGAATATAAATTTCTTCTGCGACCGGAAACAGGATTTCGATATCCCGATGCGGCAGTCCGGCTTCCCGCACGCTGCGGATTCCCTCCAGTATTTCGGTAAGTCCCGCCGCATCGTCTGCACCGAGCACCGTTGTTCCGTCTGATGTGAATGTTCCGTCCGCATGCAGAACAGGATGCTTATTCACGCCCGGTTTAACAGTATCCATATGCGCAGATAACAAAAGCGGCAAGCCTGAAACTGTGCCTTTGAGAAAGCCGTACAGATTTCCGGCATTGCCGCCGAGCTTTTGTCCTGCATCATCCTCTGATACGGAAAAGCCGATCAAATTCAGTTTTTCGGTAAGCAGATCGGCAGCACGGCGTTCATCCAGACTCTCTGTGCTGCCGGTTGTCAGGCTGAGAAAATCAGCGATCAGTCGTTCTTTGTCGATCGTCGGTAACATTATGATTCCCTCCAACTGCTTCAGATATGCATGGCATCCATAGCAGTGATATATTCGAGTGTCGGCACAAACGCGCCCTTATGGCGGTCGCCGCGGTAAATCTCCTGCCCGTGTTTATACGCAATGACCTGTGCCATCGGGAACGGTACCCAGACACCGTCGTCCAGCGGCTTTGTTGCAAAGATGATGCCGTCATCCAGCCGCTTGAAACAGAGCGTGTTAATCAGATTTTTATGCACACACAGCAGGTCGCCGTCCCAGATCATCAGGTTCAGCTTGTTGCGGGGCGCATTTTCTGCAATAAAGTGATTGATGCACTCAAAGCGAGCGCGTTCTGTCGGAACAGACTTTGCAAGCTGTTCATTCACCGTGTCAATCAGATACAGAAAAAAGCGCTCGGAATCTGTATTGCCCAGTTGTTCAGCGGCATAGCGGTGATTGTGTTTGCCGTTGAAGATTGTGCCGTTATGGATCAGCGTCCATTCCCTGCCGGAATCGTCCGAGGCGGTGAACGGGTGACAGTTCCGCTCACTGATCGAGCCGACTGTCGCAAATCGGATATGTGCAAGTGTGTTTTTTTGCGGCGGCATACTCTCAATCAGATCATCGAGGAACAGGCTCTCGGCGGCGCTGACGGCTTCCTTCACGATCTCGCGCTGTCCGTCTGCTTCATACATCAGTCCCCAGCCGTGCGGGTTCTGCACGCTGTGGCATAGAATTTCCGCAAAAAGTCACGGATATCTGTTCGTTTCGCAGATGTGAAGCCGAGCAGCTCGCACATGGGTTACACCGCCTTATCTGTTGAAATAATTGTCTGTTATCGTCTTGCCAGCTTTCCGGCTGTTCAGCTTGTCATGCTCAAATCCGATGACTGCAAGCGCTTCTGCGTCATCGGAGAAATACTGTTCCATTACCGTCAGCACAGCTTCGGCGCGGGCAAGCAGCTCCGCATCCGGTTCAAGCGACTGTCAGCGCCTCTGAGAGCGGCTGGCAGCAGGCGCTGCGGTATTCAATCGTGCCGCGGAAGGTCAGGTCCTCAAATTTGAATGTGCGAAGATGATCGAGGTCGCTCTGCTGCGGCGCGAATTCGATTGTCTGATAGGAGTTTGCAAACAGCAGTGCCTTGTACGGTTCCAGCATCCCGAACACATTGACCGTGTCAATCAGTTCGTCATAGCGGACATCGAGCTGCACCTGTGACGCACTGGTAAAAGTACCGAAATCCGGGCGCTCATGGAACCGTATCGCCACCTCACCGGTGTGCTGCGGATAAGAATGCAGATAGTGATAGAGCATCCGGTAACGCTCATTTTTAATCGGCTGATTGTGGTTGACATTTGCCGCGGGGTTGACGCCCATGCCGGTCAGGATATAGTTGTGCTTTGCAAATTCCGTATTCAGAAAGCGGATATATTTCTCGAAACGCTCCTTGATCTCAAACAGACCGGTCGCCTTGCCGAAAGACAATTCTAGATTGGAATAGGAGCAGTCAAACGAGAGAATATCGCCGGTTTCACGGTGCTTTGCAGAGATGAAATTGCCCTCGGCATCGCGGTGCTCCGGTTCAAAGCCGAAATGTGCGGAAAAGGCTTCTGCCGTTTGGATTGCAATCTGTTCATCGACCGCTTCGCCGTTCAGATTGACGACCGGCATTTCGATCTCTACGCCGATATAATCCGGGCGTTCGGCTTTTGTGGGCGCGATATATTTTTCATAGACCGCACGGCGGATCACGTCTTTCATGTTATCACCTCATAAGGTTATCTTTAATTCATACTGTTTTGGTAGTCTTATCGTGTACATTATACCATTTAAACGCATATATTGTCAATAGGCTTACTCTATATTCGGTTTATTGCTTTTATTTATATCAGCGGAATACAACGGGCTGATACCGTTCCTCCATTCGCGCAACACTCTGACAAAGTGCGTGTATTTCGGAGAAGAATTCTTTTCCGGGCTTTGTCAGCTTCACACCCCTTGCTGCGCGTTCAAACAGCTGCATGTTTATTTCCCGTTCCAGATCTGCGATTGCATTGGAAACAGACGGCTGCCTGACGCCGACCCGTGC
>JAFZPP010000013.1 GCA_017550285.1 Oscillospiraceae bacterium
CAGTCCGCCGATCACGCGGATGCCGCAGAGCAGATTGTACAGCACCTTCGCAAGACGCGGCTTGTCCTCTTCCTTCTTTGCGAGCGTCCACGGCGCGGTTTCGTCAATATATTTATTGCAGCGGGACGCCAGCGCAATGACCGCTTCCACCGCGTCGCTGACATGGAAGGTATCCAGCAGCTCGGTCAGCTTCTTGCGGGTATCGTCCGCAAACGCGGTCAGCTCCGCGTCACAGTCCGCAGACGGCGCGGAAGCAATCAGCTCTGCGGACGGAATCTCGCCGCCGAAATACTTGTTGACCATCGCAACGGTGCGGTTGACCAGATTGCCGAGCGTATTTGCAAGGTCAGAATTGAAGCGCTAGATCATGTTTTCGTAGGTGATGGAACCGTCCTGCGCAAACGGCATTTCGGAGAGCAGGTAGTAGCGCACGGCATCCACGCCGAATTTCTCGACGAGCTCATCCGCATAGATGACATTGCCGCGGGATTTGCTCATTTTTTCGAGCACCTTTGATTTCGGATCGCCGAACAGCATCCACGGATGACCGAACACCTGCTTCGGAATCGGCTCGCCGAGCGCATGGAGCATGATTGTCCAGTAAATCGAGTGGAAGCGCACGATATCCTTGCCGATGATGTGGACATTTGCGGGCCAGTATTTCTTGTAAAGCTCGCCGTGATTGCCGTTTGCTTCGTAGCCGAGCGCGGTGATATAGTTCGAGAGCGCGTCAATCCAGATGTAAATAACGTGCTTGTCATCGAACGGCACGGGAATGCCCCACTTCACAGTGGTGCGGGACACGCAGAGATCCTGCACGCCTTTTTTGATGAAGTTATTGAGCATTTCCTTTTTGCGGGCTTCCGGATAGATGAAGTCCGGATTCTGCTCGATGTATTCTTCGAGCCAGCTCTGATATTTGCTGAGCTTGAGGAAATATGCCTCCTCTTTTGCATCGCGCACATCTCTGCCGCAGTCGGGGCATTTGCCGTTCACGAGCTGCGATTCCGTCCAGAAGCTCTCGCACGGCGTACAGTATTTGCCGACGTACTCGCCCTTGTAGATATCGCCCTGATCGTAGAGCTTCTGGAAGATATCCTGCACGCGGCGCATATGCTCCGGCGAGGTGGTGCGGATAAACTGATTATAGGAGACGTTGAGCAGATCGCAGATGCCGCGGATTTCGCCCGCGATTTTGTCCACATGTTCCTGCGGCGTAATGCCGGATTCCTTTGCGATTTCTTCGATCTTCTGACCGTGCTCATCGGTGCCGGTCAGGAAATATACATCATAGCCCTGCATTCTGCGGAACCGGGCGAGCGCATCGGTCATCACGATTTCGTAGGAATTGCCGATATGCGGCTTGCGCGAGGTGTAGGCAATGGCGGTTGTCAGATAATAAGGTTCATGCATGATTATTGTCTCCTTTCAGCGGACAGCGTCCGCTTGCATTTTGATAGTTCGCCAGATACATTTATTATACCATAGAATTGAAAAAAACGCAATGGGAGAAAAGAGAAAAAGGTATGGCGACTTTGAGAATCGGGAGAAAGCAGGAAGGAGGAGGGCGGAAGCGGCAGCCGGAAAGCTGCCGTTCGGCAGATTCTACGCAAAATCGCCGTATACCGGACAGCGATTTAGAGAAAATGCCGCTTGATTTTTTTGCCGGAATATGATATAATAAATTCTACGTTTAATCCATAGCACTACTGTCCGAACAGTATCCGGATGGGCTGTTATGTCAGATTTTACTCTACCAAATCTTTGAAAGAGGTGAAAACCATGGCAAGAGAAGGCATCCATCCGAACTGCGAAAAGACCACTATCACCTGCCACTGCGGCAACGTGATTGAGGTTCTTTCCACGAAGAAGGACATTAAGGTTGAAATCTGCTCCAAGTGCCACCCGTTCTTCACGGGCAAGCAGAAGCTGGTCGATACCGGCGGACGTGTCGAGCGCTTCAACAAGCGTTTCAACAGAGGCTGATGCTTCACGCAAAGGCAGTCGGGGTTCCGGCTGCCTTTTTTTGTCGTATTCCGGCGGCTTGCCGCGGCGATTTTCCGCAGTCAGCCGATAATTGACAGAATAATACCAAAATAGCGGAATCTTACTCTCAAAATTCGGTATTCTGCCCCTTTGCAAAACAGATAAAATATGCTATAATTACTATGTGTGTTTGATTGACCGCGCATTGCGGCGTTCAGGATTCGCCGCACAGATGAAAGGAATGAAGTACCATGCAATCCGATATGGCAAAAGAGAATGCACTGTACCGGCTCTGGTGTGAGAATGCAACAGAGGATCCGGATCTTGTCAGAGAGCTGAAGGAGATCAGCGGCGACGCGGAGGCAATCCGTGAGCGCTTCTATCAGGATCTCGCGTTCGGTACGGGCGGTCTCCGCGGCGTCCTCGGCGCCGGAACCGGCAGAATGAATATCTATACCGTGCGCCGTGCAACGCAGGGTCTGGCAAATTACGTGAAGGAATCCTTTGATGCGCCGAGTGTCGCAATTTCCTACGACAGCCGCATCAAGTCCGATACCTTCGCAAAGGCGGCGGCAGGCGTGCTCGCTGCAAACGGCATCAAGGTTCATATTTACAGCGAACTGATGCCGACCCCGATGCTTTCCTTTGCAGTGCGTGCATTAAACTGCTCGGCGGGCATCATGGTGACAGCCAGCCACAATCCGGCAAAATACAACGGCTATAAGGCATACGGTGCCGACGGCTGCCAGATTACGCTCGATGTCGCAAATACCGTCATCAGCAAGATCAATGCGCTGGATATGTTCAACGATGTCAAGACCTGCGATTTTGAAGAAGCCGTCAAAAGCGGCATGATCTCCTATATTGCGCAGGATGTCATCGAGGATTTCTACAAGAATGTGCTCGCACAGGGCATCCATACCGATGTGTGTGCAGAAAGCGGTCTGAAGATCGTCTATACGCCGCTCAACGGTACGGGCAATAAGCCGGTGCGCGAGATTCTCAAGCGAATCGGTATCAAGGATGTCACAATCGTGAAGGAGCAGGAGCTGCCGGACGGCAACTTCACAACCTGTCCCTATCCGAATCCGGAGATTCGTGAGGCACTCGAATGCGGTCTGCGCCTCTGTGACGAGGTCAAGCCGGACCTGCTGCTCGCAACCGATCCGGACTGCGACAGAGTCGGCATTGCCGTTCCGGACGGAAACGGCGGATATGCACTCTTCTCCGGCAATGAGGTCGGTGCAATGCTCCTTGAATATATCTGTGAGGAGCGCACAAAGCTCGGCACCATGCCGAAAAATCCGATTGCTGTCAAGACAATCGTGACGACGGATATTGTCAAGAAGATTGCAGAGGCATTCGGCGTGCAGATTATTGACGTTCTGACGGGCTTTAAGTTTATCGGCGAGCAGATCGGCATGCTTGAGGCAAAGGGCGAGGAGAACCGTTATCTCTTCGGCTTTGAGGAGAGCTACGGCTATCTCGCAGGCACCTATGTCCGCGATAAGGATGCGGTCGTCGCTTCTATGCTGATCGTGGAAATGGCAGCGTTCTACCGCACGAAGGGCATCAGCATGATGCAGGCGCGCGAGAATCTTTATAAAAAGTACGGCGTATTCAAGCACAGTCAGGAGAGCTTCGCATTTGAAGGCGTCAGCGGCATGCACAAGATGCAGGAGATTATGCGTTCTCTGCGCACAGAGGCACCCAAGGCGTTCGGCGGTCTGCCTGTGATTGGTACGGCGGATTATCTGGAAGGCACGATCTGCGACATGCAGAGCGGTGAAACGAAGCCGACCGGTCTGCCGCAGTCTGATGTGGTTTCGTTCTTCCTGCCGGAGCATGCGAGCGTGATCGTGCGCCCGTCCGGTACGGAGCCGAAGATCAAGGCGTATTACACAACCGCCTGCAAGACCATGGCAGAGGCGGAAGCGCTCGAGGCAAAGCTCAGAGCAGATGCACGCAAGCTGCTGCTCGGTGAATAATCAGTATCATAAAATGCCGCGGATTCGGTTCATACTTGAATCCGCGGCTTTTGTATTGCTTTTTTGAGGAGAATATGCTACAATAAAACGGAAAGGAAGCGTATCTATGATTAAAAATGTGATTTTTGATATCGGCAGAGTGATGATCGAATTCGACTGGGAACAGTATCTTGCCGGACTGTTTGATGCGGAGACGGCAAAGACTGTTTCGGATGCGATGTGGGGGACGCCCGCATGGAATGAGCTCGACCGCAATGTCATTCCGATGCATGAGGTCATTGATCTTTTTATTGCCAATGCGCCGGATTATGCCGCGCAGATTCAGGAGGCAATGCAGAAGATCGGCGGCTGTCCGCGGATGATGCCCTATGCAATCCCGTGGGTCGAGGAGCTCAAAGCGCGCGGATACCTCGTCTTCTACCTCTCGAATTATTTTGAATATCTGATGCAGGAGCGTCCGGATGTGCTGGAATTTACGAAGCATATGGACGGCGGCGTATTTTCGTGGCAGGAGCGCATCACGAAGCCGGAGCCGGAAATCTATCAGCGGCTGATGCAGCGCTATGACCTCAGACCGGAGGAGTGCGTTTTCATTGATGACAGCCCGCAGAATATCGAGGCTGCAAATGCACTCGGCATCCATGCATTCCTGTTTGAATCCTATGAAAAGCAGCATCCGCAGATCATGCAGTATCTGGCAGAACATACAAAATAATACATATCTGATTGTGCAGACCGCTGAAATTCTCTCCGGAATAAGGATTTTTTGCCGTCGGGGCGTAACCTTTTCAGAGAGGAGGCGGTCTTATGAAACAGGAGCCCGTCAAGAAATGGAAACAGCCGAAGTATGCTGCACTTGCTGCGGTACTGACCCTGTCCGCAGGAATGATGACATCGTGCGGCAATCATTCGCTGCATATCGACGGCACTGCACCCAATACGGATGTTGATTCCGGATATACGGAACCGGTCATCGGCGGTGAGGTTTATCTTGAGCCTGACCCTGCGGGTACAACGGAAATACAGACCGGTACAACATCCGCACAGACTGAGGATATCACGGAAGCACAGCATACGCTGAAAATCCTGACGCAGGAGGAAATGCAGGCGTGGTGGGATACATATGAGCCCGAACCGGATCTGATGGGGAAGGTTGCGCCGATGAATCCGGTGTATCGGATGCAGATGCAGACAACTGCGCCGGAGAATACGGAATCCGGCGAACAGAATACAACAACAAATGAGACTGCTGCGAAGGAGACAATATCATGAAACTGGAACCAATCAAAAAATCAAAGCTGCCGAAATATGCGGCGGCACTGGTCACGGCGGCTGCGTCTGCCGCACTGCTGTCCGGTTGCGGACTGATCGAACATGTATTTGAGGAAATAAACAAATCGGCTTCGGGCGGAATATTCCCGACCGTGACCGAAGAATTCTATCAGACCGAAACGTCAGCGGCGCAGACAGAAAACGATACTTCTTCGGAGGAGGTGTCCAAATGAAGCTGGAACCGATCAGACATGCGAAACTGCCTGAATATGCGGCGGTACTCGGCATTCTTGCCTCTGCGGCGCTGCTGACCGGATGCGGACCGCAGCTTGCCGGAGATGTCGCCAATCCGAATGTGGATTCCAATGATATCATCGAGCTTGCAGGTGAGGAAGCAGTTTCAACAGAGCCGGATGAAACCACAACGCAGACTGCATCTGCCGTGACAACGACAGAAACAACGGAATATCCGCTGGCTGAGGACGGCGAAGCGCCTGTTGTGACCGATGACGGAGATTCCTGTGAACCGCTGATGCTGGAGGGCGATGTGGCATTTGTGCCGGATTATCAGGCTGCGGTTGATGAGATCAATACCGTCTGTGCAGCGGATGCCGGCGCCTATGAAGCAGCCTTTGCCGGAATGGGATATGCGATGCAGCGCGATGACAGCAGCTTTTCGCATTACGGCACCCGCTTTACCGCTGTATTGCGGCATCCGGAAAGCGGGACGCGCATCGCGTTCTATGACGGCAGGGCGGAAGACGGCGGACTGACCATGCGCGAATGGATGCAGGGCGTCTGCACCGCATCCTATGACTGGGGCTGTGTGCTCGATTATCCTGCGGATGAAAACGGCTTGCAGCGCATCATTTTTATTGACAGGAACAGAGAAACTGACAGCGTGACCGCGGACGCGGAACAAATTTATAAGGACGTGATTGCATGAATCTGACTTTGCACCTGACCGAAAATTGTAATATGAACTGCGCTTACTGTGTACGCGAAAAGCAGCCGATCCGCATGTCGGAGGCGGTTGCCGATGCGGCGGTCGATCTTGCGTTTTCCAGCGGCAAAAGCGCCGGACTCTGCTTTTTCGGCGGTGAGCCGCTGCTGGAATCCGGACTGATTTACCGCGCGATCCGGCGTTGTATGCTGAAAACGATTGAGACCGGCAAGCCTGCATACTATAAAATGACAACGAACGGCACGCTGCTGACAGAGCGGTTTCTCGAGAATGCGCATGCCGTGCATATGGGCATCGGACTGTCCTTTGAGGGGCTCGCGCAGGATACCTGCCGCCGCTTCAAGGACGGCGCACCGAGCTTTGACGTTGTGGAGGAGAAGGCAAAGCTGCTGCTGAAACATATGCCCGATGCCTATGCGATGATGACGATTGCGCCGCAGGCTGTGCCGCAGTATGCGGAATCGGTGAAGTATCTCCGTTCGCTTGGCTTCAAGCGGATTACATCGACGATTGCCTACGGAAAAAAGGTGCACTGGACAGACGATGACCTTGCGCTGCTGAAAGGGCAGATGGAAGAAATTGCGGCATTCTTCGAGGCGGAGTTTCTGAAGGGCGATCCGTTCTTCTTTTCGCCGCTCGATGCAAAGATTCGTGATTTTCTCCGCGGCTTCAATCCGTCGGAACGCTGTCATCTCGGTTTCCGGCAGATGCCGGTTGCGCCGGACGGCTCGCTCTATGCCTGTACGCAGTTCATCGGCGATCCGGATTATAAGCTCGGCGATGTCTTTCACGGTGTGGACAGGGAACGGCAGAAGATACTCGCTTCCCGCGCTGCGACGCCGGAATCTTGCAAGGAATGTGCGCTGCGGACACGCTGTACGAATTCCTGCGGCTGTACGAACCGGCTCGAGACCGGAAACGAAAATACGGTTTCGCCGCTGCAATGCAGCTATGAGCGCATGACGATTGCGCTTGCCGACGAGGTTGCCGACAGGCTCTATGCGGCGGACGAAGCAGCCTTCAAAAAGCGTTTTGCCGCAGATGTGCCGGAAAAGGACAAACTGTAAAAATACATGGGGCGGAGGACTGAATATGCGGTCCTTCGCCCCTGAATTTTATACACGGGGCGCAGGCGGATGCAATAAAAAACAAAATAGATTTTTGTCCGTCCGCGGCATTTGTACGCAGTGCGCATTTTGCGGCGGAAATCTTGCTTTTCTGACAGATTTATGGTATGATATAAAAGCGGCAGTGCCGTCTGTATTTTTTCGCACCATGCAGGATTCTGCGTGATAAATATAAGAAAAATGCAGTATACTATTTCTGTTCATGAAGGAAAGGAAGCGTTCAAAAGTGTCACACAAAAACAGCGCCGCAGCATTGCTTGCGGCTGTCCTGCTTGCAGCAGTGCTGAGCGGCTGCTCCAGCGACCGCACGGAGGGCGGTGCATCGTCTGTGTCGGAGGTCAGCTCCGCTGCGGAGACCGAAACGGCAGAGTCTGAGAGCGAGACAGAAACAACTGCGGAGGCAACAACAACCGTCACCGAGACAGAGGTCATCGAGACGGAAACGACCGCTGCACCGGAGCATGCGCCGGAGGCAAGCAATCTCACGCTGACGCATATCACAGAGGGCGGCGAGGGTCTCGGCGCATTTAACGAATTCAGCAGCAATATCCGCGGCGAGGTCATGCAGCAGGGCTCTGAATACAAGAGCTGGAAGCTCGATTCCGTCTCCGGTCATGCCGAGCCGGATGATACCATTGACAATGCAGCGGCGACCTTTACCTACAGCGGCGGCGAGGGCTTCTCCGTCAACGGTACGGTCGAGGTGCTGCCCGCGGACGATCCGGACTATCCGAACAAGATGTATTTCCATTCGGATGATGTCGATGCGTTCCCGCGGTATATGTATGACAACCGCGGCGATGCGCACAGAGCAAAGTATATCATCGAGAATTCAAGCGATGTCTATATGCTGCTCGATAAAGACAATCCGCCGCAGGAAACGTCATTTGCGGTTTCCGTGACGGTCGATACCGTGACCGTGCGCTATGCAGCAGACGGTCATGCCTATGATACGATTCATGTCAAGGCGGCATCGAACCGGTAAGCACGGCATACAACAGCTTTCAGACCGGCGCGAAGCCGGTACAGAAAAATAAAAAGAGGGGTTATCATAAGATGAAATGGCTGAAACGAACTGCGGCACTGATGACTGCTGCCGCGACGCTGCTCCTTGCGGGCTGCGCTGCGGGCGGCTCCGGCAGGCTGCCGGAAACGAGCATTCCGGATTATACGGTTCCGGCAAATGTCCTCGGCGAAGCGAGCGACCTTGTGCCGGATGTGCAGGTTGACAAATATCATGTGCCGGAGAGTGAGGGTATGGATTTTATCAAAGAGCTGCATCTGGGCTGGAATCTCGGCAACACGTTTGATGCAAGCGATGCCGGACATCTTTCCGCCGAGCAGGAAATGGATTACGAAAAGGTCTGGTGCGGCGAGATCACAAAGATCGAGAATATCGCTGCGATCAAGGCGGCAGGCTTCAAAACGATCCGGATTCCGGTTTCATGGCATAACCATGTGGATGAAGAATTCAAAATCTCCCGTGCATGGATGACGCGCGTCAAGGAAGTTGTGGACTGGTGTCTCGATATGGATTTGTACGTGATCGTCAATACGCATCATGACAATGACGAGGCGTATTACTATCCGGATTCCGCGCATATGGAGAGCTCGAAAAAATATCTGACGGCAGTCTGGTCGCAGATCGCGGATGTCTTCAAGGATTATGACGAGCATCTGATCCTCGAATCTCTCAATGAGCCGCGCCTTGTCGGTACGGATTTTGAGTGGTGGATTGATCAGAACAATGCACAGTGCAAGGATGCGGTTGCCTGCATCAACGAGCTGAATCAGCTTTTTGTCGATACCGTCCGCAATTCGGGCGGCAGCAATGCGGCGCGCTGGCTGCTGGTGCCGGGCTATGCCGCTTCGCCGGACGGCGCGCTCAATACGGGCTTCTCCATGCCGAATGATACCGCGAACCGCACGATTCTTTCCGTCCATGCCTACAGACCGTATAACTTTGCGCTGAACAAAGCCGGTACGAAGGAATGGTCGCTGGACAACGGCGGCGATACGGGCGATATCGTCAGCTTTATGGATGATCTCTACGGCAAATTCGTCATGAACGGCGTTCCGGTGCTGATCGGCGAGTTCGGCGCAATGAACAAGGATAATCTGGAGGCGCGCGTTGCGTTCTCCGCATACTATACTGCCTGTGCGAGAGCACACGGGATGTCCTGCCTCTGGTGGGACAACAATGCCTTTGCCGGTTCCGGTGAGAACTTCGGTCTGCTTTACCGCAGAAGCTCGACCTTCACATATCCGGAGGTCGTGCAGGCACTGGTGAAGGGCAGCGATTACCAATAATATTCTCTTTCTGAGGGGTGGCTGACATGAAACACTATCTGTTGATGATGATACTGGCTGTCTGTGCACTGTGCTGCGCAGGATGTGCAGGAAATGCCGAAGACAGTCCGGAGCCGGATTCTGCGGCGGAAACCACTGCTGCATCTGCCGTGACGACGACAGCAACAGAGCCGACAACAACAGTCACCACCACGACAACCGTTGATTATCTTGTGGCGTCGGATATGAAGCTGACAGTCAAAACGGATACGGTCCGCCCCTCGAAATGCACGGCGGAGCTGACAAACAGCGGCAGTGCGGAGGGGCGTCCGTATACCGCGGAATACCGGCTCTATGAGGTCAGCGGCGATGCGGAAAAGCCATGTGCTGAGCTGCCCGATTATGAGGCGCCGGCACAGCAGGGCGATGTCAAATGGCTTGCGCCGGAACAGACCGCGGAGATTCCGCTGGACTGGGGCAAGCGCTACGGCGATTTGCAGGACGGCACCTATATTCTGGAGATTACGCAGGAGAATGTCTCTTCCGATCCCGACGATCCGGATTCGCCGAAGGTACGGCTCGTTGTACGGACGGAATTTGAAATGGATTCCTCCGGCTTTGTGCCGCAGTTTATCGTTGCGGAGGATGACATCAATCCGGAGGGCATCGTTCTGACGATCAAGAACTCCAAGGATGCCGCACGCTGGTATGCGATGACCTATCATCTCTATGATGAATCGCGTACACCGCGCGTGGAGCTGCTGGAAGAAATCGACAAGGATGCGCAGCTGCACGGCAACAATTATATGCCGCCGGGCGGTGAACTGGTGCTTGTCTATGACTGGTCCAAAACCTACGGTTCGCTCGTAGAAGGTGAATATGTGCTTGAAATCCAGCTGCTTGCGGACGGCGAAAAGGAAGGCAAAACATACCGCATTCCTTTTGAGGTTACTTAAAATGCATACAAACGGAAACAGACTGCCGGAAATGAAACCGACAGTCTGTTTCCTTATATTATGCAGAAAAGGTAAAGCAAAATGAATCTCAGACGAGCTTTGCGATGATCTTGAGAATGTGGATGACATCGTTGCTGTCGATGCCTGCGGTGCCGTCGCAGTCTGCGTTCTGTTTGCCGGCGGCGGTGATATTGACGGCATCCTCTGCGACGAAGCGTGCGAGCAGGACAGCGTCGGATACATCGACGCCGCCGCTGCAATTTACATCACCTGCGAGGGCTGCGGCGGGCTCGGTCTCCGAGGTGACCGACGGTGCGGTGACGGCTGTCGTGGTGGTCTCTGAAACAGTTTCCGAAGCTGTCGTGACCGTTGTGACAGTCGTAACGGTTGTTTCGGATGCCGGTGCGGTTTCAGAAGAAACAGCGGATGAGGTCTGTGCTGTGTCCTCACTGCGCAGTTCCATATAGAACAGATTGCAGCTGTCTGCCTTTGCGAGTGTATGTGCGCCTGCCTTGACCGGAACGGTCACGATGCCGTTCTCAGCGGTGTATTTGGTGCCGTCCGCTTTGACGGTTGCTGCTGCTTCGCCGAAGACGAGCGTAAGCATTGCATCAGCGGGCGCGGTGAAGCTGATTGCGGTCGCGGTCTCCATTTTCAGGCACTGTGTCATGCTTTTGCCGTCATAGGTGACAGCACCCTTGCTTGTCGAGAGATTGCCGCTGATCTGATAGAACTGGCTCTCCTTGCCGTCCGTGGTGAAATTATGGGCGAAGCTCCATGCTGCACCGGACGGCGCGGTCACGGCGGTCTGCTCCGTTGCAGTGCTCTGCGATGTTGCAGCAGTCTGCTCTGTTGCGGCGGTCGGCTTGGTATCGGATGCAGTCGGCTGCGTGACTGCGGGAACGGTCGTTGTGACAACCGGTTCCGTGCTGCCGACATATGCGCCGCTGCCGATAGCAACGATGCTTGATTGATAGTTGACGAGCGCTTTTTTCAGTGCGGCATTGACTGCATAGTCCGCATCGTCAGCGGCATTGTTCCACTGCCATTTGAAATCGCCGCCCTGCACTCTGCCTGCATTCGCGGTGACGATTGCAGGCACATCGGCAGGCTTGTCTGCTGTGTAGGAATACATGCCGGCTGCGGTATCGAAATTGTTGTAGCCGGTGCCGCCGGAGAGCGTTTTGACAGATGCCGGAACGCTGTCCTTTGCATTGCTGACCTCATATGCATCGAAGCTCGTATTATTCTTCTGATAGGTAATATAGCTCTTTGCATCGGTCATAATATTGTTATATGCCTTGATGATGCCGCCGTCTTCACCGGAGAAGGTGCCCTCGCCCTGCGCGTCAGTGCCCTGCTTGCTGCTCATCATCGGCTTCGGGCAGTTGCGGAAGTAGTTGCTGTCCACGAATGCGGAAGCGCCCATGGTCACGCCGACGCCGTATTTTGCATTGCCGTCGAAATAGTTATTATAGATGTGGACGGTGCAGGTGCGGATGCGCGGATGACGCGAATCGGAATGATCGTACCAGTTGTGGTGATAGGTGATGCGGTTGTCGGTCGATTCGGATTTCATGCCTTGCAGATTGCACTTGCCGTTATCCCAGAAATGATTGTAGCTGTGGGTGATATAGCTCGAGGTTTTGGTATCGAGTGCGCCGTCGCCCTTTGCCTGATCGGCGTCAGAGCCTGCGTCACCGTAGAAGAAGTCGCAGTGATGTACCCAGCAGTGGTCATTGTTCTGCTGCAAGCCGACGTCATCGCCCTCGGAGCTGTTGCAGTTCATGAAGCCGATGTTGCGAACCTCGACATTTGAGCAGTTTGCAAGGCGCAGTCCGAAGCCGTTGAAGACGGTATCCGTGCCGATGCCCTCGATTGTGACGCCGCAGGAAAGCCGCTTGGATGCGCCGCTGCCCTTGATCAGCAGGTCGCCGCCCTGCAATACGGCAGGATCGGTGATATTGCCGATGCAGCGGATATCGAGCGGACGGCTGTCCGTGCCCTTCTGATAAGCTGTCAGGATATTCTGAATGCCGGTGCATTTGGTTTTCGTGCCCTTGGTATCCGTGACAACGTCGAGCGAGACGCTGTCCTTGGTTGCGTTTGTGACATAGAGCACGACTGCGCCGCTGCGCAGCGTACCGTCATTGTTATAAGCACCGGACGCGCTGCCCTGTACAAATGCAAAGCCGCTGCGGTCATGCGCCTTGACGGTCACCGCCTGCTCCTTTGCCTTGCCTGTATCCTCTTTGCCGTTCATCAGCGGCACGACCTTGACCGTATGGCTGCCCGCTTTCAGACCCGGGATATCGGCGCGGTAATAGCCATTGTACTGCCGGATCAGCATGCTGTCAACCTGTTTGCCGTCGGCATAGACATTGTAGCCGCCTGCACCGCTGACCGGTGCCCATTCGGCGACGGCGGTCTCAAACCAGCCCTCCGCGCGCGTAAAGCTGACGGCGTCGGCTGCGGAGACGGTTCCTGTCAGGGCTGACATTGCGCCTGCCGCGATCACTGCGCTGCAAAGAAACGCCGCGATCTTTTTTCTGCTGTTTTTTTTCATAGATTCTCCCCTCAAAACAATAAAACGCATTTTCACAGAGCCGGATGTTTTTTATGCTCTGTTTTTATTATACGGATTTTTTTCTGAAAAACAATGACGGATTCTCTTGAAATCCTGCACAATGGTCTTATGAAATTGCACAAACCGTGCTGCACGGGCAAAAAACTTGTATAATCTGACGAAGTTTGTGAAAACTCTGTGGGAGGGCTTGACAATCGGGCGGAAAAGTGGTATCTTATATTTAGCACTCGGAGAGACAGAGTGCTAGCACAACGAAACTTCGTCTGCAAAATCTGAATAAAGGGGGCGTTCGGTAAATGGATGACAGAAAACTGCGGATTCTTGCGGCAGTCGTCGATGCGTATGTCACGACAGGCGAGCCCGTCGGTTCCAAGACCATTGCCGCGCTGCCGGATATCAATGTCTCGTCCGCGACGATCCGCAACGATATGGCGGTGCTGGAGCAGCTCGGTCTGCTCGAACAGCCGCATACGTCGGCAGGAAGAATCCCGACCTTTCAGGGCTATAAGCTCTATATAGAAAAGTGTATGCCGGGGATGCAGCTTCCGCAGGAGGAACGCGAGCGGCTGGACAGTATGTTTGCAGATGATTCCGTCCTGACAGAGGATGTGCTGATTCAGTCGGCAACCACTGCACTCGCGGAGATTACGAAATGTGCTGCCGTCGCAGTCAATGCGATGCCGCAGTTCTCGGTGATCTCGAAGGTGGAGGTCATCCCGACCGGCAAGCGGCTCTATGTGATTCTGCTGATTACCTCGGCAGGCAACATCAAGAACAAGGCGTGCCGGCTGGAATTTGATCTCAACGAAGAGCAGCTTTCGTTCTTTACGGCGTTCCTGACCGAGCACCTGCACGGCGTCTCGCTCAGCGATCTTTCGCCGGAGATGTTTGATCAGCTTGTCACGGCAATGGGCACCTATATGGCAACGCTCAGCCCGCTCGTGCAGGGACTCTATGAGCTCAGCCGCGATATGATGCGGCAGGAGCTGACCGTCAACGGCACGCGCAATCTGCTGACCTGTCAGGAGCTGGAAACACAGGATATTGTCGAATTCATGGAGAATCAGGATGTCATTATGCCGCTGCTGAATGATACGTTCAGCGGAATCCATGTGATGTTCAGCGAGGATGCCAAGCGTGAAAATCCGCAGCAGACCTTTGTGATCGGCAATTCCAGCATGATCGTCGGGCAGTATCAGAAGGACGGCAAAGCCGCCGGAAGACTCGGTCTGATCGGTCCGATGCGGCTGAATTACGCAAAGGTGATCCCGTATCTTGAATATTTCACAGAGAAAATCAGCAAGCTGATTTCCGAAAAGGAGGATGACAACACATGACAGATGAGATCCGTGATGCGGACGGCTGTGAGGATTTTGAATCGCTCGAGGAAAGCGGTCTGCATGAGGACATGACGGAATCTGAGGAGGATGCGGCAGCAGAGGAGCTCTTCTCCGAAACCGATGACGGCGAACCGGAGATTACCGAGGAGCCCGATGCTGCGGAGAAAGCCTTGCAGGAAGCCACAGACAAGTACATGCGGCTTTTTGCAGAGTTTGACAATTTCCGCAAGCGCACCGCCAAGGAGAAAGCAGAAACCTATCAGGATGCGGTTGCAAAGACCGTTCTGGAGCTGCTTCCGGCAGTGGACAGCTTCGAGCGTGCCATGGAATCGCCCTGTACGGATGATGCATACCGCAGCGGCATGGAGAAAATCTATCAGCAGATGACTTCGATCCTGCAAAAGCTCGGCGTGGAGGAAATTCCGGCGCTGAATGAGTCTTTCGATCCGAAGGTGCATAACGCAATCCGGCAGATTGAGGATGAGAATTTCGGCGAATCGACTGTCTGCGAGGTATACCAGAAGGGTTATCGCCTCGGCGACAGAATTATCCGCTGTGCAATGGTTTCCGTTGCGAACTAGCCGCAGTTTGACCGAAGGAGGGAAATGATATGTGGCTGAAACGAAAAGACGCGATGTATAATCTGGAACACTTTGATACGGTGCGGCTGGATTATGAATACGAAAACAACAGGTATTATTTCCTGCTGATCAGTGCGACGCATGAGAACCGCGACCATGAAAGCAAGATCGGTCCGTTCACATCCGTACAGGCAAAAGGCTATTTCAAAGAGGTCGTCGCTGCATTGAAAGCCGGCGACATTATGTGGGAGTTTCCGGAGGAAGATGAACAGTAGTCTCCGGCAAGCCCTTTGATCCCAGTTTGATAAATCATTTGGAGGTAACAACTATGAGCAAGATTATCGGTATTGACCTTGGTACAACCAACTCCTGCGTCGCTGTTATGGAAGGCGGCAACGCAGTTGTCATCCCGAACGCAGAGGGCGCAAGAACCACGCCGTCTGTCGTCGCAGTTTCCAAGAACGGTGAGCGTCTGGTCGGTCAGATCGCAAAACGTCAGGCAATCACCAATCCGGATAACACCGTCATTTCGATCAAGAGAAAAATGGGTACCAACGAGAAGGTTTCCATTGACGGCAAGTCCTATACGCCGCAGGAGATTTCTGCAATGATTCTCCAGAAGCTCAAGGCTGACGCAGAAGCATATCTCGGCGAGCCTGTTACCGAGGCGGTTATCACCGTGCCGGCATACTTCACCGACAGCCAGCGTCAGGCTACAAAGGACGCAGGTCAGATCGCAGGTCTGAATGTCAAGCGTATCATCAACGAGCCGACTGCCGCGGCACTGTCCTACGGCATCGACAAGGAAGAGGAGCAGAAGATCATGGTCTTCGACCTCGGCGGCGGTACCTTCGATGTCTCGATCATCGACATGGGCGACGGCGTGACCGAAGTTCTCGCAACTGCCGGCAACAACCGTCTCGGCGGTGATGACTTCGACCAGCGTATCATTGACTGGATGATCGACGAGTTCAAGAAGACTGAGGGCATTGACCTCAGAAACGATAAGACCGCAATGCAGCGTCTGAAGGAAGCAGCCGAAAAGGCAAAGATCGAGCTTTCCTCCATGACCACGACCAATATCAATCAGCCGTTCATCAGCGTGGACGCAACCGGTCCGAAGCACCTCGACCTCACGCTGACACAGGCAAAGTTCAACGAAATGACCGCGGACCTCGTCAAGGCGACAATGGGTCCGGTCGATCAGGCACTCCGCGATTCCGGTCTGAGCGCATCTGACCTCGACAAGGTTCTGCTCGTCGGCGGTTCCTCGAGAATTCCGGCTGTGCAGGAGGCTGTCAAGGCAAGAATCGGCAAGGAGCCGTTCAAGGGCATCAATCCGGATGAGTGCGTTGCACTCGGCGCCGCATATCAGGGCGGTATCCTCGGCGGCGACGTCAAGGAAGGCCTGCTGCTGCTCGACGTTACCCCGCTGTCCCTCGGTCTGGAGACCATGGGCGGTATCTGCACGAAGCTGATCGAGCGCAATACCACAATCCCGACCAAGAAGTCTCAGGTCTTCTCGACCGCTGCGGATAATCAGCCTGCTGTTGACATCGTTGTCCTTCAGGGCGAGCGTGAATTCGCAAGAGACAACAAGAAGCTCGGCGAGTTCCGTCTCGACGGCATTGCACCGGCACCGCGCGGTGTCCCGCAGATCGAGGTCACATTCGATATCGACGCAAACGGTATCGTGCACGTTTCCGCAAAGGACCTCGGCACCGGCAAGGAGCAGAATATCACGATCACGTCCTCGACCAACATGAGCAAGGACGATATCGACCGCGCAGTCCGCGAGGCAGAGCAGTTTGCCGAGGAGGATAAGAAGCGCAAGGAATCCGTTGACGCAAAGAACAACGGCGAATCGCTCGTCTTCCAGTGTGAGAAGGCACTCAAGGAATTCGGCGATAAGGTTTCCGCTGAGGATAAGGCACCGATTGAGAGCGCAATGAACGATCTCAAGGAAGCACTCAAGAGCGACAACACCGACGATATCAAGGCAAAGACCGAGGCGCTCCAGAATGCATTTTATGCACTGAGCTCGAAGGTTTACCAGCAGGCAAGCCCGAACGGCGGCGCACCGGATTTCAGCAATATGGATATGGGCGGCGCTGCACCGGAGAACAACGGCGGCAATGATGACGGCGTTGTCGATGCAGATTTTACCGAGGCATAAGAAACGGTCAATATGCGTCAGGGGTGGAATGTCCTTCCGCCCCTCTCGCCGTACCCTGACGCATTACGAAAGGATACATCCGGATGAATGACAAACGCGACTACATCAAAATGACGGTTGCTGCGCTGACGATCCTCGGCATGATGCTGCTGTTCTATGCGCTTTCGCCGATTCCGGTACTGCATCTTGCGGCTGCTTGACTTTTGCCGCGGGAATGTGGTATAATAGTCTGTATTTTACGCGCGGACGCGGTGTCTGCGCAGGTTGATGAAACATAACACGAAAGGGTGTAGGATAAATGGCTGACAAAAGAGATTATTACGAGGTACTGGGCGTCAGCAGATCCGCGACGGATGAAGAGCTGAAAAAGGCTTACCGTCAGCTTGCCAGAAAATTTCATCCGGATCTGCATCCGGACGATCCGACCTGTGAAGAAAAATTCAAGGAGATTACCGAAGCCTATGAGGTGCTTTCCAATCAGGAAAAGCGCCAGATGTACGATCAGTACGGTCATTCCGCATTTGAAAACGGCGGCGGTCCGACACCGGGCGGCTTTTCCGATGTCAGCGAGATTCTGGAAAGTCTGTTCGGCGGCATGGGCGGCATGTTCGGCGGCGGAACCCGCATGAACAATCCGAATGCGCCGCGTCAGGGCAGAGATTTGCAGACAAGCGTCACAATCGACTTTATGGATGCCTGCAACGGCAAATCGCAGAAAGTCGATATCCAGCGCATGGAAACCTGCCCCGACTGTCACGGCAGCGGCAGTGCAGGCGATTCCGGCTCGGAGGTCTGTCCGGACTGTCAGGGACGCGGCTCGGTCAAATCCATGCAGCGGACGCCGTTCGGCATGATTTCCTCGACGAAGCCCTGTCCGCACTGCGGCGGCAAGGGAAAGATCATCAAGAGCCCCTGCCAGAAGTGCCGCGGCGCAGGCAGAGTGCGCGTCACGAAGAGCATCAATGTCGATATTCCTGCCGGTATTGATGACGGAACCGCAATGCGCGTCACCGGCATGGGCGACGCAGGCGTCAACGGCGGCCCTGCCGGCAATCTGATTGTCGGCATCAATGTCAAGCCGCATCCGATCTTCCAGCGCGAGGGCTATGATATCCACTGCGATATTCCGATTACCTATGCGCAGGCGGTGCTCGGCGACGAGATCGTTGTCCCGACGATTGACGGCAATGTCAAATACCGCATCGGCGAGGGCACGCAGACCGGAACCGTATTCCGTCTCAAGGGCAAGGGCGTCAAGAAGCTCCAGCGCTCCGACCGCGGCGACCAGTATGTCAAGGTGTTTGTCGAGGTGCCGAAGGGGCTGAATAAGAAGCAGAAGGAACTGCTCCAGCAGCTCGAAGCCTCGCTGGAATCGAAGAATTATGCAAAGCGCGATAATTTCTTCAAGAAACTCAAGGATTTCATCGGCGGCAAGCAGTGACTGCGCGCAGAAAGAAGTTCTACGCCATAGTATTTCTGACAGATGTTCAGAGATGCTGTGGCGTTTTTATTTGCACGATGATCGTTCCTGATTGTTTTCGTCCCTTCTACATTATTCACAATTCTGTCATTGAATTTTTCGACATCATATGGTATAATAAATCTACCTATATTCATCTGGGAAAGGATTTCATTATGAATGCAGATATTCAGAAGCTGACCGACAGCATCGGCAGCGTTATCGTCGGAAAAGAGCAGGTCATTCGCTGCGTCATCGCCGGATTGCTCTGCAACGGTCATATTCTGATTGAGGATGTGCCGGGCGTCGGCAAAACACAGCTTGCAGCGGCACTTTCGCGTTCGATCGGCGGCAGCTTCAACCGTATCCAGCTGACACCGGACGTCATGCCCTCGGATATTACGGGCTACTCCATGGTCAATCAGACGACCTTCGAGCTCGAATACCGTGCAGGCGCGGCGATGTGCAATTTCCTGCTCGCGGACGAGATCAACCGTGCCTCTCCGAAGGTGCAGTCCGCACTGCTGGAAGTCATGGAGGAGCATCAGATTTCGATTGACGGCGTTACGCATAAGCTGCCGCAGCCGTTTATGGTGCTTGCGACGCAGAATCCTGTCGAGACCTACGGTACCTATCATCTGCCGGAGGCGCAGATGGACCGCTTCTTCATGCGTGTGAGCATGGGCTATCCGAGCGAGGATGAGGAGATGCAGATTCTGACGCGCACGGAGCATCACAATCCGCTCGAAAATATCAAGGAGGCTGCGCTGCATCCGGAGGATATCCTCAAATTGCAGGAGCAGGTCGAGGCGGTGTTCGTCAGCGATGCGGTCCGCCGCTATATTCTGCAAATTGTCGCCGCGACGCGAAAGCATGAGGCGCTGACGCTCGGTGCATCGCCGCGCGGCTCGATTGCACTCTATAAAGCTGCCAAGGCAAATGCATTCCTCTCCGGCAGAGACTATACGCTGCCGGATGATGTCAAGGATATGGCGGAAAGCGTGCTTGCGCACCGTCTGATCCTCTCGCCGAAGGGCAAGGCACAGCAGGGCGATGCACGCAGCGTCGTCGCCGAGGTGCTGGCGGCTGTTCATGTGCCGATGGAATCCGAAAAATGACGGCAGGGTATATTTGCACGCTCATCATTGCGCTGATCTTTATGCTGTACATGGACGGCGGCATCGGCGTGATGATGCTCAGCTTTCTGATTCTGATGCCGCTGATCTCCGTGATTATGACGCTGCTGGTGCGGCGGAAGCTGACGATTACGCTGGAGCTGCCGGATTCTGCAAGCAAGCATCAGCAGGTCTCCGCAGTCATCCGGCTCGAGAAGGATACGCTTCTGCCGATGCCGTTTCTGCGGCTGAATCTCTATGCGGATGCGCATTTTGAGGTGCTGAATCCGAAGGCGGACCCGCTGCCGCCGAAGCCCGATGAAAACAAGCTGACACGCGGGCAGTTTCAGCGGAAATACAGCTACTGGAAAAAGCTGCGGAAAACGCAGCTCCTGCCCGATACGCTGCCGCTCTGTCTCTCCATGGGAACGGCGCGTGAGGCAACATACCGCATCCGTCTGACGCCGCGGTTCTGCGGCAGCGGTGCCGTGACACTGACGGAAATTCGGCTTTCGGATTATTTTGCCATGTTCCGGATGAAGCTCCGTGAGGAGAAAAAAGCGCATCTGCTGATTACGCCGGAGATTCCGGAGCTGAAAACAAATTCCGCGCTGTTCCGTTCCGTTTCGACGGCAGTTGCCGCAGCGGATGAGGAAACCGATGCGACCCCGACGCATTCCGCGTCTGCCATGCCGGGCTATGAGCACCGCGATTACATCCCCGGCGACTCGCTCAAGCGCATCAACTGGAAGCTCTCCTCGAAGCGCCGTCATCTTATGGTACGCAGGGATGAGCCGATTGCACTGGCAAGACTCTCCGTTGTGCTGGATTTTCGGCGCGATACGCGGGATATACCGGTCGAGACGCGGCTGGCGGCAGAGGAGCAGCTGATCGAAACGGCGCTGGGCTTTCTGATGCTCTGCGCACGCTACGGTTATCCCTGCAAGCTCTGCTATCCGGATGCCGCGGGGGAATGGAGCAGTCTGGCGATTGATGACGGCGAACAGCTTGCTGTCGAGTCTGTGAATCTGCTGCGCGGCGGCTTCCGCGCTGCGGAGGAGCTCGGTGCACTTCCGCCGCTGCCGCCTGCGCTGATGCAGGAGGCAGGCAGTGTACTGCTCTATTTCACGGCGAATGCCGGTGCGGAGACTGCCTCTGTGCTGGAGGCGTTTCCGGCGCTGCTGTATCTGGTCGTGCCGGAGCAGGATGCCGAATGCAGCGCGGTGCCGAAGAACGGCTCGCTCTGGCTCGTGACGCAGGACCGCCGTCTGGTACAGGCAGGCGGAGAGGTCTGATGCGCCGTTTCAGTACCGTACAGAAATCTGGTGAAAATATTGAAAACAGAGAATTTTTTGCAGGAGCATCCGTTTCTGCGGCGGCTGATTCAGCCGAAACAGATTCCGCTGCTCTTTTCCGTGACGATCATCGCCGGAATCTTCTATCACTATGCGCCGAAGCTGACATGGCTCTGGATCATCCTTTCGCTGGTGATTCAGTCGCTGCTGTTCAGGCTGTTTGATTATGTCAAGAAGCATCCGCTGCTCGGCGGCATTGCATATGTCATGACAGGTGCCGTCTTTGTGGCGGCAGCGTTCGGGTTGATTCACCTCGGCTTGGAGACGGTACCCTTTGCGCCGTCCGATCCGAGCAAGCAGCTCAATTTTCTGGTCTGGTTTCTGACGCCGCAGTCCGTTCTGACGACGGGAAGCTATGATGCCGCAGACAGCATCATCCTGAGCGAACAGATGCAGCGGCTCTCGACGGAATATCTCGGCTATACGCTGGCACTGTTTACGCTGTTTTCCATGTTCATCGCAACGACTGCCTACTATTTCACGCTGGTTCGCTACCGTGTGCTGATGTCCTTTGTTGTGATGATCTTTCCGTTTGCGATCTACGCGAAGGAAAATGAAACGATGCCGGTGCTCTCGATCATCATTCTGCTCGTCTGCTATTTTGCCGTTATGATCTACTGCCGGCAGGCGCACGGCGAGGATGCCGAGGTTGTGCAGAAATATGAGCCGGATACCGTCAGCAGGCTCTCCATGCCGAATAAAAAATCGGCGTATGCTAAGGTCAAACCGGAGCTGCTGGACGGTGCATTCTTCAATGCGACCGGTATCTTCATGGCTGCCGCGACCATTCTCGTGCTGGTGATTCCGAAGCCGGAGGTCGAAGCCGACCGTACCCTCTTCGACTCGCTGCTCGATTTCTCGGCGCTCTCGGATGTCCTCATGGATGCGATCAGTGCCTTTGCAAACAGCTCGGACGGCAGCAATTTTGAGATGACGAATTATTCGCGCTCACTGTTCTATGCCGACTGCAAGGAGCCGCTGAATTTGCAGTTCCGGACGTTCAGCAATTACGATTACGATGCGGATATCTGGCTTGCCTCGGAGTATGACGGCAGACCGGACGCAAACGATAAACGCTATGTCATGCGTGACGGGTTCCGTACCGTTGCGGAAACGGCTGATCCCGATCAGGTGATCGGTGCGCTGTATGCGCTTGCGAAAGCCGATCCGGAATTTGCGGAGACCTGCGGCTTGCAGGCATTTGCTGCGCAGCCGCAGCCGGATGCAGAGCAGTATTATACGGATTTGCTTGTGGAATCTGCGACCTACGGTAAATTCAGCGTCTTTCCGGTGCCGCTGCATGTGCGGAAATCACATGCGCGGAACTATCTGGATGATAATATTGATATGCATATGAACAGCAGCAATGTGATGTTCCGGTATTCGGGCACCATGTTCATCGGAGAACGCTATGAAATCAATTATCTCAGCGACCGCTACAGGACGGAGCCTGCGGTCGATACGCTCCTGAAAACGCAGAATGCCGAAAGCTGGCATACAATCCTGACGGAAGCCGTGAACCGGACGCAGGACGCAGACCCTTCGCATAATGTTTTGCAGGATGCGCTGGATGCCTGCTGTGAAGCGGATGCTTATGCGATGAGCTGTGAGGCGGAAAGCCAAACGCCGGAGCGTGTCCGGCAGCTTGCAGAGGATCTGACACAGGGGATGACTTCGGATTTTGACAAGGCAATGGCAATCCGCGATTATCTGCGGTATAATGATGATTTCATCTATTCGCGTGATTTCCGCAAGACTGATTCGGACAATGTCGAGACCTTCCTTTTTGACAGGAAAATCGGCGTTTGTGTGCAGTTTGCAAGTGCCATGACGGAGATGTGCCGCGCTGTCGGTCTGCCGACCCGCTATGCCGAGGGCTACTCCATGAGCGAACCGGATAACCGGAATATCATCGGCGGCAGACGCGATTTTGCGATCACGACCGATCACGGACATGCGTTTGTAAATGTATACATTGCAGGCTACGGCTGGATGATGCTGGACCCGACCTCGGGCAATATTGTAGAGCAGACACGTTCCAAGGTCAATGTGCTTGCGACACTGCAATATTCCGGTCTGATTCTGTTCTGTGTTGCGCTGGTGCTGATTGTACTGCTGAAATGGATTCTGCCGCTGCTGACGGAGAAGCTGTTCCGCAGAAAATTCCGCAGAAAACGCGATGCGGAAGCCGTGACGGAAGCCTTCGCAAGACTGCGGAAGCAGTGGGGGGCGGATCCGTCGGAAACCGCACGGACACTCTGCGAAAAGCAGTCGGCGTTTTTGCAGGTTGATCTGAGCGAGCTGTGCAGCGGATTTGAGTCGGCGGTCTATGCCGAGCGCTGCGACGGTGAAGCGGCTGACCGCGTATATCAGGTCTACTGTGCGGCGTATGACGCATGGAAGCCTGCCTGCAAGCGGCAGCGACAGGAGAAGCGGCTTGCACGGAAGGCTGCACGGCGCGCGTCCGGTGCAAAAGCGGTATCATAAGATTCGGACGGTGCAGCGGTGACGCTGATACAGAAGATTTACGCCATAGTATTTCTGAGGTGCAGTCAGTGATACTATGGCGTTTTTGTCGGCAGTGCCGAAAGCCGTTGACCTAAAGATTTCCGGCGGCGTCCTGAGATATTTATAATTCAGATTGTTTCCGCAGACGCAATTACGATATAATTGAATTTAGTGGCTTAACGCTCCCAATCAATCACATAAAATGATAAGAGCAGCATGAGCAAAATCATGCTGCTTTTGATCTGCGTGTTGACCGCATAAAGATATTGACAGGGAAGTATTTATATAGATTTGGCCGATGACACTGTTTCTGCAATCAGTCATTCATAAAATACGCGCTTAGATTGAAATCATCAGGCTTTTATTCTGACATCGTATTCTTGTGATCTATTACGGTGACCGTCTGCATGGCTGACAAATGAACAGAATGATGCTATAATGCAGATAAGACCGACAATAATTTTGCCGGTCTTATCATAAATTATTTGCTCTCGTTTCTGCGCTGTTTTTCGTTTACAAAACATTCGGGACTGAGCTTCTGGTTTCCATCAGTTCGATGTTTCATTTTGATTGCTAATAATTTTACCGTCTGAAATCTCGATTATTTTTTTACAATATGATGCGATTTTAGGATCGTGTGTAATTATAATGATTGTCTTTCCTTGTTCGTTCAATTGACTAAAAATATCGATGATTTCTTTGGACGTTTTCGTGTCCAATGCACCTGTCGGCTCATCAGCCAAAATAATATCTGGATTACAGACCAATGCCCGTGCAATAGCAACGCGCTGCCGCTGTCCGCCGGATAATTTTGAAGCAGCAACATTGATCTTATTTAAAATACCGAGCTGTTCCAGTGTATTCCGAATGATTTTGTCTTTATCTTCCTTTAATTTTTTATCAGCAGTATATGTAAATGGGATTTCGATATTTTGCTTAACTGTATATTCATTAATCAGTGCGAAATCCTGAACAACAAATCCGAATGTTGCGTTACGACACTGTGCCTTTTTTTTCGCCGAATATGTCTTTACATCAATTTCGTTGAGCTGATAATCGCCGGAAGTCGGTTCATCCAGTAAGCCGATGATATTCATTAGCGTTGATTTGCCGGAACCGGAAGCGCCCATAATAGCTGTCATTTCTCCCTCCTGAATCTCGAGAGAGAGATTATTTAAGGCATGAACAGCGCTTTCGCCTGTTCCGTAGGTTTTGCAAATATTATTCATTTGGATCATCGTTTTCATTATTCAGACCTCCTAAGCATCGTTGCGACAGCGGTTTTGTTCAAACGAATCAGCGGTACAAGAAGAATTACTCCAGAGATCAAAAGCAGACAAAAAAGTGTCAACAATGTTGTGATGCTGAATTTATGCAGAATCAATATTGGGATCATGGAAACTGCGGAAACAAGCATAACCTGAAGCACAAGGCGCTTTCCGATATCGGTGTACCTTCCACCGCATAGAATGTGGATGGAATATTCGCGGATGTGTCTATTCAACATCTCATTCATGTTTGCGCTCATGCCAATAACAGAAAAGAACAGAATGATCACTGCAACAGTCAGTTTATAGGACAGCTGCATTTTCAGGTATTCGAGGTAGTCATTGATACTGTTCGCAATGGGCTGAACTCTGTAATCCATCAATCCATATTCCTGCGATTTCTCTACGATCGCTTCCAGCTTGTCCGGTTGATCGGTAAAGAAGACGGTCGAGTTGAGCAACATATCAATATCTGAGAAGCTCATTCTGGAATAATTGGCACGAATAATCGGTTTTATAATGGAATAATCCAGTGAAACTGCCTGGCTAAGATCATAAGGCTCATAATAATTGGAATTATTCCTCAAAATACCAATTACATGATATTTAACAGGCTGACCGGTACCGCAGTCATGTTTATCATACGTTTCTCCGACTTGATATGTATTCCGAAGTTGATATCCTATCAGAACCGGTATCGGTTTATCCGCAGTCGATGCAATCTGATAATCCTGTTCTGAAAAGCCTTGTCCGGAAATGACATCCAGATCAAAAAAGTCAAAAAATCCTTTGTCTCCGGTCACCTCTGTTTCTTCTACACCATTCACGATTTCACCGTCCAGATAGGAAAAAACCGCATAAGATGCAGAAACATCTACCGACTGTGAAAATTGGTATAAACGTTGCATTTTAATCAAATTTTTTGATGCATTTACAAACAGATCTTGCATATGGTCGTTATCAGTATAATCAGCAAGACCGTAAGCAGATGTCGTTTTTAATCGTTCCATTTTTTGATAGCCGCGGCGTGAACGGAGCGATTCGGAGATTGAAAGCGAGATCAATACCATCACAATCGTGATTTGAACGATAAAGAAAAAATTGACGCGCTTATTGTGGCGCAGATCTTCCAATACATATTTAAATTGTTCCATATGTTATGCTCCTCTTTGTTCTGTGATTGTCTTCATATTAGAAGAAAGTATCATAATGATGATCGCAATCATACCGATCAGGAGCGTCGTAATCAGCGAGATCACAAATGTGACAGGGGAAAGATCGAATCCGACAAAAAATGCAGACGTTATTGCTCCCCCAATTAACTCTTGAATTTATAAAGCAGCATATTGGGTCACCGGAGCATGAAAAAACGAAGTGATTTTAGCAGAATCCGACTGAAGAATTCTGAGATGAGAGCGAACATTTTGTTCCAGTTCATCTTTGGA
>JAFZPP010000014.1 GCA_017550285.1 Oscillospiraceae bacterium
ACCCCGCTGCTGCTCCGTACCAGCCCCATAAAGGGGCTGATGCGGAGCAGAAATGGGATTCTCAAGGGACAGTGTCCCTTGAGCGGGAGTCTGAGGGCAGAGCCCTCAGAACATCTCTCAATCATCCCGCCAAATTCTGATTTATCTTAGTTCTAACTACTGCAATGCCCCGAAGTCTTTTTCATTGCTTCGGGGCAAAACTTCTATACGGGTATCTGTCAAAAAAAGGGAGAACCCAGACGGTTCTCCCCTCTTTCTCATCACTTTCGCTCATCGGAATGCGGCACTGCCGCCCCGCATCAGCGCATCAAGCTCACTCAGCGTCAGCGCTTTGATCAGCACAAACTCACCGTTGTCATCGAGAATATAGCCGCCTGTCACCAGCTTTTTCATCGCGGCAAAGAAATCCGTATCGCCGATGACATCGCCCTTTGTTTTGCTGTAGAGAAGAATACGCCATTTCGTAATCTCCTCGCCGTCCGGATGATAGCGCTTATGCGGCAGCTTCGGCATGATCGTCTCAATGCCCTCGTTCATCGCAAGCACGCCGAACGGTTCACCCTTCGGATCGGTAAAATACCGCGGTGCTGCGACAAATGCATTTGTCCAGTCGGCATTTCTGCCCTGATAATTGCCGTAATCAATCATCTTGTTGCCCTCTCTGCAAGATTGTTTCCATTCCGATTTTCTGCGGATGCATACCGCAGCTCTCGTAGAATGCCTGCGCGGACGGATTGCATGCCCAGACATTCAGCGTCACATTGTAACAGCCCAGCGACCGCGCATATTCCAGCACCGCATCATAAAGCCTCCGCCCGACATGCTGCCGCCGTGCCGCTTCATCCACGCAAATATCGTCGATATACAGCGTTTTGATATCGGTCAGCACATGATCATCCGGATGCTGCTGCAAAATGCAGAAGGCGTGTCCGAGCACATGTGCATCCGCATCGTCCGTCAGCACGAAAACCGGCGTTTTTTCATCAGCAAAGATCGCTGCAAGCTCGTCGGCGGTGTATTTCGTTGCCGGACCCTTGAAAAGATCGGGTCTGCCGCTGTGATGCACCATATCCACCTGCACCAGCAGGTTCAGAATATCAGGAATATCGCGTATTTCGGCTCTGCGAATCATATTTGCACCTCATATCGGGCTTACAGTGTCATCTGCCCGTTGATTTCCAAATCTTTTGCCATACCGCCCGATGCCGGAATATTCTTCACGACATACTTTTTCATGTTCTCGAGCTGCTCCGCAGTCAGAACAGATGCCGAATCGAGCGCCGAGGACTTCGATTTCAGCGTCATGACCTGTACGCCGATTGAATCGCGTGTGGTCTTCGGCAGCAGCATCGCGGTATTGAACACGACTGCGCGGTTATTCGTCGAGCGCAGCAGGACATCGCAATCCTCTGCAATGAAAATGATATCGACAATCGGATTTTTTGCAGAGTACGCATTTGCGAGCTTTTTGCGGTTTGTCTTGGTCGCGTAGGCGCTGAGCGGAACCTTTGCAATCTTGCCGTTTGCAAAGCAGAACAGCAGGAATCCGCTGTAATCCTCCGTCGCAACCATATACTTCACACGCTCGCCGTCATCAAAGCCGAGCTTGACCGGTACATAATCGCCGAGTACGCTTGCCTTTGTATCATCGAATGCGGCGGCGCGCGTCTTATAGACCTGTGCCTGATCCGTGAAGAACAGCAGCTCCGTGCGGTTTGTCGCATTCTTCTGCTGCGTCATCACGTCGCCCTCTTTCAGCTTCTGGTCGCTGCTCATGCGAAGGCTCTGCGGCGTGATCTTCTTGAAATAGCCCTCTGCCGACAGGAACAGATGCACCGGATAATCGGGCGTATCGTCTTCTGCCTCGGTCTCCGGTTCGTCATTCAGATCATAGAACAGCGTCTTGCGCGGCTGACCGTATTTCTGCGCGACCTTTTTCAGCTCCTCAATCATGATCTTCCGGATCTTTTTGACATCCTTCAGGATATCCTCCATTTCGGCGATATCCTTGCGGAGCTGCTCGATCTCCTGTGTGCGCTTTAAGATATATTCGCGGTTGAGATGACGCAGCTTGATTTCTGCGACATACTCCGCCTGCACATTGTCGATGCCGAAGCCGATCATAAGGTTCGAGACAACCTCCGATTCCTCCTCGGTCTCGCGGATGATTTTGATTGCCTTGTCGATATCCAGCAGAATCTTCTCGAGACCTTCCAGAAGGTGCAGCTTGTCCTGCTTTTTGTGCAGATCAAAATAGACTCTGCGGCGGACGCACTCTGTCCGGAATGCAATCCATTCCTCAATGATCTCGCGCACGCCCATGACCTTCGGCATGCCTGCAATCAGAATATTGAAATTGCAGGAGACCGCATCCTGCAGCGGCGTCATGCGGTAGAGCTTTTGCATCAGCTTTTCCGGATCGGTGCCGCGCTTTAAGTCGAGCGTTAGCTTTAAGCCGTTTAAGTCGGTCTCATCGCGGAGATACGAAATCTCGCGGATTTTGCCCGCCTTGACCAGCTCAACAATCTTCTCCATGATTGCTTCGATTGTGGTAGAATACGGAATCTGCGTGACCTCGATGCAGTTCGCGGATTTGTCATAATTCCACTTCGAGCGCAGCTTAATGCTGCCTCTGCCGGTATCGTAGATTTTGCGCAGCTCCTCCTCATCATAAAGCATGAATGCGCCGGTCGGGAAATCCGGTCCTTTCAGCGTCGAGAGAACATCGTGCTCCGGATCTTTCAGCAGTGCAATCGTTGTCTCGCAGACCTCCGCCAGATTGAACGGGCAGACATTGCTAGCCATGGAAACCGCGATGCCGACATTTGCATTGACCAGCACCGAAGGATAGCTTGCAGGCAGCAGCGTCGGCTCCTGCATTGTATTATCATAATTCGGGATGAAATCGACCGTTTCCTTGTCGATATCCGCGAACAGCTCCGCAGCAATCGGTTCCAGTCTGACCTCGGTATAACGCGGTGCGGCATATGCCATATCACGCGAATATACCTTGCCGAAATTGCCCTTGCTGTCTACATACGGATGCAGCAGAGACTCGTTGCCGCGTGCAAGGCGCACCATAGTCTCATAGATTGCGGCATCGCCGTGCGGATTCAGACGCATCGTCTGTCCGACGACGTTTGCGGATTTTGTTCTTGCACCGGAGAGCAAGCCCATTTTGTACATCGTATACAGCAGCTTGCGGTGCGAGGGCTTGAAGCCGTCAATCTCCGGCAGTGCGCGCGAGACAATCGCGCTCATGGCGTAGGGCATGAAGTTCTTCCGGAGCGTTTCCGTGATCCGCTCCTCGACCATTAACCCTGCGCCCTCAATATATGCATTGTTGGGATTCGCCTCTCTCACCGGCGTATCCTTGCGTTTTCTTGGCATAGTTTCAATCCTTTCGGCATGAAAAAGTAGGAAGGAGGATGTAGGAAGGAGGAAGTGTTAATTTGCAGAATTCAGCGTTTTTGTCACTGATGAAAGCAGGCGGTACAATTCCTCACAATCCTGCTTCATAGAAATAAACATCGGACGTGAGAGATAATCTGTTTCATACAGCAGTTCCAGCCAGCACAATGTTTCGGAACATTCCTTAAATGCAATATACATTTTTGAAAGGAAATCTTTTCTGCTGATTGCACAGTTTGCTTCTGCAATATTGGCACCGATACTCGTGCCGCTGCGCAGTATCTGCTTTGAAAGAATAAACTCATGCTTTTCTCTGGTCAGATACTGATACATACGAACAATACGAATTGCAAAAGTGCTTGCTTTTCACCTTGTTAATATTGGTTTCCATTCCTTCCTCCCTGCTCCTTTCTCCTTCCTCCTTCGTTTTTACGAAATGTCTGCGAGGTCGAGATAATCGCCGCCGTGCTCTGCGATATAGTCCTTACGCGCGGCGAGATTGTCTCCGAGCAGCATATCAAACATCTCAAATGTCGCTTCGGCTTCCTCCGGTGTAATGCGGATGATGCGGCGCGTCTCCGGATTCATCGTCGTCAGTGCCATCATTTCCGCTTCGTTCTCACCGAGACCCTTTGAGCGCTGGAGCGTATATTTCTGCCCCTCGAGCATCGAGAGAATCTTCACACGCTCCTTTTCATCGTATGCAAAATAGGTGCGGTCCTTCGTCGTGATCTCAAACAGCGGAGATTCCGCAATATAGACATATCCCTCGCGGATCAGCGTCGGGGCAAGGCGATAGATCATCGTCAGGATCAGCGTGCGGATATGGAATCCGTCCTCGTCGGCATCCGTACAGATGACGATTTTGTTCCAGCGCAGGTTTTCCAGACTGAACGTCGCAAGCTCCTTGTTCGCCTTCGTCGTGACCTCGACACCGCAGCCCAGAACCTTCAGCAGATCGGTGATAATCTCCGACTTGAAGATGCGGACATAATCGGCTTTCAGACAGTTCAGAATCTTGCCGCGCACCGGTATGACCGCCTGAAACTCTGCGTCACGCGCCATTTTGACGGAACCGAGTGCGGAATCGCCCTCCACGATATACAGCTCGCGGCGGTCGGTATCCTTCGAGCGGCAGTCCACAAACTTCGGCACCATATTGGACAAATCCAGATTGCCCGAGAGCTTCTTTTTGATATTCAGACGGGTACGTTCGGCATTCTCACGGCTGCGCTTATTGATCAGCACCTGCTCCGCGATGCGTGCGGCATCGTCCGGATTCTCCGTGAAATATACCTCGAGCTGATGTTTCAGAAACTCCGTCATTGCCTCATAGACAAAACGGTTCGTGATTGCCTTTTTCGTCTGGTTTGCATAGGATGCAATCGTCGAGAAGGACGACGATACCAGCACGAGACAATCCTGAATATCCTGAAATCCGATCTTGTTTTCGTTCTTCTGATAACGGTTATTATTTTTCAGGAAGGCGTCGATCTGCGCAGTAAATGCACGCTTGACCGCATCATCCGGCGAGCCGCCGTGCTCCAGCCAGCTCGAATTGTGATAATATTCCAGACGCTGCACCTGATTGGAGAATGCAAATGCAACCGACAGCTTGACCTTGTATTCGTCACGGTCGGCGCGGTCGCGTCCCTTGCGGTCTGCCGACCAGAACTGCACCGGCGTCAGCGGCTTGTCCCCGACAATCTCATTGACATAGTCGGTGATGCCGTTTTCATAATAAAATTCGGTTGTATCAAACTTACCCGGCGTAACCTCGTTGCGGTAGATGAACAGCAGATTCGGATTGACAACCGCCTGCCGTTTCAGCACATCGCGGAACCAGTCATCCGTGACCGCAATATCCGTGAAGACCTCAAGATCGGGCTTCCAGCGCGTCTTCGTACCGGTCTGTTTGCGCGTCGCCGCTGCCTTCTGCAAGCCGCCGATATTTTCGCCCTTCTCAAAATGCAGCGTATACTCCTGCCCGTCGCGGATGACCGTCACATCCATATACTCCGATGCAAACTGCGTTGCACAGAGACCCAGACCGTTCAAGCCCAGCGAATAAGCATAGGTATCCGCTTCGGCGTCATACTTTCCGCCTGCATACAGCTCGCAGTAGACCAGCTCCCAGTTATAGCGCTCCTCGGTCGGGTTCCAGTCTACCGGACATCCTCTGCCGAAGTCCTCGACCTCGACGGAATGGTCGAGATACCGCGTAATGATAATCTTTTTGCCGAAGCCTGCGCGCGCTTCGTCAATCGAGTTCGTAATGACCTCAAAGACCGAATGCGCACAGCCGTCCAGACTGTCCGAGCCGAAGATGACCGACGGACGCTTGCGGACCTTATCCGGTCCTTTCAGCATCGTGATACTCTCGTTGCCGTATTCCTGCGGCACCTGTTGTTTCGCCATGCATGATGTTCCTTTCATAAAATAGTCATACTTTATTAGTATAGCACACTTTTGAAAAAAAAGCAAGCCAACAGGAAAAAAGAGGATACAGAAAAATAAAGTAGGAAGGAGCAGAGAGGAAGGAGGAAGTGCTGATTACCTCCGGTTTAGGAGTGAGATGTTGCTGTATCGCCTTACGGCGATAATAAAGAAGCAGTCAAAAACATCCTCCCTCCTACTTTCTCCTTCCTACTTTTCCTTTCTCTTTTGTGTGTAAAATCTGAAAAATACCGGCAGAAGTTGCAATTTGTCCGGAAACATGGTATAATATATCTTGGATTGCCTTGTGCAGTCCGGAAGAAACCCCTCTGTGCCCTTTGTACCGAAAGGAGCAAATCATGAACCACCAAACGAAAAAACTGACAGCCTGTCTCGCTGCGGCTGCCGCGGTCATACTCAGCGGCTCTGTACTGCCGCTGAACGCTTCGGCAAGCAGCGTCGAGGATGTCTATGATGCCATGCGCAGAATCGGCATGCCGGAATCCATGATTCAGGAGGCAAAGCTCCAGTATCAGAATACCGAGCATGACGAGAACGGCATGAGCATCAACGGCACGTATTTCACCTACGATGTCTGGGCGGATATGGTCGAAATCTATGAGGACGATATCTGGACTGAGGTCGGCAAACAGTTCGGCATCTCAGGCGAGGAAATCAAAAAAGCCTCTACAGAAACCACTCCCGCACAGACCTCCGCTGCCGATCCGCCGGCACAGACGCCCGCACAGCCCCAGAAGCCTGCGGTCTCCGTCGAACCGTCCAAGCCCTTTGTCAATATGACACTCGATGAGAAAAAGGAATATGTCGCAAGCCTGCCCGAAGAAGAACGTGCCGGCTTCATCGCCGGTCTCTCCACGACTGAGCGAAACAGCATCATCAAGCAAATGGACACCGGCAGTCAGGCAAATATCGCAAGCGGCTTCATTGAGCTCGGTGAACAGCTCGGCATGCATATCTCCGTCGATCAGCTCGACGGCAGCGGCATAAATTATTCCGTCCGCAACAGTGAAGGCACACTGATCGACGTTTCCAGCGTCGGCACTTCCGTCGATGATACCGGCTGGAATACAACCGTCCCCGTGCTCGGCGGCTCCGCCATGATTCTCGGAGCAGTCGGCGGTCTGGTGCTCGCGTTCCGCAAGCAGCGCAGAGAGGAGCATGACGCATGAGGAAGATTTACAGAATCATTCCGGCGGCGCTGCTCGGTCTCCTTGCATCCGCTGCCCTGCTGACGGCACCAGTCTCCGCTGAAAATGCCACGGCAGACGATGTCTTTGCAACCATGCACGAAATTGGTCTGCCGGACGGCTACATTCAGGCTGTACACACGAAATTTCTTTCTCAGCCCGATCAGCATGATGAAAACGGCATGACGATGAACGGCACATACCGCAGCTATGACGAATGGATCAATGTCATCCGTGAAGAGGGCGCGCTCAAAATCTACGAGGCATCTGCAAACGCAATGGGCGTGGACGTCGAAACGCTGACTCTCATGTTCGGCGAACCGGAGAAAATTGAAAACTATGTTCCGTCCGTGACGCCGGAAAAGCCGTTCGCCGAAATGACGCTCGAGGAAAAGCGCGCCTATGTGGACAGTCTGCCCGAGGAGGAGCGTGCATTATTCCTCGCAAGCCTCACGCCGGAGGAGCGCAACAGCATCTTAAAGCAGCTTGATCCCGAGCAGAAGGAGCAGGTCGCAGGCGGTCTCATCGAGCTCGGCGAAGAGCTCGGTATGCATATCTCGGTCGATGATGTCGATGAATTCCGGTTCAGTGTCCGCGATGACAGCGGCAGACTGATTGGTTCGGCCGGCTTCGGGCTTTCCGTGGATGCGACAGGCTGGAATACAACCGTTCCGGTGCTTGCGGGCTCCGGTATGATTCTGCTGTCTGTCGGCGGATTGCTGCTGCTCACCCGCAGAACCGGAAAACAGGAGGACAAACAGCATGGCTGAACAAACCGAAAAGAAACGCGGCAGCAAAGCGATTCTCATTCTGACGCCGTTTCTGCTGCTGCTGCTGACCGGCGGTATTCTGATTCTCTGCTATTCTCTCGCACCGACACATCGCTTGCAGAAATATCTGAATATCGCGTTTATGGATAATCTCAAGACGACCGCACAGACCGACGGTCTGCATATTATCGAAAATGATATCAGCACAAATGATACGCCGTCGGAAACCTTTGACGCGGGCGAGATCATCTATCCGACCTTCGGCGAACAGTATGCGATGCTGCAAATCGAATCGGCGGATATCTATGTCAGCGTCTATTACGGCGTCAATGCGGAACTGCTCGAACGCGGCGCATGCCAGTCCACACAGTCCGCGATCATCGGCGAGAATCCCGGCAATACCGTCATTGATGCGCATGTCACGACCTTCTTCTCCGAACTCGGCAAAGTGAAGACCGGCGATACGGTCAAGCTCTATACAAAATACGGCAGATTTGTCTATAAGGTTACGGAGCAGATCGAATTCAGCAAGGAGGACAAGCGCTATCTGACCGTACCGAAGGAGGGCGAATATCTGACGCTCTATACCTGCAAGCCGCAGGTGCTCGGCAGCCCCGATCAGCGCGTCGGCGTGCGCTGTGAGCCGGTTGAAAAGCAGTTCTATGCGCAGAGCAAGCAGGAAGGAGGCACACAATGAGCAAAGCCTCAACCTATATTGCAAGTGTGATTTTTTCGCTGCTGCTGATCTTTCTGATGATCGGCGCAGCACTGGCAGGCGTCCTGCGCTACTGTGCACTCGATACGGAGACTGCGCTCTCCATCGTGGATTCGCAGAATCTTCCGGCGCGCGTGCATGCAGCACTCGAAACGAATGCGAAGCAGCAGGAAAGCACAACCGGCATCCCGTATGATGTCTATGCGGAAGCGATTACCGAGGAACAGCTCGCGCCGATCATCCGCGATACCGTCACGAACGGCTTTGCCTATCTCCGCGGCGATACCGCAAGCCTCGGCATCCAGCCTGATTTCTCCGCGCTGGAAGCAAAAATCCGCGAATTCTTCATCTCCTATGCCGAGAAAAACGGCATCAAGCAGAATGAGACCTTCGAGGAAGCCGTCCGCTCGACGACCGATGCGGCAGAGGCGAATATCCTCGCTGCCTGCGATGTGTTCCGGTTCGGCTCGCTCAATGATGCGGGCGTCATCAAAAAGGCAAAAGTCTATGTCCCGTGGGCAGGCATTGCGGCGCTCGCGCTGATCGCAGCGGTGATTATCTTCGCCTGCATCCTGTTCCTCATCAATGTGCATGAGCACGGCAACGGCTTCTACTGGATCGGTACGGCATCCCTGATTGCGGCGATTCTGCTGCTGATTCCGTCCGTCTGGCTGTATCAGGCACGCTGGTTTGACCGCTTCGCCGTCAAGACCGACCAGACCTTTGCGGCAGTCACCGGTTTCCTCTATACGAATACAAAGGCTGTGATTCTGACAGCAATCGGCGGCATCATTGCTGCAATTTTCATGTATCTGATCTTCGGGCTGTTCCGCCTGCGCAGACATAAGCGCGAGGTGGTCCGCAAGGCAAAGCACTGACACAGAACCGGAGGCACCGATCTGTCTCCGGTTTTTCACGGATAATCATAATACTTCATGTCAATCGCAGCAACATTCACAATCTTCCGTCTGCATCACTTCACATAATATGATGACATAGATTCGGAGTCAAATGGTATGAGAAAGGCAATCAGGATGAAATACATCATTGTGGGTATACTGCTCGCTGCGATCGCAGGAATCGTCATTTTCCTCGCGGCGCATGCAAAATCCAACAAAAAACAAATGGCTAAGACAATCAGCGAAAGCATGCAGATTCTCGCGGAGCATTTTCAGGTGACGGAACGCGATCCCGCCGAATATGCACAAATCCGCATCTACGGGCTGATGAAATTCAATGTAAAGCAATATGAAATCGGCGGCGTCGGCAATCTCTCCGTCATGACAACAAATATGGGCTTTATGCAGATGCTGTCGTTTGTGATTACGCCGTTTGAGAAGAATCTGCCGCTGCTGTCTATGGATTTCATGTACTTCCCCGGCAGCCGCAAGACCTATACAGAGGTCTATGATCTCGTCGCGGACAAAGACGCACCGGAATATCAGACCGTACTGGAAACCATGAACGGACTCTCTGAGACCGGCAAGGCGCTTGCCGATCTGCCGCGCGGTGAGCTGCCGTGGTACGATCATCTGCTGACCGTCAAGCTATATAAAACCGGCTCCGCTAAGCAGGATGAGACGATTCATGCGCTCTTCTGCGATGCAGTCAGCCGCTATGCTGACGCTGCGGATACGCTTGAACCGCTCAGCGAGGAAGAAAAGGCAGTCAAGGCACAGCTCACGCAGCAGTACAGCGACGACCTGATCGAAAAGGGCGGCGTCTCGACCGATGTGTTCAAGAAAGCACTCGGTCCGGAGAAAACCAAGGATTTCTTCGACAAGGTATTCTTCGGAAACAGCGCACAATAAATATACAGTCAAAAAGCCGTGATACAGCGTTCCGAGCTGTATCACGGCTTTCTGTTATCTGAATAAAATATCCTTCCGATTCACAATCAGACCGGCTATGCCTCCGTCACGGAGCAGTGCAGGCATATCTTCCGTGCTGCGGATATCCCGATCCGTTAAGATGCCGCCTGCAAAGGCATCCTCCCAGTGCGCATCGGAACCCGAAAACTGCGGCAGACCGAAGCTCTCTGCATACCAGAGGGCGCGGTCGTTAAAAATCTCCTGATGATTGCCTGCGTTCCAGACCTCGACTGCATCGACACGGTCCGGCAGCAGCTTGATCAGCGGCACATAGCTCTCCTGCCGGAACGGATGCGCATGCACCAGAATGCCGCCTGCCTCCCGCACCAGCTTCAGATATTCCAAAGGCGTGACGCGGACCGTCTCCGGATGCGCAAGCAGCCATTCCGGCGGAAGACCGTAGGTCAGGAAGTCATTGCCCTCCCAGCTGTATTCCCAGCCGAAACAGACGCGCAGCCCGATTGCTTCACCCGCCGCCTTTGCATAATCGTAGCCCAGACAGAACTTCCGCACCCATTCACGCCACGGCTGCGAACGGTCAACCGAGGTGTTTCCGCAGTAAAAATGATCTGTCACAAACATGCCGTCATAGCCTGCCGCCTTGCAGCTTCGCGTCATATCCGCAGCAGATGCCCGCGCACAGGCACTCCCCTCCTGCGTATGGACATGTGTTTCCCAGCGCATCATTGTAATCTTCCTCCCGAAAAAACAGTATCGCAAAGCACCCGCCCTGCGATACTGTATGCTTTCTTATTTGATCGAAGCCGCGATCTTCGGCGAAATCACAATCGCCAGCAGAATCAGCAGAATCTGAATCGGATTGATCGAAACGCGCATTCCGAAGGTGATCGCAAATGCATGGAGATCGAGCGTTCCGGGCTCAATGCCGAAGCTCAGTGCCGTGCCGAGCCAGCGCACTGTCGGCTCCTCCAGTCCGGCGCAGAGATTGCCGAGCAGATAGCCGAATACGATTGCCATAATGATCATGAGCAGATAAATGAGCTTGTTTTTCATTTTGATAATCCTTCCTTTTCATGTTCTGCATTGTTTCTGTATCTTTTTATACGCCTGTTGAGCCGAAGCCGCCGCTTCCGCGGTCTGTCTCCGGCAGGATATCCGATTCCGTAATCTCCGGCAGGATCACCGGTACAACGATCAGCTGCGCAATCCGCAGTCCGTCCGTGACCGTGAACGGCACATCGCTCTGATTGATCAGCGGTACACAGATTTCGCCGCGGTAATCCGCATCGACGATCCCGACGCCGTTTGCCATACCGATGCCGTGCTTCGATGCCAGTCCCGAACGTGCACAGAGCATCAGCATCACATCCCTGCGCGCCGGTGCTGCGGCAAGCCCCGTCGGAATCAACCGAATCTCATGCGGCGGAATCTCGACCGGCTCCGCAACCGCCGCGGATAAATCCATTCCGGCGCTTGCTTCCGTCGCCCGCGCAGGCAGCTTTGCATTTTCACGCAGCCGCTTGAAGGTCAGCAGCATCACGGCATCCGTCCTTTCGTTATAAACTAATCTTTAGTATAGCACATTTTGTCGAATTTTGCAAGTACCTTTCTGAGAAAAGTCAGTCCTCAAACAGCTTCTGTACTTTTTCCCGAAATGCCTCGTCGATCTCATACAGATAACTCGAATGCGGCTGCACCACAGGAATCACGATCCACTCCTCTTTCGGTATGCCGAGCGAATTCAGAATCAGCTTTGCATCTTCAATCGTCAGCGGCTTGAGTGACCGGATTTCCAAGTCCGTCTTGCTGCGGTTTGTGCCGCTCATCAGTCCGCATTCGTAGCTCTCCGGCGCCATTGCCCAGACATAGATTTCAATGCCCTTGAAGTCTGACAGCGCAAAATATTGAGGGTACTGCGCTTTCAGTTCGTCCAGTCTTGCCTGATCGGCAGCGCTGAGATCGTTCCAGAACAGACCGTCTTCATTCGGCTCAATATATGCCGGTACCGTGATATCCTTGCCCTTCGTATCGACTGCACGGAAAAAGACCGGCTGTTCCATGATTCCGCCGATGTATTTCCGCATCATGAAATCGGTATCTTCATCCCCTGCAAGCGTGAAAAAGCGCATATTCTGATCCTCAGCACCGTCCTGCACCTGATATCCCAGACAGCTTCCGACATCCTCGCCGTCTACGCCGCCCTTTGCCGGTTTCCCGTAAGGAATATAGATTCTGTCCTGATATCTGACAGCATAATACGTATCATTCCGATCCGCAGGATTGATATATGTTTCGTTATAAAACACAGCCGGATTCTCCGGCAGTGAATCGTCGATCCGCTTGCAGCCTGTCACCAGACAGAGCACGACAGCAAGCAGCAGCGGAAATGCAAATCGTTTTATCATGGTATCTCCTCTGTACAGTGATTGTTCCAAAAATATACACAGCCGCAGGACCTCTGACCGGAATCAGAAATCCTGCGGCTTGCAATCAGCGATAGGTTGCGGCGATTTCTTCCTTTTGCAGTCCGGTTCTGCCCTGACAGTCATACTCCTCATAGAAAAGGCGCGTCGGGGTATTGAACGGGACAATATGACTGCCGCCTGCATGTTTATACTGCGTAATACGGAAGCAGACGCGCGTTTCGTCGCAGGCATCGAGCATCACGGACATCGAACCGTCGGTCTGCTCCGTGCCGATCAGATGCGGCGATGCGGAGAACTGGAAAATCTCCGGCAGCGCAAAGGAAGAATTATGCATGATCGTCAGAACCGGCTTGCGCTGTGCCAGAATCCGCTCCTGCTGCGGCGTATCGCGGAATGCATCCAGCGCGATCAGGTCGGGCATGACAGGGGCGTTCAGCGTTTTCAGTCTCGCACAGCCTGCAAACGCACCGCTCCGGATTGCGCGGATCGAGCGCGGAAGCGTGACCGATTCCAGCGCCGCACAGTTATGAAACGCATTCGCATCAATAACCGTGACACCCTCCGGAATCACGATCTCGCGGAGCAGCGAGCAGAATTCAAAGCAGCCGATGCCGATCTTGCCTGCATCGCCGTCAGGATAGCGCATCTCCGCCGGCATCAGGATATTTTCGAGCATGTCGCAGTCGCGGAAGGCATATGCTCCGAGCTCGCAAAGCGCATTCGGGAGCGCCGCGCGCCGCAGATTTCTGCATTCACGGAACGCGCTCTCACCGATAATTCTGACGGTTTCCGGTATCTCGACCTCCGTCACGGAGCTGTCGCGGAATTCGCCGCGTTCAACACGGTCTTTGTTATGATACTTGATCTTATCCGCACCGGATTTCCGAAAAATGCCCATTTCCATTCTCCTTTGATTCTGTTGTTCTTTTTTTTTCAGATCAGCCCGGCGTAACCGGATAGAGACTCTTGTCACGCTCAAAGCAGTTGCCGTTTGCAGCCGAGAAGGCATCAATCTGAGCGTCAGTCCAGAGGAAGAAGTCATTGCCGCCGCAGTAGGGGCATGCATCGAAGTGATACCATGCACCGTTGACGCGCACCAGATTCCAGAAGTGCTGCGCGTACCAGACCTGCGGGGTATCCTCCTCGCCGTTCTCGGTTTCGGTATTCGGATTCTGCCGGCAGACAATCATATTATCATAGCCTGCGCAGGTCAGCAGCAATCTCGAAAGACCGTAGTAGCATGCGGAATCGCCGTAGCCGAGCGTCAGTGCATCAACAGCAGCGATCTGCCAGTCATCATTGTTGTTGCCGTTGACATAATTCAGATGTGTCTTGACATAGTCAAAAATGGCTCTTGCAAATGCCTTCTGATCGACGGGCGAAGTGGTCTTCTCGATCTGATGCACGATATAATCGCCCATACGCATGACATCCTCCTGCGTGAACATATTGGAGCTGTCATAGGTCGAGAGCACTTCAAGCTCGGCGGTCTGCGTGCCGATATTGCCCGCGGAATCCTCCGCGGAATATGTAATCGTATAATTGCCGGCACGGTTGATATTGAATCCGGCAGGCTCCTGCACAGAAACAGTCAGCTGACCGTCCACGCTGTCGATTGCGGTTACGCCGCGCAGATAGTCTACCGGTACGCCGATCATCGTGCGCATTTTGGTAAGACCCTGAATCTGCGGAACTTCGCCGTCACCGCCGACGCTGTACTGCACATCGTAGGTCTGGCTGTTGCCTGCCGCATCGACAAGCACGATCTGCGTGCTTCTCTGACCCGGCGTAATCGTCAGCGGCTTCTCGGAGAAATATGATTCAACCGGAGACATATCCGTGCAGCTTTCGATGAAATCATCGGTCTTGACTTCCTGATTGATAAAGAAGCTCACATTCTGGCGAATCTCCGCAACAGGCGGCGTCGAATCCAGCACCTGCAGCTTGAACGGAATCTCTCTGCCGTCCTTCTCTTTGACTGTCACGGAATAAATACCGATCTCCCTAAACTCGGAAAGCGGCGGCTCGACCGTTGCACCTGCAAAGCTCTCACCGAGCAGCTCCTCAACCGTTGCGACCGTGCCTGCCTCCATATTCATAATGGAATCCTTGACGGTCAGCACCGAATTTTCCGTGCGCGTCGTGCCGTCCTTGAGCTGGACGAGGATTGCAACATCATGGTCGCCGACCTCCATATCCGGAATCGTCAGATAGCGCGCGTCGCTGACCAGAATGCTTGTCCGCTTATACAGGAACGAAAACGGCGAAGGGAGCTCCGCGCCTGCCCACATGGTTACATTGTCCGTGACATAATCCAGGCTGGACGAAACCACGGTCTGACCGTCCCTGCCGCGGTGTACCGCCGCGGAAATCAGCGCGACCACAATTCCGGCAAGAATCATCATACCGGCAAAGAGATATCCCTTCTGCTGCGTATTCTCACCCGATGCGGCAGAATCCCTCTGCTCGAATTGTTTTTTTGAACGCTTCATTTGCAAACGCCTTTCTCTCCGGAACGCCGGAGAATTTGATTAACAGACAGTTACATTTTATTATACCGCGTTTTCCTCTGATTGTCAAGTTTCTTTGCAGGATTTTGCTGAAACAGGCACGATTTTGCTGCATTCAAACGCACATCCGGCAGATGATCGTAAAAAATCAAACATCGGTGCATGCCGGCTGATCCGCAGAAAGCGGCATGTGATCGGTGCGGAACGGCGCAAGCGGCAGTCCGTTCATGCCGAATACCGTCACCTGCATATAATTCGTCCACGCATAGCGCGCAAACTGCGGCGCAGGAACATCCTTTGCCGTCAGAGTAATGCAGTCCGGCGCGAACGCCGCGTTTGCAGGATGAAAGACGCCGTCTGCGCCTGCGAGCTCGAAGCCCGCAGCCTCACCTGTCAGACGGAAACCCTCGGGCGCATGCTCCGTGCGGATGACATAGCTATTTCCGAGCGGATAGCCCAGCCGGAGCATCGGCGCGGATGCCTTTGCGCGCGGCATTCTGTGATAGACCTCGCAGAGTGCCTGCAAAACGAGCCTGTGCCCGACCGTCGCCTTCTCCTTCGGGTGGATATTATCAAATTCGCCGCCGTCTGCGAGCACGGCAAGTCCGGTATGCCGCAGCTTGCGATAGACATTCGCCTGCGCCTCGCGGATGCGGCACCAGTGCTTGTAATCGGGATCGTATGCGGTCCGGAACATCGGCAGCTGCACATTCAGAAACGGCAGTTCACTGTCGTTCCAGTCACGGCGCCAGCAGCCGATCAGCGCCGTCAGCAGCGTTTCGTAGGTTTCGGGGCGGTGATCATCCGATTCGCCCTGATAATACAGAAAGCCGCGCAGCGTATACGGGCAGACTCTTTGCAGCATGGTCTCATACAGCCCGCAGGGACGGTTTTCGTTTTTCGGTCCCATCGGTCCCGGATAATGCGATTCTCCGACGATTTTCAGCGCATCGTTCCATGAGATATCCGGCTGCTTTTCCAGCAGCTTGGAGTAATCGCCCCACCATTTCGCCTGATATGCGGTGTATTCGTCATAGGCGGCGATCAGCTCTGCATCGGTCTTGCCTGCAACCGCCTTGTCATAATCCTCCAGATACGGATGCAGCGCGGTCTCCGCTTCGAGCACATCTCTCGAAACCCACGCAGATGCGGATGTTCCGCCCCAGTTGCAGCCGATCAGTCCGACCGTCACGCCGAGCTTCTGTGCAAGCTCGAGACCGAAATACAGCCCGACTGCCGACCATGCGCGTGCGCCCTCCGGCGTTGCCTTGTTCCATGCAGTCTGCCGTTCGGCGCGCTCGAAATCGCCGTCAATCATCTGCTGCTTCGGCGTATAGTAGAAGCGCACGCCGCAGTCCGGCGTCAGCGAATCAAGCAGCGTCTGCCCGTTCAGCTCATCCTTGATCTCATACTCCATGTTGCTCTGTCCGCCGCAGAGCCAGACCTCGCCGACGGCAATATCGCGGTACACAATCTGCACCGCACCGCTGCGGATTGTCATGGTCAGGCCCTCCGCCGCGGGCATCGGCGGCAGCGTCACGCGCCATTTGCCGTCCCGCACGGTATCCGATGCGGACTGTCCGCCGAGCGTAACCGTGACGCGCCTGCCGTCTTTGCCGTCGCCCCAGACTTTGATCGGCTTCTCTCGCTGCAAAACCATATTGTCCGTAAAAATTGCTGCTGTTCTCATAATCGTAACCTCTTTCTGTTCTTTATATTTTTTTCCAAATCCCCCGAAAGGATTTTTCATTCGCACGATTCCTGCGGATCCGGCTGATTCAACCGCCCGTAGGTCTCATTCATCTCACGGATCTTTGCTGCGAGCTTCGGCGTAAACTGCGCACTTTCCGTGCGGTAGATCCAGTTGCCGCCGAGCGTCGAGGGCGTATTGATCCGGTCCGAGGGCGGTGCATTGACGAAATCCTGAAACGGTGCGACCGCAATCTTCGCTGTCGAGCGCCATGCAGCACGCAATACCGCCTGCGGCAGCTTCTTCGGCTTCTTCACGCCCAGATACCGCATCGCATAGGCATTTGCCGCATCGGAATTGCTCTTGACCCAGCCGCGCAGCGTGTGATTGTCATGCGTGCCGGTATAGCAGACACAGTTCGATGTCTCAAAATTATGCGGCAGATACGGATTTTCCGCATCGCTGTCAAATGCAAACTGCATGACCTTCATGCCCGGGAAGCCCGTGCGCTTGAGCAGACGGATAACCGCAGGCGTGATATTGCCCAAGTCCTCGGCGATGACATGCATCTCGCCGAATTTCTCCTTCGCCGCCTTCCAGAGCGCATAATCCGGTCCCTTGATCCATTTGCCGTGCTCGGCAGTCTCATTGCCGTAGGGAATCGCGTAGTATCGCTCAAATCCGCGAAAATGATCAATCCGGACAACATCATACATCCGCAGCGTGAACCCGATTCGTTCGAGCCACCATGCGAAATTGTCCTTTGCCATGGATTCCCAGTTCCAGAGCGGATTTCCCCAGAGCTGCCCCGTCACGGCGAAGCAATCCGGCGGACAGCCCGCGACGGCAACCGGCTTCTTCTCCGCATCAAGCTGAAACAGCTTCGGCTGTGCCCAGACCTCCGCGCTGTCATATGCTGCATAGATCGGGATATCGCCGATGATGCGGATGCCCTTCTGGTTCGCGTACTGCTTGAGCGAATCCCACTGACTGAAAAAGCAGAACTGCACAAACTGCCAGAATTCGATCTCCGTGCGGTATTCCTTCCGCGCCGCCGCAACCGCCTCGCGCTTACAGAGCCGCAGCTCCGGTTCCCATTCGTCCCATGCCTTGCCGTCATGCGCATCCTTGAGCGCCATGAACAGCGCGTAATCCGGCAGCCATGCCTTCTGCGCGGTACAGAATTTCCTGAACGCCGCCGGCTTGCGCTTGCAGAAATTATCATATGCAATCCGCAGCACCGGCTTCACCTGCCGCCAGAGCAGCGCATAGTCGATTGTATCCGGCTCAGATTCCCACGGAATTCCGTCATAATCTGCATGACTGAGCCAGCCGCGGTCGGCAAGAATATCAAAGTCAATCAGATACGGATTGCCCGCAAAACAGGACGGCGACTGATACGGTGAATCGCCGTAGCTTGTCGGCGTCAGCGGCAGAACCTGCCAGTAATGACAGCCTGCGCTGTACAGAAAATCTACAAAATCATAGGCTGCCTGCCCCAGCTTGCCGATGCCGTGTGCCGACGGCAGCGCCGTGACCGGCAGCAAAATTCCGCTTTCTCTCATATACTCCTCCTTGATGAATCCGTTTCTGTTTGCATATGTTTCATGTCCTTTTGCAAAATATTCCGATATACCGCACATGACGGAAATCGCCGAAAACAGCATCGCAGCAGCCGCAATCATCGCACAGGGCAATCAGCTTACAAATCAGCAGAATCACTGCCGCAGGCAAAAGAATGATACAGATGATCATATAGATTTCGCTCAGCACTGCAAAATTATCCATTCTTGATTTCCTCTGTTTTCTGCTGCATAATCGGCACATGCTGCACATACTATCCGCAGAAAGGAGCGTGCAGCATGAAATCCCGTACACATTCCGGCGCATATCCGATGTGCTTTCTGCTCGGATTCTTCGCCTACTGCTTTTTTGAAATTGCAATCCGCGGCAGAACCCACTGGACAATGGGGCTGCTCGGCGGCAGCACGCTCTGTGTCCTGCTGTGGCTGCGGCGGAATCTGCAAAGCACGGTGCTCTGCGCACTGCTCGGTGCATGCTTCGTCACGGCTGCGGAATTCTGCACCGGCGTTTATGACAATCTGTTCCGCGGCTGGCAGGTCTGGGATTATTCTGACCGCAGGTTTCACCTTTACGGTCAGATTTGTCCGCTGTTTTCGTGCATATGGTTTTTGCTCTGTCTCATCGGCAGCTTTCTCTGCCGCAAAATTGACCGAAGGTTTATCTGCGCAGCGACTGAATAAACTCCGTCAGCTCACATGCCATTTCGCACTGCTCCGGAATCCGCGGATGCCCCGGCGTTGCCCTGCCGCTGCGCGTAAACCGGAACCGTCTGATGCGCGGACTGCTCATGCGCGCACAGGCATCATCGAGCAGCGCCTCCCAGAAATCATCGTGCATCAGCACCGTCAGCATCAGAATAAACACCGCCTTCGGATATTTCTGCATCAGGTCGCCGAGGATGCGGCAGTACACATCGAGCCAGTGTGCTCTCTGCTCCGGCGTCAGGAGCTGATCGCGCCCGTCAAAATGCTGATCGTTCTGACCGATTGCGATTGTCACAAAATCCGGCGTATACCGCGAAAAATCCCACTGCGTCATCGGCTGATCGGCAAAATAGCAGAGCTTGTCATAGGCAGTTTCGAGCCCGTACTGCCCGTTCCAGAACCAGCCTGTGCCGTCGAGCAGCGCAATGCCGCCCTGCGCGACAAGATGCACCTGCGCACCCAGAAGCCGCGCGGTCTGCATCGCGTAGCTGCACCAAGCATTGTCATATTTGGAATCATAGACCGTCGGATCAGACGATGCCACACAGTCCACAGCCTCGACCACTGAGCCGGCGGTCACGCTGTCGCCGTAGCATTCGAGCTTTAAGTCAGGCAGCGGTGGCATCTCCAGCAGATCGCCGTCATCCGAAAGCAGAATCTTCTGCAAACTGTAAAAATGCGTCGCATCCTGCCGCTTGTAGAGGATGCAGGTATGCTTTCCGGCGCCTTTCAGCGGGATATCATAGCGATTGTCAGCATCGCCGAGCGCGATCTGATGCATCTGCCCGTCAATGATGCAGCCGAGCTGCAAGCCGTTATAGCTGACATGATTCTCAATAAAAACGACGAGCTGACTACCCGTAAAGGCAAACTGCACAAGCGAGCCCGCCCAATAAAAAACGGGCGCATCGGGATTTGATACGTCGATGCGCCCCATATATTGCAGACGCTCATCGGAAGGTCTGATTTCTTTCATGTTCTGTAGCTCCGTTGCGGAAGATCAGGATTCATTCGATTCTGCGCGTTTTTCGTTTGCAAGCCGTTCCATTTCCTCACGGAAATGCGGGTCATTCGTCAGATCGTATGCGACACGGTTGAAGAGCGCTTCCAGATCGGTCCGGCGCTGCTCCTGTGCACTCTTTGCCAGCGCGACTGCCAGATTCACCAGATCATTGTTCGGCGGCGGCTGGAGACCGTATTTCTCATAGACGTCAATCGTCTGACCGTGCGTCGGCGGCGCAAACTTCTGCCCGAAGGTCTTCATGCGGCGCAGTACATCCTGCAATTCAAATTCGACTGCCTTGGACGGTGCAAAGCGGATACTCTCAAAATAAAACACCGCTGCGGAATAGAAATCCTGCTCGTTGTAGCAGTAGTAGCCCATATTTGCAAGCACACGCGCAATGCGGTCCGACGTCGTGCAGCAGCGCAGCGTTTCAATATTGACCGAAAACAGCTTTCTCTGATTGTGCGCAAATTTGCAGAGCTCGGCAAGCTCAAAGCGGACATCCGCGCTGACCGGATTGAATCGGATCGCACGCTCCAGCACCTGCTCGGCGGCTCTTGCTTCGCGGTTTTCCAGCAGCACAAAGCCATAGAGCGCAAGATAATGCGCAAAATCAAACGGTGCACGGTCAAAGTTCGTGTCATTCGGATAGTAGTAGCGGTACATGTGATATTCAAACGGATTGCGGAAGCTGAAATACTTCGGATTGTCGCCCTCGAAATACTGTGCGATCTTATCGGAAATCGCTTTCAGGATTGCCGCGGCGCCGTTGTATCTGCCCTCATTGACCATTTTCAGCGCTTCGCCGAATGCCATGTCCATGCGCTTGCCGTTGACGAGCGTCATATCCTCCATTTTTCCGCGGAGCTCCGGCGGCATCAGCTCAAAGGCGTATTCCGCGACGGCAGCAGTCAGCTCGTCGGCATTTTCCTCGCTGCGGAGGTCCTCCGCAACTGCATGCAAATGCGCAATATCCTTCTCAAGATCACCGGTCATTTCGGTGCGGAGCTGCGCCATGAGTTCGGTTACATTCATTTGTATTTTTCCCCTTTTTTCGATTGATCATACCCGTAAATATATGCATCTGCTGCCGCCGGTACATGCGCAGCGGCAGCAGACGGCTCCGTTCATCAGTCCTCGGCGATTGTCGCAATGCCGAGGATATCAAGGCTGTCCTTGTCAACCGGCGACGGGCAGCCGCTCATCAGCTCGCGTGCATTCTGTACCTTCGGGAATGCGACAACGTCACGCAGCGAATCACACTGTGCAAGCGTCATGGTCAGTCTGTCGAGCCCGATGCCGAGACCGCCGTGGGGCGGTGCGCCGTACTTGTACGCTTCGACAAGGAAGCCGAATTTCGCCTCGATCTCCTCATCAGTCAGACCGAGCGATTCAAACATCTTCTGCTGGAGCTCGTAATCCGTAATACGGATTGAGCCGGAGCAGAGCTCTGTGCCGTTGAGCACAAGGTCATATGCCTTTGCAAAGACCTTCTCCGGCGCGGTATCGAGATATTGCAGGCACTCGTCCATCGGCATCGTAAACGGATGATGCATCGCAAGCCACTCGCCGGTTTCCTCGTCCTTCTCAAAGAACGGGAACTGCGTAATCCACAGGAAATTGAATTCATTTTCCGGAATCAGGTCGAGCTTTCTGCCGAGATGATTGCGTAGTGCGCCGAGTACCGGCAGCGTGACAGAGGTTCTGTCCGCTACGATCAGCACGACGTCGCCCTGTTCCGCACCGGCAGTTTTCAGGATCGCATCCAGCTCGCCTTCCTTGAGGAACTTGCCGAAGGAGCAGTTCGGCTCTGCATCGACCCAGCGGATGTATGCCAGACCCTTCGCACCGATGCCCTTGACCATTTCGGTCAGCTTGTCGATCTCCTTGCGCGTCAGCGCTGCGGCAGCATTCTTTGCGGTGATGCAGCGAACCGTGCCGCCTGCTGCCAGTGCGCCGGAGAATACTGCAAATTCGCAGTCTTTTACGGTCTCGGACAGATCGGTCAGCTCCATGCCGAAGCGCAGGTCGGGCTTATCCGAGCCAAAGCGGTTCATCGCCTCAGTGTAGGTCAATCTCGGCAGCGGTGTTTTGAGCTCACGGTGCATGACATCCTTGAACAGACGAATCAGGAAGCCCTCGGTCAGATCGAGAATATCATCGACATCGACGAAGCTCATTTCAAGGTCGATCTGCGTAAATTCCGGCTGACGGTCCGCACGCAGGTCCTCGTCACGGAAGCAGCGCGCAAGCTGAATATACCGATCATAGCCTGCGACCATGAGAAGCTGCTTATAGATCTGCGGCGACTGCGGCAGCGCATAGAATTCGCCGTGATGCACACGGGACGGGACAAGATAGTCTCTTGCGCCCTCCGGCGTGGATTTCATCATCATCGGGGTTTCGATTTCAAGGAAGCCGTTTTCATAGAAATACTGCCGCGCGCACATTGCAATCTTGTGGCGGAGAATCAGATTCTGCTGGAGCGGTGCTCTGCGGAGATCGAGATAGCGGTATTTCAGACGAAGCTCCTCATTGACCTTGGTCTGCGGGGTAATCTCAAAGGGCGGCGTCTTTGCCTTTGCCAGAATGCGCAGCTCGGTGACATAAATCTCGACATGACCCGTAGCGATCTTGTCGGTCTTGCTCTCACGCTCGCGCACCTCGCCCTTTGCAAGAATAACATATTCGGATTTGCAGGATGCAGCCTTCTCAAACAGCGCCTTGTCGGTCGTATCGTCAAAGGTCAGCTGCACGACGCCCGTGCGGTCACGCAGGACGATAAACAGAATACCGCCCTTATCACGCACGGTATCGACAAAGCCGCCGACCGTGACGGTTTTTCCGGCTTCGAGCACCTCGCCGCAATAGCAGGTGCGCTTCATTCCTTGCATGTTGTCCATTTCAAAAAAACTCCTTCAAATAAATATTCAAATGCGAAATGCGGCGAACCGTATTTCGCTTTTTTTACTTTGATACCCCGCTGTCGGTTTTAGAGAAACCGCGAGATCAGGTGTATGACCGCCCAGCCGCCTTCGCGAATCAGAATGATCGTGAACGGATACAGGGCGAGTGCAAACAGCAGACGCAGAACATAATTGCTGCCGAGAATCTTTTTCGGTGCAGTCACTGCCAGCAGGATCGGCAGGAACAGAAAGCCGAACATCATCAGCAGTACGCTCGGATAAAGAATCCAGTCTACATTCTGGAATATCTCACTGTTCACAAATGCACAGACGGACAGCAGCAGACTCAGCACAGCTTCAACGCACCACTGTGCAGGCGTCAGACCGTGTTGATCCGCAGAATTGCCCTGCGCCGGTTCCGCCGGATATATCTTCTCCGGCATGCTCGTCTGCGGCATCGGCATCTGCTGCACAGGCGGAGGCGAAAAAACCGGCATCTCCGTTAAATCCCGCGTATCTGCCGCAAATGCAAAGCCGCCGTCCGAATCCGCATAATGCAGCACGCCGCCGCAATAGGGGCAGTGCTTATTCCGACCGGGCGCAGTCTGCACGAGTCTGCCGCATACCGGACATTCCGTTCCGGCAAATTGATTCATCTCCATTTTGTCACTCCGTTCATGTTGTCAGAAAATACGAAGAAATCATCTATGCGTGATCTGAAAATCGAAAATCAGACGGCAGACAAAATCCATTGCAAAGAGACCGAACATAATAATCACCAGCGCAATCACGATCTTTCCGAACCGCTCCGACTGTGTCTGCTGCTGAAATACGCCGCATGCATACAGCAGAAACGGCAGCGAAAGCAGCGCACCGATGATTGCAGCCGGTGAAATGAAAAGACCGTTTTCCACGCCCAGAACATTGCAGAGAATGATTGTCAGCACCCAGATCACAGGCACGAATGCGCCTGCAATCAGCTGCTTTTTCCATTGTGCCTTCTGCGCCTGCACACGCGCCTCCGTAAATGCCGGATTCGGAGCGATCCGTGAACGCAGCTCGCCGTTGATGATCTGCATTTTGGCAGCGCAGTTTGTGCAGGACACGATGCCGGTATCTTCAAATAAGGTCATCGGATTGCCGCATTTCGGGCAATATGCTGTTGTTTGTTCCATGACTGATTTTCCCCTATCGTGATACGTCTGTGTGGTTTGATATATCGAAAATAAATCAGTACATGCCGAGCAGTCCGGCAAGAATCGCAAACAGGATGCCGCCGACTGCCGACGAGATTGCGGCGCCGAGCCAGAGCTGCGTGATTCCCGCAAGAAATCTGTTCTTTGAAAAAGGCTTTTTCTCGATGTACGCTTCATCCGGACGGGTCATGCCGGAGACCGCGCCGAACCCCGCCAGTGTCAGCACCCATGTTAAAATCAGCGGGACACCGATGCGGTAGCCCTTGACAGTGAACAGGATGCCGAGTGCAAACATCAGCGTCTGCGCTGTAATCATCGCGGAATTGATCAGATACCAGTTCCGGCGTTTGCCCTGCGCTTCCGCAAGCTGCTGCGGCGGGTACATATACTGCGCCGGCTGTGACGGCTGCATCTGTACCGTCGGCTGTGCAAACTGAACATCCGGCTGCGCAAAATCCGCCTCCGCAAACTGCAAATCCGTTTCCGCGAACTGTACATCGCGCAGGAATTCCTGCTCAGGCTGCGGCGCAAATGCAAAGCCGCCTTCGCCCTCAGGCGCATGCAGTTCACGGGCACAGTAGGGGCACATCGCGCTCCTGCCTGCTTCAAGCTGTGCCTTTCCGCCGCAATTCGGGCAGATGATGTTGATAAATGCCATTTTGTCACCTCATCAAAATTGTAAAACTATAAACGCATTGCCGTTCAGAAAAATTCGGCGATGATGCGCAGAATCGCATAGATAATCCCGCCTGCCGCAGCAGATGCCGGAAGGCTGATCAGAAAATGGATGATCGTCTGCACCAGCTTCTTTCGGAACAGCGGCTTCCGGTCAATATACGCATCGTCCGGACGCATCGCACCGGAAAGAATCGCGCAGACCGGCTGCGAGAACAGCCATGCGAGAATCATCATAGCACCAAGCTCATCCGCAAAAAAGTAATCCACCAAGCCGATGGCAAACGTCAGAACAAGTGCCTGCACCGCGATCATCGTAACATTCAGAATATGCCACTGTCTGCGGCGTTTCTGTGCCTTTTGCAGATCTGCCTGCGAATACTGCCGGTACTGCATCTGAGCTGCATACTGTGCAGGATTCATCTGCGGCGCCGCAAACACATTCGGCTGCTGCATAACAGGCTGCTGAACGGGCGGCTGCGCAAACTGCATATTCTGCTGCGCAAAATCCGGCTCCGCAAACTGCAAATCCTGTGCCTGCATCCCCTGCATAAACTGCATATCCTTTGCAAACGCAAAGTCCTGATCCTCCTGCTGCGCATTCAGCTCACAGGCACAGTAGGGGCACATTGCGCTCCTGCCTGCCTCGATCTGCGCCCTGCCGCCGCAATTCGGACAGGTAATATTGATAAATGCCATAAAAACTTCCCTCTGTCAGATTCTCCGCTTTCCGAGTACCTTTTTCACAAATATCTGATGATAGAACCAGTCCATGCGCGAGAGTACCTTATCGTAAAAATAAAACACCAGATTAAACGCAAGGAACAGAATCACAAACATCACAGGTCCGGTATCCTCAAAGGTCGGCAGCCCGAGTACATAGACCGTCGCCAGATAATCAAGCAGCAGAAACAGATTGAATACCGCATATTTGCAGACCGTTTTCAGCGGTCTGGATTTGATTTTTTCGAGATACAGCCGCAGCATCGGATAATACCCGAAGAACAGAATGAACATCAGCGCGGCTTCCTTGTCAAAGGTCACGATCAGTGCCAGCAGGCTGACTGCAAGATATGTCAGCCACGCCCAGCCGACGGAAACCTCCTCGACCAGTATAATCATCAGCAGTCCTGCCGCCATAGGCGCCGCGATATACAGCGCAGGCAGCACGCCTGTCAGAAACATGATTACAATACACAGCGCCGCGACAATGCCGCCCAGTGCGACACGGCTGCTCAGATTCCGGCTGTCGTTCCTCATTCGCAGACTCCGACCGCCAGCACCTCAAACGACTTGTCCGTCTGATCCTCCAGCATTTTAATCTCCACATGCAGATCCTGCACACTGTCATAGGTCTCGATCAGGTCAACCGCAGGACCGCCCCAGCTTCCCGGCGCATTCGCACAGACGACACCTGCCAGTTCGCCGTTGACATAGACGCCCGCAAGCCCCCATGCAGGATCATTGTATTTTTTGTATACGATGAACAGCGACCTGCCCTTGACATTCATGACAAGCGGCGCATTTTCGCCGTTCTTCTGATAGCAGAAGCCAGCCTGAAAGACATTGTTATGCGAGCCGACCTCCCATGAGCCGATCTGATACAGCGTATTTGATGCATCACAGATCTTTCCGTGCTGATACAAGCCCGTATGCAGCGGCTCCTCCGGCAGCGCATAGGATTTCTCCGGCTTTTTCTGCTTCGCCTCGGCAAAATAATGCGCGGTCATATCCGCAAGCAGCCGATGCCCTTCCACGGACGGGTGAACATCATCCGAGCCGTAATCGCTCCACGGCATATTGCCCGATTCCAGCTCCGGCGCAATCGCATCACGCACCGAAATCATGCCGAGATCATAATATTCGCCGATTGCCTGCTGCTGTTCCTGACAGGTGTGTCCGGTCTCCATATAGGTGAACAGCAGAATGACAGCCGGTTCATTCGGCGCTTCCAGACAGGTGCGCACAAGGCTTTCATATGCGGTCTGATAGACCGTATCCATTCCGTCATTGACGGCGTATTCAATGAAAATGATATCCGGCTGCGACGGAAGCACGACGCTCTCCGCCCGCAGACAGCCGATCACCGAGGGCGTACCGCCGAAGCCGTCGTTCTGGCAGATGACCGTACCGCCCGCGCAGTAATTCGTCTGGAACTCCGATGAAGTCAGCGACGCATAGCATTCCGGCGAACGCACGCCTGCCTCATAGCCTTCCGTAATCGAACCGCCGACATAGGCAATCGTGATATCCTCACCGGCAGCCGCCTTTTCAAATACGCGGCTGAGACGCTTCGTATTGCCCGTACTGACTAAGGAGCGCGTCACGAGCGTATCGCGGAGACCCGCTCCCGTATTCTGCTGTTCCGATGTGCCGCAGCCTGAACATGCGGCACCGGCAAATATGGCAGCGGCAAGCACCGCCATGCATTTCTGTATGCAAATCTGCATCTCCAAGCCTCTTTTCCGTGATACAATAAACCTACTCTATATCATACCACAAACCGCCCGAAAAGTCAATGAATGAGCAGAGATTCCGGACTGATTTTTCTTGACAGCACAAACGCCGCATGCTATAATAAAATCAAAGCAGCAGCATCGGATTCAGGATTCTGCTGCAAATCCGGCACACAAGGGAGGTTCTGATATGAAGCATCTGTTTTCCCGTAAGGCGGCAGCCGCACTCTGCGCCTGTGTACTCGGGATTTCCGCTGCACCGGCACTGCCTGTCTCCGCGGCGGATGCGCTTGCAGATTCCGGTATTTCCTATACCGAATCAACGGAGACGCTGCTCAATCCCGGCATGGGCTATACAACGACGCTCTGGTACCGCTGCGCGCCCGGCAAAACCACGCCGCGCAATCCGGTCGGGAGCCTCGTGCTGATGTTCATTGATATCGGCGCATTCTCATCCGGCGAGAACGGCACAAAAAACGAAGACGGAAGCTATACGCCCGGCAAAGATTATCCGCTCGATGAAACCTTCTTTTCCGCGCTGCGCGAGACCTTTGAAAACTGCCGGAGAAACGGCAGTACCATCGCACTGCGCTTCCGCTATGACGATGACGGCACACAGAATCCCGAGCCTGCGACCTTCGATATGCTCAAAACGCATATCCGGCAGATCGGCGAAAGCGTTCTGCTCGAAGAATATCAGGATATCCTGATGTTTGTCGAGAGCGGCTTTGTCGGCTGCTACGGGGAACAATGGGGCGGCAAATACTGCTCGCTTGAACAGAAGGCGGAGCTGCTCGATCTCATGCTCGATATCGTCCCCGACCCGATCCCCGTGACCGTCCGGACGCCCAATATCTTCGCAAAATGGGCAGGCATCGAGCAGAAGGCGCTCGCGGACTGGGAATCCGAGCCGGACAGCCGTGCCGCGCGCGTCGGACTCTATGATGACGGCTATATGGGCTCGGACAGCGACCTCGGCACCTACTCCGACCGCGCTGCCGAAACCGCATGGCTCGGCAGACAGACCGTCCGCAGCTATTTCGGCGGCGAATTCTCCGGTAATCTCGAATTTGCGCAGAAATATGAGACCTATCTGCCGCAGAACGCAATCCCAGAAATGTATCTGACGCATCTCAGCTACATCAATTCCAATATCTTCGGTCTCTATAACGATTATACCTTCGGGAAGGAATACGATGTGCCGGATGCGGACAATTCAGCATATTACGGGCAGACCGTCTATAAATTCATGCGCGATCACCTCGGCTACCGCTTCGTGCTGCGCGATGCAAAGCTCTCGAAGGAAACGGAGCAGGGCGGGAATTTGCAGATCAGATTCTCGGTTGAAAACACCGGCTTTGCAAATCCCGTGCGGCAGCAGAAAGCCGAGCTCCTGCTTGAAAAAGACTGTAAATTTATCCGTATCCCGCTCACGCTCGATTCGCGGAACTGGCACTCCCGCGAAACCGTCCGAGAGCAGATTTCCGTGAAGCTGCCGGGCGGAATCGACCCCGACAAGTGGAATGTCTATCTCAAGCTGTCGGTCGGCGAGAATACGGTTGACCAATGTCATCTGCGGTCGGTGCGCTTTGCAAATCCCGATATCTGGCAGCCCGCGCTCGGCGCAAATTTCATCGGCACCGTGCAGGTCAAGCCCTCGGAGGACAGCATTCAGGCAACAAGCCCCGACAGCAGCGACGGGATACTCTATACACTCAGCGGCTTGCAGATTGTAGACGGTGCACGCTCATATGACGGCGAACAGGGTGAGCCTGCTGCGGAGCATGAGAATGCGGCAATCTGGCTGCATCAGGATGCCGAGAATCTTTATGTCACCGCAAAATACGATACCGGCGCGGAAGCCGAGGTGCATAATCTGCACCTGAAAAATCAGACGAACGGCGAAAGCTACTGGATTTATTTTGCAAGCAACGGCTTCATTTATTTCGATCACGGCGAACCGGTCGGCGTCCTGCAAAAGCACAGCGGCAGCATCATTGAGTTTCAGATTCCGTTCGGCGATGTCATGGGACTCGGCGCCGGCGTCACAATCAGCGATGTGCGCTATGCCTTGCAGGACAGCGCAAATGACTGGAAGGTGTGCTCCGATGTCACCGCAAAGGAACCGTTCACGCTGCAAGACAGCATCACGGTTTACAACACCTTGCAGACAGTTCCGCTGATGAAGGAGCAGTCATACGTCATGCGCGTGCTGACCGATGCAAAGGATGCATCATACCAGTGGTATCACAGCGGCGCGCCGATCGTAAATGCAACAGAGGATCATTACCGGATCGAAAGCGCGGATACGGATTCCGCCGGAACCTACAGCGTGCGGATCACGAAAAAAAGCGGTGCGGAGCGGACGGTTGATATTTGCAGCATATCACCGGTGTATGACAGTCTGCTGCGCGGCGATGCGGACGGCGATGGCAACCTCACGCGCGATGATCTTTCCGAACTGCTGGATTATCTGCTGACAAAATCGGATACCGTGAAATATCCTTTGGCTGCTGACTGCAACGGCGACGGAATCCTGAATGCAGCCGATCTCACATTGCTCAGGCGCATGCTCGAAAGCGATGCGAAATCATGAAACAAAACCGCGGAATCAAAGCAAATGCAATGATTCCGCGGTTTTCATTTTCGATTATTCAACTGTGACGGATTTTGCGAGATTACGCGGCTTATCGACATCGAAGCCCTTGCCGATTGAAACATAATAGCTCAGGAGCTGGAGCGGAATGACGCTCAGGCTGCCTGCAAACAGCGGCTCGATCTTCGGGACATAGCAGATGAATTCTGCCGTATCCTCGAGGAAATAATTGCCTGCGGTTGTGACTGCCATGAGCTTTGCACCGCGGCTCTTGACCTCGACCATATTGCTGACGGTCTTTTCGGTCAGCGCATCCTGCGTCACAATGCTGATGACGATTGTGCCCTTTTCGATCAGGCTGATCGGACCGTGCTTGAGCTCGCCGGCAGCATATGCCTCGGAGTGGATATAGCTGATCTCCTTGAGCTTCAGGCTGCCCTCCATGCCGATTGCATAGTCAATGCCTCTGCCGATGAAGAACGCATCGCCGACATTGATCAGCTTTGCGGAATACCACTGCAAACGCTCGGTATCCTCGAGAATCTTCTCGACCTTATCCGGAATCGAATAGATTTCTTTCAGCAGTGCCTCATAGCGCTCCTCGGTGATCTCATTGCGCGCCTTCGCAAACTGGAGTGCAAGCAGATAGCCTGCAACGAGCTGCGTGCTGTATGCCTTGGTCGTTGCAACGGAAATCTCCGGACCTGCGAGCGTATAGAAAACATTATCCGCCTCGCGCGCAATCGAAGAACCGACAACATTCACGATGCCGAGCGTCTTGATGCCCTGATTCTTCGCCTCGCGGAGTGCTGCCAGCGTATCGGCGGTCTCGCCGGACTGGCTAATGACAATGACAATGCTCTTCTTGTTGAGCGTCATTTTTCTGTAGCGGAATTCGGATGCGAGCTCCACGCGGACCTGAAGGCTCGTGAGATTCTCGATCACATACTGCACCGCCATGCCGACATGATATGCAGAGCCGCAGGCAACGATATAGACCTGCTCGATCTCCTGCATTTCCTCATCGGTCAGGCTGACGCTGTCAAAATGCACCACGCCGTCCGCGACAACGGAATTGATCGTATCGCGGATAACCTTCGGCTGCTCGTGGATTTCCTTCAGCATGAAGTGCTCATAGCCGCCCTTTTCAGCGGATTCCGCATCCCACTTGATCTCGGTCAGCGGCTTCTCAATGACTTCGCTGTCGATGTTGAAGAAGGTTGCAGCGCCCTTTTCGAGCTTGCAGATTTCCATATTGCCGATGTAGTAAACATTGCGGGTATACTTGAGGATTGCCGGAACGTCGGATGCGACATAGGTCTCGCCGTCAGCGATGCCGATGATCATCGGGCTGTCCTTGCGTGCGCAGTAGATTTCGCCCGGATAATCCTTGAACATGACGCAGAGCGCATAGGAACCGCGGATACGGACCATCGAACGGGCAATCGCCTCGATCGGCTGCTGCGAATACTTTTTGTAGTAGTAGTCGATCATCTTGACCGCGACCTCAGTATCGGTCTGCGACTTGAACGAATAGCCCTTCTTGATGAGCTTTTCGCGCTGCTCCTGGAAATTCTCGATAATACCGTTATGCACGGCAATGACGTTGCCGTCATCGCTTGCGTGGGGATGCGCATTCACGGCAGAGGGTTCGCCGTGGGTTGCCCAGCGCGTATGTCCGATGCCGCAGGTACCTTTGACCGCCCTGCCGTGATCGGTCATCTCCGCAAGGACCTTGAGCTTGCCCTTTTCCTTGATGATCTCCGTTTCCTTGTCACCGTCACGGACGGCGATGCCGGCAGAGTCATAGCCGCGGTATTCGAGCTTCGACAGACCGTCCAGCAGAACCGGCGCCGCCTGTCTGTTGCCTGTAAATCCGACAATTCCACACATACAAAAAATTCTTCCTTTCTTTGCTGTAGTGATATTTCAGTATTATCTGACATAATTGAGATGCCTTGTCATCAAATTACTGCATTCTCCTATATTCTATCATAAATCCCCTGAAAAGTCAAGCGAAAAAGCAAAATCCGAAGGATATGCCGCATTTTTTGCTGCATATCAGAACACGATCTCTGACCAGTCGGCGGCAGCTTCGGAGACTGTATTGACGGTATAATATGCAAGAATCAGCTGCGCATCGGCAACCGTCAGCGCACCGTCACAGTCAGTATCCGCAGCGTCGGTCTGCGCATCGGTCAGACCGCTCTCCAGTCCGGCGGTCAGATGCACGGCAGCCTCCAGTACAAGCTGCGCGTCCGCGACCGTCACTGCGCCGTCGCCGTCCGGATCACCCTTGATATATTCCGTCACGATATGCTCGAACATATCGTTAATGCCGGTATCTAAACCGACCGTCGAGCGGTAGAGCCCGTATTTCAGCGGACTGTAGGTCGTGATCTGCGAGGCTTTTGTATAGCCTCCGCCCTTGAGCCAGCCCGTAAACCACGTATACTGCTGGGAATTGTGCTTTGCATAGCCTGCCTTGCTGACCTCATATGCCGTTCTGCCGCCGAAGTATTCGAGCGGCGTGTCATAGTGCATCGTAAGCGGATTCTGCGCCCAGAGATGCAGATAGGTCTTCGGTACATTCCATGTGCCGTAGAGCGCGGCACTCTGCGGATACTGCGCGGCATCGGCGGAGATTTCCAGCGCCTTCCGCAGCGTTTCGGTATTGTAGCGGTGCTGCCCATGACCGTATTCGCCGTTGACATCATGCCCGACAACAACATCCGGCTTGAAGCGGCGCAGCATCTCGACCTGATATGCCACAACACTGTCATAGGATATGCCTGCATTCGTAAAATTGTTCTTTGCCCATTGCAGATTCTCGGAATACTGATCGGGGAATCTGCCCATCGCCGGATAATGCCGCAGACCAACCTCCCAGAGCGCATTCAGCGTTTCGTGCAGACGGACAGGCTCGCCGTTGTGATGACAGAAATAGACGACCTGCATCTTTTTGCCGCGCGCGATTGCATCGGGAATCAGACCGAGGAAAAAAAGATGCTCGTCATCATTATGCGTCGAAAAGAGTGCAATATCTGCCTTTTCGTATTCCGGCTCCCAGACCTGCACATCAGCAGGCAGATCGCCCGCGCCGAAGATACGGATTTCGCTGACGGACACATAGGCATCAAAGGTCAGAACAATCTGCGATGCGCCGAGTGATGCGATATCCGCGTAATCATGCAGAAACGCATGCTGTCCGCAGTCGAGCTGCGTCTCACCGGCGGAAACATGCCAGAGCGCGGGCTTCTTATCAAATTTGACCGATACACCGGCAATCGGACCGGATGCAGTGATTGTCAGCGTACCGCCCGGCGCAAACGTGTAAACGGTGCCTTCTTTTCCGTCGCGCATGACATTTGTATTGTAGCCGCTGGAAGCAACCATCTGTGCGGATGCAGTATATTCCGCAGCGGCTTCCGCAGATGCGGGAAGTACGGAGAACATGCCGCAGAACAGTGCTGCTGACAGAAATCCGGCAATGATTTTGATGTTTTCCATTCTGTTTTCCTCCGATTTCCGTTGTTTTCTATGATACAGTATAACATATCATGTGCAGAATGTCCATGCGTCATGCGGAAAATAAAAGGAAAATTAAGGATTATCCGATTTTGAAATGCTGACGATTTCATAATTCACATTTTCCGTTTCTGAAAAAAATGAAAGCGCCCCGTGCATGTGAATGTGCACAGGGCGCCTGTTTACTGTATTGTTACCGGTTTTTTTCATAAATCAGGATCAGTCCCTTGAGCAGCAGCATCGGATCATGAATGATCTTCCGCTTGCAGTACGGGATAATCGCAGGCGCGTTGCCGCCCGTGGCAACCACGGTGCAGAGGCGCCCGAGCTCTTCCTCCATGCGGGCTGTTACGCCGTCAATCGCGGCAGCCGTGCTGTAGATGATGCCGCTTTTCATGCAGTCTACGGTATTCTTGCCGATGACTGTTTTCGGCGGCTGGAGACTGATTACGGGAAGCTGCGAAGCTCTGTTCGAAAGTGAATCGAGTGCCACGCGCACACCCGGAATAATCATGCCGCCGCGGAAAGTTCCGGTTTCATCGACAACGGAGAGCGTTGTCGCCGTTCCCATATCCACGGTAATGACAGGCAGCGGATATGCATGCGATGCCGCGACCGCATCCGCCACGCGGTCACTGCCCAGCGCCGCCGGATTGTCAACCTGAATTTTCAGTCCGGTTTTCACACCGGCACCGACGATCACAGGCTCTCTGCCGATTGTCCGCAGGACGGATTCACGTACCGTCTGCGTGACAGGCGGCACGACCGACGAAATGATGCAGCCGTCAAAATCCGCATACTTCATGTGATTTAAGTCAAGCACCGTGCGGATCAGCACAGTGTATTCGAGATCTGTGGAAAGATGCTCCGTCGAGATGCGCTCCGTAAAGAGGATTTTCTCGCCGGAGAAGCCGCTCACAACGATATTTGTATTGCCGATATCGACAGCCAGAATCATAGCTTCACGCTCCGGTCAGGATTCAGTTTTTTTCAGTGGCAGAATATGCGACTGATAGAGCGCCGTACCGATACCGCCGGAGACAATCGTGCAGACAACCAGTTCACAGACAGCATTGATGCCGACGAACATGCAGATGAATACGATTGTTCCGATAAAGGTCTGCTGCTGACCCTTCGCTTCAAACAGTCCCCTGACATAATCGGTATTGCCGAAGAGCAGCACCAATGCGCCCATAAACAGGATCGTGTTGAACAGCGCCGTGCAGAAGCCGGTCACAAAGCTGGCTCCGGAGCCGCCGATTTTTTTTGTGAGCGCATTGTGAATCAGTCCGACAAGGAAACCGTCCATTGCACGCGGCACAAACCGCTGAATAAACGCCAGAACCGGATTGATTCCGGCAAGCGTTGCACCCATAGGGCTCAGCACGCCGATGCCGAAGCACTGCAAAAAGCTCAGCAGACCGAATATTGCTCCTATGACGAGACCGCCTGTCGGTCCGAGGGCAATCGCCGCAACTGCAATCGGAATGACGTTCAGCGTGATGGAAAGCGGAGGGATCGGAATCGTTCCGATCGGCGTGAATGAGAATAACATCACC